>JADYYK010000132.1 GCA_020853705.1 Deltaproteobacteria bacterium
GAGCACGCCCACGATCACGAGCACGCCCACGATCACGAGCACGCCCACGATCACGAGCACGCCCACGAGCACGAGCACGAGCACGAGCACGAGCACGAGCACGAGCACGAGCACGAGCACGAGCACGAGCACGAGCACGAGACCTGCCATGGTCTCGGCTCGTGCCGCGCTTCCTTCTGGACGGGGGGATGCTACGGGGTGGGCAACGAGCAGGTGCGCGTGCCGGCGCCCCCGCACACGAACGGCGCCGCGCAGCTGGCGGTGTTGCCGCTGACGCAGCAGGGCTGGCCGCTGCCGCCGCAGGTGCGGCAGGTCGCGGGGCCGCCCTGGGTCACGCACTGGGTGTACTGGTCGGTGCACGCCACGCCGCTCTCGCAGCAGGGCTGGCCGGCCTTGCCGCAGGTGCCGCCGTTGCAGCCGCCCGCGCTGCACATGCCCTGGTTGCCCGAGCACATCATGCCGGCGCCGACACACTGCGCGGGCAGGTTGCCGCGCTGGTCACAGCAGCCACCGCCCGCGCACTGGTTGCCAGCGCAGCACGGCTGCCCGGGGCCACCGCAGGCCACGCACTGCTGGTTGCCGCCGATGCCGCCGCCGCTGCACACCAGGCCGGTCGCGGTGCAGAAGCTGGTACCTCCGACCACCGAGGTCTGACAGCAGGGCTGGCCCATGCCGCCGCAGCTGAAGCCGCCGGGGCCGCTCGAGCAGCTGCTCATCATGCAGGTGACCTGCGCCACCTGCGCGCTGCACACCGCGCCGCTCATGCGACAGCGGTTGTTGACGCAGCAGCCGGCGGCGCCGCAGGTGTTGGTCTGGCAGCAGGCCTGGTCGCTGCCACCACAGGCCACGAAGCCGCCGTTCGAGCACACCATGCCCGAGGTCGCCGGGGCGCCGTTGCCCGACGCCACGCACGAGCCGCCGCTGCAGCAGCCGCCGCCGCCGCAGGTGTTGCCGGCGCAGCAGGCCTGACCAGGCGCGCCGCACACCGCGCAGCGACCGCCGCTGCACTGGGCGCCGCCGCTGCACCTCGAACCCGACGCCACGCAACGCCCGCCAGCGCCGGCGCCGGGATCACAGCACGCACCGCCGCCGCACATCTGACCGGGGCAGCACGGCTCGCCAGGACCGCCGCAGGTCTGGCACAGCCCGCCGCCCCCACACACCAGGCCGGCGCCGCTGCACGAGTCACCGCCACAGCAGGGCTGACCGGCGCCGCCGCAGGCCACACACTGACCGCCCGAGCAGGTCGCGCCCGCTCCGGTGCAGGTGGCGCCGGCGCAGCAGGCCTGGCCGGTGGCGCCGCAGGTGCCGCACGAGCCGTTGGCGCAGGTGCCGCCGATGACCGGGCAGCTGTTGCCGCTACCGGTACAGATCTCGGCGATGCAGCAGCCGCCGCCGCTACAGCTGTTCGACGTGCAGCAGGCCTCGCCGGCGCCGCCGCAGCGCGCGCAGGTCCCGCCGCCGGGCCCGACACACACGTTCGACCCGGTGCACTGCCGCCCGGCGCAGCAGGTCTGACCGGCGCCGCCACAGTCCGTGCACATGCCCCCGATACAGGCGCCCGCCGAGCAGGCCGGCGCCGACGCGCAGCAGGCCTGACCCAGGGTCCCGCAGGCCATGGTCGACCCACTGTCGACCGTCGCGTCCCCTCCGCCACCGCCGTCGTCTCCGGTCGTCGAGCCATCGACCGCCGCGTCCATCGACCCACCCGGGTCGTCGTCACCACACCCGACTGCAAACGTGAACAACGAGGCAACCGCGAGCAGGCCAAGCCAGTGGCGCATCCGGGACATAGGCGACCTCCAACAAACGATTTGGTCAGCGGAACAATCATACTCCTGGGCGCGGCCCGTGTGAAATGTCCGCCCCGCCCAACCCGCCATTCCGCTTGACGTTTCTCGCACGGGCCGATACGACTACGCAGCGCAAATCGCCCTGCCACGGGTGCATTCAACGCGCGTCCACCGAGGACTTTCATGCGCTTCGAACTCGCCAACATCCTGGTCTTCCTGAGCCTGGCGGTCGGCTTCCTGCTGGTCACCCTGACCCTGGGCAAGCTGCTGCGCCCGTCCACTCCAGATCACAACAAGAACATGATCTACGAGTGCGGCGAGGTGCCCATCGGGCAGGCCTGGTTCAACTTCAACCCGCGCTTCTACATCGTCGCCCTGGTGTTCCTCATCTTCGACGTCGAGGTCGCCTTCACCTGGCCGGTGGCCCGCGTCTTCAAGAGCTTCGTGCGCTCCGGCGAGGGCGCGCTGGCCTTCGCCGAGCTGGCGGTCTTCGTGGTCATCCTGGTCGTCGGCCTGGCCTATGTCTGGGTCAAGGGCGACCTCGAGTGGCTCAAGCAGATCGTGCACGACGACAACCGCGAGCCGGTACCTGGTGCCAGCCGCAGCGAACCCGTCACGGCCCCCAAGGAGGCCGCCTGATGGATCCGCGCGCCATCTTCGACCGCGTGGCCGCGCAGTTCGGCGACGCTGTCCACGACTACAAGCCGGGCGTGGTCGGCAACGACAAGACCAACAAGGGCTTCATCAACCGCGACAACGAGTTCAAGTGCAAGGCCGAGCGCCTGCTCGAGGTCATGACCTTCCTGCGCGACGACCCCGAGCTGCGCATGGACTTCCTGATGTGTGTCACCGGCGTGGACTACATCAAGGAGAAGACCCTGCAGTCGGTCTACCACCTGTTCTCGTACCCGCTGCGCCACCAGATCTGCGTCAAGGTCGACCTGCCGCGCGACAAGCCCGAGGTGCCGTCCGTGGTCGGCATCTGGATCACCGCCGACTGGAACGAGCGCGAACAGTACGACCTGCTCGGCATCATCTACACCGGGCACCCCGACCTGCGCCGCCTGCTGATGCCCGATGACTGGGCCGGCCACCCCATGCGCAAGGACTACAAGGAGGCGGAGATGTATCGCGACATGCCGACCTCGCGCTACTCGCCGCTGGAGATGCTGTCGGTCTACGACAAGGCCCACGTGCAGGTGTCGACCGATCCCAACGTGCCCGGCGGTCGCAAGGCCGGCCTGACCCCGGGTCCCGAGGAGACCAACGACTGATGTCGGAGCTCATCATCAACTACGCGGATTCGGGCGAGGAGATGACCCTCAACATGGGTCCCCAGCACCCGTCCACGCACGGCGTCATCCGCTTCATCGTCAAGACCGACGGCGAGATCATGTCGTCCGCCGAGCCCGACGTCGGCTACCTGCACCGCGCCATCGAGCACATCGCCGAGAAGTGCACCTACGAGGGCTTCATGCCCTACACCGATCGCGTCGACTACGTCTGCGCGATGACCGCCAACCACGCCTGGGCCGCCGCGGTCGAGAAGCTGGCCGGGCTCGAGGTGCCGCCGCGCGGCGAGTGGCTGCGCATCATCTCGGACGAGCTGGATCGCATCTCGTCGCACTGCATCGCGCTGGGCGCGATGGCGATGGACATCGGCGCCATCACCCCGTTCCCGTACGCCCTGCGCGAGCGCGAGTACATCAACGATCTGCTCGAGATGCTGTGCGGCAACCGGCTGACCTACAACTACCACCGCGTCGGCGGCGTGGGCTGGGACATGCCCGAGGGCTGGCGCGACAAGGTGCTGCGCTTCCTCGATCACTTCGAGCCCACCATCGACGAGTTCAACCGGCTCATCACCAACAACGACATCTTCGTGGCGCGCCTGGCCAACATGGCGCCCATTACCGGGTCTGACGCCATCGCCTATGGCCTCGGTGGCCCCAACCTGCGCGCCTCGGGCATCGACTACGATCTGCGCCGCGACGCGCCCTACTCGCTGTACTCGCAGGTCAAGTTCAACGTCCCCGTCGGCAGCGGCCAGATGGGCGCGGTGGGCGACTCCTGGGATCGCTTCTGGTGCCGCGTCGAGGAGTGGCGCGAGTCGGTCAAGATCACGCGCCAGGCGCTCGACGCGATCGAGGCGACCCCCAAGGGCGAGTTCTGGATCCACCCCAAGAAGCTCAAGCCCAAGGGTGACGCCATGGCGCGCGTCGAGGCCGCCCGTGGCGAGATGAGCTGCTACGTGGTCGGTGACGGCTCGGCCAACGCCTTCCGCGCCCGCTTCCGCACCGGTTCCTTCAACGCCATGCAGGTCATCCGCGAGAAGTCGAAGGGGCTGATGGTCGCCGACCTGGTCGCGCTCATCGCCTCGCTCGACGTCGTCGCGCCGGAGATCGATCGCTGATGCGCGCTCGCTTCGCTGCCGTCACCCTCACCACGACCCTCGGCCTCGCCGCCGCCAGCACGCTGGTGGGCTGCAACCAGAAGAACCAGGACTTTCGCGACAAGGTGCGCGATGTCCGCCCCATCACCCTGGAGCGTCACGGCACCATGGTGGTGGAGGCCGCGGCCTCGCGCCCCGGGCTGGAGTACGTCGTCGTCCTGAACGGCCGCTGGCGCGTACCCGAGAAGGACGGCTGGGAGCCGCGCAAGCTCGAGGTCTACGGCCGCGGCGCCGCCGGCGATCGCGTCCTGGTCAACGTCGACGAGCTGGAGGAGCGCCTGGGCGGCCATCGCCGCTTCCAGGGGCAGGTCTCGGTCGAGCTGGCCGGCGACGCCCCGCGCAAGGTGATCGCCAAGCCGCTGTACACCCGCCTCAACTTCTTCCCGCTGTCGCTGCGCCAGTCGGCCTACAACCTGGTCGAGGACGGCGTCGAGGTCGCGGGCATCCGCCTGCTGCCGGGTCGCGAGGGCAAGTTCACCGACTACCTGGGCGCGCGCCTGTACATGGCGCGCGACAAGCAGAGCAAGAAGCCGATCGGCATCACGGTGGCCGACCTGCGCCAGGCCTTCGACGGCCAGGAGTTCATGGGCCGCTACGACTGCGGCAACTACCAGCAGGGCTGGGTCAACGACGCCAGGAACCCGCCGCCGCTGCCGGTCGACGGCGAGGGCAAGCCGCACAAGAACTTCATCTGCCAGGGCACCCTCGACAACATCGTGGCCTTCGACGAGGCGCGCGTGCTCGGCTTCGACGCCGAGCTGTTCATGAAGGTGTCGGGCGGCAGCCGCTACATCGATCGCCACACCGCCGAGGCCTACACCCGCAAGGCCGGCAAGCTTTCCGCCGCGGGCCTCAAGAAGGGTGACGTCATCGTCCGGGTCTGCGGCAGCAAGCCCAGCCCGATGGATCCCGCGGTCCCATGCGAGCCCGGCGAGGGCACCAAGGACGTGCGCTCGGTGGCCGATCTGGCCGCGGTGTGGCGCAACGCCGACCAGGCCCAGGTCTATGTCGAGGCGCAGCGCGGCGCCGCCACCGTGACGGTGCCGCTGGGTACTTTCGGCGCGCCGGCCGAGCTGCCAGTCGGCTTCCTGCTCGCCGGCGTGCTGATGGCGGCCGGCCTGCTGGTGCTGCTGCCGGTCGGCCCCGGCGCCGGCCTCATCGTGGTGTGGGAGCGCAAGGTCGCCGGGCGCATGCAGTCGCGCTTCGGTCCCAACCGCGTCGGCCCCGGGGGCTGGCTGCAGTGGCTGGCCGACGGCGTCAAGCTGATCGTCAAGGAAGACGTCATCCCGACCGACGCCGATCCGCTGCTGTTCCGCGCCTCGCCGTATCTGGTCTTCATGGGGCTGTTCGCGGTCTTCGTGGTGCTGCCGTTCTCGCAGTCGATGATCATCGCCGACCTCGACATCGGCCTGCTGTACCTGATGTCGGTGACCTCGCTGGTCGTGGTCGGCATCATCATGGGCGGCTGGTCGTCGAACTCGAAGTGGTCGCTGCTCGGCGGCATGCGCTCGGCGGCGCAGATCATCAGCTACGAGCTGCCGGCCGGGCTGGCCATGCTGTCGGTGGTCGTCATCGCGGGCACGCTGTCGCCGCAGACCCTGGTCGCCAACCAGGGCGGCTCGCCGTGGCACTGGTTCGTGTTCGACAACCCGATGACCTTTGCCTGCTTCTTCATCTGGTTCATCAGCGCGCTGGCCGAGGGTAACCGCACCCCGTTCGACCTCCCCGAGGCCGAGTCGGAGCTGGTCTCGGGCTACAACACCGAGTACTCGGGCTTCCGCTTCTCGATCTTCTTCCTGACCGAGTGGACCAACCTGTTCGTCATCGGCGCCATCGCCACCACCGTGTTCTTCGGCGGCTGGCGCATCCCCGGCGTGCACCCCGACACCATGGAGACCTCGTTCTTCTGGCAGGCCGCGGGCTTCGCGATGATGATGTTCAAGTCGCTGGTGTTCGTCTTCATCGTGATCTGGATCCGCTGGACGCTGCCGCGCTTCCGCGTCGATCAGATGATGAACATGTGCTGGAAGTACTTCGTGCCCATCACCCTGGCCAGCCTGGTCCTGGTGGCGGGCTACCAGTGGGTGACCCCGACCGACATCCGCGAGTACGTCCGCTACGCCATGTTCGCCGTGTTCGGCGTCGGGCTGGGTGGCTTCTTCGTTTCGCGTGTCATCTTCACGTACAGGTCGACCAAGAAAACCCTGCGGCTGACCTAGAGGCAGACTGAAAGCCATGGCTGAGCAAAAAGGCAGCAACCAATCCGGCAAGCGCGGCTACTTCGGCGCCATCCGCCACGCCGCGCGCAGTGTGCTCGAGGGCATGGCGGTCACGCTGTCGTACATGTTCAAGGCGCCGACCACGGTGCAGTACCCGGATCGGCTGCCGATGCCGATGCAGGACATGCTGCCCGAGCGGTCGCGCGGCTTCCTCGAAGTCGACATGGACATCTGCACCGCCTGCAAGGCGTGCGAGCGCGACTGTCCGATCAACGTCATCGCCATCGACCTCGAGAAGCTCGACGGCGTGCGCGGCATGACCCGCTTCGACATCGACCTCGGCAAGTGCATGTACTGCGGCATCTGCGTCGAGGCCTGCCCGACCGATGCCATGGCGCCCGGCGACACCGAGCAGACCAAGTGCATCCGCTTCACCCGCGAGTTCGAGGGCGCGACCTCCAACTTCGAGTCGCTGACCTTCCGCTTCATCCGCCCCGGCGACTACATCGTGCCGTACAAGCCCAAGAAGGGCGAGATCTCCGACACCCACCGCCGCGGCGAGATCGCTCGCGAGGTGCGCCAGCGCGCCGCCGAGTACAACCACCTGGCCATCCAGTGGGCGCTCGAGAATGGCGGCGCCAAGAAGGGCGGCGCGCTCGAGGAGGTCATCAAGGAAGAGGTCATCGTCGCCCGCGCCAAGGAGCTCGACGCTCTGGTCAAGCCGGTGGCGCAGGATCGGCAGGGCCTCGAGAACCTGCTCTATGACCAGGCTCTGGCGCAGACCGACTGCGAGGCCTGCGGCTGGCCGACCTGCCGCGCCTACGCCGACGCCATGATCACCGGCAAGGACGGCGAGTACTTCAAGTGCGAGCCGGGCGGCGCCCAGTCGACCCGCGACATGAACCTCATCTTCCAGCTCCGCCTCGGCAAGTCGCCCGAGGACGCCGCCAAGGCCGCCGCCCAGGTCGTCCGCGAGCGCCATTCAAAGTAGGCCCACGGTTTTTTTTCACCACCCGACTTGATCGTCATCAAGTCGCTCCTTGACCAGATCAGTAGCGTGCCTCGACCCTGGCCTGCCTGCCGGGGCGAGGAGGCTCGACGATCGTGCTCCGCCATCGCCTGCCCGCGCTGACCGCGCTGGGCGCCCTGCTGATCCTGACCCTGACCCGCCTAGGCCACGCCGCGCCCAGCCCTGAACACGGCTGGGCGATGCCCCACGACGCCTCGGTGCACGGCCACCGCCTGGACTGGCTGCTGCACATCACCTTCATCTTCATCGGCATCCTGTTCGTCATCATGTGCGGCTGGATGCTGATCGCCTGCGTCCGCCACGGCCGCAAGCACACCGCGAAGTACGACCACGGGGACAAGCGGCGCTCGATGCTGGCGCCGCTGGGCATGGCCGCCATCGTGTTCGTGGTCGTGGACGGCAACCTGTTCTTCCACTCCACCAAGGACATGCACTCGATCTTCTGGAACTACGCCCGCGCCGAGTCGGCGCCCAACGCGGTGCGCATCGAGGTCAACGCGCACCAGTGGGCCTGGGACGCGCGCTACGCCGGGCCCGACGGCAAGTTCAACACCCAGGACGACGTCGTCACCCTGAACGACATCCGCATCCCGGTCGGCGCGCCGGTCATCTTCCAGCTCGGCGCGGTCGACGTCCTGCACAGCTTCTACCTGCCCAACTTCCGCGTGAAGATGGACGTCGTCCCCGGCAACATCACGCGGGCCTGGCTGCAGGCGCGCGAGCTCGGCGAGTTCGAGATCGGCTGCGCGCAGCACTGCGGCACCAACCACTACAAGATGCGCGGCCTGCTGACCGTGCTGCCGCCCGACGACTATGCGCGCTGGCTGGCCGACGCCTCGCACGATGCGGCGCAGCGCTGGCGCGCCGAGGACACCGCGGCGCACTGGGGCTGGCCGTGGGAGAAGGGAGCCCGCAAGTGAGCGGCCACGAGCAGGCCATCCACCCGGCGCCGACGTCGTTCATCCGGCGCTACATCTTCTCGACCGACCACAAGGTCATCGCCAAGCAGTTCCTGTGGGCCGGCCTGCTGTTCCTGGCCATTGGCGGCACCCTGGCCATGATGATCCGCTGGCAGTGGGCCTTCCCGGGCGCGCGCGTGCCGGTGCTGGGCGCGCTCTTCCTGCGCGGCAGCGGCGGCGCGGTGACGCCCGCGGTGTACCCGCAGCTGTTCACCAACCACGGCCTCATCATGATCTTCTTCGCCATCACGCCGCTGCTCATCGGCGCCTTCGGCAACTTCTGCATCCCGCTGGCCATCGGCGCGCGCGACATGGCGTTCCCGCTGCTGAACCTGCTGTCGTTCTGGACCTTCGTGCTGTCGCAGCTGATGGTGATCGCGTCGCTCTTGACCAAGCTCGGCGGCGCGGCCGCGGGCTGGACCACCTACCCCCCGCTGTCGACCAACATCGGCACACCCGGCCTCGGGCAAACCTTGATGATCGCGGCGCTGTTCGTGACCGGCGTGGCGACCATCATGGGGTCCATCAACTACGTGGTCACGGTGATCCGCCTGCGCGCGCCCGGGATGGGCTGGATGCGCCTGCCGCTGACCATCTGGGGGCTGTGGCTGACCGCGATCCTCAACATCCTGTTCGTGCCAGTGCTGGGCGCGGGCGGCCTGATGCTGCTCATCGATCGCGTGCTGGGCACGCAGTTCTTCATCGCGGGCGCGCAAGGGCAGGGCGATCCCATCCTGTTCCAGCACCTGTTCTGGATCTTCGGCCACCCGGAGGTCTACATCCTGATCCTGCCGGCGTGGGGGATCGTGTCGGACCTGCTGTCGTACTTCGCGCGCAAGCCGGCGTACTGGTACCGCGGCACCGTGATCGCGATGATCGCGGTGACCACGGTGTCGGGGCTGGTCTACGGCCATCACATGTACGTCACCGGGATGAGCCCGCTGCTCGGCCTCGGCTTCGAGGCGCTGACGCTGGCCATCAGCTTCCCGGCCGTCATCCTGTTCGCCAACTGGCTGTCGACCATCTGGCGTGGCTCGCTGCGCTTCACGGTGCCGATGCTGTTCGCGCTGGGCACCGTGTTCGTGTTCGGCCTGGGCGGACTCACCGGCCTCCTGCTGGGCACCATCTCGACCGACGTCGTCCTGCACGACACCATGTACGTGGTCGGCCACTTCCACTTCACCATGGCGGCGGCGACCTTCCTGGCCAGCTTCGGCGCGCTGTACTTCTGGTTCCCCAAGATGTTCGGCCGCAAGCTCGACGAGCGGCTGGGCAAGATCCACTTCTGGGGCTCGGTGGTCTTCATCACGCTGACCTTCGGCGGCATGCTGATCGCGGGCTACGCCGGGCAGCAGCGCCGGCTGTTCGATCCGTTCCAGTACCGCTTCCTGGCCCGGCTGGCCTGGCTCAACCGCGCCACCAGCGTGTCGGCCTTCATCCTGGGGGCTTTTCAGGTCGTCTTCGTGTGGAACTTCCTGCGCAGCATGTTCGCCGGCGAGAAGGCGACCCAGAACCCCTGGGAGGTCGGCACCCTGGAGTGGACCCACGCCGCCACCCCGCCGCTGCACCACAACTACGACGTCATCCCCACCGTGGTCCGCGGCCCGCACGAGTTCTCCAACCCCGCCGTCAAGGCCGCCCTCGGCCGCGACTGGATCGGCCAGGCCGAGGAGCTCGCGACCAGCGAGCAATCGCCCACTGGCACCAGCCACAGCCACGCCAGCTAGCCTGTCCCGCCTCGCCGGCGCTGCTTCACTCGCGCATGGATGGCATCCGCGATCTCCGTCCTGAACAGGTCGTCGACCACGATCCAGAGCTTGTCGTCCAGAACGTCCGGGTCGGTCGCCGCCGTCAACATCTCGTCCAGATAGCGCTGCACCAGGACCTCGACGTCGAGCGGCTCATGCGCGTGCATCTCCATGATGTGGGCGCGATCGCCTTCGACGCAGCGCGCGATCTTGAGCAGCACGAGGTCGTAACGCTCAGGAATGCGAACCTGGAGCTTGCTCAAGCCGCCCAGCAGGACCAGGCGATCCTCGAACTCGTCAGGCGGGTGTGCGACCGGAGCGCCTGCGAGTTCGACATCGAGACCGAGGCGTTGCCTGGTCAACGCGAGGGCAGTCACGAGGTCGCTGTCATAGCGCGCATTCCAGACGTCGATGTCCTTGGTCGCGGTGGTGACGCCGTACATCAAGGCACCTGCCGCGCCGCCGATCACCACCAGCTCGCAGGGCGCGGTGAGGTTGCGGTCGAGCTCCTCGAGGAAGCGGCGTAGCTCAGTCGCGCTGTAGCTCATGGGCGGTGAACTTGCGGAAATGGGACGCGAAGGCGTCAAGGTCCATGTTCATGCGGTAGTGCCAGCGGCGGGCCACGGCCGGGGTGCGCCGCTCGGCGAGAGCTCGGGCGCGTGGTGAGGTGCCGTCGCTCCGGAAGAAGTCGCGTGCCAGCTTGACCCGGTGGTCCTGGAGCTGGCGGGACCAGTCCTTGAACTGCTGCGAGCCCGAGAGCTCGGCGGTCAGATCGAGGAAGAAGCCGAGCCGCTGCCTCTCACCGCGGGTGCGCGCCTCGGCGGCGAGCTCGTCCCAGTCCAGCTTGGTGCGGTTGCGCCACAGCAGGACGGGCAGGGTCCTTGCCACGCTGGGATCGCGGGGCGCCAGCGCCGCCCCATCCACGACGGTCTGGGTCAGCGAGACCGCCTTGGCCTCGCCCTCGACGGCGAGCGGTGCGCCGGCGTCGCGGAGACGGACCCTCACATCCTGATCGGCTCCGCTCAAATCGGCCCGAGGCCGCGGACCCCGCGACGACTCGACCAGCTTCTCGAGCAGCGGGTACCCGGGATGCTCCCTGCGCGCAAGGTAGTGCCGCTTCCCCTTGTCGCCCTGGCTGGTCACCAGCCCGAGCTGCTCCATGGCCGCCAGCTCCTTGTGCACGGTGGCGTAGTTGCACCCCACCCGCCGGGCCAGCTCGGCCGTCGAGCCGGCGCCCCCCGACCACAGCAGCTCGACCAGCCGCCGTCGGGTCCGCGAAGTGACCAGGAACTCCAACATACGGTCAATGATATTGGGATTTGCAATAAATGCAAACACGTCGTTTTTCGTCGCTTTTGCATCCCAGCTGCCGCACTGCGCCAGCGCACCGACCAGTGCTTCAAGACCCTGGACATCGCACGGGGTTTCGCGGTAACAAGCTGCCGCGCTCACCGCCAGCGGTGTGTGCCCACAGCCCCGAGAAGAGCCCCGAGAGGACGAGACCCAGGCATGGACTTCATCTCGATGATCACCCCCGAGGCGCTGGTCTTCTTCGGCCTCGCCACGCTCGCGGTGGCGGGAGCGCTGGGGGTCGCGCTGGCCAGTAACATCCTGTATTCAGGCTTCGCGCTGATGGCGACGCTGGGTGGGGTCGCGGGCCTGTATCTGTTCATCGGCCTGGACTTCCTGGGCATCGCGCAGCTGCTCATCTATGTCGGCGGCATCCTGGTGCTGATCCTGTTCGCGGTCCTGCTGACCAACCGGATCGGGGCCGTCAACGTGACCAACGTCTCTGCGCCCAGGGCGCTGGGCGGCGCTGGCGCCCTCGGCCTGCTGGGCCTTTTGACCCACGTCGCGGTCAAGACCGACTGGGTGCTGACCACGCCGGTGTCGACCCCGACCACGGCGCGCATCGGCGACGCCTTCCTGCGCGAGTATCTGCTGCCCTTCGAAGTCGCGTCGATCGTGCTCCTGATGTCGCTGGTCGGCGCCATGGTCATCGCGCGCCGCGCCGTGCGCGACCGTCCCCTGCCGCCCGTCCAGGGCGCCACCGCGCCGGTCGACGGCGCCGAGCGGCTGCTCTAGCCATGGAAAAGATCTTCCAGATTGGCCTCACGCACTACCTGGTGGTCGCCGCCATCCTGTTCGCCGCCGGCATGTTCGTGGTCGCGACCCGGCGCAACGCGGTCGCCATCCTGATGGGCGTCGAGCTCATCCTCAACGCGGCGTCGCTGAACTTCGCGGCGTTCTCGCACTTCGTGCACGGCCACATCACGGGCCAGATCGTCTCCATCTTCATCATCGTGCTGGCGGCCGCCGAGGCCGCGATCGCGCTGGCCATCGTGCTCGCCATCTTCCGCCACTACCGGACCATCGACGCCGAAGAGACGTCGTTGCTGAAGGACTAGGAGCCGCCACCCGTGGGAGAGCTCTACGCCAGTTTCATCCGCCCGAAGGAGATCAACCTCCTTTACCTGATCCCGCTGTTTCCGCTGATCGGGGCCTTCATCAACGGCATCTTCGGCAAGAAGATCCAGGACAAGCTGGGCAAGCGGGCCAACCACGGCATCGCCATCGCCATGATGGTCGCGGCCTCGGGCGTGGCCCTGTATGCGTTCCTCGGCATGCTGATCAAGCAGCCCGCCGGCCACCGCATGCTGCACGACCACGTCTTCCCGATGATCCACATCGGGTCGCTGCACCTCAACTTCGCCTTCGCCATGGATCCGCTGAGCGGGATGATGACCCTCATCATCACCCTGGTCGGCACCGGGATTCACATCTACTCGACCGGCTACATGCACTCGGAGAAGGCCTACTGGCGCTTCTTCTGTTACCTCAACCTGTTCATCTTCTCGATGCTCCTGCTGGTCCTGGGCGACTCGTTCGCGATGATGTTCTTCGGGTGGGAGGGCGTCGGCCTGTGCTCCTACCTGCTGATCGGCTTCTGGTACACCGACAAGAAGAAGGCGTCGGCCGGCATGAAGGCCTTCGTCGTCAACCGCATCGGTGACTTCGGCTTCGTGGTCGGCCTGTTCTTCCTGTTCTGGGGCCTGGGCGGCTACTGGCAGAAGGGCCAGTACATCGACGAGACCCGCGGCGCCAAGGACATGGTCACGCTGACGGCGGGGCCGTCGGTGCTGCCGCAGTCGGGCGAGTTCGTGGCGGTCGACGGCTTCACCCGCAAGGGGGTCACGGCGACCTGGATCGACCCGGCGCACGCGGCGCACCACCCCGGCGAGTCGCTCAACCTGCTGGCCGAGGGCAAGGGCGGTCCGGGGGCTGGCGCGGAGCAGGTCTCGGTCGTGGTCGGCCCGACCATGTCGTTCAACGAGCTGCGCGGCCAGCTGTCGATCACCGACGGCGGTGGCCGGCGCCCGCTGGCCGAGCACCTGGCCAAGAAGAAGGTCTGGGGCGTCCCCATCCTGTTCTTCGTCTGCCTGGGCCTGTTCATCGGCGCCTGCGGCAAGTCGGCCCAGCTGCCGCTGTATGTCTGGCTGCCCGACGCCATGGCCGGCCCCACGCCGGTGTCGGCGCTGATCCACGCCGCGACCATGGTCACCGCCGGCGTGTACATGATCGCGCGCCTCAACTTCCTGTTCGTGCTGACGCCGGGGGCGATGACCGTGGTCGCGCTGGTCGGCGTGATGACCGCGCTGTTCGCGGCCTCGATCGGCCTGTTCCAGTACGACATCAAGAAGGTGCTGGCGTACTCCACGGTGTCGCAGCTCGGCTTCATGTTCATCGGCGTCGGGGTCGGCGCCTGGTGGGCGGGCGCCTTCCACCTGCTGACGCACGCGCTGTTCAAGGCCTGCCTGTTCCTGGGCTCGGGCTCGGTCATCCATGGCATGCACTTCCTCGAGCACCACGGCGGGCATGGCGGCGGCGACGACGACAAACCCAAGGACAACCGGCTGGCCGCCGACCCGCACGACCCCCAGGACATGCGCAACATGGGCGGCCTGCGCCGCCTGATGCCGAAGACGCGCTGGACCTACTGGATCGCGTGCGTCGCCATCTCGGGCTTCCCGCTGGCCGCGGGCTTTTACTCCAAGGACGAGATCCTGTGGAAGGCCTTCTCGGGCGGCAACATCCTCGTGAGCGGCAAGCTCATCTGGGCCATCGGCCTCTTGGCCGCGACCATGACGTCGTTCTACATGTGGCGCAGCTACTACATGACGTTCTGGCGCCGCGAGCCCACCGCCGAGATGAAGGAGCACGTCCACGAGTCGCCGCTCTCGATGACGTCGATCCTGATGGTGCTGGCCGCGCTGTGCCTGGTCGCCGGTCCGCTGCTCGGCTTCCCGATGGCCTTCTCGGGCAAGGAGCCGCTGCTGGAGCGCTGGCTGAACCCGGTGACCTCGCTGGCCCCGTTCCGCGCCCTGACCCATGACAAGGGCCTCGAGATCGGCCTGATGATGGTGTCGATCACGGTCGCCGCGCTGGGCCTGTGGGCCGCGATGGCGCTGTACAAGGACGAGAGCAAGACCGCCGACAAGCTGCTGCGCCTGCGCCGGCAGAACGACGGCGTGCACAAGGTCGTGTACGCCAAGTACTACGTGGACGAGATCTACAACGCCACCGTGATCAGGGGCTACATGGCGCTGTGCCGCGTGCTGGCCTGGGTCGACACCTACATCGTCGACTTCATCGTCAACGCCGCCGGCGCCTTCGTGCGTGGCGTGGGCTGGCTGTCGGGCAAGATCGACAAGTATGGCGTGGACGGCGCGGTCAACGGCGTCGCCACGCTGGTGATGGCTGGTGGGCGCCGCGTGCGCAAGATGCAGACCGGCCGGGTCAACAACTACGTGTTCGGCATCGTGGCGGGCGTGATGCTGCTGTTCATCGTGACCGTGGTGGCGCTGTGATGGCCACGCGTTCGAGGAGATCGTCTTTCATGACCAGGAAAGTGCTGCTCGCCGCGCTGTGCGTGGCCAGCCTCGCGCCGGTGGGCTCGGCGTTCGCGGAAGCTGCGCCGGGGACAGCCCCCGCCGCCTCCGAGGCGCGCAAGGTGCCGCGCCTCAGCATCTCGCCCAGCAAGCTGAGCTTCGACGGGCCCGGTAGCCAGACCGTGACCATCAAGAACACCGGCACGGCGACGCTGAAGGTGTTCGAGATCCGCCTGCTCAACGAGGGCCGCCCCGACACCAAGCAGAAGGACGGCACCCCGACCAACCTGCCCTTCAAGTGGGACGGCTCGGCCCCGATGGCCCAGGATCTGGAGCCCGGCAAGACCCTGACCGCCAAGGTCAAGTTCGACCCCGCGCCCAGCCAGAAGCAGGGCGTCGGCGCGGTGCAGGTCATCTGCAACGACGCCAACCTGCGCGCCATGCCGGAGAGCACCAACGACGCCACCCACGAGAGCAGCGCCTACGGCGCCGGCATCCCGCTGCGCGCGGGTGAGGGTGGCATGCAGGGCTGGCTGCTGGTCCTGATGGTGTTCCTGCCCATGGCGGGCGCACTGCTGATCGTCCTCATCCCGTCGAAGGCCGGCAAGAACGTGTTCCGCTTCGTCGCGCTGGGCACCGCGGCGGTGACCATGGGCCTGGCGGTCTACCTGTTCATGCACTTCGACCGCACCGTGGGCGTCGCCAACGGCAACTACGGCCTGCAGTTCGTCAAGCAGTTCGTCTGGATCCGCGCCTTCAACGTCGAGTTCTTCATGGGGGTCGACGGCCTCAGCGTGACCATGGTGATCCTGACCGCGCTGGTGTCGCTGATCGCGGTCGGTGCCAGCTGGAACATCGACAAGCAGGTCAAGGGGTACTTCGTGATGTTCCTGCTCCTCGAGACGGGGATGATGGGGACCTTCGTCGCGATGGACTACTTCATGTTCTACATCTTCTGGGAGCTGATGCTGCTGCCGATGTACTTCCTCATCGGCATCTGGGGCGGCCCACGGAAAGAGTACGCGACCATCAAGTTCTTCCTCTACACGCTGGCCGGGTCGGTGCTGCTGCTGCTCGCCATCATCGCGCTGTACTACACCTCGGGTAAGCCGGGCGTGCTGCGCGGCGTGCCGTCGCTGGCGCTGTCGGACGGCACCCCGGCCGCCCACACCTTCAACATCATGAAGCTGACCTACCTCAACAACTTCGAGGCGGCGTCCTCGATCTTGTGGGGCATCAAGTTCAGCCACCTCATCTGGATCGGCATCTTCATCGGCTTCGCCATCAAGGTGCCGATGTTCCCGTTCCACACCTGGCTGCCCGACGCCCACGTCGAGGCGCCCACCGCGATCTCGGTCATCCTGGCCGGCGTGCTCCTGAAGATGGGCACCTACGGCATGTTCCGCATGAACTTTGCGATCTTGCCCGAGGCGACGCACTGGGCACGCACCGCGCTGGCGGTGTTCGGCGTCATCAACATCTTGTATGGCGCGTTCTGCGCGATGGCGCAGACCGACCTGAAAAAGCTGGTCGCCTACTCGTCGATCAGCCACATGGGCTACTGCTTGCTGGGCATGGCGGCGCTGACCGAGCAGGGCATGGTCGGCTCGCTGATGCAGATGTTCAACCACGGCACCATCACGTCGATGCTGTTCATCCTGGTCGGCGTGATCTACGACCGCACGCACACCCGCGGCGTGAACGAGTTCGGCGGCGTGGCCTCGGTGATGCCGCGCTATGCGGCGCTGTTCGGCTTCGCCTTCATGGCCAGCCTCGGGCTGCCCGGGCTGTCGGGCTTCATCGCCGAGTTCCTGGTCTTCGTCGGCGCCTTCAACGTCTACAAGCTGCTCACCATCCTGGCGGTCACCGGCGTCATCTTCACGGCGGCCTACCACCTGTGGGCGCTGCAGCGCATCCACCTCGGCAAGTTCAACCCCAAGTGGGAGCACGAGCTCAAGAACAACGACCTCAACTTCCGCGAGATGGCCATGCTGGTGCCGCTGGCGGTGATCGTGCTGATCCTCGGCTTCTACCCGATGCCGGCGCTCGACATGATGACCACCGGGATGAAGGACCTGGCGGCCTTCGTCGAGAGCGCGGCGCCGGCGGCCAAGGGCGCGGCCGTGATTGCGGGGATGTAAGTGGGTCCGCTCAGCAACGTCGAGAGCCTGAAGTTCTACGCACCCGAGATGGTGCTGAGCGCGGGGATCTTGCTCATCCTGATCGTCGATCTCATCGGCGACCGCATGTACAAGCGCAAGGGCGGGGTCTCGAACCGCAAGGTGCACGGCACCCTGGCGCTGGTCACCCTGGTGGTGGCCGGCGCGGTGCTGTGGTGGGTCAACCACTCGACGCCGGAGTCGGAGGTGCCGCGGGGCGTCGCCATCTTCGGGGGCCTGCTGGCGCGCGACGCCTTCGGCGACTTCTTCAAGTACTTCTTCCTCGGGGTGACCTTCGTGGTCGGCCTGATGTCGATGCGCTCACGTGACGCCATCGATCACACCGACGGTGATCGCGACGCCGGCGAGTACTTCGCGCTGACGCTGACCACGACGCTGGGCCTGTTCATGATGGCCACCGCGACCGACATGCTGACGGCCTTCCTGGGCCTCGAGCTGGTGTCGATCATGGGCTACGTGCTGGCGGGCTTCAAGCGGCGCGACCGCAAGTCGTCCGAGGCGGCGCTGAAGTACGTCATCTATGGTGGCGTGGCCTCGGGCGCGATGCTGTTCGGGCTGTCGCTGCTGTATGGCCTGGCGGGCACCACGTCGCTGGCGGGGATCAAGGCGTCGGCCGCGGTGGCGGCGTCGCCGACCACGCTGATCACGGCGGTCACGCTGGTGCTGGCGGGGTTCGGCTACAAGATCGCGTCGGTGCCCTTCCACATGTGGTGCCCCGACGTGTACGAGGGCGCGCCCACGCCGGTCACCGCGTTCCTGTCGGTCGGCCCCAAGGCGGCCGGCTTCGCGATGCTGATCCGCTTCTTCGGCGGCGCGCTGCCCGAGACGCTGCTGGCCAAGGGCGCGCTGCTGGACAGCTCGCCGTGGCCGCTGATCCTGGGCGCCTCGGCCGCCATCACGATGACGGTCGGCAACCTGAGCGCGCTGGGGCAGCAGAACATCAAGCGCATGTTCGCGTACTCGAGCATCGCGCACGCCGGGTACCTGCTGCTGGGTCTGGTCGCGCTGTCGGGCGGCGGCTCGGGGTCGCGGTCGATCCTGTTCTACCTGGTGACCTACCTGTTCATGAACCTCGGCGCCTTCCTGGTCGTCATCGCGCTGGCCGAGTCCGGTCTCGGCGAGAACGTGGATGACTACAAGGGGCTGGGCACTCGCAACCCGTTCATCGCGGTCGTCTTGTGCATCTTCCTGTTCTCGCTGACCGGGCTGCCGCCGTTCGCGGGCTTCGCCGGCAAGTTCCTGGTCTTCAGCGCGCTGCTCGAGCACCCGACCTCGATGAACGTGTTCCTGGCCATCCTCGGCGTGGTGAACAGCGCGATCTCGCTGTACTACTACGCGCGCCTGGCCAAGGTGATGTTCTTCGACAAGGCCGCCGAGGGCGCCGGGCCGATCAAGGTGTACGGCGTGCACGCCGCGACCCTGACGGTGCTGGCGGTGCCGACCATCTTCCTGGGTGTGTACTGGGCGCCGCTGCTGGACGCGGCGGATCAGGCCATCCGTGCGGGTGCGCCGGCGGTCATTGGCGCGGCGCGCGCCGTCGCCGGGCTGTAGCAGCCTCGAAGCTTCGCTTCGAGGGCCACAGCCCGTCCGTCTCCGTCTCTTTCTCCGTCTCCTTCTACTTGCGGCCCTTCTTGCCGCGCTTGCCCGCCTGCGCCAGCGCGCGGCGACCTGCCTCGATCAGCGCGCGGACCTTGAGCCCGCCCATGCGCCCGATCTCCTCGTAATAGCCCAGGCCGCGCTCATCGCGCACGCGCAGACCGCCCTTGCGGCCCGCTTCGGCCACGGTCATCGCGCCCTTGCGCTTCTTGCCGGCCTTCACTTTCTCCATCGAGACACCTCACTTCTGATCTTCTGATCTTCCGACTTCTGGTCTCTCATGATGGCTCCGATTCGCGCGTCGTCCAGCGGCTTGCGGGGCGGCGGCGATGGGTTTAACGTCGGCCCGACGCACCAAGGCGCTCGACCAACCGACGGAGGAACCCCGATGTCGTACCAGCAGCCACCCCCCGGATATCCCCCCCAGCCCGGCTATCAGCAGCCACAGGCTCCCGCGCAGCCGCAGTACCAGGCGCCTGCTTACCAGCCACAGGCCTTCAAGGCAGGCGATGGCCTGACCCTGCCGCCAAACCTGCTGGTGCTGTCGATCCTGCTGCTGCTGGCGGGCGTCTTCTTCAAGGCGATCATCGGCTTCTTCAACCCGGGCAAGGCCTGGCAGTACATCAGCACCATCGGTGGCCTGATGGTCGGCCTGGGCGAGATCGCCCTGGGCGGCGCGCTGATCTCGGCCGGCCTCAAGGAGAAGGAGCACGCCAACGGCGTCAAGGTCACCGCGATCATCGTGGGTGGCCTGCTGATCATCCACGCGCTCTCCAGCGATCTCACGGGGATGATGGGCCTGATGTCGATGATGGCCCGCCGGGGGGGATGAACCGTGGAGGTCCCGTACCCTACGGGGTGCGGGACCTTCTGCTAACATGGCCCGGATGACGAGGGCCAACGCCTACATCCTGACGGCCGTGGCGGCGCTGGCCGGGTGTGGCGGCGGTGGCGGCGACCCTGCGGTCGTCGACGGTGGCGGTGTGGTGGTGGACGACGCGGGTCGCATCATCGATGCCGCCCCGCGCCCGGATGGCAGCGGCGCGGCGTGCATGGCCGGAAATCTGCTGGCACCTCTCGGCAAGAGCCATGTCCTGGTCGGCGGCGCGATGGCCGACACCACGGCGAACAGCATCCCCATCGACCTGCGCTATCTCTACCTGTCGGGCGGGATCGCCGACGGCGCCGGCCCGTGCACTTCTTGCGCGA
>JADYYK010000133.1 GCA_020853705.1 Deltaproteobacteria bacterium
GGTCTGGCCCTTGTGGGTCTCGCCCCACAGCTTGATCTTCATCGGGGGGTCGCTGGTGTTCTTGTACAGATTCGCGAAGTCGGCCTTGCGATCGGTGGGCACGTTCTCGAGCATCTTGTCGAAGGACTCGCCCTCCATCTGCTTGAGGGCCTCGGCCTGGGCCTCCTTGGGCAGGCTCGAGAGCACGTTCATTGCATGGGTCGCGCCCCAACCGGTGGCCATCGGCACATCGACCGCCAGCTTGGCCTCTTCCACCGCGTCGCTGACCCACTTCTGCTTGATCTTGCTGTCGATCTGGACGGCCGTCTTGTCCATCTTCTCGATGGTCTGGTCGGCCTGCTTGGTCAGGTTGGTGGAGGCCTTGTTGGCCTGCTCCTTGGTGTCGGCGATGGCCTTGTCGGCGTTCGCGGTCACACCCTCGCGAGCGCCCTTGCCGGCGGCCTGGACGGCCTCGACCGCCTCCTTCTCGGAGACCTCCAGGCGCTGCCCCGCCGCCTTGTTCTGCGTCTCGAGGTTCTTCTCGGTCTCCTTGACGATCTTGTCCATGGCCTTGAGGGCCTTGGCGCCATCGGCGGCGATCGCCTTGACCTGCTTGCTGGCCTCGGCCTTGGCCTTGGCGTCGGCGCACGCGACCACCGAGGCCAGCTTCTTCTGAGCGTCGACCGAGGCCTCGTCGATCTTCTTGATGGCCGTCGCGGTCTGCTTCTCGATGTCGGCGATGTTCTTGTCGTTGGCAGTGGCGGCCTTGGCCTCGGCAGCCTTGGCCTTGTCCTGCGCGGCCTTGAGCTGCTGCTCGGTCTTCTGCTTGAGCTTGGGCAGCTCCTTGGCGGCCTCGGCCTCGACCTTGGCCTGGCCGTCCTTGGCCTTCTTGTCGAGCGCCGCCTTCTCCTTGGCGATCATCGCGTCGATCTCGGCGATGCCACGCTGGCGCTCGGTCTGCATCGCCGCGACCTCGGCGGCGACCTGGCTGCGCAGCTTGGCGACCTGTTCCTTGGCCTTGTCCTCGACGCCCTTGGCCGCCTTCTCGGCGTCGTCGGCGACCTTCCTGGCGCGCTTCTCGCCCTTGGTCCTGACGTCGCTCTCGGCCTTGGCCAGCTTCGCGAGCATCAGGCTGCAGGTGGTCAGCAGGCGCCGCTCGATGCTGGTCGCCGCGGCCTCCGCCATCTCGATGGCCTTGGCGGCGCGCGCTTCGCCGTCGGCGGTGGCCTGCTTCTTCTCCCCGGTGTCCTTGAGCTCGTCGGCGCGCGTCTGCCCGGCGGCCTTGGCCGAGGCCGCCAGCGTGGTGCCCTTGTCGCGCGCGATCTTGGCGTCCTTGATGCCCTGGTCGCGGACGCGCTTGATGTCCGCCTCGCCCTTGGTGTGGACGTCGATGACCTCCAGAGCGACCTGGCCCGCGACGCGCCCGGCCTCCTGGCTGCCCTTCTCGCGCACCGTCCCGGCCTCGCCCGCGGCGGCGGTCGTCAGCAGCTTCTCCTGCTCGGAGACCTTCTTCTCGAGCGCCTCGCGCTTCTTCTTGATGTTGGCTTCGAGCTTGGTGTTCTCCTTCGCCTTCTTGGCCTCGAGCTTGGCGATGTCGGCGGCGACCTCGTCGGTCAGGCGCTTCTTCTGCGCTTCGACCTTCGACTTGAACGCGGCCTCGGCCTTCTCCTGCTCCTGCTTGAGTTCGCCCTCCTCCTTCTTGAGGGCGTCCTGGATGCTCTTCTTGAGCGTCTCGATCTTGGCCTTGGTCTCGGCCGACTGCGTCGCCGCAGCGGCCTTGGCCTGGCCCTTGGCCTGGCCGCCCTTGGCCGCCGCCTGCCCCGCGCCTGCCTGAGCCGCCTTGCTCGCCTTGCCGACCTTGTCGGCGGCGCGCTTGCCCGCCTTCTTGGCGCGCTTCTTCAGGCTGTCCTTGAGCTTCGCCTTCTTGAACTCGGCTTTCTGCTTGACCGCGGTAGCGTCGCCGCCCTGGCCAGCGCCACCCGAGCCGGGAGCGCTTCGAGGCGCGGCATTGGGCGCGCCATCGAGGTGCGGCTGCAGAAGCTCCGCGTCCTCGCCGTCGAGCTCCTCGCCCTCGAGCTCCTCGTCGGCGTGCGCCTGGGCTGCGTCAGCCGCAGCACCCGCAGCCGCGCCAGCACCCGCGACCGCACCGGCGACGCCAGCCGCAGCCGCACCCGCGGGACCACCCCCAGCGGCGGCGCTGGCAGCGCTCGCTGCGGCGGCGCCAGCGGCGCTCGGCGACCCAGCACCGGCCGCAGCCGCGGGACCAGCAGCCGCGGCCCCAGCAGCCGCGGGACCAGCAGCCGCGGCCCCAGCAGCCGCGGGACCCGCAGCAGAGGTCCCAGCAGCAGCAGTCGCACCCGAGGCGGCGCCAGCGGCCGCGCCTGCAGCGGCGGCACCAGCGGCGCTCGGCGCGCCAGCAGCCGCGCCAGCCGCCGCAGCGCCAGTCGCAGCACCAGCAGCGGCGCCGGGCGCGCCGCCGGCAGTCGCGCCAGCAGCGGCACCCGACGCGGCAGCACCAGCGGCCGTGACCGCGCCCGCGGCACCCGCGGCCGCGCTGCCCGCTGCAGTCGTCGCAGGCGTCACAGCCTCGGAAGCGGCAGCGCTCGCGGCACTCGCGGCGGCGGTGGCGCCGACCGCATCAGCAGCAGCGGCGCCCACGGCACCAGCGGCCGCTCCGGCCGCAGCGCTCGCCGCAGTGGAGGTCGGACTCGTCGCGGCGCTGGTCGCTCCCGCTGCCGCACCCGCCGCTGCCCTCGCCATCGGCGAGGCCGCGCCGGTCGCCGCACCCGCCGCGCCAGCCGCTGCAGTCGAAGCCGCCGTGCCAGCCGCTGCAGTCGAAGACGCCGGGCCAGCCGCGGTCGAAGCCACCGTGCCGGCCGAAGCGCCGGCCGCCGCGCCACCCTGCAAGGTGCGCAGCGCGGGAGTGGCCGCCGCGTTGCCGACAGGACCAACCACGCCTGCCGCGGCCCCGCCCTGCAGGCTGCGCAGCAGCGGCGCCGCGTTCGTATCGAGCGGCGCCATCATCGGCTTGTGCATGCGCTGGCCGGTCGGCAGGCCCGAGGCGCCATCGCGCGGCGACCTGACCTTGTGGCCGAGCTTGCGCAGCTTGGCCTTGTCGAACTGCTTTCCGGTCGGGCCCACCTTGGCGGGCTTGGGCTTGCGCACCTCGGTGTCGACGGTGCCGTCGTCGCGCTCGTCGACGGTGCCATCGTCGGTGTCGACGGTGCCGTCGTCGACGGCCGGCCTGGCAGCGTCCTGCGCTGCCCCCGCCGCAGCGCCTGCGGCCGCAGTGCCCGCCGCAGCAGCAGCGCCTGCCGCACCAGTCGCCGCCGCGCCGGCTGCGCCCGCCGCGGCAGTCCCCGCCGCACCCGCTGCCGCGCGACCAGCCGCGCCCGCCCCACCCGCGCCCGCCGCGGCGGTCCCCGCCGCAGCACCTGCACCGGTCGCCGCGCCACTCACAGCGCCCGCCGCCGCGGTCTGCGTCGCCGACACAGCGGTGTCGACGGTGCCGTCATCGTCCGCCACCGTGCCGTCGTCGCGACGGCTGTCCACGGTGCCATCGTCGACCGCACCCGCCGCACCCGCCGCGCCCGCCGCACCCGCCGCACCCGCCGCACCCGCCGCACCCGCCGCGCCGCCCGACGCTGCCGCCACGGCCTGCATGGCGCCCGCTGCCGAAGCGGCTCCCGCGGCGACGGTATCGACCGTGCCGTCGTCCACCATCCCCGCTGCCGCCGCCTCCCCCGCACCCGCCGCACCGGCCGCCGCGCTGCTCGTGCTCTCCAGCGCCAGCGCCTGCTGCTGGTTGTCGTTGGCCGGCGCCTCGCCCCAGTGCGCGAACACGGCCGGCGGCGCCACCGGGATGGCGCCACCCGGCTGGGCCGCCGGATCGGTCAGGTGCGCGAACAGCGGCGGCGCCGCCGCGGCGGCGCCCGCGGCGCCACCAGCGGCGGTCAGCGCAGAAGCCGCGCCAGCGACCGCGCCTGTCGCCGCTCCCACCGCGCCCGCGACATCTGGTGCATGGGCCCGCGCAGCTGCAGCGCCACCCGCAGCCGCGTGCTCCAGCTCGTGATAGTGCGCCATCGGCGCCTGCGCGGCCATCGCCGTCAGCTCGGGCCCTGGTGTCGCGTTGCTGTTGGCGG
Organism: Deltaproteobacteria bacterium; assembly: GCA_020853705.1. GTDB lineage: Bacteria > Myxococcota_A > Polyangia > Haliangiales > JADYYK01 > JADYYK01. Next base: position 4,122 of record JADYYK010000133.1, read on the forward strand.
GGGCCCGGTCGGTCAGGTGAGCGAACAGCGGGGTCGCCGCGCCTGCCACCGCCATCCCCGCGGCCACCGCGCCATGCGCAGCGCGGGTGTCGGCCTCATCGGCGAAGCGCGCCATCACCTTGGCGCGCTCGGCTACATTCGCCGCCGTCGCGGGCCCGATCTCGAGATCACGCTTGCGCCCTGCAGGGCCGTCGTCGCTCGCCAGCGGGACATGCTCGGCGCCCACCCCGTGGGGCAGCACCGGCTTGAACGTCACCGCTGGCCGAACCGCCAGCGCCTCTATCTCGAGATCTTCGAACATGACAGGCGCAATGCCCCCGAATCTTACGCCAGGGGCGTTGCTGAACTACCTCACAACACTGTCATGATTTCTTGTGGTTAGGAGAACATACGGTTGGTGGCTGCGGCCGCCTTGATGAGGCCCCCGAGGAAGAAGCGGTGGGTCGGGTCCAGCTCCTCCAGCGGCTTGCCGGGGTGCAGGAAGCCGGTGAAGCGCTGCTGGCCCTGGCGCGACATGCGGAACATCCCCTTCAGGTTGGGGTCCTGCTCGGCACGGGCGCGCGAGTGCTCCTCGCCGTCGCCGCCCTCGGCGCGGTCGTCCTCCTGGCGGATGCGCCGGAACACATCGCGCTGCAGCTTGAACGAGTAGTCGGTCATCGCGCGCGGATCGAGGCCGAGGATGTGGAAGTCCTCGCGCAGGTTGAGCCCGCTGCCCAGCGACAGCAGATTGACCTCGAGCTGGAACAGCCACATGCGCGCGCGCCCGACCCGCCCCAGCCCCTGCATCAGCTTGGGCAGGTAGAGCACACCCAGGCCGACATGCCGGGCCTCGTCCTTCTCGTAGTAGGGCAAGAGGTCGGTCAGCACCGGCTCGATCCTGGCGTCGCCGATCTGCTTGAACAGCACCAGCGCGATGTTCTCGACCAGGAGCTGCATCCCGATCAGCTTGCGCGCCAGATCGTGGGTATCCAGCATCTCGGTCAGCAGCTTCTTCGACAGCCCGCCCAGCCTGGGCAGCGTGATGCCAGCCGCGCGCACATAGTCGCGCAGCACATAGAAGTGGCGCGCCTCGTCGAAGACCTGGCTGGTGGCCGCCATCTTGGCGTCGACGTCGTCCAGCTTCTCGGCCAGCTCGGCGCTGATCGACCACGCCGCCAGCTCGCCCCACAGGAGGATGCTGAGGATCTTGCCCAGCGACTCCTGCTGCTCGGGCTTGACGTGCACGCCGCCGTGACGCTCGATGAGCTGGGCCAGCAGGGCGCGACCGTCCCAGGCCTGCTCCTGCGAGACGTGGTAGATCCGCGCCAGCTTGCGCGTGCGCGCCTCGGCGGCTTCCACCCGGTCGTCGAGCAGCTCGTACGGCGGCCAGTTCTTCGCGCTCATGCCACGCCTCCTTCGGCTTGCGGTTTCATGGTGCCGTACAGGTGAAACTGCACCACGCTGCGGATCAGCGCGGGCAGGTCGGATGCGATGTCGCCGCGCAGCGCGGCCAGGGCCAGCTTCTCGACCCCGCCGACCACCATGGTGGCGACGTGGTGCAGATCGATGCCGTCACGCACCAGCCCGAGCTCGTCGCGGGCGGCGATGAGGTCGCGCTCCACGATCGAGATCAGGGTGGCGTCCATGGTCGCCAGGATCTTGTCGATGTCGACGTCGAGACCGACCGCCTCGCGCAGCACGATGCGCAGCGTCTGCTGATCGCTGAAGACGACGCCCAGGAGCTCCGCCAGGCGGCCCTCCGAGAAGGCGACGATCTGGTCGCGGGTCAGCGCCTTCGCGGCCTCACGCGGGATGCGCGGGATGTGGCGGCGCGCCATCAGGGCCTTGACCCGGGACACCAGGTCCTCGAGGATGGCGACCAGCACGGCGCGCTTGTTCTCGAAGTAGAGGTACAGGGTGCCGCGCCCGATGCCGGCCTCGGCACAGATGTGGCTGACGTTGGCGCCATGGAAGCCGCGCTCCGCGAACACCTTGCGGGCGCAGGACAGGATCTGACGCTGGCGTTCTGGTGACCTCAGATATGACATTCAATCGCCTGTGATTACTCAGAACTGATGTGTCAGTTCTGAAGCAGGTCGATGATGACCACGATGCGCCCTGGGCGCAAGTCCAAATTTTGGGGGCGCGCCCTAGCCCTTGGAGCTGTCGGCGTCGGCGCTGGCCGCGGCCGCGGTCGTGGTGGCCGCGGCAGCCGCGTCGGCCCCGGGCGCCTTGCGCTTGCGCAGCCAGCGCACCAGCAGCACCAGCAGCACCACCGCGACCAGGGCCCCGAAGATCAGGTCGACCCGCTTCATGTACTTGCCGACCTTCGACCAGTTGGCGCCAATCTGGTAACCCAGCACCGCCAGGCCGCCGCCCCACAGGGTCGCGCCCAGGAAGGTCTGCAGCAGGAACTTGCCCATGTTCATGCGCGCGATCCCGGCCGGGATCGAGATGAAGTGGCGAATCACGGGCAACAGGCGCGCGATGAACACCGTCGCGCTGCCGTGACTCTCGAAGAACTTCTCGGTCTTCTCCACGTCGCTCTTCTTGACCAGCACATACTTGCCGTACTTCAAGAGCAGCGGCTTGCCGCCCGCCGCACCCAGCCAGTAGCAGGCCAGCGAGCCCACGATGGCGCCGGCCCCGTTCATGGCGATGACCAGGGGCAGCGAGAAGTGCCCCTGCGCGGCCAGATAGCCCGCGAACGGCATCACCAGGGTGGATGGCACCGGCACCATGGTGCTCTCCAGCACCATCAGCACGAAGATGCCGAGATAACCCATCTCGAGGATGGTCTTCTGGGCGAAGTCAGCGATGGCGTGCAGCAAAGTCCGCGGAGCATGCCACAACCCGGCCGCGCTGCGCTATAAAGCCCCCGATGCCGTCCGCCTCGCTGAACCCCTTCCGCGCCGCCGCCGCCAGCCATGTCGGCCAGGCGCTCGGGCTCGACCCCGCGTCGTTCCCGGTCACCAATCCGCCCGACGCCACCCTGGGGGACTATGCGGTCGGCCTGTTCCCGGCCGCCAAGGCCAAGAAGGGCGCCCCCCCGGTGCTGGCCAAGCAGCTGGCGGCCGCCTTCACGCCGACCCCGCTGCTGTCCGCGGCGACCGCGTCGGGACCGTACCTGAACTTCACCGCCGCGCGCGGGCCGCTGCTGGCGCACGTGCTGACCGGCGCGGCGCGCGTCCCGACCACGCCGGGCGCGGGCAAGACCGTGGTCATCGACTTCTCGTCGCCCAACATCGCCAAGCAGCTGGCCTACCACCACATCCGGTCGACCATGATCGGGTGGGCGCTGGTCAACCTGCACCGCGCGCTGGGCTATCGCGTCATCGGCATCAACCACCTGGGCGACTGGGGCACCACGCACGGCATGCTGCTGGCGGCGGCCGAGCGCTCGGGCACCCCCGAGCCGCTGACCATCGAGTCGCTCAACGCGATGTACGTCGCCTTTCGCCGCGAGATCGAGCAGGACGCGTCGCTGGAGGAGGCCGGCCGGGCCTGGTTCAAGCGCCTGGAGGACGGCGACCCGGTGGCGCGCGCGCTGTGGAACCGCTTCCGCGAGGTCTCGATCGCCGAGTTCCGCGAGATCTACGACCAGCTCAAGGTGTCGTTCGACCTCTACAAGGGCGAGAGCGAGTTCGAGGCCGCCATGCCCGGCGTCATCCAGCTGCTGGGTGACAAGGGGCTGACCTCGATCAGCGAGGGCGCGCTGGTGGTCAACCTCGACGCCGAGGGCATGCCGCCGTGCCTGCTGCGCAAGGCCGACGGCGCCACCCTGTATGCCACGCGCGATCTCGCGGCGGCCATCGACCGCTACCAGTCGTACCACTTCGACCGCTGCCTGTACGTGGTCGACAAGGGCCAGGGGCTGCACTTCAAGCAGCTGTTCGCGGTGCTGGCCAAGGCCGGCTTCGCCTGGTCGTCGGGCATGGCACACGTCGATTTCGGCCAGGTCCGCATCGGCGGCAAGAAGGCGGCGACCCGCGGCGGCAACGTGGTGTTCCTCAAGGATGTGCTGGCCGAGGCCACCGAGCGCTCGCTGGCCCTGATGAAGGAGATCGGCGCCGACGTCCCGCCCGAGGCCGAGCGCGCCACCGCGGCGACCATCGGCATCGGCGCGGTGCTGTTCGCCAACGTCAAGGCCTCGCGCATCAAGGACATCGACTTCGAGTGGGAAGAGGTCATCTCGATCAAGGGCAGCGCGGCGCCCTACATCCAGTACACCCACGCGCGCATCGCCTCGATCCTGCGCAACGCCGGCGGCGAGGTGAACCCGCAGGCCGACACCAGCGCGCTCGAGCTGCCCGAGGAGCTGGCGCTGGCCAAGGCGCTGGCCGACTTCCCCGACGTGGTGCAGCGCGCCGCCGACGAGTGCGAACCGCACGGTGTAGGTGGCTATCTGCTCGAGCTGTGCTCGCTGTACTCGAACTACTACTCGCTGGGCAACGCCGACCCGTCGCGCAAGGTGCTGGTGGCGGACGAGCGGCTGCGCGCGGCGCGGCTGGCGCTGTCGGCGGCGACCCGCGAGGTGCTGTCCGAGGGGCTGCGTCTGCTCGGTATCGGGGCGCCCGACCGGATGTAGAATGCTCGGGTTGAATTCGGCACGGGCGCGGCCGTCGCCTGAGCCTTGGAGGATCTGATGAAGTTCGTGAAGGCGCTCCCGGCTCTACTGTGCGTTGTGACACTGGCGACCGTGGGTTGCCGCATCGAGGACCGGGGCACTGCGCCGCGCCAGCAGCCGGGGTACTATGGGCAGCCGCAGCCGGGGCAGCCGGGCTATGGCCAGCCGGGGCAGCCGGCGCCGGGGTACCTGCAGCCGGGGCAGCCCGGGTATGTGCAGCCGGGCCAGCCTGGCTATCCGGCGACCTATCCGCAGCCGTCACAGGCGCCCGCCGCGAGCGGTGGCTGGACCGGGGGCGCGACCTCGACCGCGCGGCCGCAGGGCGTGGTCAAGGACCTGTCGCCGACCACCGGGCCGGTGGGCACCGGCGTCGTCATCATGGGTGACAACTTCGCCAACGACGGCAGCCTCACCGTCACCTTCATCAGCGACGACAACACGGTGGCCTCGGTGGCGCGGCCGATCGCGGTGACCCAGAAGCGCATCGACGTCATCGTGCCGCCGGGTGCGCGCACCGGGCGCATGGTGGTGACCGCGTGGCAGCAGCCGGTCGGCGAGGCGCGCTTCATCGTCACTGGCGAGGACGCCTTCACGCGGCCGGTGGCGCCCGACCGCGGCCTGGTCGGCCAGCTGTGGCCGCTGCAGCCGGGCGTGCAGAAGCTGCCCGACTTCGCGACGCTGGGCATCCCGCTGACCACCGTCGTCGTGCCCGCGCTGGACATCGCCTCGCGCGAGCCGCCGGTCACCATCGCCAGCATGGCCGGCCCGCCGCTGCTGGAGAACTACGCCATGCGCTTCTCGGGCACGCTGAACGTCGCCAGCGCGGGTCGCTACACGTTCGCTCTGGCCGCCGACGACGGAGCGCGGGTGGCGATAGACGGCAAGTGGGTCGTCACCAACGACGGCGTGCACGCGGTGACCACGATGCAGGGCGACACCGACCTGGCCGCCGGGCCGCACCGCGTGGTGGTCGAGTACTTCCAGGGCGCCAAGTCGCCGATCGCGCTGCAGCTGCTGTGGGCGCCGGTCGGCGGGGCGTTGACCCTGGTTGGACCGGAGCTGTTCAGCCGGCTGTAGAAATCGGATACTCTCGCGCGGGGGGGCCTGCCAAATGGGGATTCTCAGTCACATCAAGGGTTCGCTCGGGATGTCGGGCGTGACCATCGCGCAGAACCTGCCCAAGGGGCAGAGCTACAAGCTGCGCCCGGGCGAGACCATCAAGGGCTCGATGGTGCTCAAGGGTGGCAGCAAGGCGTGGGACATCACGCTGCTGGACGTGCGCCTCGAACAGGACCACCTCAAGGTCGAGACCCACAAGATCGGCGCCAAGGAGGAGCGCAAGGAGGTCCACACCTACAAGGTGCTCGACCGCTTCTTCGTGGCGGGCAAGTTCGCGCTGGGCGGTGGCGAGAGCCGCAGCTACGAGTTCGACCTCCCGACCGACCCGCGCTGGGCCGCGCCGCAGGACGGCATGTCGTATCGCCTGGTCGCCGAGGTGCAGATCCCCAACGCCGCCGACGACACCTCGATCCGCACCGTCGAGTTCCAGGTCGACGCCGCCGTCGCAGCCGCGCCGCAGGGAGCCTACGCGACGCCGACCATCCCGATGCCGATGCAGGGCGGTGGCGTGCCTGGCCTGGCGCCGCCGATGCCGATGCCGATGGGTGTGCCGCCGCTGGGCGCACCCGGTGGCGTGCCGCCGCTGGGGCCGCCGCCGCTGGCCCCGCCGATGCTGGGGGGAGTGCCGCCGCTGGGCGCGCCCATGGGTGGAGTGCCGCCGCTGCCGCCGAACCCCGATCAGATGCTGGCGCTGGCACGCCAGCAGGCCAGCTCCGGGCAGCTCGAGGAGGCCATCGCGACCGCGCAGCGCTCGCTGGCGGCCGACACCACGCCGGGCGAGACCCTGCTGTTCATCGGCAGCCTGCACCAGCAGGCCGGCCGCAAGGAGCAGGCGGCGCAGTCGTTCTGGATGGCGTCCGCGCGCGAGGCCGCGAACCCGGCCATCGTGGCCGGCTCGGTGCGGGCGCTGATCGATCTCGGCGAGCTCGACCGCGCCGCGGCCTGCGTCGAGAACGCGCGCGCCGGCCACGCCCAGTCGGCACTGCTGCACACGCTCGAGGGCGAGGCCTTCCTGCGCAAGCAGGACTACCGCACCGCCGCCGCCAAGCTGGGGGTCGCCGACCAGCTGTGGGTGGCGTCGCCGGCGCGCGACGCCGCCCAGCATGCCCACTGCGATGGCATGCGCGCGTACGCGCTGTACCAGGCTGGTGACTACGCCAACGCAGCCGCGCTGGCCAAGCGCGCGACCTCGGTGGCGCCCGGCCACCCCTGGGCGACGCCGGTGCTGCAGGCGCTGGGGCAGGCCTGACCAGGCGAACGCCCCCCGGCCAGGCAATCTTGCTGCACGATCTTGCAACCCACCGTATCTGACCTCATTATAGGTAGCATGAGCACCCGGTCGCGACTTGCGGCGTCCCCATTGTGGGGCCGTCGGGTTCGCGCCGACTCGGGCGCCCGTGCGCCCCACAACGAACACCCGATGTGGCGCGTGCCGCATCATCCCGGGCAAGTGCCCCACGGGTGCCGCCTGACGGCGGGGGAGGAGAAGACGACATGAGTAAACGTAGTGGCTTCGCTGTGGAGGCGAATCGCTGCTGAACCTCCCTGCGAGGCTCTGCAAGTCCATCGAGGGGCGGCTCCGACTGGAGCCGCCCCTTTCTTCATCTATAGTCCCTGGCCATGAGCGACCAAGACGCAGTCATCGCCGGTGCCGTGCGCACCCCCATCGGCCGCTTCCGCGGCGGCCTCAGCGCGGTGCGCCCCGACGATCTGGCCGGCCACGTCATCCGCGCCCTGACCGAGCGCACCCAGCTGCCCGCCGACGAGCTCGACGACGTCGTCTTCGGCTGCGCCAACCAGGCCGGCGAGGACAACCGCAACGTCGCCCGCATGGGCGCGCTGCTGGCCGGGCTGCCGCAGTCGGTGTCCGGCGTCACCGTCAACCGCCTGTGCGGCAGCGGCCTGGAGGCCATCCTGGCCTGCGCGCGCGCCATCCGCGCCGGCGAGGGCGACCTCTTCATCGCGGGCGGCGTCGAGAGCATGACGCGCGCCCCGTACTCGCTGCCCAAGAGCGACGTCGCGTTCGCCAACGGCAACGTCACCATCTACGACACCTCGCTGGGCTGGCGCTATCCCAACCCGAAGATGCAGGCCATGTTCCCGCTCGAGGCCATGGGCGAGACCGCGGAGAACCTGGCCACCGCGTCTGGCATCACGCGCGAGGCCCAGGACGCCGTCGCGCTGCAGAGCCACCAGCGCGCGGTGGCGGCGCAGAAGGCCGGCCGCTTCGACGACGAGATGGTGGCGGTCGACGTCCCCGGCGCCAAGGGTGCCGTCACCCGGGTGGCGGCCGACGAGGGGCCGCGCGCCGACACCTCGCTGGAGCAGCTCGGCAAGCTGAAGGCGGCGGTCCGCGCCGGCGGCACCGTGACCGCAGGCAACGCGTCGACGTTGACCGACGGCGCCGCGGCGCTGCTGGTGTGCTCACGCGCGCGCGCGACGCGCCATGGCTGGCCGGTGCTGGCGCGCGTGGTCGCCGGCGGTGTCGCGGGCGTCGACCCGCGCATGATGGGCGTCGGCCCGGTGCCGGCCACGCGCAAGGCGCTGGCGCGCGCGGGCTGGGGCGTGGGCGACGTCGACCTGGTCGAGATCAACGAGGCCTTCGCTGCGCAGGCGCTGGGCTGCGTGCGCGATCTGGAGATCGACCAGGCGCGGCTCAACGTGAACGGCGGCGCCATCGCGCTGGGCCATCCGCTGGGCTCGTCGGGCGCGCGCATCGTGGCCACGCTGGTGTACGAGCTGCGCCGGCGCGGGGCCAGGCGCGGCCTGGCCACCATGTGCATCGGCGTCGGTCAGGGCATCGCGGGGCTGTTCGAGCGCTGAAGCACGCGGCCCAGGCCGACGCAGCCCACCACCATGCCGACGGCGGCGCCGGCCAGCACCAGCCAGGGCAGCGTCGGCCCGCCGCCCAGCGCCGGTGCGGGCGCGAGGACGGCGCGCTCGGGCAGGAGGTAGAAGGTGGCGTTGTACAGCGCGTGGGTCGCCATCGGGAGCGCCAGCCCGCCCGAGCGCCGCGCCAGGATGGCGTTGCCGAGGCCGAGCAGGAACAGGATCCCCCCGGCGCGCAGGCTCATGTGCGCGACCGCGAACAGCAGCGCGGTCAGGACGGCGCCCGCTGGCACGCCGTAGCGCCGCGCCAGCCCGCCGCGCAGCGCGCCGCGGAACACCAGCTCCTCGATCAGGGGCGCCATCACGATGGTCGCCACCATGGTCAGCACGCGCGCGACCTCGGCGTCGGGGAAGAAGACGAACTTGTACAGCGCCAGCTCCTTGGCGCTGCGCGGCAAGAGGTGCAGCAGCAGGGCCTCGGCGTCGGCGGCCAGGATCGACGCACAGGGCGCCACCAGCAGCGCCAGCCCCAGCCACGACGGTCGCAGCGGCCCGATCCAGCCGACGATGGGGCGCGGATCCTCGGCCCGCGTGGTGAAGCGCACCGCCGCCAGCGCCAGCGCGCCGCCGACCAGCTGCCCGGCCAGGAGGCGCAGCGCGCCGGGCACCGCGGGTACGTCGAAGGCGTCACGCACCTTGATGCCATCGAGCCGCAGCAGCGCATACAGCGCGATCTCGACCACCAGCTGGCCGATCACGAAGGCCGCCAGCACGAACGGCCCGACCAGCCAGCTCACCCCGCGCAGTGGCGGCTCACCCTCGGAGCCCGGGCCTGCTGCGGGTGCGGAGGCGGACACCGCGCGAGTCTAGCCGCGACGTCGCCGACGCACGAGCCAGAATCCAAGCCCCACCAGGCCCAGCGCGGCGAGGCCGGTGGCGCCGCTCGCGGGCTGCGCGCGGCCCCCGACGCGGCAGCCACAGCCGCCGTCGTCGTCGCCCGGCAAACCGCCCGCGTCGCCGCCCCCGGCGTCGGCCGCGCCGCCGCTGTCGAGCCCCCCGGCGTCGACTGGCAGCGTGGCGACCACCTGCACCGTCAGCTCGCGGGCATCGTCGCGCGCGGTGCGATCACCCGGCAGCGCCGCGGTCAGCTCGGCGCGCACGGTGTACGTCCCCAGCGGCAGCCCCGACGTCGCCAGCGCGTACTGCTTCACCAGCATGGCGCCGTCGGCGACCGCCACGCGCTCCTGCGGCGCCAGCGCGCCGGTCAGCCCGCTCAGCGGCTCGACCCACGGCGTATCCAGCCGCACCGTCGCCGCGGTCTTGCCGCGGTTGTCGACCACGACCTCCAACATCACCGTGCTGCCCTCGAGCACCATCACGGAGCCCTCGACGCCGTTGCCCGCCAGGCGCGACACCAGCACGTCGGGCACCACGTCATCCATCCACTTCTTGACCAGGCCCGCGCTGTGCAGGATGGCCACCGGCACCAGGTCACGCGCGAAGTTCTGCGTCATCGGTGTCGAGTTGGCGACATAGCGATCGCGCGTCGGATTCAGCGGATCGACGAAGTTCTTGTCGATCACCGGCGTGTACTTGGTCTCCTCGAGGTAGTACCAGCCCGGCTGCTCGAGCACGTTGTCGACGTTGGCGATCTCCTCCCACCACTCGTCGTCGGCGGTGGGATCGCCGTCATAGTTGCCGAGGTCGGGCACCGTGATGTCCCACTGCCCGTCGGTCGCGTTCCAGTGCAGGTCGGGGTACATCTCCTTCAGGCGCCCGGTCGGCGCCGCGGTGTTGCGCAGATCCGCCGGGAAGCGGTTCCTGAAGTAGGCCTGCCGCGCGGCCCCGTTCCAGTAGTCGCGCAGCGTGGGGTAGCTGGGGATGGCGGCGCCGGTCGCTGGCCGCGGCAGATCGGCGTCGGTGTCCGACCGCGTGCGATCACGGCAGTAGTTCTCGTAGTCCTCGGGCTCCTGGGGGCCGTGGATGTCGAGGTGGGTGTGCGCGGGCACCGTCGCGTCCTGCACCAGGTGGATGACCTGGCCCAGGCAGCGATAGGCCACCTGCACCGAGCCGGGCGCGCCCGAGCGATACGCCGTCACCGCGTCGGTCCAGTCGCACTCGTTCTGCGCGTTGGCCTCGGCGGCCCAGTGGTACGAGCTCGGGAAGTCGCTGAAGCCCGGGAAGCGCAGCCCGTGATCGTCGATGGGCCGGTAGAAGTGGTGCATGACCCGGATGGTCACCGGGTTGGCGTCCCCGTCGGCGAGGTCATCCTCGTGCTCGACGCCATACTTGAGGTCATCGAGGTGGGTCAGCGCCTCGTCATACTCGCCGCGGGTGCCCCGGGTCATCAGCACGCCGCCGGCCTGCTGCATGATCCAGCGGTGGGTGTTGACCTCGTAGGCCCACGCCAGGCGGGGAATCAGGAACACTGCCAGCAGCCACCGTGTACGCACAGTCCCCCATTCTAGATGATCGTGATATCTACGGCGCGTGATCGCCGTCTCCGACCTCACCGTGCGCTATGGCAAGCGCCTCGCCGTGGACCGCCTCAGCCTCAGCGTGGCGCCCGGCGAGATCGTCGGCCTGCTGGGCCCCAACGGCGCCGGCAAGAGCACGACCATGATGGCCATCGCCGGGGTGTGCGCCATCGACGGCGGCAAGATCAGCGTGGACGGCGTCGACATCACGACCCAGCCCGAGCGCGCGCTGCGTCGCCTCGGCGTGGCCGACCAGCCGCCGACGCTGTACGAGTTCCTCACCGTCAGCGAGCACCTGGCCTTCGTGGCCGAGGCCCGCGGCAAGCCCGACCCGGCGCGCGCGGACGGCCTGCTGGCGCGCCTGGGCCTGGGCGACGCCGCCAAGCGGCTGTGTCGCGAGCTGTCGTTCGGCATGCGCCAGCGTGTCTCGCTGGCGGCCGCCTTGGTAGGGGACGTAGCTGCCTTATTGATCGACGAGTCGCTGAACGGCCTCGACCCGCACGCCGCGCGCGCTGGCCGCGAGGTCATCGAGGCCGCCGCCGCCGAGGGCGCCGCCGTCATCATGTCGACGCACCTCCTCGGCATCGCCGAGCGCGTGTGCAGCCGCCTGATCATCATGGAGGCCGGCCGCATCAAGCGCGAGGTCGTCGCCGACGAGCTCGCCGAGCTGCGCAAGCAGGGCGCCGGCGCGCTCGAGGAGCTGTACCTCGGACTGGTCGGGGCGAGCGCGACGTGACCCCGAGCGCGCCCGCGCCGGTGCCCGCGCCTGCCACCCAGGCACCAGTGTCCGAGGCCCACGCGATGACCGCGCGTCGCATCGCCGCGCGCGCCCGCCTGGAGGCCACGCGCGCGCGCGGTCCGCTGGGCTGGCTGCTGGCGGGATGGCCGCTCGCGCTGGGCGCGGTCGCCGCCGCGCTGGGTTACCGCAGCGGTGGCGTGGCCTGGCCGCTCGCCATCGGCCTCGGCGGCGCCACCCTGGTCGTGCTGGGCGGCCCCTGGGCGCTGTTCTGGCGCGCCGACGCCGCCGCGCTGGCGCGGCTGCCCATCGGCGGGCGCGTGCATCTGCGCGTGGGCCTGATGCACGCGGCCCGGCGCGCCGCGCTGTTCATCGTCGGCACCGCCATCGCGGCGGCGCCCGCGCTGGTGGCCTCCGACGGCCCCGACTTCGACCCTGCGCTGCGCGCGCTCGCGCTGTGCAGCGCCGCCCTGGTCTGCGCTGCGCTGGCCGGACCATCGTCCGCGCTGCTCGGCGGCGCGCTGCTGGCACAGCCGCAGGCCAGCCGCACCAAGCTCGACATCCTGGAGCCTGGCGGCCCGCCGCCTACCCAGCTGCTCCCGCTCATCCCCTCGATCGCCGCCAGCATCCTGCTCGCGGCCACGCTGGCCGCCATCCCCTGGGTGACGCGTGGGAAGGTGCCTCTATGGGTCCCGTATACGTGGGCACCCTTTGTTGCCCTGACGATGCTGGCCGCGGTGCTGACCGTGGCGGCGCGCGCCGCGGCTCCCGGCTGGTATCGCCGGGCCTGGCTCGCCATCATCGCCCTGGATCGCGCGCGACCCATCTGGATCGAGCGCACCAGCGCGGGTCCGCTCGAGGCAGCCTGGGGACGGCTCTTGATGATGACGACGACCCACGCGGGCACCCTCACCCTCTATCGCAAGGACATCACCAACCTGCGGCGCCGCTACCCGGCGGCCTACGCGGCCAGCGGCGCGGGCATGATCGCGCTCATCGCGGTCGGCATCTGGGTCCGAGGCGAGGCACATGTTCAGTCCGTGCTGCTGCTGGCCGGCGGCCTCGCGGTGTACCAGGTCGTGATGGCGTGGCGTGCCCTGCGCCCACCGGTCGAGCACCTGCGCCTGCTGCACATGTTGCCGCTGCCACGCAGCGCGGCGATGCGCGCGAAGGCTTCGTATCTCTTCCTGCGTCTGGCCATGTGTGTCGGCCTCGCCGGTGTCCCCGCACTGCTGCGCGGCCCCGAGCCCGCGCTGGTCGGCGTCGGTCTCGGCGCGCTCATCGTCGGTGGCCTGCTCGCGGGGATCACGCTCATCAGCCGGGCGCGCCCCTGACACGAAATTCTCGGCGCGCAAGTCGATCTGGCTGCGATTCATGAACGGTGTTATTGTGGCGCCGGCTTTCAGTCGGAGCCCTGGTTCAATGGCAGGTCCACGGCCCACGAGGGCCCAGGAAAGGGAGGCACGGCGATGAGAGGTGGAACTCCAGGTAGGGTATGGATCACGGCGATGTTGTGCCTGATTGGCGGCGCACTTGCGGCGGCGAGCTTCATCGTCGCCAAGAAGCCCGACGCCAAGAAGGCGATGGACAAGATTGCGCCCTACCAGGGCATCATCGGTGTCATCGCCCTGATCTGGGGCCTCTACGACACGTACTTCTGGCTGCTGGGCACCGAGGGTTCGTTCGTCCGCAAGATCTTCACCAGCGGCTTCCCGGGCATCCCCGGCAAGTACAAGCTGCTGGGCTACTCGATGTACTGGGTCGGCATCCTGCAGATCCTCCTCGGCGTGCTGCTCGGCTACGGTCTCATCGCCTCCAAGGTCGGTGGCAAGAACCCCGAGATGGCCGCCAAGGGCGAGGCCATGCAGAAGAAGCTGGCGGGCATCCAGACGCCGCTCGGCTTCGTCGCCATCATCACTGGCGCGATCTGGCTGCTCTGCGCGTTCTGATCGACGCCTGATCCAGCTTCACGCGAACGCCTGGACTTCGGTTCAGGCGTTCGCATTTTCGGGCCCGGCATTTGGACGGCGCGCCTCGGCCGTGCGACGATCTTTCCGTGCAGTGCCCGTTCTGCGATCACCCCGAGTCGAAGGTCACTGACTCGCGTCCGACCCCGACCGGCGGCATCAAGCGCCGTCGCGAGTGCGAGCGCTGCGGCCTGCGCTTCACCACCTTCGAGCACGTCGAGCGCCCGATGCCCGCGGTGGTCAAGCGCTCCGGCGCGCAGGAGCCGTTCGACCGCGACAAGCTGCTGCGCACCCTGCTCCGGGTGGCGCGCGGTCGCCCCCTCGCCAGCGGCGCAGCCTCCAAGCTGGTCGACCTGACGCGCGAGATCGAGGTCGAGCTGTCCAAGATCAAGGACCGGGTGCCCTCGCTGCGCATCGCCGAGCTGCTGGTGCAGCGCCTCGAGCCGCTCGATCGACTGACCTGGGAGCGCTTCGCGTCGCACTACCGGCGCGAGGACGGCGCCTCCCTGTTCGAGCCCGAGCGCACCGGCCCGCGCTCGCGCCAGCTACAGATGTTCGCCCCACCCGAGCCCGCCGGCGGCGCCCCGGCGCCGCCCCCGGCCGAGCCGCGCGGTCGCAAGGCCTCGCGCGGCGGCTGACCCGCGCCACGTCAGCTCGGCTTGCGCCGCGGCACGCCGCGCACGTCCTCACCCGCCGGCAGGTCGGCCGGATCGACCTCGAACAGCCCGGTCCCGCAGTCGCGACAGAAGTAGGTCAGCAGGCGCGCCGCCGGCATGCCATCGATGGACACCCCGTCGAGCTGCGCGATGCGCATCCCGCCGCAGCGCGCACACGGGTCGTGCACGTCCGACTGCACGCGAAACGGCGCCTTGACCACGACCGGGGCTGGCTTCGGTGCCGCCGGGGCCTCGGGCTCACGCTGGAGCGCCAGCTGCTTGCCCAGCTCGGCCACCATGCCGTCGAAGCCATCGCGGGCACCCCGGAGCTGCATCTCCATCAGCAGCCCCAGCAGCGCCGGCACCAGACAGGCGGCGCCATAGGGCGGCAGCTCCGCCGCCGCGCCCGCCACCACCGAGATGGTGCTCAGCACGATCCCGGCCACACACAGCGCGCGCAGCCGCACCAGCTGGCGCATCTCGATGCTCCAGCGCGTGTCGAACGCCGCCTGCCCGGCCTGCCGGCGCTGCTCGGCGTCAGCCTCGCTCGCGGTCATGGCCAGCAGCGCGACCCGGATCGCCCCCGCATAGCTGGCCTTGTTGCCGACCGCGGAGAGCATCTTGAGGGCGCGGTCGGTCCTGCCCTGCTGCACACACTTGAGGATGACGGTGTCGAGGACGCGCGCCTTGACCCGGCGCACCCACAGCAGATACAGCCAGCCCGCAAACAGGACCCCCGCCCCGATCAGCGGCAACCACGACCAGTTCGCCTCGGTCACTCGCCGAGGATAGCCGCCCACGCCCGACTCGGCTATCGTCCCGCCATGACCACCTTGACCTCGAAGGCGTTCGCCCCCGGCCTGTTCGCGGGCGAGGTCGCCATCGTCACCGGCGGCGGCTCCGGCATCGGCCTGGCCACCGTGCGCGAGCTCGGCGCCCTGGGCGCGCGCGTCGCCATCTGCGGCCGCAAGCGTGAGCGGCTCGACGCCGCCGTCGCCGACCTGAGCGCCGCCGGCCTCGACGTCTTCGCCGACGTCTGCGACATCCGCCAGCCCGAGCAGGTCGCCGCCTTCGTCGACGCCGTGATGGCTCGCTACGGGCGCATCGACGTCCTCATCAACAACGCCGGCGGCCAGTTCCCCATGGCGGCGGAGGCCCTGGAGCCCAAGGGCTGGGACGCCGTCATCCGCAACAACCTGAGCGGCACCTTCTACATGACCACCGCGGTGGCCCGCCGCGCCATGATCCCCGCCAAGGGCGGCCGCATCGTCATGATCACCGCCAACGCCAAGCGCGGCTTCCCCGGCATGGTGCACACCGGCGCCGCGCGCGCCGGGGTCGAGAACATGGTGCGCACCCTGTCGATCGAGTGGGCGACCTACAAGATCCGCGTCAACGCCGTCGCCCCCGGCACCGTCATCTCCTCGGGCACCGCGCAGTATCCGCCCGAGCTGCTGGAGGCCAGCCGGCTGCGCTCGCCCATGAAGCGCTTCGGCACCGAGGCCGAGATCGCCACCAGCATCGTCTTCATGGCCTCGCCGCTGACCGACTGGGTCACCGGGCAGGTCTTCCGCATCGACGGCGGCAGCTCGCTGTTCGGCGACAACTGGATCATCCCGGACCCGCCGAAATAGCGCGAAGCAGCGCGGCTACTGCAGGGACTGCTTGGCCTTGCCGGCCAGCAGCCGATCGACGTCGATCTCGGGTGAGGTGTGTCCGCTCGGGGTCACGTCGAGCACGAACACCATCAGGTACGCCTCGGCCACCCGCAGCGGCCCGGGCGACTTGGTCAGCCGCCGGAACTCGGCCGCAGTGCGCCGGCGCCGGTATGATCGGTACAGCGCCTCGGGGTCGTCGATGGCGCCGATCTCGTGCATCGGCCGCTCCAGTACGCGCGCCGCGTAGGTGGGGTCGATGGCGCCGCGCTTCTCCTTGCCCATCTGCGCGCGCAGCTTGTCGAGGTCTTCCCAGGTCACGTTGAACAGGAACTCCTCGAAGGCCTGGGTTTCGCCGCGGGTGACCTCGTCGCGGGTGAAGAACTCCAGGAACTGCGGCGAGCAGTTCTCGTGCACCAGGCGCATGTACTCGGCGGTGCCCAGCAGCGCCCCGAAACCCGCCGTCAGGTGGCTGCGCGCCTCCCAGGCCGACTCCAGCATGGGACAGAAGTCGTCGATCTCGACGTGGGTCGCGCGCTCCCAGATCAGGATCAGCTGGCGCGCGGCGCGGACCTTGGTGCTGTCCATCACCGCCGGATCGCTGAGCAGCCCGAGCAGGATCTCCGACGCGATCCCGGTGTACACCGACTGCGCCAGCTCCTCCCGGAACTCGCGGTTCAGCGACATGTCCGCCCCGGGCGCGCTGGGCGCGTGCGCGAGCAGGAAGGCGCGCAGCAGCGAGATCTTCGCGGTCAGGAAGGCGTGCGCGATGATGGCCTTCTCGGGCAGGGCCAGCTCGCCGCCCAGCGGATCCAGGTGCGACAGCTGCTGCACCAGGGTCGACTCGTCGCGCGTCGAGGCCCCCAGCGTGGACGGCACGTACAGCGAAGGCGTCTGCTCCAGCGCCGAACCCAGCAGGCCCAGCCGCTTGAGCTGCGCCCACAGGATACCGGCGTCGCGCGGGCAGACCTTGCGTAGATGGTTGAGCGAGCGCTCGACCAGGCTGGCCTCGGCGGAATCCAGGATCGGATCGCCGGCAGGCCGCGAGAGGCTGATGTGCCTGGCCATCGGTACCAAGGTACACCGACGCCGGGTGCGGGAAAAGCGCGTCGCGTCACGCCTGGCCCCCACCGGCCGGGCGTATGGACGGCGCAGCACCGGCCTGCTAGCTTCGCGAGGTTTCGATCAGGAGTCGCCCCATGGCCGTGAAGCGAGTGTCCCCCAAGGAAGCCAGCGAGCTGGTCGCGCAGGGCTATGCCTACCTCGACGTGCGCTCGATCCCCGAGTACGACGGCGGCCATCCCCCGGGCGCCTACAACGTGCCGCTGATGCACATGGGCCCGGGGGGCATGGCGCCCAACGGTGACTTCGCGGCCGTGGTGGCCAGGGCGTTCCCCGACAAGAGCGCCAAGATCGTGGTCGGCTGCAAGTCGGGCGGACGCTCGCTCAAGGCCGCCGAGGTGATGGCGGCCTCGGGCTACAGCAACCTGGTCGAGATGCGCGGCGGCTACGGCGGCGACGGCCAGGAGGCCGGCTGGGCCCAGGTCGGTCTGCCCAGCGAGCGCACCACGCCCGGGCGCTCCTTCGAGGAGCTCAAGAAGTAAGGTGTCCGGCACCGGGCCAGACCACGGCGAGGCCGACGACGCCGCCGCGCCCGTGACCGCGGCGCCCGCGAGCCCGGGCTCCCGCGTCAAGCGCGCGCTGGCCAACTTCGGCCTGGTGCTGGCCTCGCTGCTGGTGGCGCTGCTGCTGCTCGAGGGCGTGGTGCGCGTCTTCTTCGGCGCGCCGCGCGTGCAGGGCAAGCAGGTCGTGACCATGAAGCCGCGCCAGCACCACGAGCCCGACAACACCGGCGCCGACTGCTACCCGTCGAACCCGCGCGGCTACTTCGTGCGCTCGGTGCCCGACGACTGGCCCGGCTACATGCTGCTCGAGACCGAGCACTACCACGCCATCCCGATGGCGCGCCTGACCCACACGCCCTACTGCGTCGACTTCTCCAACAACGTGGACGGCTACCGCGGCGCGCGCCGCGACGTGGCGCGCCAGCCGAACACCTTCCGCGTGCTGGCCATCGGCGACTCCTTCACCTACGGCGAGGGCGTCAAGGACCCCGACACCATGCCGGCCCAGCTGGAGAAGGCGCTGCAGGCGCGCCACCCCGAGCTGGCGGTCGAGGTCATCAACCTGGCCCAGCCCGGCATCAACACCGAGGTCGAGATCAACATCCTGCGCAAGCACCTCGACTTCCAGCCCGACGTGGTGGTGCTGGGCTATGTCCTGAACGACGCCTTCCGGGTGCGCGCGGTCGACGAGAAGCGCCACGCCGCGGACGACCTGGTCATGTTCCGCCCCGGCAAGATCGAGAAGCCGTCGGGCGTCAAGCGCTGGCTGCGCCGCTGGTCGCGCCTGTACGCGCTGATCGCCGCGCGGCTGGACCAGCGTCGCATCCACAAGCAGACCGCGGCCTGGTACACCGAGGCCTTCGATCGCAGCAAGAACGCCGACGGCATGGACAAGACCCAGCGCATGCTCGACACCTTCGTGCGCGAGGCCCGAGGCGCGGGTCCCGGCGCTGGCGTCCTGGTCGCGGTCTACCCCATGCTGTTCAAGCTCGGCGAGAGCTACCCCTTCAAGCGCGCCCACGCCGAGCTCGAGGCCATGCTCGACAAGACCGGCGCGCCCTGGCTCGACCTGCGCGCCGCCTACGCGGGCAAGTCCGCCGGCGCTCTGGTGGTACACGCGGTCGATCACCACCCCAACGAGCTGGCCCAGCGCCTGGCCGCCGAGGCCATCGCCGCCGAGCTCGAGCGCCTCGATCTGGTCCACGCCCGCCCCGCCCCGCCACCCGCACCCGCACCCGTGCCTGGCACTGCTCCGTCTCCCGACGCAGGCCCCGCAAGATGACCTCGCCAGCGCCCGCCACCCCCGCCGCGCCGACACCGCTCCCGCCCTGGCGTGGCCCCATGCCGGTCCCCAGGGAGGGCTTGCCCCCGCCGCCCGTCCCCGCGCGCTGGCGCCGCATCCTCGGCCCGGTCTACCGCGCCTGGATGAAGCTGGCCCACGTGCTGGCCTGGATCAACACCCGCATCCTGCTCGGGGTCATCTACTTCGTCTTCCTGATGCCCATCCGCGGCGTCATGCGCCTGTTCGGCCGCGACCCGCTGACTCGACGCCCCGACCCCAGGCGCCCGACCTACTGGATCGAGCGCGACCCCGAGGAGCGCCGCAGGCCTCCCGAGGACTACCAGAACCAGTACTGATGCCGACCCGCATCATCGGCATCTCGGCCTTCTACCACGACAGCGCGGCCGCGCTGATCGTCGACGGCGAGATCGTGGCCGCCGCCCAGGAGGAGCGCTTCACGCGCAAGAAGCACGACGAGGCCTTCCCCAAGCACGCCCTGGCCTACTGCCTGCACGAGGGCGGCGTGGCCTCCCCCGCCGACATCGACCACGTCGTGTTCTACGACAAGCCGCTGGTCAAGTTCGAGCGCATCCTCGAGACCTACCTCGGCACGGTGCCGACCTCGCCGACGTCGTTCTTCTCGGCCATGCCGGTGTGGCTGACCAAGAAGCTGTGGATGAAGGACGCGGTGCGCGACGCCCTGCACGACCAGGAGCGCGCCATCCTGTTCTGCGAGCACCACGAGTCGCACGCCGCCAGCGCCTTCTACCCATCGCCCTTCGAGGAGGCCGCCGTCCTCACCATCGACGGCGTCGGCGAGTGGACCACGACCTCGATGGGCGTCGGTCGCGGCGCCGACCTGACCATCGAGCGCGAGATTCGCTTCCCCCACTCCGTCGGTCTGCTGTACTCCGCCTTCACCTACTACCTCGGCTTCAAGGTCAACTCCGGCGAGTACAAGGTCATGGGGCTGGCGCCCTACGGCGAGCCGCGCTTCTACGACACCATCATGAAGGAGCTGGTCGACCTGCGCGCCGACGGCTCGTTCCGCCTCAACCAGAAGTACTTCGCCTACGTGTCGCGCCTGCGCATGACCAACGGGCGCTTCCACGACCTGTTCGGCGGCCCGCCGCGCGCGCCCGAGTCCAAGCTGGGCCAGCGCGAGATGGACCTGGCCGCCTCGGTGCAGAAGGCCACCGAGACCTGCATGCTGACGCTGGCGCGCGCCGCCCACGCGCGCACCGGCCTCGACAACCTGTGCCTGGCCGGCGGCGTGGCGCTGAACTGCGTCGGCAACGGCCACATCCTGCGCGAGACCCCGTTCAAGCGCATCTTCGTGCAGCCCGCCGCCGGCGACGCCGGTGGCGCCATCGGCGCCGCGCTGGCGGTGTGGCACAAGGTGCTGGGCAACCCCCGCGTCATCGCCCCCGGCGCGCGCGACGGCATGAAGGGCAGCTACCTCGGCCCCGCCTATGGCGAGCCCTTCATCCGCGAGGTGCTCGACGATCTCGGGCTGCCCTACGAGGTCCTGGGCGACGCCGCCATGGACGAGGCCTGCGCCGACATCCTGGCCAGCGAGCAGGTGCTGGGCTGGTTCCAGGGTCGCATGGAGTTCGGCCCGCGCTCGCTGGGTGGCCGCAGCATCCTCGGCGATCCACGGTCGACCAAGATGCAGTCGGTGATGAACCTCAAGATCAAGTACCGCGAGAGCTTCCGGCCCTTCGCCCCCAGCGTGCTGGCCGAGCGCGCGGGCGACTACTTCGACCTCGATGTTGACAGTCCGTACATGCTTCTGGTCGCTCCGGTGCGGGAATCCAGACGCATTCCGCTGACAGACGCACAGCGCAAGCTGTTCGGCATCGACCTGCTCAACGTGCCGCGCTCGGACATCCCGGCGGTCACCCACGTCGACTACAGCGCGCGCGTGCAGACCGTGCACGCCGCCGACAGCCCGCGCTACCACGCGCTGCTCAGCGCGTTCGCGGCCAGGACCGGGTGCGCCGTGCTGGTCAACACCAGCTTCAACGTGCGCGGCGAGCCCATCGTGGAGAGCCCGCTCGACGCCGTGCGCTGCTTCATGCGCACCGAGATGGACGCCCTGGCCATGGGGCCCTGCCTGCTGCGCAAGAAGGACATGCCGCCGCGCGCCAGCATCGACCATCGCCTCGGCGGCCCCACCCACCTGGAGCTCGACTGATGGGACGCAAGGCCAGCAAATCGGCCAAGAAGAAGAGCGGCGGTCTGCTGACCGGGATGCGCACCGGCTTCCAGAAGAGCGCCCGCGCGGTCACCGGCATTGCTGGCGACGGTGGCAAAGCCAAATCGAAGAAGCAGCCTTGGTGGTCGACCGCGCTGACCCTGCTGCTGATCGCGGCGGTCATCGTGTGGCTGCTGTATCGCCGCGGGATCATCAAGTGACGAGCAACCGGAGACACGACATGCACAAGCTGATGATGGTGACGCTGACCTCGCTGGCGCTGGCCACCCTGGGCTGCGCAGCGCTGGGCCCCCCGAAGAAGGTCGCCACCTCGGGCGACTACACGCTGACGGTGCGCGACAACGACAAGGACAGCAAGCCGTGCGCGCGCGGCTCGAGCCAGCACCCCGCCGAGGTCGGCATCGCCACCCTGGCCACCGGCCTGCGCAAGCTGGATCTGAAGTCGCTGGAGCCGACCACCGCCGACATTCACTTCGCCTTCCAGCAGCTCAAGACGCGCCAGGCGGTGTGCATCGCGCAGGGCGGCACCATGATCGCCGGCCTCACCTTCAACGGCGGCGCGCTGCAGCTGTGGCGCGTGACCAGCGGCCGCCCGGTGCTCATCGACCAGGTCAGCGTCACCCCGGCCACGCCGCCGACCCCGACCGCGACGCCGACCCAGCCGGCGGCCTCCGACCCCGCGCCGGCGACCACCCCACCTGGCGCCGACGACCTCGCACCCTAGGAGCCCCACCATGTCCGAAACCAAGACCTACGAAGGCTCGTGCCACTGCGGCAAGGTCCGCTACACCGTCGAGACCGACCTCAGCCGCGTCATCGAGTGCAACTGCTCCATCTGTCGTCGCACCGGCACGCTGCTGACCTTCGTGCCCGCGGCCCAGTTCAAGCTGCTGTCCGGCGGCGACGCGGTGCAGGACTACCAGTTCAACCGCCACATGATCCACCACTTCTTCTGCACCACCTGCGGCGTGCGCAGCTACTGCGGCGCCGCCCTGCCCGACGGCAAGGACATGCGCGCCATCAACGTGCGCTGCCTGCACGGCGTCGACCTCGAGAAGCTGACCATCACGAAGTACGACGGCGCCGCGCTGTAACCGGAGCCGGAACCGGAGCGGAGCCGGATAGGAGCGGAACCGGAATAGCCTCCTCGAAGCTTCGCTTCGAGGGGGCTAGAACATCGCGTAGATGAAGGGCGCCAGCACCGAGCCCTGGGTCAACACCAGGAAGGTCCCGAACGCCACCAGCACCAGGATGATCGGCGCCAGCCAGAGCTTCTTGCGCTTGCGCATGAAGCGCCACAGCTCCTTGAAGGCGCTGCCCTTCTGGCGCAATTTGCGTCCGATCGCCACGCTCGGGTTGTAGTCGCAAAGCCTGCCGTCCGCAAGGCTCAGTGCGCGTGGACCGCCTGCACCACCACGGGCGCCACGTCGGCGACCCCGCTGACGATGAACTGCACCGCGATGGCCGCCAGGATGAGGCCCATGACGCGGGTCAGGATGTTCATCCCGGTGTGCTTCAGGGTCTTCTCGGCCAGCGACGCCCCGCGCAGCACCAGGTAGGTGGCCACGCTGGTCAGCACGATGGCCGCGAACACCGGCACCGCGTACAGCTTGGAGCGCGCCTGGCTGACCAGCACCATCACGGTGGCGATGGCCCCCGGCCCGGCCAGCATGGGGATGGCCAGGGGGATGATGGCGACGTCCTCGCGCTCGACGCCCTCGGCCTGCTCGCCCGGGGTCAGGCGCACCCGCGACGGTCGCGCCCGCATCATGTCGATCGCCATCAGGAACAGCAGCACGCCGCCGGCGATCTTGAAGGCCCCCAGCGTGATGCCGAACAGCTTGAAGATCAGCGTCCCCGCGGCCGCGAACACCGTCAGCGTGACGAAGGTCGCCAGCGAGGCCCGGCGCGCCGTCAGGCGCCGCTTCTCGGGCGAGTCCCCGCGCGTGATGGCCAGGAACAGCGGCACCGCCGCGAACGGGTCCACGACGAAGAAGATGGCGGACAGCGTGACCAGGCTGTACGTCGCGATGTCGCTCAGCGCATACATCTACTTGGCAGGGCGCAGTCCTAGCATCAAATCGCCCAGCTCGGTGACGTGGCTTGCGAAGGTCGCCGCCCCCGCCACCATCATCACCATCACCGGCCGCCCGCGCCGGGGCTGCACCAGCATGACCCCCAGCTTGACCGCCAGCTTGCCCAGCGCCGCGTCCCCGCTGCGCGCCAGCGTCTTCATGCCGGCGACCTTGCCGGCGCGCGGCTTCCTGGCGTCCCACACGATCTTCTCGAAGTGCTTGCCGAGGTCGCGCTCGACGCGACGCAGCCCGCGCTCCAGCGTGCTCTCCGTGATGACGATCAGCTGCACCGTGATCTCGGCCCGCGGCGCCGACAGCACGCGCAGCTTGCCGTCCTCGCTGCTGCTCCAGCCCGCCGGCACGGTCGCCACCACGCCCCCGACCACGACCTCGTCGGCGCGCGCCCGCCCGCCAAGGCCCGCGACGGCGAGCGCGGCCAGCGCCAGCGCGCCCACCTGCGCGAAGGGCCTCCTCATCACCATTCGCGAAAGGGTACCATCCGCCCCATGGCCAAGCTCATCTTCTGGGACGTCGATACCCAGTACGACTTCATGTACTCCGACGGCAAGCTCTACGTCACCGACGCCGAGCTGGTGCTGCCCAACCTGGCCCGCCTGACCCGCCACGCTCGCAAGGCCGGCATCGCCCAGGTCGCCTCCATCGACTACCACGCGCTGACCGACGCCGAGCTGTCGCAGAGCCCCGACTTCAACGACACCTTCCCGCCGCACTGTCTGGCCAGCGAACCCGGTCACGAGAAGGTCGACGCCACCCGCGCCGTGAACCCGCTGTACGTCGACAGCAGCCCCGACCCGGCCACCCTCGACCGCGTGCGCGCCCACCGGGGCGAGGTCGTCATCCGCAAGCAGCGCTTCGACGTCTTCACCAACCCCAACACCGAGGCCGTCCTGACCGCCCTGGCCCCGACCGACGTCGCGGTCTATGGCGTGGCCCAGGACGTGTGCGACCGCTTCGCCATCGAGGGCCTGCTGGCCCGGGGCTACCGGGTCCACGTGGTGCGCGACGCCATGAAGCCGATTCGCCCCGAAAAGGGCGAACAATTGCTGGCGGATTGGTTCGCCCGCGGCGCCGAGGTGGTCAGCACCGAGGAGGTCCTGGCCAATCGCCTGCGCCTCGCGCGCTGACCGCTCGATCTGCTATCGTGCGCGCATGTCGCTCGTGTTTCGTGAGATCCATGCCGCCCCCGAAGAGACCAACCTCAACCAGGAGTGGTTCGTCCTGGAGAACACCGGCACCGCGCCGTTCAACTCGGCGGGCTGCGCGGTGATGGTCAACAAGAAGTCCAACGGGCCCAAGAAGTACCCGCGCCCGCTGGGCAACCTCGACCCTGGCTTCGTGCTCAAGCCAGGCCAGAAGATCCGCGTCGTCACTGGCAGCCCGGGCAAGAAGGCCCAGGGCACCCCGCCGGCCGAGTCGGACGAGCTCAAGAACTACCACCTGTTCCTGGCCGGCTCGGTGCTGCTGGGGCCGGGCTGCGAGATCCGCCTGGCGCTGCGCCAGCACGAGGTCGCGCGCGGCGTGTTCGATCCGGCCGCCAAGACCGGCGTCCAGGGCTGACCGCCATGCCCGACGGTCGCGCCCCCGAGACCATCGTCAGCCGCTTCTTCGCCAACGCCGATCGACTGGGCTCCCGCCCGTCGCACCACTTCAAGCGCGACGGACGCTGGGTCCCGGTGGGCTGGCGCTCCGCCGCGGCCATCGTGCGCTCCGTCGCCGCCGGTCTGGTCGACTGCGGCCACAAGCCAGGCGACGCCGTCGCCATCCTCAGCGCGACCCGGCGCGAGTGGCTGTACACCGACCTCGGCAACCTGGCCGCGGGCGGCATCTCGGTCGGCGTCTACCCGTCGATGACGCCCGACCAGACCCACTACGTCATCGCCCACGCCGATTGTCGCTTCGCCGTGGTCGAGGACGCCAAGCAGCTGACCAAGCTGCGCGCGGGCATCAGCGCCGGCCGCTTCCCCAAGCTGACGATGACCTTCGTCATCGACACCACCGGCACCACCCTGGACCCCGCGTGCGAGCTGCCCTTCCGCGAGCTGGTGCGCCGCGGCCAGCGCGCGCGCGGAGGCGCCGACGCCCGCCGCGCCGCGCTCACGCTCGAACAGGCGGCCATCTTCGTCTACACCTCGGGCACCACCGGGCCGCCCAAGGGCGCCATGATCACGCACGGCAACGTGGTCTCGGCCATGATCTCGATGCAGGCCATGCGCCTCGAGCCCGGCGACGTCGGCTTCTCGTTCTTGCCCCTGGCGCACGTACTGCAGCGCGCGGTCGACTACTACGCCATCTGGAACGGCTGCAGCGGCTACTACGGCGAGGGCATCGACAAGATCGCCGACAACCTGGCCGAGACCAGCCCCACCGTGGTCGCCGCGGTGCCGCGCATCTTCGAGAAGGTGCACGCGCGTATCCACGCCCAGGTGGCGTCGTCGTCAGCCGCCCGCCAGCGCATCTTCAAGTGGGCCATCGGCGTCGGCTCGCAGGTGTCACGCCTGCGCCAGGCCGGGCGCCCGGTGCCGCCCGCGCTGGAGCTGCGCCACCGCCTGGCGCGCCGCCTGGTGTTCGACAAGCTGCGCCAGCGCCTGGGCGGCAAGATCCGCCTGTTCGTCACCGGCGGCGCCCCTATCGCCAAGGACATCCTCGAGTTCTTCGACTCCGCCGACATCACCATCCTCGAGGGCTGGGGCATGACCGAGACCTTCGCCGCCGGCACCAGCAACCTGCCCGGCGCCAGCCGCTTCGGCACCATCGGCCGCCCGCTGCCCGGCATCCAGCTGCGCCTCGACAGCGACGGCGAGATCCTCATCAGGGGCGGCAATCTGTTCGCCGGCTACTTCAAGGACGAGGCCGCCACCCGCGAGGTCTGGACCCCGGACGGCTACTTCCGCACCGGCGACATCGGCAAGGTCGACGCCGACGGCTTCTACGCCATCGTGGACCGCAAGAAGGACATCCTCATCACGGCCGCAGGCAAGAACATCGCGCCGCAGAACATCGAGAACCTGGTCAAGGCCGACCCACGCATCTCGCAGGTCGTGGTGCTCGGAGACCGCAAGCCCTACCTGGTGGCGCTGGTCACGCTGGCCGACGAGGCGCTGCAGTGGGCCCGCGGCGAAGGCGTCGCCGCCACCAGCATCGCCGAGCTGGCCGCGCACCCGCGCGCCGAGGAGCTGGTCTCCTCCATCATCGAGCGCACCAACCGCCAGCTGTCCAGCTACGAGTCGATCAAGAAGTTCCGCATCGTCGCCCATGACTTCACCCAGGAGAGCGGCGAGTTGACGCCCAGCCTCAAGGTCAAGCGCAACGTCGTGCAGGCGCGCCACAGCGCACTGGTCGAGGCCATGTATGCCGAGCCAGGGCCTCGGAAATCTGAGGCGTCGGCCTCGCACTAGCCCGAAAAAGCCGCGCCCAGGGCGCAGCCTCTCCAAACATTCCCGGGATCTCCGCTGTTCTGCGCGCTGGCGCGGCGCCTGCACTAGGGCCGCGCATGCGTACAACGGCCAAAGCGTTCCTCTCCTTCGTCGGGCTCGCGCTCACCGCCCTCGGGTGTAACGAGTCAGAGCTCGGTGGACCCTGCAAGACCGCGAACCAGTGCGGCGAGGGCAACTACTGCGTCGCGTCACGTTGCCAGGAGCTCGGCACCGGACAGCTCTACTTCGCCACCGACCCGATGGCCGGCGAGTGTCGCACCGTCGCCGTCGGCGGCGTCGATGACCCGGCCGCACGCGGCTGGAACGCCTGCGCCAACCCCTGCGATGGCCTCGGCCAGACCACCTGCGGCGCCGACCCGCGCTGCCAGACCATCATGCAGCAGCCCCAGGTCTTCGGAAACTGCGGCTGTCCGCCCAACGCCGACTGTGACTGCGCCGAGGTCGACGCCCGCTTCGCAGGTCCTGACATCCCGGTCAACCCCGGCACCACGATGCCGCCCTTCCTGGGCTGCCGGCCCGTCGAAGATCGCCGCCCCTGCGCCATGCTGCCCGCCGACGAGTGCGGCTCGCACCCCGAGTGCGAGCCGACCTACACCGGCTGCGGCTGCGCGCAGAGCACCTTCCCGCGCGTCGACGGCAACGGCGACCTGATGCCGCTGGAGGAGTGCGGCACCTGCGACCCCAAGGCCGGTGGCCAGTTCGCCTCGTGTGAGCCGCGCTCCTGCTACGACCTCGGCGGCGTGGCCTGCGGGTCGCGCTCCGACTGCGCCTGGGATGGCGCGGCGTGCTCGCCGACCACCATCGCGCCGTGCGGCTCGCTGGGCGAGGCCGCCTGCCTCGACCGTCGTGACTGCCGCGCCGTCGGCGAGGCCTGCTACTGCCCGCCCGGGGTGACCTGCGTGTGCGGCGGCGGCGACTTCCTGCGCTGCGAGTCGGACGCCCCGGTCGGCCCCGGCGCCTGCCTGTCGGACAGCGACTGCGCGGGTGGCTTCACCTGCAACGCCGCCGAGCTGTGCCTGCCCCCGCCGGGCTGCGACCCCGCGACGCAGAACTGCCCCGCGGTGTGCTCGGGCCGCTGCGTGCCGCAGTCGGGCTGCGCCAGTCTCGATGAGAAGAGCTGCAACGCCAACTCCAGGTGCGCGCCCAAGTACACCGAGGACTGCGTGCAGAACAGCTACGGCTGCGGCGGCCCCGGCCTGCTCACCAACCTCAGTCCCCCGCGTGAGAGCGGCGTGGCCTTCGTCGGCAACTGCGGCTGCACCCCGAGCTACGCCGGCTGCGTGGACCTCGGCGGCGACGACATCGTGGCCGAGCGCAGCCTGGTCGTGCGCGAGCCGCTGGTGCTCGACGACAGCGCCTACTCGTTCGAGAACATGATGACCCGCCTGGCCGGTCGTGACCCCGCCGACATGGTGGGCGCCATCTTCGCCAGCTTCTCGTCGCCCACCACCATCAATGGCCGGGTGGCAGCCCCGCGCCAGGGAGTGATCGACTGGCTGTCCCGCCAGGCCCGCCGCCCCGACGGCAAGCTCGACGTGGCCAAGCTGAAGTTCCGCCCCATGGCCATCACCAACCGCATCGACCTGGTCTCGGCGGGAAGCTGCGGCGAGGCGCGCATCGTGTACGCCACCGACGGCGGCGTGCTCGACACCAGCCACCGCATGACCCTGATCATGGAGTTCGGCATGCCCAACGACGGCGCCGGCTGCCGCACCGTGGCGCAGCGCTGGGCCTCGCTGTCACAGATCGCCGTGCGTGACCCCGGCTACGCCACGCGCCTGCGCGCCCTGACCGACGACATGTTCACCGCCAGCCGCCTGAACCAGCTGCGCACCAACGAGCTGCTCACCGGCAACTTCGGCGCCAGCGACTGGCAGCTGCGCGAGTTCAAGCTGGTGGCGGGCGCCCTGGTGCCACAGCCGTGCAAGAACTCGCCGGACCTGTCGCTGCAGACCGACGCCAGCTTCCTGACCTGGGTGCGCGAGAACCAGATCAGCCTGGCCCTGGGCGGCGCCCCGGTGCCGGTCGAGTACCTGGCCCCGGTCAGCACCACCGACGGCAACCGCTTCCACCTGCCGTCCGACCTGGCCGCGGTCGAGAAGAAGCTGAACGCCAACACCTGCAACGGCTGTCACGCCACCGAGACCGCGACGCCGTTCGTGCACCTGTTCGAGCGCCGCTTCCCCAACACCCGCGCGGCGATGTCGAAGTTCATGCGCAGCGACCTCAAGGCCCGCGGCGAGATCCTGAAGACGCTGCTCGGCGACAGCGCCAAGGCCGCCGTGCTGCGCACCCGCGAGCGCCCGGCCCGCGCGCACTGACCGAGCAGAACTGACAGCACACCTCGAAGCTCCGCTTCGAGGGGCTGGCGGGCGCCGTCCCCCCTTCCTCCCGGCGCCCGCCGGTTGATTTTCGGCCCCGTGCCCACGGCCCACCAAATGCACAGGGCCTGCCCCATGCTGAATCGTACCAGCGCCGTCGCCCTCCTCCTCGCCACCTGCACCCTCGCCGCCTCCGGCTGCAACGAGTTCGAGCCCGGTACAGCGCGCAACCAGCGCGCCTGCGGCACCATGTATTTCGCTCGTGATCCCGCGACCCACGAGTGCAGACCCATCCAGTCTTGCGGCCCCGACGTCACCGCCACGGCGTCCTGGGAGGAGTGCGGCAACCCCTGCGAGGGCATGACCGAGGCGGCCTGCAGCGCCGACGAGCGCTGTCAGCGGGTGTTCGATGTCCGTCAGGATCCAACCGCGCCCTGTTCGGGCTTCGACTGCGCGCGCACGGTCAACACCTACATGGGCTGCCATGCGGTCCCCACCGTGCGCACCTGTGGCGAGCTGCCCAGCTTCGAGTGCAGCCAGCGCGCCGACTGCCAGCTGGCCTCGACCCCATGCTCGTGTGAGACCAGCCTGCTGTCGACCAGCAACGAGATCACCTGCAACGTGGTCAACTGCACCGCCCCCGGCGCTGCCGCACCTTGCCAGCCGCGCTCGTGCATGGCGCTGGACAGCAGCGCCTGCCTGCAGCGCAGCGAGTGCCTGTGGGACGGCGCCCACTGCCGCGCCGGAGGCGACCTGCCCTGTGGTGCCCTGGCCGAGAGCCAGTGCCTGGCGCGCCGCGACTGTCGCGCCATCGGCTCGGCGACCTACTGCCCGCCGAACACCCCCGACTGCACCCCCGCCGGCTTCTTCAGCCGCTGCGAGGACGACCGCCCACCCGAGGGCGCCTGCCACAGCGACAGCGACTGCTCGCCCAGCACCACATGCAGCATCCCCACCAGCTGCCTCGGCGCCGACGGCGCCCCGCCCAGCTGCCTCGGCCAGTGCACGCCGATCCCCGGCTGTGCGTCGCTCGACGAGGCCGCCTGCTCGACCCAGCCCAGCTGCGCGCCCAAGTACATCGAGGTCTGCGCCGTCCCGCCCGGCACACCGCCCGGCCCACCGCCGCAGCCGGGCTCGCCCTACGACCCCAGCGGCGGCTCGACTCCCATGGGCTTCGCTGACGCCGGCGTCGGCCCCGCCCCGCCCACGCGTCTTTGCCCCACGGTCGAGGCCTTCGCCGGCTGCATCGACCTGCGCGGCAACGAGATCATCCCCGACCGCAGCTTGCTCATCCTCGAGCCCAGCGTGCTCGACGCCCCCGAGCTGAGCTTCCCGGCCATGATGACCCGCCTCGCCGGCGGCGACCCGGCCGCCATGGTGACCGACCTCCTGAACAGCTACACCACGTCGACGCTCATCAATGACCGCATCGCCAACGCGCGCCAGGGCCTGCGCGATCTGCTGGCCGCGGCGCGCACCAGCAGCGGCCTGGTCGACGCCAGCCAGCTCGGCTTCCGCCCGGTGGCCATCTCGAACCGCCTCGACCTGGTGTCCGACGGCAACTGTGGCGAGGCCCGCCTGGTCTTCGCCAATGACCGCGGCGCCTTCGACCCGACCCAGCGCATGACCATCATCCTCGAGTTCGGGGTGCCCCTGGACGGCGCCGGCTGCCGCATCTGGGCCGCGCGCTGGGCCGCCCTGTCACAGCTGTCCACGCGCGATCCCGCCTTCCAACGCGCGGTGCTGACCATGACCAGCCAGCTGTTCGACCCCGCCCATCTGAACCAGCTGCGCTCCAACGAGCTGTTCGGCCGCGATCCCGCCATCGCCGACTGGGAGCTGCGCGAATTCCACCTGGTCGATGGCCGCCTGGTGCCCCAGCCGTGCACCAACTCGCCCGACCCCGGCGCCACCCGTGACGCCGGCTTC
Source organism: Deltaproteobacteria bacterium (assembly GCA_020853705.1). Classification (GTDB taxonomy): domain Bacteria; phylum Myxococcota_A; class Polyangia; order Haliangiales; family JADYYK01; genus JADYYK01. The sequence goes on from JADYYK010000133.1 coordinate 35,072, forward strand.
ATCGACTGGCTGCGCTTCAACCAGTCCGCGGTCAGCTTCGGCCGCGCCAGCGTGCCCAAGCAGTTCCTGGCCGCCACCAGCATCACCGTGGCCCAGAACCGCCTGACCCTGCCCGGCGACCTCGCCGCGCTCGAGAAGCCGCTCAACCTGACCACCTGCAACGGCTGCCACCGCAGCGAGACCGGCGTCGACTTCGTGCATGTCACCGAGCGTCGCTTCGCCAAGCGGCGTGCCACCATCTCGAGCTTCCTGCGCGCCGACCTGCAGCTCCGTGGCGAGGTCCTGCGCACCCTGCTCGGCGACAGCGCCAGCGCCACCGTGCTGCGCACCCGGCCCAGACCCGCGCATCACTAGCTGGGCAGCGCCGGCAGCGCCCTCGCCCGCCGACGACGCCGAGGGCCCATCCTGCCCGCCTCCCGCACCACGCGCTCTCTGACCACGTCGTGGGTCGTCATGGCACCACCCGGGCCCTGCATGGTATGAGCGCCGCGCCCGTGTCCACGCCACGCTCCGCTCATCTCGCGCTGTTCGGCGTGCAGGTCTGCTTCGCCAGCTGGGCCATCAGCGGCAAGCTGGCGCTGGCCCACCTCGGCGTGCACAGCATCCTGGCCTTCCGGGTCGCCGGCGGAAGCCTGGGCTTCCTGGCCATCGCCATCGGGGCGTACAAGATCTCGCGCTGGCGCGGCGACCCCGAGTGGCGCCGGCCGACCGCACGCGAGTGGCTACAGCTCGCGCTGTATGCCGGCCTCGGCATGATCGCCAACCAGCTCTTCTTCCTGCATGGCTTGCGCCTGACCACGGCGACCAACGCCACCGTCCTCGGCACCACCATCCCGGTGTTCACCGCGGCCATCGCCATCATGCTGGGCCGCGAGCGCGCCACCGCTGGGCGTCTGGCCGGCCTGGCCATCGCGCTCGCCGGGGTGCTGGTCCTCGCCCGCGTGGACCGCTTCGACCTGAGCGACGGTCACGTCCGAGGCAACCTCTTCATCATCGCGAATTCGCTGTCGTACTCCCTCTTCCTGGTGTTCGTGCGCGACGTGCGCGCACGCTTCCCACCGACCCAGCTGGTGGCGCTGCTGTTCATCGTGGCGGGGCTGGTGCTGGTGCCGCTCGGCGCCGGTGGCTTCATCGCGGTGGCGCCGTCGCTGACCTCGCGCACCTGGCTGACGCTGGTCTTCATCGTGCTGGTGCCGACGCTGGGTGCGTACTCGCTGAACCAGTATGCGTTGCACCACGCCGAGTCGAGCCTGGTCGCGCTCTACGTCTATGTGCAGCCAGTGCTGGTGGCGCTGATGGCCGCTTGGCTGCTCGACGAGCGACCGACCTGGCGCACTGGCGTCGCCGCCGCGCTGGTCTTCACCGGAGTCGGTGTGGCGACGCGGCCGCAGCGTGGTGAGACCACCTCGCCGCGCTGACGACGCTCAGGAAGTTGCCCAATGTCAGAGGGGCCCTGTAGAGATCAGAATCGCTCCCCGAGGACCATTTCGAGGCGCTTCTGGAGGCCCTTTCGCTACCCGAAAAGCACCCACGGTCAAGCCGTTTTTGGGCTGCTTTTCAGACCCTGACGATAGACGTAATACCAAGTATCGAAAGGGATTTCACGAAAGCTCCAGTAGCCACTTTCCTTTCCTCGGGTCGCGCGTCAAAACAACACACGTTCGGGTTCGGAGACTGGCCATGGCGCTCGTACACTGGGACGTTCAGAAGTCACGCTTTTCGTGCGGTGCTGCTTGCCTGCGCAACGCGTTGCAGGTTCTGGGCCGCAGCGTCACCGAGCACGAGGTGCGTCGTCGTGCACGCACCACGCCGCACGGTGGCACCAGCGAGCACGACATGATCCGCGCTATCCATTCCTATGGCTATCGCGCTCGTGTGGGTCGCTGGGCCAACCGCCTCGAGGACCGTGCCGCGGCCTGGAAGTGGCTGTGTGACGAGCTCGACGCCGGCCATCCCGTCATCCTCAACGTCGACGACCTGTCGCACTGGGTGCTCGCGGTTGGTCGCATGGGCAACAAGGTCGCCATCTCGGATCCGCAGCGCTCGCGCGGGATCGTGCCGGGGCGCGTGGTCAAGCTGTATGGCCGTCGCACCTTCCTGAAGCGCTGGTGGTGTTCCGCCCCGGCGCGCTGGACCGCTCACGGTGTGGAGTCGGAGTACTACGGTATCGCGCTGCGCCCGCGCACCCGCGCCGCCAAGCTGCGCGCCGCCATCGCGCCGCGTGTGACCGGTGACGTGCTGCGTCGCATCCTGGGCTCCGACTCGGTGTACATCGCCGATGTCGCGAAGGATCTGCGCACTCTGTTCCCGGCCCGCTCGGGTCGCGAGCACGAGCCCGCGGGCGACTTCCTGGAGCGTCACCAGGAGACCCTGCTGGCCGCGATTCGCTACTGGGCCAAGGCGTCCGACGGGCGCCGGTTGCGCGCCGAGTTCTCGACCTACATCGCGGTCGCGCGCGCCATGCCCAACCTGGCCGCGCCGCGCAACGCTCGTCGAGTCATCGCGAACCTGACCGCGATGTTCGCGATGAACGGCGTCTTCCCCCCCAGCCGTCGCTGAGCACGTCGCCAGGCCTGGGCTGAGCCCGGCGCTCAGCCCACCGCCACGTCCGCTGCTCGTCGCCAGCCCCCTCGCTGACCCCTGGGCGGCTACTCCGCCCCGGCTGGCGCTCCGCTCACGAAGCGGACATCGCGGCCCTCACACTCGTCGTCGTCGAGCGGCTGCCACAGATCGCTGGCCAGCTCGAAGAAGTGCGGCGGCACCACCATCGAGAAGGTCGCGCCCTGGTCCCGATTGCGGCGCTCGACGCGCTCGCGGCGTACCTCGCGCGGGGCGTCGAGGACGTAGACTGTCAGCGCATGGCCGGCAGCGTCGACGCGCTCGAACAGGCGCTCGCGATCGTCGCGGCGGATGAGGCCGATCTCGAGGATGGCGTCCGTGCCCACGCTGAGCAGGCCACCTGCGATGCGCCAGATCTGGTCGATGCAGCGCCCAGCGCGCTCGACATACCACTCCATGACGCCGCTGGCGGGGCGATCGGGACTGAAGAGTCGCGTCATCCAGTCATCGAGCGTCAGGCGCACCGCACGGCGCTCCTCGGCGAGCTGCTGGGCAAAGGTCGACTTGCCGGCGCCCACCGGCCCGAGGATGAGGTGAAGCTGGGCCATGCGCCGTCCTTTCTCAATCATTCCGGGTTTCTACATGTCGTGTCAGGGTCAGCTGCTATGCCTCGTGCATGGGCACGACACATCCTCGGCAGCCGAATCCAGCTCCCTCGGCAACCCATGTCCGCAAGCCAGCGCGGCCGCGCGACCCGGCCCAGCAGCTGGAGCTCTTGCGTACCCCCACCCAACCCCGTGCGGCCCCGCGCAACCGGCCGACCAGCAGCCGCGTCCCCCGGTCAGAGGTGCGGCTGCACATCGCAAAGTTGATCGCGATGCTCGGTGATCGAGACCGGTGAGGTCTCAGACCTCCATGATCTCTTTTTCCTTCTTGCCGACCAGCTCGTCCGCGACCTTGGTGCCCTTGTCGATGGCGTCCTGCACCGACTTGAGGCCCTTCTTCTCGTCGTCCTCCGACACCTTGCCCTTGCCCTTGAGCTCCTTGAGCTGCTCGTTGGCCTCGCGGCGGGCGTTGCGGATGGCGACCTTGGCGTCTTCGCCCTCCTTCTTGACCATCTTGGCCAGCTCCTTGCGCCGGTCCTGGGTCAAGGCGGGGATGGGCAGGCGGATCATCTCGCCGTCGTTGTTCGGATTCAGGCCGAGGTTGGCGGTCTTGATGGCCTTCTCGATGGCGACCAGCAGCGACTTCTCCCACGGCTTGATGGTGATGAGCTTGGGGTCGGCGACCTGGCACGACGCCACCTGGTTCAGCGGGGTCATGGTGCCGTAGTAGTCGACCTTCACCCCATCCAGCAGCGACAGGTTGGCGCGACCGGTGCGGATCTTGGCGAGCTCGCGCTTGAGCGACTCGGTCGCCTTGTCCATCTTGCCCTGCAGCTCCTTCAACACGTCGCTGACCATGAGGTTCCTCGCTGTTGTGAAGGGGGAAAAATCAGTGCGCGGTCGCGCTCGATCCGTCGGGCAGCTCGGCGGTGACGGTGGTGCCGACGTCCTCGCCCAGGATGACGCGCTTGATGTTGCCATGGCGGGTCAGATCGAAGACCACGATCGGCAGCCGGTTGTCCTTGCACATCGCCAGCGCGGTCGAGTCCATGACCTTGAGGTCGCGCTGCAGACAGTCGAGGTAGGTGATGCGGCTGAAGCGCTTGGCATCGCTGTGCTTGCGCGGATCCTTGTCGTAGATCCCGTCGACCTTGGTCGCCTTCAGCATGACCTCGGCGTTGATCTCCATCGCGCGCAGCGAGGCCGCCGTGTCGGTCGTGAAGTAGGGATTGCCGGTGCCGGCGCCGAAGATGACGACGCGCCCCTTCTCCAGGTGGCGCACCGCGCGACGGCGGATGTATGGCTCGGCCAGCTCCTGCATGTGGATGGCCGACAGCACCCGCGTCATCACGCCGGCCTGCTCCAGCGAGTCCTGCAGCGCCAGCGAGTTCATCACCGTGGCCAGCATGCCCATGTAGTCGGCGCTGGCGCGGTCCATGCCCTTGGAGCTCTCGGACACGCCGCGGAAGATGTTGCCGCCGCCGACCACCAGCGCCGTCTCGACGCCGAGGTTGACGACCTCCTTGATCTCGCCCGCGATGCCCGCCAGCACGCCCGGGTTGATGCCGAACTTGTCGTCCCCCATCAGCGCTTCGCCCGACAGCTTGAGGAGGATGCGCTTGAACACCGGTCGCGGCGTGGTGGACACGGGAACCCTCCCCCTCGAATGAACTGCTCGGGCGATGAAACCAGACCCCGCGCCGCCACGACGGCGGCGCGGAGGCGCGTGCGACTACAGGCCCGCCTGCTGGCGGACCTCGGCGGCGAAGTCGTCCTTCTTCTTCTCCAGGCCCTCGCCCAGCTCGAAGCGGACGAAGCGGCGGATCTTGCAGTTCTCGCCGATCTTGGCCACCAGCTCGTTGAGCAGGGTGCTGATGTCCTTCTTGTCGTCCTTCACGAACATCTGATCGAGGAGGCAGATCTCCTTCTTCCACTTGGCGATCTGGCCATCGACGATCTTGCCCAGCATGGCCTCGGGCTTGCCCGACTGGCGCGCGGTGTCCATGCGCACGGCCTTCTCGCGCTCGACCTCGGCGGCCGGGACCTCGTCACCAGTCACGTAGCGCGGGTTCATCGCGGCGATCTGCATCGCGACGTCGCGGCAGAAGCCCTGGAAGTCCTCGCCGCGGGCGACGAAGTCGGTCTCGCAGTTGACCTCGAGCAGGACGCCGATGCGGCCCGACCCGTGGATGTACGAGATGACCGCGCCCTCGGAGGCGATGCGGCCGGCCTTCTTGGCCGCCGACGCCAGCCCCTTCTTGCGCAGGTAGTCGACCGCCTTGTCGAAGTCGCCCGCCGTCTCCGACAGGGCCTTCTTGCAGTCCATCATGCCCGCGCCAGTGCGCTCGCGCAGGTCCTTCACCATCGTGGCGCTGATCTCAGCCATGGTTCGTCAATCCTCTTCCGTGCCGCTTCAGGGGCAGTGCAGAAACCGGGCAGCCGCGGCTCGCGACCGCCCGGTCTCGATAGGTGGTGGAGCTGCTAGTTCGTGCTGCGGTCTTCGGGGGTCGCGCTGGCCTCGGGGGCCGCCTCGGCCGCGGCGCCCGCACGACGACGGGCCGCGATCTCGACCTTGGGCCCCTCGCCACCCGAGTGCACGCGGATGACCTCTTCCTTCTCACCCACGTCGTGCTGATCGCGGCCGCGCACGGCGCGCTCGCGACCCAGCTTGGCGCCCGCGATGCAGGCGTCGGCGATCTTGGACGAGAACAGCTTGATGGCGCGGATGGCGTCGTCGTTGCCGGGGACCACGAAGTCGATCTGATCGGGGTCGCAGTTGGTGTCGGTGACGCCGATGACCGGGATCTCCAGCTTGCGCGCCTCGGCCACCGCGATGTGCTCCTTGGCGGGGTCGATCACGAAGATGGCGCCCGGGGTGTTCTGCATCGCCTTGATGCCGCCCAGCGACTTCTCCAGCTTGCCGCGCTCGCGATCCAGCTGCAGCGCCTCCTTCTTGGTGAGGCGCTCCAGGGTGCCGTCCTCGGCCATCTTCTCGATCGAGCGCAGCCGCTCCAGCGAGCCCTTGACGGTGCGGAAGTTGGTCAGCGTGCCACCCAGCCAGCGGTTGGTGACGAAGTGCTGGCCACAGCGCCGCGCCTCCTCCTGGATGACGTCCTGGGCCTGCTTCTTGGTGCCGATGAAGAGGACGCCCTCGCCGCGGGCGACCGCGTTGACCACGTGCTCGTAGGCGCGGCGGAACAGCTTCACGGTGTGCTGCAGGTCGATGATGTGAATGCCGTTACGGGCGCCGAAGATGAAGGGGCGCATCTTCGGGTTCCAGCGCTTGGTCTGGTGGCCGAAGTGCACGCCGGCCTCCAGCAGCTGGCGCATGGAGATGGGGTTGTCGTCGTTGCTCTGGGTGTCCTGCGTCTCGGTGCTTTCCATGTGTTCTCTTCTCTTTCCGTTGGGCCTCCGCCACCTTCGTCGGGCCTCCGGATCGCGATCGCGAACGGCCGGGGTCCTCGAGTGGCGTGTGAATTTGAAACCGGGTGCTGATAACATGGGGCCAGGCGCCTTGCAAGGCTTGCAAGGCTTTGCAGCCATTGAAACGCTGGACATCGCAAGGGCCTAGCGGTAACAATTGAGCGAGCTACGGAGGATCGACCGATGGCAGGTGCGCGGCTTTATGTGGGTAACCTTCCTTTCGACACGGACGAGGCGACGCTGCGTTCGGCGTTCGAGGCCGGAGGCCGGAAGGTGACCGAGGTGAAGGTGATTACGGACCGGATGACCGGTCAGCCGCGAGGCTTCGCCTTCGTGGAGATGGCCAGCTCGCAGGACGCCCAGGCAGCGATCTCGGAGCTCGACGGTCGCGACTTCGGCGGCCGCACGCTCCGCGTCAGCGAGGCGCGTGAGCGTGAGGGCGGCGGTGGCGGCGGTGGCGGCGGTGGCGGTGGTCGTGGCGGCGGTGGCCGCGGCGGCGGCGGCTACGGCGGCGGCGGTGGTGGCTACGGTGGCGGTGGCGGTGGCCGCGGCGGCGGTGGCCGCGGTGGCGATCGCGGCGGTTACGACCGCTGATCCGCCCGGTCGCGGCAGCGCGACCGGTCTGCAACAGTTCGAGATCACGAGTCACTGGCCCTGATCGGGCCTGGTGGGTTCGAGATCTATCGACCCGGCTCGCGCCGGCATCTCGGTGACGGCGCGAGGCCAGGGGCGAACCAGAGGTAGAGGCAGCAAACGGGCTGCGACGAGTCCTTGACTTGGTCGTGTCTGGGGTCGAAACTCGACTCGACTGACTACCCAGTCAGCGACTCGGCCGTGGAGGCTCTGGATGAACATCGAGTACCTGTTCAAGCCCGAGATCGAGCAGAAGTTCCCCCGCCTGGAGCGACTCTTCGAGCAGTCCAAGGAGGACTTCTGGAACGAGTCCACCGTGGTGGACTGGTCACAGCCCATCGACATGGTGCCCGAGAAGCGGCGCGCCCTGGCCCGGGTGCTGTCCATCATCTACTACGGCGAGCGGGCCGCGCTGGAGGTCTCGGCGCAGCTCATCAGCATGGTCGATGACGAGGAGTGCAAGTTCGCGCTGGCCGCCCAGGTCATCGAGGAGGCCAAGCACGTCTCGGTGTTCCGCCGGGTGCTGACCAAGCTGGACCAGATCCACCCGGTGGATCCCTGGTCGAAGCGGCTGCTGGCCGACCTGGTCCTGGTCAAGGACACGGTGGCCAAGCTGATCGGGATGCAGCTCATCGTCGAGAACGTGGCCAACCACCTGTTCGTCGAGATCGGGCGCGCCTGTGAGGAGGCCCCGCTGCTCAGCGAGGTCTTGAAGTACGTGGCGCGCGACGAGAAGAAGCACACCGGGATCGCCGCCATCTACCTGCCCAAGGTCCTGGAGCGCACCAGCACCCTCCGGCTGGAGTTCATCAAGCTGCGCCAGGTGTACTGGTCGTTCTGTCTGGATCGAACCATCTACAACCACCGCTACGACGCCGATGCGCTGGGCATCGACCTGTTCGACGCCATGATCAAGGGCATCAAGGCCCAGGAGCGCCTGGTCGAGTCGATGGGGACGCGGCGCGGGATCTGGAAGAACCGCTTCCTCGAGAGCCTGTCGCTGCGCATGTACCGCAAGCACAACGAAGAGAACGAGAGACGCGCCCAGCAAGGGCAGAAGGGCAAGGCATGGACGCGAGCAGCGTGAAGAACCTGGTCGAGAACCTGATCCCGTTCGTGAAGAAGGCCGGTGTGGTGTCCCGGTCGCTGGAGCCCGGCCAGGTCACGCTCGCGCTGCCGCACGATGCCAGCAACCTGAACCCGATGGGGATCGTCCACGCCGGCGCCAGCTTCACGCTGGCCGAGACCACCGCCGCGGCGCTGTGCGTGATGACCTTCGATGTGTCGAAGATGACCTTCATCGGAAAGCGCGTCGACATCGCGTTCCGTCGGCCCGGCAAGGGCGAGCTGCTCGGCAAGGCGACCATGGCGCCGGCCGACGTCGAGGCCGCCACGGCCAAGGCGCTGGAGGTCGGCAAGCACGACGTGCCCATCACCGTCGAGGTCACCGACAGCGCCGGCGAGCCGGTCGCCACCGCGACGGTGACCATGGCGCTGCGCAAGCTGGGGTGAAGTGCTAGCTTCTCCGGCGTGAGCGAGCGGCCGGAGTATGACTCCGATCTGAGGGGCGACGTCGCCGAGACCCGGCGCAGGTCGCGCAAGAAGATCGCGATCTTTTTCGCGGCGCACCTCATCGTGCTGCTGATCGTGTATGCCGCGCCGATCTGGTGGGTGGCGCGGCGCACCGACGCTGGCGTGGCTTGCGCGCGGCGCGCGACGAAGACGCCGCCGTTCGCCATCGCGCGCTGCATCTCGGCGCGGGGCGACCTGTGGAACGTGCGTTTTCTGCCCTGGATGCGCGGGCGGGTCCAGCGCGGCGAGCAGCGCATCGTGCTGGCCATGGCCAAGGGCTACGCCGAGCTGGTGCCGCACAAAGCGCTGACGGACACCCTGGCGCGCGCCGCCACCGATACCTATCTGAGCGCGATCGCGCTGGGGGTCGACTACACCACGCCAGCGACCTGGGTCGGCCTGCTCGGCGACGACGCCATGGCCGCGGTCAGGAACCATGGCACCCCGGCCGACTGGGACCCGGTGATGCGCGCCGAGCTGCGCCTGGCGCGCCCCGAGGCGGCGGTCGCGACGGCGCGCCGCATGGGCGTGCAGAAGGACGCCACCCTGGAGGAGCGCCGCCAGGTCGCGCTGTGTCTGGGCGCCGGCGCCGAGGCCGCCGCGGCGTGCACCCCGAAGACGCCGCGCGCGCTGTCCACCAAGGCCGAGCTGCCGCAGGTCATCGAGGAGATCTGGGACGGCCGCTTCCCGGCCTATTCACCCGAGCCGCGTGGTGGCGACCCGAGCTTCGACAGCGAGCTGGCGCGCGCGCTGGGAGCCCTGCAGGTGGGGCGCTTCCAGCAGGCGCGCCTGGCGCTGGCGGCCACCCGCGTGGGCTCGCCGGAGCGGCCCGAGCCGGTGGCGCTGCTGTCGCTGCTCGACATGGTGCGCGGTGGTACCCCTGTCTCGGGCGAGGTCGAGGCGGTGCCCGGCGACCCGATCGAGCTGGCCGCCGAGGCCGCGCGCATGGGTCAGCTCGGGCTGCGCAGCGCGTGGGAGATCACCGACGGGCTGCTGGCGAAGGGCATCAAGCTGGGCGACGTCGAGGCGGTGGTGTTCGTGGCCTTCGCGGGGCCGCGCACGCTGCGCGAGCACATCGGCGTCTTCGTGCTGCTGGAGCGGCTGGCCACGCGCGCCGGCGATGGCGAGCGCGCCGAGCTGTGGGCCCGGCGTCGCGACAGCATGGCCAGGCTGTACGACACCCGGAGCGCGGCGCGCCTCGACACCACGGCGTTCTGATTTGTGGCGCCGCGCGCCGCGGGCGCAGGTATCTTCGAGCCCGTCATGAAGCTGCCGCCCCTCCCGAAGACTCCGCGCCTGAGCGGGCTGGCGCTGGCCGCGGTGGCCCGCGCGGCGCGCACCCCGGTGCTGGCGAGCGTGCTGGTCGGGCGCATGACCGCGAGCATGGGCCTCGAGGCGCTGCGCGCGCTGCGGCCCGTGGCCCAGGCGCCCGCGCTGCGCTTCCGCGCCGGCGCGCGCCCTCGCGGTCGCGGCCCGGCCCAGGGACCCGACCAGGCATGACCGTCGCGACCCCGCCCCCGGGCGCGACCACGCAGCCCTACCGGCCGCTCACCGCGACCGAGCTGGCGCGACGCTATCGCACCGGCGAGGACGGCCCGGTCGCCGCGGTCGAGCGCACCCTGGCGGCAGCCCGCGCGCAGCAGGCCCTGGAGCCACCGCTGGGGGCCTTCCTGCACACCCTCGACGCTGACGCCCGCGCCGCCGCCGCCGACAGCGCGGCGCGCCTGGCCGCGGGGCGCGCGCGCTCGCCGCTCGAGGGCATCCCCATCGCGGTCAAGGACGTGTTCGACGTCGCTGGCCATGCCACCTCCAACGGCACCCGGCTGCCCGCCGCGCCCGCGCGCAGCGACGCCGCCGCCATCGAGCGCCTGCGCGCCGCCGGCGCCATCGTCATCGCCAAGGCCAACCTGCACGAGCTGGGCGCCGGCGCGACCGGGATCAACCCTTCGCGCGGGACCGCCCGCAATCCGCACGATCCGTCGCGCATGTGCGGCGGCTCGTCCAGCGGCTCGGCGTGCGCGGTCGCCGCCGAGCTGGTGCCGCTGGCGCTGGGCACCGACGCCGGCGGGTCGATCCGCACGCCGGCCTCGCTGTGCGGCGTGGTCGGCCTCAAGCCGACCTTCGGGCGCATCGCGCGCACTGGCTGGCGCGTGCTGTGCCACAGCCTCGACACCGTGGGCACCCTGGCCCATGACTGCGCCGACACCGCGCTGCTGCTGGCCGCGCTGGCCCCCGGCCCCGATCCGCGTGACGACGACACCTGGGACGGTCCGCCGTTGCCGGCGTCCGACGCCGCGGCCGCCGCCGCGCAGCGCCCCATCGACGACCTGCGCATCGGGATCGACCGCAAGCTGCTCGCCGGAGCCCTGGTCGAGCCCGCGGTGGCCGCCGCCATCGAGCGCGCGGTGGCGCGGCTGGCCCAGCTCGGCGCTGCCGTGCGCGAGGTCGAGCTACCCGATCCCGACGTGGTGCGCCTCATCGGCCTGGTCATCCTGGGCGCCGAGGGCGGCTCCGCCTTTCACCACCATTTCGGCGCCGAGGCCATCCCGGCCCTGGGCGCCGACCTGCAGCTCCTGATGGCGGCGTCGCGCCACATGCTGGCCGGCGACTACTTGCACGCGCTGCGGCTGCGCGCTGACGTCCGCGCCGCGTACCTCGAGCTCCTGCGCCCACCAGGCCCCGACGCCGACTGCGATGTGCTGGTCATGCCGGCGGCGGGCTGCGTCGCGCCAGCCATTCTTCCCGGCGACCTCGGCCATGGCGTGGTCGACGACACCGTCACGCGCCTGCTGGTATCGCACACCTTCGCCAGCAACCTCACCGGGCTGCCGGCGCTGGCGCTGCCCTGTGGCTACGCCGACGCGCTGCCCATCGGGATGCAGCTCGTGGGTCGCCCGTGGGAGGAGCTCACCCTCTTGCGGGTGGGCGCAGCGCTGGAACGAGCCGGCGCGTCACCGCACCGCCGCCCAGCTCGAATCGCCTAGCCGGCTGTTGATGAACTACTGCGGGCCCTGATCACTGCGTTGCGGCTGCGCTCCGGTGCTCATTTACACAGGTCCCCGGATTCAGGTCGCTATGGAGCGCCGTGGCCGATCCAGGCCTTCTTCTTGCCGCGGGCGCCGCCAGTGCTGCGGGCCTTGGCGCCACCGCTGCCCGCGGGGGCGGCGGTGACGGTCTTGCTGGCAGCGGCCGCGATGGCCAGTGCCTTGATGAGATCGCGCCTCGACAGGGGGCCTGCGAACTGTGAACTCGTCTGTGCCGTAGCCTTCTTCGCCATGAGTCCTGGGAATCTACTCGATCCGGCGCCAATTTTCCAGGCTACTTGTCGGGATATCCGTCGGCGAGCTGCTCCAGGGTGAGGTCGGCGGCCTCCTGCGAGCTGATGAAGTCGCTCTCATCCACGAAGGAATCACCACCGACATCATCGAAATCGCTCAGCAGGGTGTTGGTCTGGCCCTTGGCGGCGTCCTGGTGGCCGATGCCGCCGTCGGCCGCCACCGTGCCTGGATTCTTGAGCCGCTCGTTCATCCACTTGATGAAGGTGATGGGGTGATAGTGATAGACCTCACCATCCTTGGGCAGGCCGGCGTGCTTGGCGACCACGTTGGTCCACCACAAGGAGGGCTGGATCTGGTTCATGATCAGATCCTCACGCGAGGCCGAGTCGGGCACCACCGCCTTGAGCGACTCGTCCCAGTCGGGCAGCTCGGTCCATTCGCTGACCGCGAACAGCGCGCGGTTGCGCATGTCCTGGGCGTCGCTGCTCTCGTTGAAGAAGCGCAGCAGCTCCTCGCGCGAGACCTTGCCATCCTTGTTGCCGTCCATCAGCTTCTCGAGCTCGTCGTACTTGAGCAGGCGACGTCCGACGGTGCCGTCGATGATCTCGCCCCAGAAGCCGTCGCCCAGCTTCTCGCCGACGTTCTCCTTGGAGAAGATCGCGAAGTGCAGCTGGGCCCCGCGCAGGTCCTCGGGGCCAGCCTCGCCGACGTAGCCCAGCAGCGAGCCCTCGCCCACCGGCTCGTCATACAGGGTCACGCGCAGGTCGCCGGTGCCGTCCTCGTCGACCGGCTTGCCCGCCGCCCACTGCGGCAGCTGCAGCTTGACCTTGGGATCACCGAGCCGCGCCAGGTGCATGTACAGCGAGAAGAAGCGCGCCAGCGCCGGCCCGACCGAGAACTCGTGCTTGACCAGCACGAAGTTGACGCTACCGATGCTGGGCGACTCGGGCCCGTTGCGCACCGCGACCACCCGCCCCGGGAACGGGCACAGCACCGGCGTCAGCTTGTCGACGTGCAGGTGAATCCCGGTGTGCCACAGGTACGAGTCGCCCCAGCGTCCGACCGGGAAGAAGCCGGAGTCACCGCGCTCGTTGTTCTCGTAGTACTTGATGGCCTGGGCCTCGATCTTGTCGGGATCGATCGACGGATCAGGCATCTCCTTGAGGCCGAGCGGGAACACCTTGCGTCCGCCACCGCCCGACTTGGTGTCGCGGAAGAAGGCCGCGAAGTCCCACGGCCCCGGGTCCCACTTGTTGCTGGTCTCGTGGTAGTGGCCGAGCCAGCCCGAGTAGGACTGCAGCGACCACGGGTCCATGGTGCGCCACGACTGCACCCCGGGCGCGATCTGCGGGTAGGTCGGCGGCAGGTTGGGCAGCGCGCGGCGCAGCGCCTGATCGAGCGCGTGCATGGCGCCGACCTGCTCCTTGGTGTAGCCGAACGAGCGGATGGTCGAGTTGTTGACCTTGACCGAGACGATGTCGCGCTTGTACTTGGCCCACTTGCCGCCGCCGCCCTTCTCGTAATAGTCCTCGCCGGTCTTCTTGACGGCGGCGCCTGGCCGGTCGATGTCGCCCCGGTTGTTCATCTCGATGCCGATCGAGGTCTCGTTGAGCGACTTGCACTGGAAGCCCGCTACCGCGAGGTCGAGGGTCTGGAAGATGAGGCCGTCGTTCTGCAGGATGAAGTGCACCGACAGGCCGCGCTCGTTGTGCAGGACGTGGTAGGTCATCTGCGCGTCGAGGCATCCGTCGTGGTGGATGCAGAACTGCCGCACCGTGGCCTGGGCCGCGCGCAGCGCCTCCTTGCCCCAGCCGCCCTTGTATTCGCCGTTGGGCGCGGGCGGGTTGCCCAGGGACCCCATGGTGCGCCGACGCCGGAAGCGGAAGTCGTGCGGCCCGATCTCGGGCTTGAGGTTGTAGGGCACGATGTTGGGCCCAAAGTTGGGGGGGACTGCGACACACTGGGACACCGTCGAGTACGGCATGCCCGGCGCGGGATTGGGCCCGCCGTTGCAGAACAGCAGGTGCGAGTTGTAGCCACCCGGCTCGAACCAGGCCAGGGTGGGCCACTCGATGGGGAAGGCGTAGCCGGCGACGTAGATGTTGGTGCCCATGGATGACCGCCTCTACTGGACGAGGTACCTGAACTCGACCTGCCCGATCTGGATCATGTTGCCATGAACCAGCGCGTGCGCACGGATCCTGACGCCGTTCACGAAGGTGCCGTTGGTGGAGTTGAGATCGGTGATGGTGTAGTTGCCCGCGGTGTCGTGGGTGAACTGCGCGTGGTGCCCTGACGCGAAGCTGTCCTGCACGAGGAAGTGCACCCCTGGGGTCTTGCCCACCGTGAAGCCGTGCATCAGGGGCAGGCGCTGGCCCTTGTAAGGGCCTGACATCACCAGCAGCGAGGGCGCCGCGCCGGCCGGGGCGACGTGCTGCGGCTGCTGGTGCGCGTAGGGCTGCATCGGGGCGGCCACATGCGGCTTGCCGCCGTGCTGACCGGCCTGCTGCGCGGCCGCGGCGGCGGCCTGCATGGCGGCGGCCTGCTGCGCGATCAGGTTGGGATCGTAGCTGGCCAGCTTGGGCGCCTTGTGGCCGGGCTGCGGCTTGCCGCTACCGACCTGGGCGGCGATCAGCGCGGCCCTGGCGGCGGCCTCGGCGGCGGCCGCGGCGTTGGCGTTGGCGGCGCCGGGCACCCCGGGCAGCACGGGGGCGGACATGCCCATACCGGTGTAGCCGGGTACGCCGGGGCCAGCTGCGTGGGCGCCGGGGACCCCGGGGACCCCGGGCGGGGACTGGCTTGCGGCCAGCTGCTCGGCCAGCTCCTGGTTCTGGCGCTCCAGCCGCGCGGCGTACCACTTGAGGACGAAGAAGGCGATGACCAGGACCATGAGGCCCAGGCCGACCCACAGCAGCCAGCCCAGCCGCTTGACCAGCGACTTCTTGGGGGCCACGCAGTGGTCGGTGTCGCAGCGCCAGCCCGGCGCGCACAGCTCCTCCTTGCACGCGGGGAAGGGCGCCGTGAACTCGTCCTTGGTGGTCAGGTTGTTCATCACCAGCTTGAGCTTGCTGGCGCCGCCGTCGATGATCTTCTCGGGCACGATGAAGGACACCGCAGGCTGACCGACGATCTCGTCCTTCAGGGTCTCGAACTGCGACTTGACCGCGTCCTTGATCTTGGCCCAGCGGAAGGTGCCGTGGGACACCTTGGAGATCTCGCCCAGGTTGAGCAGCGGCGCCTTCTCCTCCAGCGGTGCGAACGCGATGCTGTGGATGACGACGCCCTGATCGTGGGCGCGCCGGCCCAGCTTGCGGAACTTGTCGCGCTCGCTGTCCTCGGCGAAGCCGTCGGACACCACGATGATCATCTTGCGCAGGCGGCGCTCGGGCAAGGTCGCCTCCTTGCCCTCCATCAGATCGAGCGCGGCCTTGAGCGCGCTCTGCAGGCGCGGCTGCGGGGCCATGGTCTCGTCGGCGCTCAGCTTGCCGAGCTTGCCGCCGGCCAGGCGCGGCTCGACGAAGTCGTTGGCCTTCTTCATGCTCTCGCCGAAGGGGATCACGGCGACGCGAGCGCGCTCCCCGAGCGCCTTGAGCAGATCCTTGCCACCATCGGCGACCAGGCCGAGCACGTCGTCGAACGGCGCCGTGACCTGGACGCAGAAGACGATCATGGCCTCGTCGACCTCGTCCTTCCAGGTCACGATCTTCTCGATCGGCTCGCCGCGCGTCTCGCCGTCGACGATCAGGCTCCAGCTGGTGCTGTCGTCGGGCCTGATCAGGGTGCCCTCGACCTCGACCGGCGACACCAGCAGGGTCAGCCGCAGCTTCTTGTGCGGCATCGGCTCGGCTTCGACCTTCTGGATGCGCAGGCGCGGGCTGGTGGCGTGGGCGACCCGCGTGCCGAGGCCAGGGCCAAGAACGAGCGCCAGCGCCATGGCCGAGGCCAGCTGGAGGTGCCGCGCAGAGGGTCGCATCGGAATGCCCAACCTAGCAGCGTCAAACAGGATTGTTAAGATCCTGTGGGTGAGCTGCACAAACGTTTTCTCCTCGAATGTGCTTGACACCCCCCTGATGTAGGTGCAACTTACGCGTCGTCGTAGCTGTGTCAGCAGAGACTTCTCTGGTAGTAGGGTTCGAATTCCTCGTCCCTCTTCGTTAGGCCGCTCTAACCTGATCAGAAGCCAGTTTGGCCCACCCTCTACGACAGCCAGAAGGGTGGGCTTTCGCAAAGGATCGACAGCATGGAAACGGGAACGGTGAAGTGGTTCAACGACGCGAAGGGTTTTGGTTTTGTCACCCGTGAGAACGGGCCTGACGTGTTCGTGCACCACACGGCGATCATCGCCGAGGGCTTTCGCACGCTGAAGGAGGGGGAGAAGGTTCGCTTTGACGTGGTCCAGGGCCCCAAGGGTCTGCAGGCCGCGAACGTCCAGCGCCTCGGCTAAGTCTCACCCTATCTAAATTCGAAGGCTGAAGGGGCCCGGGTCGCGAGACTCGGGCCCTTTGCTTTTCGGTGTGGGCGTCGTAGAACGGCGGCCATGGCAATCGCGATGAAGCGGCTTCGCAGCTACCTGGCAGGGGCGTGGGCGGACGGCGGCGAGAGCTCCCGGGCGGTGCTGGTCAACCCGGCGACCGAGGAGCCGGTGGCCGAGGCGTCGACGGCGGGGCTGGATCTGGCGGGGGCGCTGACGCACGCGCGCAGCGTCGGCGGCCCGGCGCTGCGCGAGCTGACGTTCGCCCAGCGCGGCGAGCTGCTGCGCGGCGTGGCCAAGGCCATCCACGCGCACCGGGACGAGCTGATCGGCCTGGCGCTGATCAACGCCGGCAACACCCGCGGCGATGCCAAGTTCGACATCGACGGCGCGGCGGGCACGCTGGGCGCATATGCGGATCTGGCGGCCACGCTGGGTGACAAGCGCGTGCTGCTCGACGGCGAGGGCGTCCAGCTCGGACGTTCGGCGCGGTTCTTCGGCCAGCATGTGCTGGTCCCGCGCGAGGGCGTCGCAGTCCACGTCAACGCGTTCAACTTCCCGGCCTGGGGCCTGGCGGAGAAGGCGGCGTGTGCGTGGCTGGCGGGCATGCCGGTGGTCAGCAAGCCGGCGACCGCGACGGCGTGGGTCGCGCACCGCATCACCGAGATCATCATCGAGGAGAGGCTGCTGCCCGCTGGTGCGCTGGCGCTGGTGTGCGGCGCGCCCGGCGATCTGCTCGAGCACCTGGGCGGACAGGACGTGCTGGCCTTCACCGGGTCGGGCGACACCGGGGCGCGGCTGCGCGCGCTGAAGAACGTGGTCACCGACTCGGTGCGCGTGAACGTCGAGGCCGACAGCCTGAACGCGGCGGTGCTGGGGCCCGACGTCGAGGTCGGGTCGGCGACCTGGGAGCTCTTCATCACCGACGTCGCGCGCGACATCACGCAGAAGGCCGGGCAGAAGTGCACCGCGATCCGCCGTGTGCTGGTGCCCGAGGCCACCATGGAGGCGGTGCGCGAGGCGCTGGTCGAGCGCCTCGGCGGCGTGCGCGTCGGCGATCCTGCCGATGACGGCGTCACCATGGGGCCGCTGGCGACGGCCCAGCAGCTGCGCGACGTGCGCGCCGGGCTGGCGCGCCTCGGGGCCGAGACAGAGGTGGTGCATGGCGGCGGCGCGGTGCCCAGCAAGGGCTTCTTCGTGGCGCCCACGCTGCTGGCGGCGCGCGGCGCGGGCGACGTGGTGCACGCGCACGAGGTGTTCGGGCCGGTGGCGACGCTGCTGCAGTATGACGGTGCGGCCGAGGCGGCGGCCCTGGTGCGCCGCGGTGGCGGCGGGCTGGTGTCGTCGGTGTACTCGGATGATCGCGGCTTCCTCGGCGCGGCGGTGTTCGGGATCGCGGCGCATCACGGCCGCGTCTTCGTCGGCTCGGGCAAGCTGGCGGGCCACTCGCTGGGGCCAGGCACGGTGCTGCCGCAGCTGCAGCATGGCGGACCCGGGCGCGCGGGGGGCGGCGCCGAGCTGGGCGGACTCGATGGCCTGGGCCTGTATCAGCAGCGCGTCGCGCTGCAGGGCGACCGGCCGCTCATCGAGGCGCTCACGCGCTGAAGTAGCCGAAATCCCGCCTGATCATCCAATCACACAAGATTCCGAAAGCACTGGATCTTTAAGATCGCTCTGGTATCTTTCGCCGACTTTTCGGGCTAACCAGCGGTATTTGGAAGGACGCAAATGGGCCAGTTTTCCATCGATAAGGTTCGCAACATCGGCATCTCCGCGCACATCGACTCCGGCAAGACGACGCTGACCGAGCGCGTCCTCTACTACACCGGCAAGATCCACAGGATCGAGGAGGTGCGCGGCAAGAGCGGCGTCGGCGCCAAGATGGACTCGATGGATCTCGAGCGCGAGAAGGGCATCACCATCCAGTCGGCCGCGACCTACTGCGTCTGGGGTGACTACAACATCAACATCATCGACACCCCCGGCCACGTCGACTTCACCATCGAGGTCGAGCGTGCGCTGCGCGTGCTCGACGGCGCCATCCTGGTCCTGTGCGGCGTGTCCGGCGTGCAGAGCCAGTCGATGACCGTCGACCGGCAGATGCGCCGCTACAAGGTGCCGCGGCTGGCCTTCATCAACAAGCTGGACCGCGCGGGCGCCAACCCGTTCCGCGTCGCCCAGCAGCTGCGCGAGAAGCTGGCGCACAACTCCGTCATGATGCAGATCCCGATCGGCGCCGAGGACCGCTTCGAGGGCGTGGTCGATCTCCTCAAGATGAAGGCGATATACTTCGACGGCGACACCGGCGAGGACGTCCGCGAGGAGGAGATCCCGGCCGAGATGCTCGACGAGGCCAAGACCTGGCGCAACACGCTGGTCGAGTCGATGTCGGATCACGACGACAGCATCGCCGAGAAGTTCCTGGCGGGTGAGGAAGTCAGCGAGGCGATGCTCAAGCCGGTCATCCGGCGCGTCACCATCGAGCTCAAGATGACCCCCGTGTTCATGGGCTCGGCCTACAAGAACAAGGGTGTGCAGAAGCTGCTCGACGGCGTCATCGACTACCTGCCCAACCCGACCCAGGTCGTCAACGAGGCGCTCGACCAGGCCAATGGCGAGAAGAAGATCGTCCTCGAGTCGACCCCCGACAAGCCCTTCGTCGGCCTGGCCTTCAAGCTGGAGGACGGTCGCTACGGCCAGCTGACGTACATGCGGATCTACCAGGGCACGGTCAAGAAGGGCGACTTCATCGTCAACATGTCGGCCGGGCAGAAGAAGCTCAAGGTGCCGCGCCTGGTGCGCATGCACTCCGACGAGATGAACGACATCACCGAGGCCTCGGCGGGCGACATCGTCGCGCTGTTCGGCGTCGACTGCGCGTCGGGCGACACCTTCACCGATGGCAACGTCAACTACACCATGACCTCGATGTACGTGCCGGCGGCCGTCATCGACCTCGCGGTGTGGCCGAAGGAGAAGGCCGGTGAGGCCAACTTCTCGAAGGCGCTCAACCGCTTCTCGAAGGAGGACCCCACGTTCCGCGTCAAGCGTGACGAGGAGTCGGCGCAGACCATCATCTCGGGCATGGGCGAGCTGCACCTCGACATCTACGTCGAGCGCATCAAGCGCGAGTACGGCTGCGAGGTCGTGACCGGCAAGCCGCAGGTCGCGTTCCGCGAGACCATCGGCAAGAAGGCGGAGTTCTCGTACACCCACAAGAAGCAGACCGGTGGTCGTGGCCAGTTCGCCCGCGTCATGGGCTACCTGGAGCCGCTGCCCGCCGACGCCGTCGAGCAGTTCGAGTTCGTCGACGACGTGACCGGTGGTGCGATCCCGCGCGAGTTCATCCCGGCGTGCGAGAAGGGCTTCAAGGAGGCCATCCAGGAGGGCAGCCTGATCGGCTTCCCGGTGGTCGGCGTTCGCGTCGTCATCAACGACGGCTCGTCGCACGCGGTCGACTCCAGCGAGCAGGCGTTCAAGACGGCGTCGCTGATGGCGTTCCGCGAGGGCTTCGAGAAGGCCAAGCCGACCGTGCTCGAGCCCATCATGAAGGTCGAAGTGACCGCGCCCGAGGAGTTCCAGGGCTCGGTCATGGGCCAGCTCAACCAGCGCCGCGGCATGATCATCGCCAGCGAGAACGCCGAGGGCTATCTGACCGCACAGGCCGAGGTGCCGCTGAACGAGATGTTCGGCTACTCGACCGACCTGCGCTCGGCGACCCAGGGCAAGGGCGAGTTCACCATGGAGTTCATGAAGTACGCGCCGCTGCCCAAGAACGAGCAGGAGCTGCTCATCGCCGAGTACAAGGAAAAGCGGGCGAAGGGCAACAAGTAGTGATCGAAGCGGGGACCGAGTCGGAGTCGCCGGCGCGAGCTGGCGACCCGCTCGACGTGCTGGTGCGCGATCTGCGCGCGGCCAAGGCGCGGCTGTCGCTGCGCTCGGACGCCGCGCGCGAGGTCGAGCTGCGCACGCGTGGCTGGGATCCCACCTCGCCGTTCAACGCGCGGCGCGGGCAGACCCTGCGCGACGAGGCGCGCAACGCCTTCCTGTGCGAGCTCGAGGCCGTGCACGAGCTGCTCGCCGGCCACCTGATCGCGATCGACGACGCCATCGAGGTCGGGGCCGAGCGCCGCAGCGTGCTGCTGGCGCTGCGCCGTGAGCTGCGCACCCTGCAGCAGACCTTCGCGCAGACCTCGCCGCTGCTGATGGCCGTGGTGCAGCAGCTCGGCGCCGCGCTGTAGCGCTTCCACCCCGCCCTTCCCTTCCCTGTAGAATCCCCGTCCCATGTTCCGTACCGAGCTGCGGGCGCTGTTGCGGCTGTCGGGGCCGCTGATCGCGTCCTACGCCGGCCAGCAGTGCATGAGCCTGGTCGACACCGTGCTGGTGGGGCGCCTGGGCAAGGCGTCGCTGGGCGGGGTCGGCGTTGGCAACGGCATCTTCTCGGCCATGCTGGTGACCGGGATCGGCCTGGTGCTGGGGCTGGATCCGCTGATCTCGCAGGCGCTGGGCGCGGGTGAGGCGCGGCGGGCGCGGGTGCTGCTGTGGCAGGGGCTGCGGGTGGCGGTGCTGGCGGGCCTGGTGATGACGGCGCTGGTGTGCGTGGCGCCGCTGATCCTGGCGCCGGCCGGGGTGGCGCCCGAGACGGCGTCGGAGGCGCGGCGCTACCTGTTCGCACGCGCGCCCGGGCTGATGCCGTTCCTGCTGTTCTCGGCGTCGCGGGCCTACCTGCAGGCCAGCGGAGTGACCTGGCCCATCGTGGTCGCGACCATCGTCGCCAACATCACGAACCTGCTGGTGGGCTGGGCCTTGCTGGCGCCGCTGGGCGTGGTCGGCCCGGCCATCGCGTCCAGCGTGTCGACCGTGCTGATGCTGGTCATCGCGGGGCTGGCCATCCGGCGCATGCAGGTGCCGGCGGCCGACACCGTGGCGGCCCCGGGCCAGGCGCTGGATCTGGCCCCGGTACGCGCGTACCGGCCCGACCTCGCGCGCGCGGTGTTCTGGCTGGGCGGGCCCATCGCGCTGCAGCTGCTGGCCGAGGTCGGGGTGTTCGCCATCGCCGGCGTGCTGGCCGGGCGACTGGGCGAGGACGCCGCGGCGGCGCACCAGGTCGCCATTGTGCTCGCCAGCACCACGTTCACGGTGACGCTGGGCATCGGCGCGGCGACCGCGGTGCGGGTCGGCAAGGCGGTCGGCGCCGAGGCGGGGCCGGCGGCGGTCAGGCGCGCGGGTATGGCCGGCCTGGTGGCGTGCTGGAGCTTCATGGTGCTGGCGGCGCTGGCCTTCTTCGTCATCCCCGGGGTGCTGTCGGGGTGGCTCACCGATGACGCGGTGGCGGCGCGCGCGGCGGTGCCGCTGGTGCTCATCGCCGCGCTGTTCCAGCTCTCGGATGGCACCCAGTGCGTGGCGGCCGGGGCGCTGCGCGGGGCCGGGGACACCTCGGCGTCGCTGGCGGCCAACGTCATCGGCCACTACGGGGTCGGGCTGCCCCTGAGCCTCATCCTGGCGTTTCGACTGGGCTGGGGGGCGCCGGGGCTGTGGTGGGGACTGTCGGCCGGGCTGACCACGGTGGGCATCGGGCTGGTCTGGCGGTTCTTGCTGATTTCTCGGGGTACCATCAGGCGCGCGCTGTAGGGCGCGCATCAGACCAGAATGCGCACGGTCATCTTCCTGCTGGTGGTGCTCGGGCTGCTCGGCGGCATGCACTACTACGTGTGGCGGCGGCTGATCCACGACCCGGGCTGGCCCGAGCCGTGGTCGTCGATCGCGCTGGGGGCGCTGCTGGCGCTCAGCCTGATGCTGCCGATGATCCGCATCTTCGGGCGCGGCCTCACCGGCGGCATGGTCAGCGCGCTGACCTATGTCGCCTTCGTGTGGATGGGCGTCCTCATCCTGCTGGTGCTGACGCTGACCTTCATGGACGTCGGCAAGCTGCTGGTGCGGCTGTACACCGCGGTGTCAGGGCGAGCGCTGCTGCCGACCGATCCGGAGCGCCGCCAGGTCATGGCGCGCGCGCTGGCCGCGGTGGCCGGCGCGACCGGCGTGGGCGCGGGGGCGTTCGCGCTGGTGGCGGCGCGACGGGTGGCGCTGGTCGATCACCACGTCAAGCTGGCGCGGCTGCCGGCGGCGCTGGACGGCATGACCATCGTGCAGATCACCGACGTCCACGTGTCGAGCATCATCGGGCGCGACTTCGTGGAGCACCTGGTCGAGCGCATCAACGCGCTCAGGCCCGATGTGGTCGCCATCACCGGCGACCTGGTCGACGGTTCGGTGGAGGCGCTGCGCGAGGCGGTCGCGCCGCTGGCGCAGCTGGAGTCGCGCTGGGGCACCTACTTCGTGACCGGCAACCACGAGTTCTACTCGGGTGTGGCCGAGTGGCGCGTGCACCTCGAGACCCTGGGCGTGCAGGTGCTGTCGAACCGGCGCGTCGAGATCGGCCATGGCGAGCACCTCATCGATCTGGCTGGGGTCGAGGATCCCACCAGCGGCCAGACCGCCGACGCGGTCAAGCAGGCGCTGCACGGGCGCGACCCCGCCCGCGAGTGCGTCCTGCTGGCGCACCAGCCACGGTCGATCCACGAGGCCGCGCGGCAGGGCGTCGGCCTGCAGATCAGCGGGCACACCCACGGTGGACAGATCTGGCCGTGGCGTTACTTCGTGTACCTGCAGCAGCCCTATGTGGACGGCCACCACTGGCATGGCGACAGCCAGATCTATGTCAGCCGTGGCACCGGCAGCTGGGGGCCGCCGATGCGGCTGGGTGCGCCGCCCGAGATGACGCGCATCACGCTGCGCCGCGGCTGAGCCACCGGACCCGTCGCGTCAGTTCGCGAAGGGATCGAAGGTGCCGTCGCCCTTCTCGGTGCTGCCGCCGGTCTTGCCGCCGCCGGTCTTGCCACCACGACGCCGACGCTTGTCGCGCGCGGCCTTGTCCTCGGGCCCCGCAGCCGGGTCGGTCGCGGCCACCAGGGGCTCCAGGGTGAGGCTGACCTTGCCATCGTGATCGGTGGGGGCGGCCGCCTCTTGATCCTGATGGCCGGCGAGGCGGAACTTGAGCAGAAGCTCGCCCTTGGTGGCGGCGATCGACAGCTTGAACGGGGTCTTGCCGACCCGGACGCCATCGGAGACGCGGAAGACGTCGGCGCCGGGCGGGGTCGACTCGATGGCCAGCTCGATGGTCGCGGGCGCGGGCCCAGGCAGCGACGACGGGGTCGGCGCGGCGGCCGACGCGCTGGGCGCGGGCCCGGTGGCGCCAGGCGAGCTGCCCGGGTCGCGTGCAGCGCCAGCCACCGGCTCATCCGGCTCGGTGCCCGCGGCGCCCTTCTTCTTGCCGGTCCCGCCCAGCAGGAAGAACAGCCCGGCGCCGACCGCGACGACCCCGAGCGCGGCGCCCGCGATGAGGCCGCCCTTACCGCGCTTCGGCGACGTGGCCACCGGTGACACCGACTGCCCCATCGAGGTGCCCAGCGTGGTCGACACCCCGGCCCCGGTGCTCGCCATCGGCTTGACGCCGCTGCTGGCCAGCGCACCGACGCCAGCGGGGAGGCCGCTCGCAGACGGGGTGGTAGCGGCGAAGCCCTCGGCGCTGGCCTGGCGCCGTGCCGCAGCCGGGCTGGTGTCCCGGCCCGGTGTCGAGCCGAGGCCCATGGCGACGCCGGTGCCGGTGCCTGCCGCGACCGAGCTACGCTGCGCTACCATGCTCTGACGGAACGACGGCCCGGCCGCCGACGGCGTCAGGCTGGTGAACAGCGCGGCGCGCGCGGCCTTGATGCGCAGGAGCTCCTCGGACACCTCGGCCAGCGACTGCGGACGGCCCTCGGGGGTCTTGGCCAGACAGCGCAGGATCAGCGCGTCCAGCTCGGGCGGCAGCGCCTGCTCGTACTTCGACGGCGGGTCGGGCGTGGTCGCGATGTGGCCGACGATGACGTCGCCCGGGCCGGCGCCCAGGAAGGGCGGCCGTCCGCACGACAGCTCGTACAGCATGCAGCCCACGGCGTAGATGTCGGAGCGCCAGTCGACCTCACCGGCGCCGCGACACTGCTCGGGCGACATGTACAGCGGCGTGCCCATCATGCTGCCGGTGCGCGTCTTGACCGAGCCAGCGTCGTCACCCGCCAGCTTGGCGATGCCGAAATCCAGCACCTTCACGCGGGTGCCGCCCTTGACGTCGTCGGGCACCAGGAAGACGTTCTCGGGCTTGAGATCGCGGTGCACGATCCCCTTGGCGTGCGCGGCCCCGATGGCGGCGCACAGCTGCACCATGATGTCGGTCATCGGCGCGAAGCCCAGGCGACCGTCGCGCTCCAGCAGGGCGACCAGCGGCTCGCCGTCGAGCAGCTCCATCACGATGAAGGCGCTGCCGTCGCTGTGGTGGCCGAAATCGAAGATGTCGATCAGGCCCGAGTGCTTGATGCGAGCGGTCGCGCGCGCCTCGTTGA
Source organism: Deltaproteobacteria bacterium (assembly GCA_020853705.1). Lineage (GTDB taxonomy): Bacteria > Myxococcota_A > Polyangia > Haliangiales > JADYYK01 > JADYYK01. The sequence goes on from JADYYK010000133.1 coordinate 60,051, forward strand.
AGAAGCGGTCGACGGTGTCCTTGTTGGCCGACGCCTCGGGCTTGAGCATCTTGATGGCCGCACGGCGACCGATCACGTTGTGCTCGGCCTGGTAGACCACCCCCATGCCGCCCTCGCCGAGCTTGTGCAGGATGCGGTAGCTCCCGACCATCTCGCCGATCATCGCCGGTCCAGGTTAGCACGCACACCGGGGCGGCGCTGGTGCGCCGCGCTACGCACGGGGCATGACGACGCGGAAGCGCGTGCCCCGGCCCAGCTCGCTGGCGACCTCGATGCTGCCGTTGGCACGTGCGACCAGGTCCCTGACGATGGCCAGGCCGAGGCCGGTGCCCCGGGACTTCGTGGTGAAGTAGGCGTCGAAGATCTGCTCGCGCACAGCCTCCGACATGCCCACCCCGTCGTCCTCGACCTCGATGGCGACCTCCCGGGGGCTCACCGAGGTGCGCAGGGCGATGCGCCCGCGCAGCGGGATGGCGTCACGCGCGTTGACACACAGGTTGAGCAGCACCTGCTCCAGCTCGACCTCGCGCAGCGGCACACAGGCGTCGCCGCCGACCACGTCGACCGCCAGCACGGCGCGGTCGCGCACCAGCATCTCCAGCGGTCGGCTCAGCGCCTCGATGACCGGGCCGATGGCGACGGTCTCGTCGCTCTCGCGGCTGCTGCGCGGCCGCCCGAACTGGGTCAGCTCGCCGAGCAGGCGCACGCCCATGTCGGTGCAGGCCTGGATGGCGCGCGCGGCCTCGACCTGGCCGGCGCGGTCCAGCTTGACGGACGCGGCGACCACGCCGTTCAGGACGTTGCCGAAGTCGTGCGCCACCGCCATCACCACGGTGCGCAGCTGCTCCAGGCGGCGCAGCTCGGTCAGCAGCATGGCCTGCGCGCGCAGCTGGTCCTCCAGGCGCAGGCGCTCGGCCTGCTCGCACGCGGCGGCCATGACCTCGGCGACCGCGCTGGCGAACTCGACCTCGGCCTGGGTCCAGGCCCGCGCGGGGCCGACGTGCTCGTGGCAGATGACGCCGTAGACCTGGCCGCCGCGAAACACCGGGGCGTCCAGCATGGCGCCGATGCCCAGCGGCTCGAGGTAGCTGGGTCCGAGCTCGCAGGTGTCAGGATGCGTGCGCGCGTCGTCGGCCACGATGGCGCGGCGCTCGGTCAGCGCCCGACAGTAGGTCGGGAACGACCGCGTGGGCAGGATATCCCCCGCGGTCGCCGTGCGCGTCGAGCGCGTGAACAGCTGCTTGCACACCAGCTGCTCGCCGCCGGGCTGGAAGATCCAGACCCCGACCCGCTCGACCGACAGCGCGTCGGCGCAGATGGTCGCGGCCTGGGCGGCGACCCGCTCCAGCGCGTCGGCCGACTCCAGCGTGACCCGCGCCAGGCGCAGGCGCGCCTCCTCGAACCCCACCCTGAGGCCTGGCCTCGCCTCCGTCGTCCCCATGCCCATCTCCCATCCCCTGCCGGCGCCACGCCGCCCTCTGATGCTACACCAGCGCGGCTAGGGCTTCGCCGAGATGGCCTCGCCCGGCAGCAAGAAGCCATAACGCCGCATGATCTCGCGCCCCGGTGGCGAGGCCACGAAGTTCGCGAAGGCCAGCGCGTCCTGGCTGCGCTTGCCGCGCTTGCACACCACCATGGCCTGATCGAGCGGCTCGTGCAGCGCGCCGTCGATGGCCAGCGAGGTGCCGTCCTTCTTGTTGATGGTCAGCGACATCGACACCAGCGCGACATCGACGTCGCCGGTCTCGGCATAGCGCAGGGCCGCGCGTACGTTCTCACCCGGGATCAGGCGAGACTCCACCGCGGCCAGGATGCCGACGCTGATCAGGGCCTGCTTGGCCGCCCTGCCATAGGGCGCATGCTCGGGGTTGGCGATGGCGATGCGCTTGAAGCGCGGGTCGGTCAGGTCGGCCAGCGTGGTCGGCGGCGCTGGCCCACCTGGCGGCGTCCACGCCACCAGGCGCCCACGCGCATAGGCACTCCTGGTCGCGGCGTCACACGCGCCCGCGGCGACGACCTGGTCGACGTACGAGGTGTTGCCGGAGGCGAACAGGTCGAACGGCGCGCCCTCGGCGACCTGCTTGGCCAGCAGGCCCGACGAGCCGAAGGTGAATGAGGGCGCCGCCCCACCCTGGGCCTTGAAGGCGACGGCGACCTCCTGGAAGGCCAGCTGGAGGTCGGCGGCGGCGGCGACGCGGAACGACTTCTTCTTGTGGCAGCCTGCCCCCGCCACCAGCAGCCACAGCGCCGCCGCCGCGACGACCCGCGCGCGCATCAGGTCGTGGCGACCCGCTGATCGATCGGGATGTAGTGGTTCAGCGTGGGCCCGGTGTAGATCTGGCGCGGGCGCCCGATCTTGGTGCCCGGGTTCTGGATCATCTCCTTCCAGTGCGCGATCCAGCCGGGCAGGCGTCCCAGCGCGAACATGACGGTGAACATGTTGGTCGGGATGCCGATGGCGCGGTAGATGAGGCCGCTGTAGAAGTCGACGTTCGGGTACAGCTTGCGCTCGACGAAGTACGGATCCTTGAGCGCCGCGTCCTCCAGCTTGAGCGCGATCTCGAGCAGCTTGTCGTTGACGCCCAGGCGCGACACCGCGCTGTCGCAGGCCTTCTTGATCAGCTTGGCGCGCGGGTCGTAGTTCTTGTACACGCGGTGGCCGAAGCCCATCAGGCGGGCGCCCGACTTCTTGTCCTTGACCTGATCGATGAACTTGGCGACGTCGCCGCCGTCGCGCTCGATGCTCTCCAGCATCTCCATGACCTCCTGGTTGGCGCCGCCGTGCAGCGGGCCCCACAGGGCGCAGATCCCGGCCGCCGTGCTGGCGAACAGGTTGGTCTGCGCGCTGCCCACCAGGCGCACCGTCGAGGTCGAGCAGTTCTGCTCGTGATCGGCGTGCAGGATCAGCAGCAGGTTCAGGATGCGGACGATCTCGGGGTCGATGTCGTAGGGCTCGGCCGGGACCGAGAACATCATGTTGAGGAAGTTGGCGCAGTACGACATCGAGTTCTGCGGGTACACGAAGGGCTGCCCGATCGACTTCTTGTACGAGAACGCCGCGATGGTGCGCAGCTTGGCGAGCAGCCGCGTGATGGTGATGTCCATCTGGTCGGTGTTCCGGATGTCGAGCGCGTCGGGATAGAACGACGACAGCGACAGCACCATGGCCGACAGGATCGCCATCGGGTGCGCCGTGATGGGATAGCCGTCGAAGAAGCGCTTCATGTCCTCGTGGATCAGCGAGTGGCGCGACAGCAAGTTCCGGAAGCGCCCCAGCTGATCCTTGGTCGGCAGCCCGCCATAGATGAGCAGGTAGGCCGTCTCGACGAAGGTCGACTTCTCGCCGAGCTCCTCGATCGGGATGCCGCGGTAGCGCAGGATCCCCTTGTCGCCGTCGATGAACGTGATGGCGCTGGTGGTCGAGGCGGTGTTGACGAAGGCGGGGTCGAGGGTGACGTACCCGGTCTTGCCTCGCAGCTGACCGATGTCGACCGCGACTTCGCTTTCGGTGCCCACCACGATGGGCAGGTCGATGGAACCATTGGGGAGTTGGAGCTTCGCGCTGTCGGCCACGGGGCCCTCCAATCGAGTGCTTCACTATAACCAGTCGCGTGTCGGGATCCCACCGGTTAGATCGGGGCCAGCCCAGGTGCGTCCATTCCCGCCATGGCGAAGCGTGGCATCTGTCCCCAGTCCTTCCGCACCCTGGCTCTCGCGGCCTTCACCCTGCAGGCCTGCGGGGCCCGCGACCGGGGCGCCGAAACGCCCCGGGGGGGCCCGGGCTCGGACATCGACGTGCGCAGCCTGGCGCAGCCCACCAAGCTGCCGCCGACCGACGCCCAGAAGCGCCTGACCGCGACGGCCGACGCGTACTTTCGCGGCCGTCCACAGGTGCTGACATATGTACAGGTTGACAAGCCCCTGTACCAACCCGGCGAAACCATCTGGTACCGCGCCCACGTCCAGCAGGCCGCCACGCTGACCGGCGCCCAGGGTGGCATCAGCTTCCACCTGGTCAGCCCCAAGGGTGACGTCGTGCTGCAGAAGCGCGTCCAGATCACCGGCGGCGTGGCCAGCAACGACTTCGTGGTGCCGGCCGAGGCCAGCGGCGGCGAGTACATCATGCGCGCCATCCCCGACGACGGCAGCCCGCAAGCCGAGCGCGCCGTCATCATCGCGACCTACCAGGCCCCACGCCTGAAGAAGAAGCTGGAGTTCCAGAAGAAGGCCTATGGCCCCGGCGACAGCGCCACCGCCATCGTCAAGGTCGAGCGCGCCACCGGCGAGCCGTTCGCGGGCAAGGCGCTGACCGGGCTGGTCACGATCGACGACGTCGAGGTCGCCCGCGTCGCGGTCAGCACCGACGCCAGCGGCGGCGCCATCGTGCGCTTCAAGCTGCCTGCCGACATCTCGCGCGGCGACGGCCTCCTGACCATCCTGGCCGACGACGGCGGCGTCACCGAGTCGGTGCAGAAGCGGGTGCCCATCGTGCTCGACAAGCTGGCGCTGACCACGTTCCCCGAGGGTGGCGACCTGGTGGTCGGCCTGCCCGCGCGGGTGTACTTCGAGGCCCAGAACAGCATCGGCAAGCCGGCCGACGTGCGCGGCGTGGTCAAGGATGACCGCGGTCGCGTCATCACCAAGCTGGCGTCGGTCCGCGACGGCATGGGCCGCTTCGCGCTGACCCCGGAGCGCGGCCGCAGCTACCACATCGAGATCGAGTCGCCCCCGCGCATCTCCACCAAGTACGACCTGCCCGCGGCCCAGGCCAAGGGCTGCACCCTGCGCGCCGCCGACGACCCCGCCCAGCTGACCGGGCCGATGCGGGTCGCGGTGGCGTGCAGCTCGGCGCGCACCATCGTGGCCTCGGCCATGCTGCGCGAGCGCCAGCTGGCCACGCTGTCGGCGCACGTCAGCGCCGGCACGCCGACCCTGTTCGCACTGCCCATCGATCAAGGCGCCGGCGCCGGCGTCCAGGGCGCGGTGCGCGTGACCCTGTTCGACACCCAGCTCAATCCGCTCGCCGAGCGCCTGATCTACCGCGGGCGCGGCGCCAACCTGAAGGTGAAGATCACGGCCGACAAGAAGACCTACGGTCCGCGTGACGAGGTCGCGCTGACGGTCGAGACCCGCGATCTCGCCGGCGAGCCGGTGACCGCGTCGCTGGGCCTGTCGGTGGTCGACGACACCGTGCTGTCGTTCGCCGACGACAAGGAGCCCACGCTGCTGGCCCAGCTGTACCTGCGCGCCGCCCTGCCGGTGGGCCAGGACAAGCTGGACGACGCCAACTTCTACTTCTCCGACGCGCCCGAGGCGCCGTCGGCCCTCGACGCCGTGCTGGGCACCCGCGGCTGGCGCCGCTTCGAGTGGCAGCAGGTGCTGAATCCGCCGCGGCCGACCGTGGTCACCGCGACCGGCGCCGGTGGCATGGCGTGGCCGGAAGGCGCGGTGCCGGACATGGCCGCCGCCGAGCCGATGGGCGGGGCGCGCAACGCCCCGGGTGCGGTGCCGATGCCGGCGCCGCCGATGATGGCGCCGCGCGAGGTCCAGAAGGAGGAGCCCGCCAAGAAGCCGATCAACGAGGGCAACAACAAGCAGGCGCGCATCGTGGTCGACGCCAAGGACATCGACGGCGAGCGCGACTGGAACGCCGCCGGCGCCGACAAGGGCGACCTCGCGCGTGCCGGCGAGATGGACGAGGAGATGGGCAACATCAATGGCCGCGCCAACCAGTGGGGCTGGGCCGCGGTGCGCCAGTTCCCGGTGCCGAAGTACGCCCCCGGCTACGAGGGTCCGCGCAACGACTTCCGCGAGACCATCTACTGGAACCCGACCGTCACCACCGACGCGCACGGCAAGGCCACGGTGAAGTTCTTCATGAGCGACGCCGTGACCTCGTTCCGCGTCAGCGCCGAGGGCGCCTCGCTGGGCGGCCTGCCCGGTCGTGGCGACGCCGTCATCCAGTCCAAGCTGCCGCTGTCGCTGGAGGCCCGCCTGCCGCTGGAGGCCTCGATCGGTGACACCCTGCGCCTGCCGGTCACCTTCTCCAACGAGACCTCGCGCAGCCTGAAGGCGCAGTTCTCGGCGACCATCGGCGCCGCCTTCCAGATCATGGAGCAGCCGGCCTCCGACCTCACCCTGTCGCCGGGCGAGCGCCGCTCGGCCTTCGTGACCCTGAAGGCGCTGCGCGCGCCGAAGGCGGCCGACGATCCCGCCACCGCCATCTCGCTGCGCGTCACCACCGCCGGCCTGTCGGACCAGGTCGAGCGCCAGATCCGCGTCGTCGCGCGCGGCTACCCCGAGACCGCGTCGTTCGCCGGCACCCTGACCGCGGCCGCCAGCGCGCACCACAGCATCGACCTCGCCAGCGCGCTGCCCGGCACCGTCAACGCCGTGGTCACCCTGTATCCGTCGCCGCTGTCGACCATGATCCAGGGCGGCGAGGCCATGCTGCAGGAGCCTTACGGCTGCTTCGAGCAGGCCTCCAGCACCAACTACCCCAACGTCATGGTGACGCAATACATGATCGCGCACGACGTCGCCGACGCCGCCCTGCTGGAGAAGACCCAGGGGCTGCTCGATCGCGGCTACAAGAAGATCGCCGGCTACGAGTCGCCCAAGCAGGGCTTCGAGTGGTTCGGTGGCGACCCCGGCCACGAGGCGCTGACCGCCTACGGCGTGCTCGAGTTCTCGGACATGTCGAAGGTCTATCCCAACCTCGACCGCTCGATGGTCGAGCGCACCACCAAGTGGCTGCTCAGCCGTCGTGACGGCAAGGGCGGCTTCAAGCGGGACTCCAAGGCGCTCGACTCGTTCGGCGCCGCCAGCCCCGAGGTCACCAACGCGTACATCGCGTACGCGCTGTCGGAGGCCGGTGGCCACGACCTCGCCCCCGAGCTCGCGGCGCTGCGCCCGGTCGCGACGGGCGGCAAGGATCCCTACGTGGTCGCGCTGGCCACGCTGACGCTGATCAACTCGAAGGCCGCCGGTGCCGCCGACGGCGCGCGCCACCTGATGTCGCTGGCCGGCAGCACCGGCAACTTCCCGGGCGCGGATCACTCGATCACGCGCTCGGGCGGCCTCAGCCTCGAGGTCGAGACCACGGCCTTCGCGACCATGGCCCTGATGAAGGCCGCCGACACCGGCGTGCTGACCCGCGGTGACGTCGAGGCACCGGTGCGCGCCGCCATCGACTGGCTCAACAAGAGCCGCTCGGGTCTGGGCGGCTTCGGCGCCACCCAGGGCACCGTGCTCGCCATCAAGGCGATGAACCAGTACGAGGAGTTCGCGCGCCGCACCGACGCCGCTGGCACCATCGAGCTGCGCATCAACGGCAAGGTCGCCGGTCGCCAGGAGTTCGCCGCCGGCCACCAGGGCGCCATCGTGTTCGACGACGTCGCCGCCGCGCTGCGCCCGGGCAAGAACGACATCGAGGTCACCCTGGTCGGCAGCGCCCAGCTGCCCTACAGCGTCGCGGTCGAGTACCGCACCGCGCTGCCACACTCCAGCCCAGACTCGGTGGTCGACATCTCGACCAAGCTGGCCAAGCCGAGCACCAAGCTGGGCCAGACCGTGCGCCTGACCGCCAACATCGCCAACCGCACCGACAAGGGGCAGCCCATGACGCTGGCGCGCGTCGGCCTGCCCGGGGGCCTGACCTTCCAGACCTGGCAGCTCAAGGAGCTGCGCGACAAGGGCCTGATCGACTTCTACGAGACGCGCCCGCGCGAGGTCATCCTGTACTTCCGCGACCTCGCCCCCAAGGCCAAGAAGACGGTCAACCTGGACCTCATGCCCACCGTGCCGGGTCGCTTCGAGGGCCCCGCGTCGTCGGCGTACCTCTACTACACCAACGAGGCCAAGACCTGGATCGCGCCGCTGATGATCGAGGTCACTGAATGATCTCGGCCGCGTGATAGCCTCCCGCACAGGAGGAATACATGCGGATTGCGGCGATCTTCGTCCTGGTGGCAACGCTGGCAGCGGGCTGTGGTGATGACGGGGTCGACATCAGCGGCATGTACATGGCCACCATGGAGTCGTCCGATCCCGACGGCTGCGGCCCCGGCGCCGAGCCCACGCCGCGCACCATGTTCTTCCAGATCAAGGAGGACACCTTCTTCGGCGCCAAGTTCTACTCGCTGTCGAAGTGCACCTCGCAGATGGTCAACAGCTGCACCGGCGGCGGACTGTTCGCGGGCGCGCCGCTGTCGGAGTCGATCAGCGACGGCTGGAAGGGCAAGATCAGCGTGTCGAGCGGCGACTCGACCAGCTGCTCGCTGCAGTACGGCGAGGCCACCGCGACGCTGATCAACGGCACCCTGCGCTACGAGAGCAAGAAGTTCGGAGTCAGCGCGATGTCGGGCATCTCCGACTGCAGCACCGACGAGGCGGAGAAGCGCGGCAAGTCCATGCCGTGTGACGGCTACGGCCTCATCGTCGGCAGCAAGGTACCCGCGCTGTAGCGGTCGCGCCGACTCCGCGGAGGAAGGTCGGTCTTTGCCCTACGTATCTCGGGGCCAGACGATTCCCCGAGGAGATCCCCCAATGAACGTGAAGTCGCTCGCCCTGGCCGTCGCCCTGGTCGCCACCGCCACCGCCGCCACCGGCTGCAAGAAGAAGAAGGCCAAAGAGTCCTCCACTGGCCCGGCCGCTTCCGCCGTCCCCGGCGAGACGCAGCCGGTCGCCGCGTCGCCCGGACTGCCCGTGGTGGTGCCGCCTGCGATGGACAAGCTGGTGGCCTCGGCCGCCGGCTGGGAGGGCGAGTACAACGCCAACCTCCAGAGCTGGACCTTCGAGAAGTACACCCCGGGCAAGGACGACATGAACGAGCCCAACCGGATGTATGTCGACGCCCTGGGTGACGACAAGCCGGCCGACGTCGACGGCTACGCCAGCAAGCTGACCGAGGCGAACTTCGAGGATTTCGGCTTCAAGTGGAGCGAGATCAGCGCCAAGACCCCGGTCGCCGATGGCTTCGTCATCACTGGCATCGTGGTCGCGACCGACGACCCCGCCGCCAAGCCCGAGCCGGCGTTCCTGATGGTGCGGTCAATCGGCGGCGCCTCCAAGATCAAGTGCAAGAGCGGCACGCTGACGTCGGACGCGCTGCGCGCCGAGGCCATCGAGCTGTGCAAGAGCGCCAAGTTCTGACCCGCCCCCGGCGGGTCAGAACTTGTCCGGCTCCGGTTCTGGCTCCGGCTCCGATCGAGATAGGGGCGGCCAGTAGGGACTGGCCGACCCCTCTCACACCACCGGACGTACGGGTCCGTATCCGGCGGTTCACAGGTTGGGGTCCGCCTCCAGCCTCGGCAGTCCCATCGCATCGAA
>JADYYK010000134.1 GCA_020853705.1 Deltaproteobacteria bacterium
AACTTCGCGCAGATCTCGGCCACTTCATCCTCCCCGAGCGCCGAGAACGGAGCTACCCGCGCGCCGTGAAGATCAAGATGAGCAACTACGCGCGCAAACGGCCGGTCGTTAAGTGACCGGCATTGGCGCTAGGCCTGCGACTCAGCGCGGGCGGGCGTCCCAGGCGGCGCGCGCTGCCAGGCCGAGGTTCTCCAGGCCGGGGATGATGACCTCGTCGAGGGTGGCGTAGAACAGCGCGCGCGCCTCGGGGCCGCTGCACAGGCCGAGGGCGGGGCCGCCGCTCGGGCTGCAGGCCTCGGCGGGCAGGTGGGCCAGCTCGTGGCGCTCGAGGTGGGCGAAGGCGACCGCCAGGTAGCGCTCCAGGCGGGTGCGCGCGGCGGCGTCCAGGGTGGCGATGCGCGGCGCGACGGTGGTCCAGCCGAAGCGGGCGTGGCCGATCTCCTCCGACCAGATCGCGGTCAAGAGCTCGCGCAGCGGGCCCTCGGGCATCTCCTCGCGCTCGGCGCCGATGAGCGCGACCGCGATGGTCTCGCTGAGGCAGGACACCGAGACCAGGTTGCGCAGGGCGGCCTCGACCGGATCACCGGCGTCGGCGTGCTCGGGCAGCACCTCGCGCGGCAGCGCCGGGGCGAGCGCCTCGCCGCCCAGGGCCTCGACCACGGCGCCACAGAGCGCGCCGTGCTTGCGCTCCTCGGCGGCGAAGCCGCGGCAGGTGGCCACGGTGTCGTCGTCGAAGCCGGCGCTGGCCAGCTGCACGGCCAGCGCCTCGAACACGCGCGCCGAGCCGTGTTCGTTGACCATGCGTCCGCGCCAGGTCTCGATGGCGGGGCCGCGCAGCGCGCCGACGTCGCCCAGCGCTCCGGCCAGCGGCGGCGCGACCGCGCGCGCCTCGCTGCGCAGGTCGAGCAGCTCGGGCGCGCCGCTCACGCGGGCATCGCCGGCGGCATGGGCGGGCCCCACGGCGTGCAGTGCGCGCCGTCGAACCTGGCCGAGCAGCAGCCCAGCGTGCGGTAGTCCTGGGTGCCCAGCGCGTCGGCGTGGCGCTCGCAGCACGACACCAGCGCGGCGGTGCTGACCTCGGTCTCCTTGCGCGGGGTCGGGTTCTGCGGCTCATACCAGCTGTCGTCGCCGTTCGGATAGGCGGCGCCCAGCGCCGTGCGACACTCGGCTTCGGTGCTGGGGTCGGCCGCGGCCGCGGCTGCGGACACCGCGGGGGTCGGGCTGGGCTTGGTGCTGTGCGGCGCGCCGCCGCTACCGCTGCCGCCGCAGCCCGCCGCCAGCGTCCCCATCAACGTCACGCGCAGCGTCGCGCCGAGCGCCCTCTGATGTGCAGCCTTGAGCTTGAACACGTCGTCGCCTCCCCCAGGTGAACCGCCATCGCCATGGTAGCAGCGCAGCGAGGCGCGGGGGCGGACAACGAGCGCATGGCCCGGGGCCTGAGGTACCATGGCGTCACATGCGACGCGCGTGGCTGGGTCTGGTCCTGGTGGTGGCGGGGTGTGGGTCGTCGGGGGGTGATGACGACGTGGCGATCGATGGCGCGGTGGCCGGTGATGGTGGGCCGACGGTCGACGCGGCGGTGACCACCGACGGGGCCACCAGCGCCAGCGATGGCGCCAGCGCCGACGCCGCGGCCGGCTTCCCCAACCTGCCGGGGCCCAAGCTGTTCCGCTTCGGTCACATGCAGGCGAGCGGGACCGGGCTGCCGACGATCCCCGACTTCCTCGATGTCTGCGTGACGCGCACGCCGGGCGGGACGCCGGTGCAGATGTACGCCGGCACCGCCGGGATCGGGCGCTTCCAGATCGGCGCCTGGCGGGTGCTCGACGTCGGCAACTACGCCCTCAAGGTGATCGCCGCCGGCGGCACCTGCGCCGACGCCAGCGTGTATGACGCCACCTTCTCGCAGATCAACGACGCCACCTACCGGCGCTACACCTACCTGCTCAAGAACGCGGGCTCGGGGTCGACCGCGTGCGGCAGCATCCAGCGCTCGGGACCCAGCGACGTCGCCAACCAGGACATCGTCTTCTACTCGGACTGCATCCTGAACGGCGGCCCCACGGTGACCTTCACCGACGGCGCCGGGACGGTCACCTTCCCAGATCCGGTGAGTCGTCCGCTGGCGCCGGGGCGCAGCGGCACCATCACGATGCACTTCGCCAATGGCTCGCCACCCGATCTGACGCGCGCCTTCCGCAGCGCGACGGGCCAGGTGTCACTGCACGCCTATGGCGTCCCGGTGGACAACAACGTCGGCATGCTGCTGTGCGACGACCTGGCGGCGCCGGTCGGCCACCTGTCGCTGTGCAACGCGCAGGTGCGCGCGCCCTGAGCGCTACGGCTCCGAGCGCCAGTCGGCCTCGTCGATGCTGTCGAGGTCGGCGGCAACGGAGATCTTCTCGCGCATCACGCTGCTCGGCGGCCCCTTGCGGGACAGCCCGCAGTAGACGGTGCCGATCTGGCGCGCCAGCTGCTTGAACAGGCGCGCGCGCAGCAGGGTGACGTCCATCTGGCCGTCGCGCTGGGCGTCGGCCATGCGGGCCAGCGACAGCAGGATGATGGGGCCCTGGCGCCCCGAGAAGGCGAAGCCGAGCTCGGTCGCCTTCTCGACGCGGATGTCGAGGTGCACCAGCGCCATCACCCAGGCGTCGCCCAGCGGGCCGAGGTGCGCGGCCAGGTTGGTGATGGCCTGCTCGACGCGCAGCTGGCGCGTGGCCGGGTCCCAGGCCGGGTCGAGCAGCCCCGACGGGAACGCCGGCAGCACCTCGACGGGCAGGCCGTAGGTGTCATGGAAGTGGCGCGCGACCTCGTCGACCGTGATGCCGATCAAGCGATCCATGCCGACGAAGACCAGGCGCCCCTTGCGCGCGCAGGTGGTCGGCAGCGTGGGCGGCCGTGACGGATACAGCGCGGTCGGCGGCAGAGTGGTGGTGGGGCCGGCCTTGCGCGAGGCCGGGCAGCCAGCCAGGCCGAGGACGAGCACAGCTGCCACCGGGAGGAGCCATCGAGCCATCCCGAGATGCTAGCGCGGCGGCGCCGGCGCGGGCGGATCTTCTTCGAGACGCCCACGCGCATTCCGGTAGACTGCGGCCGCCCCCGGGCAAGGAACTGGCATGGCGAAGCTGTTCTTCTACTACTCGGCGATGAACGCCGGCAAGACCACCACGCTGCTGCAGAGCGCGTACAACTACCACGAGCGCGGCATGCGCACGCTGATCATGCTGCCCGCGGTCGACACCCGCGGCGGTGACGGTCTGGTGGCCTCGCGCATCGGCCTGCAGGCCAAGGCGCTGCGCTTCCAGCGCCACGAGGATCTGCTCGCGGTGGTCAGCCGGGACATCGAGACCCGCGGCAAGCTCGACTGTGTCTTCGTCGACGAGGCCCAGTTCCTGACCAAGGCCCAGGTCAGCCAGCTCGGTGACGTGGTCGACCGGCTGGACGTGCCGGTGCTGGCCTACGGGCTGCGCACCGACTTCCGCGGCGAGCTGTTCGAGGGCAGCCAGTACCTGCTGGCGTGGTCGGACACGCTGCAGGAGATCAAGACCATCTGCCACACCGGCAAGAAGGCCACCATGGTGGTGCGGGTCGATCAGCATGGCCGCGCCGTCACCGAGGGGCCGCAGGTCGAGATCGGCGGCAACGACCGCTATGTCTCGGTCAGCCGCGCCGAGTACAAGCGCGTGATGGCCGGCGAGACGCACATCGAGCTGCAGCAGCCCATGTTGCCGCTGGGCGAGCCGACCCCGAAGCGCTAGGCCGCGTCAGGCCAGCGTCAGGCCGGCGCTGGCTCGTGCACGCGCCACTGTTCGCGAATGCGACAGCGCGGCCACCAGCAATCACGGGGATAGCCGAGGATTGGCCGCTGGCACAGGAGGTGCTGGAGGTCTTCGCGCGCCCAAGCTCGGGCGCCGAGCCTGGGGGATTCGAAGTGATGATGCGTGCGCTGCGCTGGAGCGGAGTCGGGTTGGCCATGATGCTGGTGGGCTGTGCGTCGGAGGTGCCCGACAAGGAGCCGATCGGCGACGACACCGCCTTCATCGACGTCAACGGCGGCGCCGCTGACTCGTTCCGCAGCCCGACCCAGAAGGGCGCCCTGCCGGTGCCCGGCACGGTGACCGGCGCGCTGACCAGGAGCCAGCAGGTCCACGCCTGGAGCTTCACGCTGGCGGCGCAGACCAAGGTCGGCCTCGAGCTCAGCGCTCGCGATGGCGACACCTACCTGTTCCTGTATCAGCGCGCGGGCGCGCGCTGGAGCCTGCTGCGCTCGAACGACGACTGTGCCAGTGGCACCACCAACTCGTGCCTGCCTACCAGCGCGCTGGTCGCCGGCGACTACCTGGTCGTGGTCTCGAGCTACAGCTTCGTGAGCGGCGGCCGTGCTGATCTGCTGAACTACACCCTGCGCGCCAGCGTGCCCGTCGTCACCGGCGCGCTGTGCGGCACCCGCGGCGCCCAGCCCTGCCCCGCCGGCACCTACTGCGACTTCGCCGACGGCACCATGTGCGGCGCCGCCGACCAGGGCGGCACCTGCCAGCTGCGTCCGCAGGCGTGCACGCTGCAGTACGATCCCTACTGCGGCTGCGACGGGGTCACCTATGGCAACCAGTGCGCGGCGGCGCTGGCGGGCGTGGACACGGTCTACCGCGGCGCGTGCCGGGGCAGCGAGGGCTCGACCTGCGGCGGCATCGCGTCGCTGACCTGCAACCCCGGTCTGGTGTGCGACATGACCGCGACGCAGTGCGGGATCAGCGACCCCGCGGGCGTGTGCGCACAGCCGCGCGGCGGCGTGTGCACCCTGCAGTACGACCCGGTGTGCGGCTGCGACGGCCGCACCTACTCGAACGACTGCCAGCGCCTGAACTCGAACGTGGGGCTGGCCCACGCCGGCGCCTGCGCGCCCGCGGCGGGCGGCGACGGCGCGACCTGCGGCGGGATCGCCGCGCTGCAGTGCCAGACCGGCCTGGTCTGCTACATGGGCGACCAGGACTACTCCACGAACGGCGGCTTCTGCCCGGCCGACATCGCGGGCACCTGCCGCGGCGCCTTCGCGTGCCGCTGCGCCAACATCGACGCCCCGGTGTGCGGCTGTGACGGCCGCACCTACGCCAACGACTGCATGCGCAGCTGCGCCTCGGTCGCCAAGTCGCACGACGGCGCCTGCCGGTAGGTCCGGGCGCTTCACCGCCGCGCTGAACCGAAGTGCGCGGCGGTGGCGGTGCGGCGCGTGGCCGATCCGGTAGGATGGACGGATGGCGAGCGCGCGGCTGGGATTCGTGGTGGCCGCGCTGCTGGCCGCGGCGGGCTGTGATGGTGGCGTGACCGCGCCGCCGGGCGGTGACGGCGCGGTGACCGGTGACGGCGGGCTGCTGGTCGATGCGGCCGGCGGGGGCGGCGACGGCGGTGGTGGGGGCGGCGATGGCGGCGGCGGCGACAGCGGGCTGCAGCCGGATGGCAGCACCCCGGGGACCGCCGTGGTCTATGTCGGCGGCAACACCATCTCGATCTTCACGCTCGATCTGGCCACCGGCGCGCTGACGTCGCGCGGCACGGCGACCGCGGCGAGTCCGTCGTTCCTGGCGGTCAACCCCGCCAGGACGGCGCTGTATGCGGTCGAGGAGGGCTCGCCGGGGCGGGTCAACGCCTTCTCGATCACGCGCAGCGGAGCCAGCCTGGGCGCGCTGACCCCGCTCGGTGGCGTCGGCTCGGGCGGCAACGGGCCGGCGCACGTCTCGGTCGACAAGAGCGGCAAGTGGGTGCTGGCCGCCAACTATGGCTCGGGCACCGTGGCGGTGCTGCCGGTGCAGAGCAACGGCGGGCTGGCGGCCGCGGTCGACACCGAGTCGCCGGGCGCCAACGCGCACCTCATCACGGTCGATCCAGCCAACCAGTTCGCCTTCGTGCCCTGCCTCGGCGTCGATCGGGTGGCGCAGTTCGCCTTCAACGCGACCACCGGGCAGCTGACTGCCAACGCGGTGCCGGCGCTGGCGACGGCCGCGGGGGCCGGGCCGCGGCACCTCGACTTTCGCCCCGGCGGCGGCTTCGCCTACCTCATCAACGAGAAGAACGAGACCATGACCGCGCTGAGCTATGACGCCGCCCAGGGCCGGCTGACCGCGCTGCAGACGCTGCCGGCGCTGCCGGCGGGGGCCGCCACCGCGGGCACCTCGGGCGCCGAGGTGCTGGTGCATCCCTCGGGCAAGTTCGTGTACGGGTCGAACCGCGGCAACAACACCATCGTGGGCTTCGCCATCGACGCCGGCACCGGGATGATGACGCTGCTCGGCCACACGCCCACCGGGGGCAACACGCCGCGCAGCTTCGCCATCGATCCGTCTGGCAACCTCATGCTGGTGGCCAACCAGGGCTCGGGCAACATCCGCGCCTTCAGGATCGACCAGACCACGGGGGCGCTGACCGCGCTGGCGCCGGTCACCAGCGTGGCGGCGCCGGCCTACGTCGGCATCGTCACGCTGCCCTGACGCGAATTCTCTGGAACCTTCCCCTATATCGGGTGTCGATATAGTCCGATGAGGGAAAAACGGCTGCTCTGGGTCGCGCTGCTGGTGCTGGTCGTCGGGGGACTGGCGGGGCTGTGGGCGTGGAAGGCGCGCGGGCGCGGCAAGGCCAGGGGGGCGGCCACGGCCGGTGGCAAGGCGGGCGCGCGGGCGCGCTTCGCCGGCGCGGTCGAGCCCGAGGCGGCGCCGATGACCGGGCCGCGGGCGCTGGAGAGCCATGACGACGACCGCCGCGGCGCGCTGCGCCTGGAGGGCCAGGTCATCGACGCCGACGAGCAGCCGGTGGCCGGCGCGCGGGTAGCGCTGGACGCGAACCCGCGCCGCGTGGTGGACAGCGCGGCCGACGGCTCGTTCGTGTTCGACGCGCTGGTGGCGCGCGACTACACGCTGGAGGCGGCCAGCGGCGACGCCCACGCCGGGCCGGTGACCACCCGGGTGCACGCCAGGTCGGAGCCGGTGATCCTGCGCCTGCGCGGCGCGGGCAGCTTGCAGGTCACGGTGGTCGAGGCGACCACGCGGCGGCCGGTCGCGGGCGCCAGCGTCGAGCTGCGCAGCCTGCTCACGCTCGGCGCGCAGACCGACGCGGCCGGCGTCGCGACCGTGCGCGGGGTCGGGGCCGGCTGGCCCATCCTGGTGGTGACCGCGCCAGGGTTCGCGCCGGCGCGACGCATGCTCCAGACCGCGGGCGCCGGCGCCCTGGAGCGACAGCTGGTCGAGCTGCGCGCGGGCGCCCTGGTGTCGGGCCGCGTGGTCGACGCCGCTGGCAAGCCGGTGGCCGAGGCGCGCGTGCTGCCCGAGGACGTCAGCGAGCCGTTCCCTGTGCTGGACGCGCGCAGCGACGCCGCGGTCAGCGACGCCGAGGGGCGCTTCGCGTTCAGCGCGCTGCCGGCGGGCACCTTCCGCTTCGTGGCCCAGCACGCCGAGGCCGGCCCGGGGACCTCGGCGCCGCTGACGCTGGATGGCCTGACGCCGCGCGAGGGCATCGAGATCCGCCTCGAGGGCGGGGCGCGGCTCGCGGGGCGCGTGGTCGATGGCGCCGGCGCGGGCGTGGCGGCGGCCACGGTGCGGGTGGCGCTGCGCGAGGGCCTGCTGTGGAGTCCGACCCGGGTCGCGCTGGCCGACGACGACGGGCGCTTCGATCTGCGCGGGCTGCCGCGGCGCGCCGTCGATGTGCTGGCGCGCAGCGCGAGCGCGAGCTCCGCCGTGGTGGTCGCCGACCTGGCGGCGACGCCGGTGCGGCAGGACCTGGTGCTCACGCTGGAGGTCGACGGGGTGATCGCCGGCGTGGTGGTGACGCCCGCGGGCGAGCCCATCCCCGAGGCGCTGGTGCAGGTGGTGCCCGAGCTGCAGGGTGATCCGCGCGCGCGTCGCGAGTGGGGTCTGCGCGGCTTCCCACGCGACATCGCCGATGGCGCCGGGCGCTTCTCGCTGGGCGGCCTGCCGCCAGGGGCGTACCGGCTGCGCGCGGCGCGCCCGGGTGCGGTCGAGGATGCCCTCGAGGTCGGCGCCGGCCTGGCGGTGAAGCCTGGTGATCGTGAGGTTCGCATCGTGGTGCCCGAGGACGGGGTGGTGCGCGGGCGGGTGGCCTACCAGGATGGCTCGACGCCGGGGCTGTATGCGGTCGGCTTCGGCACCGCGAATCCGGCGCCGTTCGCCAGCCCCGACGGTGCGTTCCGGCTGCGCGTGCCGGGCGGCAAGCAGGCCATCTCGGTGACCGGGCCGACGTTCCTGCCCAGGCACCTGGCGGCGGTCGACGTGAAGACCGGCGACGACACCGAGCTCGGCACCATCACGGTCGAGCAGGGGCGCTCGATCAGCGGCCGCGTGCTGCGCTCCGATGGCACCCCGGTCGAGGCTGCGCTGGTCGCCGGTGGCAGCGGCCTGACCGGGACCGGCACCGAGCTGTATGTCGCGGCCGAGAGCCCGGGCTCGCAGAGCACCAGCACCGACGCGGCGGGGCGCTTCGTGCTGACCGGGCTGGGGCCGCGTCCGCTGGTGGTGATCGCGGAGCACGCCGGGGACGGGCGCTCGCTGGCCTTCCCGGTGCCGCCGGGGGACGGCAGCGCGCAGGTCACGCTGGTGCTGCAGGCCACCGGGGCGCTGGCCGGCAAGATCACGCGCGCCGGCAAGCCGCTGGAGAAGGTCGTGCTGCTGCTGAACCCGCGCCAGGCGCCGAGCTCGACGCTGTTCCTGACCACGGGCGCCGACGGCAGCTATCGCTTCGACAAGGTCAGCCCGGGGGCGTACACGCTGACCGTGATGATCGGCGGCGGCGGCGCAAGGCCGGGCGACATGTACGCGCGGCTGGTTGACGTGCGCGCTGGGGAGACCGCGACGCTGGACATAGGCCTCGGCAGCGCGGGGGTGACGCTGGACGTGACCGCGACCGAGGCCGATGGCGCGGTCGCGAAGGCGGCGCTGGTGTGGCTGGTCTCGGGCAGCATCTCGAGCGGCACCATGGATCAGCTGTTCATGCAGGTGGCCGAGCGCGGCCCGGGGTCGATCCACACCCGCATGGCGCTGGGCGGCAAGCCGGCGCACTTCGAGAGCGTCGAGTCGGGCGCGTACACGGCGTGCGCCATCGGGATCCCGCTCGACATCAACGACCCCAGCGCGATGCAGCGCATGCGCGGCATGATGGGGGTGGCGCGCTTCGAGTGCACCCGCCACGAGGTGGCCGCGGCACCGGCGACGCAGAGCTTCTCGGTGCCGGCGCCGATGGCGAAGCTGCCGGCCGAGCCGCCGCCGCAGTGAGCTGGCCACCAGACTGGCCAATTGGTCCAGTGGCCGGTCCAATTGCCGGCGACGGGAGCTGATCATGCGAGTCAACATATTGAATTTGCTTTGTCGGTCGATGGCGTGTCAGTTGCTAAGACCCAGAGCATGAGGCGAATTCTGCTGGGTTGTCTGGTCATCATCGTGGGTCTGTCGACTGGCTGCGTGCGACGGCTGGGGTCGAGGCTCGCGTCACCCTTCCAGCACATGGGGAGGCTCTCGCGGGCGATGCTGATGGGAGGGGCGGGCGGAGCGGCACGGCCCGCACTGGCGCCTGCACCCGCGCCTGCGCCTGCGCCAGCACCGCTGCTGGGTGCGCCGGCGCCGGTGGCGGTTGCGACGCGAGCGCCGCACGCGGCGCCCCCGCCAGCCCCCAGCTTGCAGCATCGGCGCACCGAGGTGCCGAGCCGCGCCGGGCAGTTCACCGCGCGCTACACCGACAGCGCCGGCAACGCGGTGTGTGAGCCGTTCGAGAGCGGCGGCGTGTGCAACCAGCACTGCACCTCGGTGCTGCAGTCGGGTGGCGCCAAGGCCGGTTGCAGCTGCCTGGAGGCTGAGCCGTGCTCGTGACCGCTTGAACCAGGCGGGGTGGCGACTGCGACCAGGGCGATTGCTGGCCGGACGCTGCCCGTGAATCCGGGTATGGTGTGAACGAGGCCCTGCTTGTTCAGAAATGACCTGGATGCGGCGCTGGCGCGGGCACAGGCGGCCGAACGCGAGCTCGACGAGCTGCGGCGCGCGGGCGGCGAGGATCGCAAGCGCGCCGCGAAGCTGGAGAGCGCGCTGAGCGAGGCCAAGGCCGAGCTGGAGCGGCTGCGCGCCAAGGACGGCGGCGACGGTGGTGGCGGCGGCAGTGGCGGTGGCGGCGGTGGTGGCAAGCGCAAGCGCGAGCGCGCGCGCGCGCGGGCGGCGAAGAGCAGCGCGAGCAGCCCTGGCGACGCCCCAGCGCGCCGGTCGCGCGGCAAGCAGCTGGCCGCGATCGGCGGCGTGCTGGCGACCGGAGGCCTCATCGCGGGGCTCATCTTCGGCGGTCGTGCCTGCCAGCGTCAGCGCGCGCTGCGCAGCCCTGGTGAGCTGTATGACGCCCACCTGGTGCAGTCCCACGACGGCCAGCCGCGCCTGCTGGTGGTCAGCGAGGCCATCCAGCTCAAGAACAGCGACAATGACGGCAGCAAGTGGCGCATCGACCTGGTCGATCCCGCGACCGGCAAGCGGCTTCTGCGCAAGGTGTGGTTCGACTCCAGTCGCGACGATCGCCCCGAGCTGCTGCCCGCGGGGCCGGGGCGCTTCTGGTGCGATCTCGATGGCAGCTATGTCGGCAAGCGCCAGCTGCTCGAGCTGTGTGATGTCGACACCCTGGGGGTCGCGGTCAGCACCCGCGCGCTGATCGCCAGCAGCCCCGCGCTGGCGGGCGGGCTGTCGTACTCGCCCGAGGTCGACCTCGGCAGCGGCGCGCTGCTGGTGACGACGAAGAGCGCCGAGAAGCTGATCATCGACAGCAAGGAGCTGGTGGCGCGCCCGTTCCGCGGCAGCAAGGACACCGTGTGCCTGCAGGCGTACGAGGGCGGCGGCCAGGTGCTGCGCTCCGTGCTGGAGGCCGCGTACTCGGCGAAGTTCGGTCGCACGCTCCAGGTCCACGAGGGTAACAACTGCGCCAGCCTCGGCAACCTGTCGTACAGCGACCTCGAGCTGCGCGCCTTCCTGCGCGAGCTGCCGCGGCTGGCCAGCCTGGGCCGCGGCGCCGACGGCGCCACCCCCTCGCTCGTGGATCCGTACAGCTTCCAGGCGGTCGACGGCGGCCCGCGCGAGGGGCTGTTCAAGGACGCCGGCGCGTTCGAGCCCAAGCTCCGCGTCGGCGACGCGACCTTCATCGACCCCGAGGTGCTCACCGAGTATGGCCACGACGGTCACGGCATCCTGCTACCCGGCGACGGTGGCGTCATCGTGGTGCACCAGGACACCATGGATCGCAACAGCGCCAGCGTGTTGCTGAGCCGGCTGACCCTGACCGATGGCAAGGTGCACTGGACCCTGACGCTGCCCGCCGGCGAGGTCCTGATGGGCCACCTGATGGGCGACGTGGCCATCGTCGCCCTGCGCCTGTTCCACGACCGCCAGAGCGTGGTGGTCGCCATCGCCTGGCAAGACGGCAGCGAGCGCTGGCGCTACAAGATGTAGCGCCCACGCGCGTCCCTCCTGGCCGCCGCGGCAGACGGTGTAGAGTGGCCGGCGGTACATGGGGCTCGCCGCATACGTCAGTTGCACCTGCTGGGCCGAGGGTAAGGCGCTGCCGTTCGAGCGCCCGGAGCTGGTCCAGGACGAGGGCGGGCCGAACCTGGCGGTGGACGACGAAGGCAATCGCGAGCTGTACCAGCGCTTTCTCGACTGGAAACGCACGGCGTGCCCGCACCCAGGCATGCACCTGGTCTACCAGCGCATCTCGAACTTGAGTGACTACCGGACCTTCCAGGAGGCGCTCGCCCGGCTGGGCTGGCAGCGATTCCCGACCCTGCAGGCCGAGCTGCCCGAAGGCAACAGCGGCGCGATGGACGCTTCGAGCGCTGCGCTGATGCTCGACGAGCTGCAGGCGTTCGCCGAGGCCGTCGTCGGCCAGGATGAAGTCGTCCTCGTCGACAGCGATACCGGCGCGCTCGCGTACAGCTATGTGGCCGGCTATCAGGGGCTGTTCCTGTGGGCCGGATCGATCGGCTACGAGGTCGGCTTCGACCCCGCCGGTCTGTTCGTGCGCCGGCCGCCGAGGTTGGGCAGCGTCGAGCTGTTCCGCGCCATGCGGGTCGACCGCCCGCCGGGCCGCTTTGTCGACCGCGACACTGGGGTCACGCTCGAGTGCCCGCTCGACTGGGGCGAGGGGCGCCGCTTCGAGGTCACCGTGCGCGCCATGACGGCCGGGGGCTTCGACCACATCATCGAGCCGCTGCGGATCGTGTGCCGCGCCTCGGTGGCGACGGGAAACCTGGTGTTCTGGGCTTGAGCCGGCGGGGTAAGCTCGCGGCATGAGCTGGCGGCTTGTGGTTGCGATGGTCGTGCTGGCGTCGCGGGTCGCGCTGGCGGCGCCGGTGCTGCGCGTCGAGGGGCGCGCCTTCAAGGACGCCGCGGGGCGCACGGTGCTGCTGCGCGGGGTCAACGTCGCGGGTGACTCCAAGGTGCCGCCGTTTCGGCCCATCACCCGGGCCGACATGTTGACGCCGCTCAGCGGGTGGGGGCTCAACGCGGTGCGCCTGCTGTTCACCTGGGAGGCCTACGAGCCGACCCCGGGCGCCTATGACGCCGGCTATCTCGACTACTACGTGCAGGCGGTGCGCTGGGCCCACGAGGCCGGCCTGTATGTGATCGTCGACTTCCACCAGGACGGCTTCGGTCGAGCCCTGCTGGGCGGCTGTGGTGAGGGCTTCCCGGCCTGGGCCATCGCGCCCGGCATCCCGCAGGCGACGCCCGACAACGGCCCGAGCTGCGTCAACTGGGGCGCGCGCCTGCTGTCGGACCAGCCGACCCACGACGCATTCGACGCCTTCTACGCCGACACCGCGGGCGCGCGCACGCGCTACCTGGCCATGGTCAAGAGCGTCGCCACCCGCCTGGCCAGCGAGCCCGGCGTCATCGGCTACGACCCCATCAATGAACCCTGGGGCGACGAGGTCACCCAGGTCGGCCCGCTCGAGCACGACGCCGCGCGCGCCATCCGCGAGGCCGCGCCCGACACCATCATCTTCCTGTCGCCGAACGCCATCACCAGCGTGGGCACGCCCAGCGCCCTGCCCCGCCCCACGCTGACCAACTACGCGTTCTCGCCGCACTACTACAACACCTTCGTGGCGTCGCTGCACCAGTGGGACGGCAGCGGCGTCAGCGAGGCCATGAAGACGATGGACGACAAGGCCGCCGAGTGGGGCGTGCCGCTGCTGGTCGGTGAGCTGGGCGCGGCGCCCGACACCAGCCGCGGCACCGAGTACCTGGACGCGCTGTACGCCGAGCTGGACGCCCGCCTGGCCTCGGCCACGCAGTGGGTCTACACCCCGGGCTGGACCCCGCAGAAGTTCGACGGCTGGAACGTCGAGGATTTCTCCATCGTCGACGACAAGGGAGCGCTGCGGCAGAACTTCCGCCCGCGCCCCTACCCGGCCAAGCTCGCGGGCACCCCGGTGCGCTTCACGGTCAGCGCCAGCGCCGTCGAGCTGACCTGGATGAACGACCCCGCGCTGGGCGCGACCGAGCTGTTCGTCCCGGCGGGCAGCTTCGGCAGCGGCACCCCGGCCGCCGACGGCGACGGCATCAAGTGCAGCTTCGCCGACGCCAGCCATGTGTCCTGCACCAGCACGCGCACCGGCGCGGTCACCGTGCGCGTGCACGCCCGCGGCGGCGACTCCAGCTGCGGCCTGACCGGCGCGGAGCCGCTGCTGCTGCTGGTCGCGCTGGCGCTGGGGCGACGGCTGCGGCTGCGGCGCGTGCACCGACGCTAGTTCGGCCGCGGCAGCTCGATGCGGTCGACGCGGGTGACGCGCCAGCGGCCGGATTGCTTCTGCCAGCCGAGCTCGAACAGGCCGCCGTGGGTCTCCAGCGGGGCGTCGCCGGAGCGGCGGAAGCGCAGCAGGTAGTCGCCGGTGCTGGTGGCACTGGCGCCGGAGTCGGTCACCACGACCTCGAGGCGTGACAGCCGCGCGCTGCCGTCGCGCCAGAAGAAGGTGCCGGCGCGCAGGTTGTCGATCAGCTCGTCGCGCGGCATGCCGCGCCAGGTCAGCTCGGGGGCCAGCCGCGCGCCGACCTTGCTGGCGCGACCGCGCACGATCTCGCTGGCCAGGGTACGGGTGTCGGCCGCGACCTGGTCGCGATCCGACAGTTTCGGGCGCATGCAGCGGCGCAGCGTGAAGCCGCCGGCGACAACGCCGGCGATGGCCACCCCGATGACCAGCTCGCGCGTGCCGATCTGCATGATGCGACCGATGATACAGGGTCGGCTGCGCGCGCGTCGCGGGTGCACTACCATGGAGGCATGAACCTCGCGCGTGGTCCTGCTGGGCTGTCGATGCTGCTGGCGCTGGCCGGCTGCGGAGGTTCGTCCACCAGCGTGCGAGACGCCGCGACCGCCGTGGACGCCGCGAACGATGACGGCGGCGCCTGCCGCGGCACCTCGCTGACCGATCCGGTGCTCGACGGGGTCAGCCTGGCGGTACGCGGGCCGTGTGTGTTCACGCTGGCGCAGGCGCGCGCGGGCCTCAGCGTGCCGTTCGACATCGTGGTCGCGCACGCCGTCCCCGGCGTGGTGGCGACGCCACAGGACGGTGGGCAGTGCGAGCGCGCGGACGCCAGCGGCCTCATCCCCTTCGCCGAGCTGACCGGCGGCGGGCAGCGCTACTGCCTGTGTGACACCGGCCTGTGCGTGCCGCCGTCGACCACGCCGGTGACGCTGGCCGCGGGCACCACCAGCGCGCAGTTCACCTGGGACGGCGTCAACTGGACCGGGCCGTCCGACACCAACAACCCCAAGGGCGCCGCCTTCCCCGCGGGCAGCTACACCCTGCGCATCAGCGCCACGGGCACGGTCAACGGCACCGCGTTCACGATCGCCGCCACCTACCCGATCACCCTGGTGCCCTGAGCGGCCGAGGCGGGTACCATGGGCCATGGGGATGCGGTGGCTGGTCGTGGTCTGCGCGCTGCTGGGATGTAGCCACAAGAAGCGCGACGCCGGTGGTGCGGCGCCGCCCCGGGCCCCCGCGCTCGAGGTCCAGCTGGCGACCTGCGCCGAGGCGCTGGCCGATCTGGGTGAGGACATGCCGGCTGCCACGGTCGGCGAGCTGCTGGCGCCCAGCTGCCCTGCCGGCTGCGCGGCGGGCTGTGACAGCGAGGCCGGCCTGCGTGCGCTGGCCGACTGGCTGACCACGACGCGCGGCAAGCTGGGCACCGGCCACGCCGCCGTGGCCGCGCTCGACGCTGCCCTGCCCGGCTTCTCGGTGCTGCTGCCGCCGGCGACCGCGCTGGCCGGCAAGTACCGGCTGGCCACCTCGCTGCACGCGACCGCCAGTGACGCCTGGCTGCTGCTCACCGTCGGCCCGACCGAGGCCTGGATCGCCGAGAGCACGCGCCTCACGCTGCGGCCCGACGGGGTCCAGCTCACGCCCAGCTCCGCGGACGCCGCGCCGGGGCGCGCCGTCTCGCTCGAGCCCCTGGCCGGCCGCGCCGGCCTCGACGGCTTCCTCGATCAGCGCCTGCTCGGCCTGGAGCCGGGCATGGCGACCAGCGGGACGGCGCGCATCGACAGCTCCGCGGCGCCGCTGCTGCTGGTCGACGCCGCCCTGCCGGCGCAGCGCGTGGTCGACGCCGCGCAGGCGGTGGCCAGCTACCGCGTGCGCCTGCCGGTCCGCCTCGCGGTCACCGGACCGACCGGGCTGCTCGGCGAGCATGTGCTCTCGGTGCGGCCGCCGGTCATGACCATCGCGCGGCTCGAGCTCGACCGGGGCGGCTTTCGGCTCGAGCCCGGCAGCGCGCTGCAGCCACTGACCCAGCTGCCCGCGGCCCTGGCCGCGCTGCCCGCGGCGACCGTGCGCCGCACCCTGGCCATCGACGACGTCGGTCAGGCCAGCGTCGCCGAGCTGGTGCTCGCGCTGGACGCCGCCGCCGACGCCGGCTTCCCCGACGTCGCGCTGGGCCAGCTCGACGCCTTCGGCGCCGGCCTCTCCAGCAGCAGCGGCACCATCGGCCTGAGCAGCCTGACCGGATACCCGACCGGCAACGGAGCTCGACGCCGGCGTGACCAGCCCACCGTGACCCTGGGCACCCTCGGCGTGACCGGCACGCTGCAGCGCGAGCTGGTGCGGCGCGCGCTGCGCCGCGGCACACCACGCCTGCTGTACTGCTACGAGAAGCAGCTCCTCATCAAGGGCGAGCTCGCGGGCAGCCTGAAGCTGTCGTTCGCGGTCGACGCCGCGGGCAAGACCAGCGCGGTCGAGGCCACCGGCTTCGACGCCACCGTCGCCAGCTGCGTGACCCAGGTCCTCGGCGTGCCCGGCCTGTTCCCGGCCGGCAGCGGCGTGACCCAGGTCGCGACCACGCTGACGTTCGCCATCAACTGAGGCTGTCCGCTCCCAGGGCCAGGCCGGCGCCCGAGCGCCACGATGGCCCGAGCGGCGCCCAGGCCACGCCTGGGCTTCCCGGCGGCGAAGCGCGCTATCATCGCGAACCATGCCGCACCGTGACGCACTGGAGGCCGCGCTGGCGCGGGTCGCCGCCCTGGAGGCCGAGCTCGCCGAGCTGCAGGGCGTGCGCGGCGAGCACAGCAGCGCCGAGCGCCAGGTCGCCGCGCTGCGCAGCCAGCTGGCCGACGCCCAGCGCACCATCGCGGCCATGCGCCCGCCCACGCCGGCGGGCCTGCCCAACGCCCACACCCACAACCTCGGCTTCGAGCCGCACCAGGGCGAGCGCCCCGGCCTCGAGGTGGCCTGCCCGCGCTGCGCCCTGGACGAGATCGAGCGCGAGCTGTTCCCCAGCGTGGTCAGCAACGCCTACGGCTCGCTGGCGACCTGCCCCGCGTGCGGCTACATGATGTTCGTGCGCACGGCCTGACCGCCCGGCGCGCGTCAGGCCGCGAGGACGGCGGCGAAGTGGCCCGCGAAGGCCTCGACGTCGGCGCGGCTGATGGCCGACGCCTTGTAGTTGAAGTTGAAGGTCAGCCGGCCGCGGTAGCGGATCACGGTCAGCACGATCCCCGCCCGCGGCACCACCGGCGTGGTGATGCGCACGGCCTCGATGGCCCAGCCATCGCCGCCCAGGGGCGGGAACTCGAGCGCGATGAGGTTCGAGAAGTCGAGCGAGCGCGACGGCCGCTTCGACTCGAACACCAGCTTGGCCAGCACGTCGACCGGCAGCACGCCGACGAAGAAGCGCTCGATGAGGTAGCGCTCGAGGGGCACCTTGCGCCGGCGCTGGGCGTCGACCTGGGCTTGCACCGTGCGCGCCAGCTCGGGCAGCGTGTGCTCGCGCCCGAGGTCGGTCAGCACCTCGAGCGAGGCCAGGTGGTTGGCGAACGACACGAAGTCGGCCGCGCGCGGGCGGACCTCCATCATCATGGTCGCGCTGGTGCGACCCAGCGGCAGCCCCTCGGCGCGATGCCAGCGCTGTGTGGCCGCCAGCAGCGCCGCGGTCAGCCACGAGTTGACCGAGGCTCCGGCCGCGCCGCCAGCCGCCTTCCATTGCGCCAGCGCGCTGTCGTCCACCACCCAGTGCACGGTGCCGTTGTCGCCGCGGTAGTCGTTGCTGGCGTTCTGCTTCAGCGGCTGCAGCGGTCGCAGCGCGGCGCGCCACGACGTCGTCAGCAGGCGCCCGAAGCCGGCCAGGGTCAGGCCGACCCGCTGCGCGCCGGAGAGCCCCAGCGCCTCCAGCTCGTCACGGCGGCCGATGGGCGCCAGCGCGTCGGGCTCCGGCCGGCGCCCCGCGCGCGCCGCCTCCAGGTAGCGCGTGAAGTCGCCCAGCAGCGCGATGAAGGCGCGGCCATCGGCGATGGCGTGGTGCTGGCGGAACAGCAGGTGACAGGCGTCGTCGCTGGTGCGTACCAGCGTCAGCGTCAGCGGCGCCTCGGTGTACAGATCCAGGTAGCGATTCTGGTGCTCGCCGAGCAGCGCCGCGAAGGCCGCGGCGTCCTGCCCGCGCAGGTCGTGCTGGGCGAAGCAGGCGTCGACCGAGAACCCCGGGTCACGCCCGTAGCGATAGCGCCGCGCATACGGCGGCGCCCCGTCCAGCGCCTGCACCCTCGTGGCCAGCGACGGATAGCGCGTCACCAGATCCGCCAGCGCCACGCGCACGTGCTCGGGCTGCAGCGCGCCGCGCACCTCGAGATCCCAGGTCGGCGTCGCCGAGCAGCCGCGGGCACGATCGGTCACCGCCAGGCCCCCCTTGTCGAGGTACTGGCACGGGTAGTGCGGCCCCGGCGCCGCCGCCGGGTCACGGCACCAGCGTGGATCCGCCGTGGCGTCGGCCTCCGGCGCGACCCCGAGCAGCGCCGCCGCCAGCCCCGGCACCATGCCGATGGCCGCCGACGACAGCGCCTTGAACCAGATGAAGTCCTGTCGCGGCATGGCCTCGACGCCGCGCAGCGCCCAGCCCAGCACCAGTGGCCCGCCCAGCACCAGCGCGCACAGCGCGCCGCCCAGCAACGCCGACAGCACCGGCCGCCGCTCCGGCAGCGCCAGCCAGCGTGCCCGCCGCCCCCAGCCACGCACCCGCCCGGCCCGGGCCTCGCGCCGCGCCCCCGGCACCACCACCAGCAGCGTGAAGAAGCCGATCAGGAAGGCGCCGCCCAGGGTGTCGAGCGCCATGCCCGGGTTGCCCCACAGCGTCAGGTCGCGCCCGACCGGGAACAGCATGCGCCCCGCCTGCAGGTTGATCAGGAAGTTGATCACCACCCCGGGCAGGAGGACCAGCAGAAGCAGATAGCGGGCCACGCGACGCGAGACTCTACCCCAGGCGAGCGGCATCGACTTGTCCCATGTTTGCCAGCCCAGCTGTGCCGCAGTGCACTAGGCTTTTGCCATGAATCGCCTGGCCTCTCTTGCCGGTTTGCTGGTGCTGGTCGCAGGGTGCGGGGACGACGACGGCGGCGCGACCACCGACGCCGGGGTCGATGCCGCGGCCGCCTTCGAGGACGCCGCGCGCGCGGACGCCGGCCCCATCATGTGTTCGACCACGGCCGATGCGGCGCTGGTGCTGCCGACGCCCGATCCGGCGCAGGACTCCTGTGGTGCCACCCGGGTGGTCGACCTCGACCTCTTCGCCCGCCACGATGGCGTCGCGCTGCACTACGACGGCACCCTGCCGGCCAGCTCGCGAGCCGACATCCCGACCGGTGTGTCGAACCCCAGCGGCAAGGAGGTCGTGCACCGCCTGATGCTGGGCGGCAAGGTCGACCTCTTCGTGACCTCGGGCGGGGCGCTCGACCACAGCCTGTGCTGGAGCACCAGCTGTGCCGCGGGTCAGGCCCCGCCCAGAGGGCAGTGTAGCCGCGTCGGCAGCGGCAGCCTGCCCATCGCCCACGGCGAGCTCACCGTGCGCGGGGTCGGCCCGGGCCGGCTCGACCTGGTGGTCGACGCCTACGACGCCGCCGCGTCGGTCCCCGGCGCCGCCTACAGCCTGGATATCCGCGTGCGGCCGGTGCTGGCGCTCAACGCGCCCTGCGACCCGCGGGCGCGCGCCAACCGCTGTGACAGCAACCTGTCGTGCCACGGCGCCGGCGCCGCCGCGCGCTGCGCCCCTGCCACGGCGCCGACCCTGGTCAAGGCCGCGGTGGTCAACGAGAACGGCATCGACTGGTACACCATCGACGCCATGTCCGCCGACGCCGACGTCGACCGCATCCGCGTCGAAGGCCTCAGCGCCACCGGGGTGGTGCAGCGCACGAGCGAGTACGACACCAACAACGCCGTCGGCCTGGCCCACTTCCGCTCGCGCCCCAAGGGCACCGCCTCACCGCTGTCGCCGATGTATCGCATCCGGCTGCTGTCGACCTCCGACCTCGAGAGCGTTCCCGCCACCGTGACGGCCCAGCCCATGCCCATCCGCGCCGCCGCCGCGGTGTGCGATCGCTTCGCGGTCTTCGATCGCTGCGCCGCGGGCCACGCCTGCGAGGGGCCGACGGGCGCCCTCGACGGCACCTGCGTGGCCGGCAAGACGCCGAGCCTGACCGCGCTGGCCGCCTACACGCTGCCCGACGGCTCGCGTCGCCTGGTGGTCGACGGCGTCGACGACGACGGCGACCAGTACATGCTCGAGCTGGTCTTCCTGGACGCCGGCGGCAACGAGGTGGCCATCGAGCCCAACCAGAACGGCGCCGCCGCGAGCAGCCCCAGCTATGCCTACCTGCAGCACACCGAGGGCGCCTCGCCGTTCCGCAGCATGCGCGACATCGCGGCCGCGGCCTTCGTCGGGGTCCCCCTGGTGACGCAGGTGCGCGTGACCGTCTACGACCTCCTCGGGCTGAAGTCCTCGACCCTGACAGCCAGCTTCGTGCCCATCCCCACCCGCGCCGCCGGCGACAGCTGCGACACCTTCGGCCGCGGTGATCTGTGCCAGGGCAGCGTGCCCCTGCTGTGCGCGGGCACCTGTCAACCGCTGGCCGATCTGCGCGCCGCCTCGTGCGCCGCGGCGACGCCGCTGAGCCTGGGCGTCCCGGTCACCGGCCAGCTGCCCCGCCAGGCCAGCCGCTTCGGCGGCAACTGTGGCCGCCCCGAGGCCGCCGAGGTGATCTACACGGTCGACGTGCCCGAGCAGATGGACCTCGAGGTCAGCACGCTGTTCGAGGACACCAGCCTCGACACCATCGTGACCATCGCGCCGGCGTGCGACAGCCTGGCCAGCGGCTCGGTGTGCCATGACAGCGTCAGCAGCAACGCCCGGCAGTCGGTCGCCGTGCTGCGTGACGCCGCGCCCGGCCGCTACTACGTCTTCGTCGACGCCTGGTCGCAGCTGTACCCCAACGGAGGCGTGGGCCCGTTCAAGGTCGAGGCGCGCCCGCGCCGCCTGCTCAGCCTGGGCGCGACCTGTGACGCCCAGGGCGTCGCCAACCGCTGCGCCTGCAACGCGAGCTGCCTGGGTGACCCGTCGTTCACCGCCTTCGTATGCCGCTGAGGGTCCTGCCGCGCTCAGCCGTCTGGCCGCAGGTCAGCCGTCTGGCCGCAGGTCAGCCGTCTTGACCGGCCGGCGGCGGACGTGTTGAATCGACCCATCGCTCGCCGTCACCATCCCGCGTCCCTCCGGGGACCCGCCCGCACCACGACGTAGCCGCCGGCACGCAGCCTGCCGACGCTGGGGTCCCGCACGCGCGCGGGGTCGCCTTCGGCTGGCTCGCGCACGTCCACCGCTCGCACCTGTGCGCCCGCTCGCCCCTCGCCTTCGCAGGGGCGCCGCAGGCGCGCCAACAGCTTGACAGTCAGTACATACAGGAGCACGCAGATGACGACCGATTTCACCAAGCTGGGACTGGTCCACGACATCGCCGGCAGCGCCCACGTGGGCGTCGAGGCGGGTCATGTCTACCCCACCGAGGCAGGCCCGCTGGCCTTCGACCTGTACCGACCGCCACACGCCGCCGGGCCGCTGCCCGCGGTGGTCTTCGTGTCGGGCTACCCC
Organism: Deltaproteobacteria bacterium; assembly: GCA_020853705.1. Taxonomy (GTDB): domain Bacteria; phylum Myxococcota_A; class Polyangia; order Haliangiales; family JADYYK01; genus JADYYK01. Next base: position 21,426 of record JADYYK010000134.1, read on the forward strand.
GACCCGGGCATGGCCGCGATGCTGGGCCGTCCGCTCAAGGACTGGGAGTCCTACCGGGCCTGGGCGCGTCTGGTCGCGGCCTCGGGCCTGATCGCGATCACCTATCTCAACAACACCCCCGCCGACGGCGCCGCGCTGCTGCGCCACCTGCACCAGCACGGGGCGGAGCTGGGCGTCGACCCGGCGCGGATCGGCCTGTGGGCCTGCTCCGGCAACGGCCCCACCGCGCTGGAGCTGCTGGCGCACCAGGCCGTCAGCTGCGCCGCGCTGCTGTACCCGGTCACCATCGACGTGGACGGCGCCACCGGCGTGGCCGAGCTGGCGCGGCAGATCCACTTCGCGCTGCCGGCGCTGACCCTGGCCGAGCTGCCACGTGAGCGCCCGCTGCTGCTGGTGCGGGCCGGGCGGGACACCACGCCGGGCCTCGACCCCGCGCTGCTGCGCTTCGTGGCGGCCGCGCGCGCCCACGGTCTGGCGCTGACCGTGCTCGAGCACGCCGAGGCGCCGCACGCCTTCGACCTGCTCGACGACTCGCCGCGCACGCACGAGCTCATCGACGAGGTGCTGGGCTTCCTGCAGCGCACGCTGACGCGCTAGCATGGGGCCATGAGCAAGCCTGCCCCCGAACCGCCGCCGGAGTGTGCCGGGAGCGCCGACCTCCGGCGGCTGGATGGCCAGCGGGTGTGGCTCGTCGGGCGCTATGCGCGGGTCACGGTGTCGCAGCGCCCCAGCGCGCCGCCGCCCGGGGGCACGCCCGGCCCGGCGTGCGTCCAGCTCGACGACGGCACGCAGATCATGCTGGGGATCTACTATGAGGCCAGCGGCCGGCGCGAGATCACCGAGGTGCACCGCCTGCACGGCAAGCGCGTGCGCGCCGTCGGCGTGCTGCACGCGCGCACACCCGATCAGTACACCGACACCGGCATCATCATGGCGACCATGACGTCACCCTACCTGGCGGTCGAGAGCATCGATCTGGCCTGACGCCGGGGTAGGATGGCGTCATGTCGAAGTCGCTCGAGCAGACCGTGAAGTTCAAGGCGCCGCCGCGCGCCGTGTTCGAGGCGCTGATGGATGCCAAGCAGCACGCGCGCTTCACCGGCGCGCCAGCGCGGATCTCGCGCAAGCCCGGCGGCGCCTTCAGCGTGCACGGCGGCTATGCCACCGGCTACCTGCTCGATCTGGTCGCCGACAAGCGGATCGTGCAGGCCTGGCGCGCCAGCGACTGGCCCAGGGGCGCCTACTCGATCGTGACCTTCGCGCTGGCGCCCGCGCCCGGCAAGCAGACCGTGCTGACCTTCAGCCACGACGGCGTCCCCGACATCGAGGCCGCCGGCATCAAGCAGGGCTGGACCGACTTCTACTGGCGCCCGCTCAAGATGATGCTCGAAGGCGCCTCAGGTGGCGACGCCGCAGGCCGACGAAGACGGCGGCGCTGAGCAGCAGCAGGGTGGGCGCCAGCGCTGCGCGGCGCGGCGCGGTGCCGAGGACGATGCTGCAGCCCTCCGAGTCGTCGGACGACCCGCGGCCGGCTGCGTCAGGCGGTCCAGCGTCGACCAGGGCGGCGCCGCACTGCAGGGTGCAGCTGCCATCGTACCGGCAGCGATCGACCGTGGCGCACAGCTGGTTGCTGCGTGACACGCGGCCGACCGCGTCGCGCACCGCCAGGGTGGCGCAGTACTGCTGCCCCGCCCACAGCAGCGGGGCCACCGCCGCGCAGGTGAAGCCACCGAGCTGCTTGCGCCAGACGGCTTCGATCGCGACCCCGCCGTCGTGGACGACCCACCGCGCCTCGCGCAGGGGGATGATCCAGGTCGGCGTGGGGTCGCCCGGATTGCGCACCTCGAGCTGGGCGAACGCCACGCCCGGCGCAGGGTCCTCGAAGTCGAGGCGCACCACCGGCCCGATCTCGTAGCAGCTGGCCGACGACCTGGTCGAGCAGGTGCTCTCCAGATGTTCGCTGGCCATGAAGGCAGTCAGCTGCGGTGCCTGCACCTCGGGCACCCCGGCGCCAGCCGCGGTGACGAAGCCGGTGACCTGAGGCGTCATCGTGAAGCGACTGAGCAGCTCGATCCGGTAGCGCTGCGCGGGCTGCAGTGCGACCAGCGGCGTCAGCTCGACGGCGCTGTCATCCTGGACGCCGTTCCAGCGCAGCGTGGTGCTGGTCGCCGCCACCAGGGCGCCGTCCTGATCGATCAGGTGCACTTCGTCGATTGGCAGCGGGCTGACCACCAGCACGACCACGTCCGTCGGCACCTCGCTGCTCCCGTCGGCAGGGAACACCAGCGCCGGTCGCGGCGCGCAGCTACACGCGTCGGCGCCCCGGACGCCGCCCAACCAGGCGACCGCGAGCGCAGCTCCGACCAGGCCGACAGTGATGGCTCCCCTCCGGCGCACACCTCATCATGCACCTCATTCATTCGCGGCGGAGTCCTCGTGAGGGCGGGTACCAGAACTGGCATTTTCGCTGTGCAGACTTCGTACGCTGGGGACGCAGGCTCCAGATCGGGGGCTGGAGACGCGGACCTTTGCGAGTATTTACAGTGGTTTGCGACGGGAACGGCTCTTGCTTTGTCAGCGCTCATGAGCCGTCGCCTCGATGCAGGGCTGGCCGCGCTGGCCGCGGGATGTGGGCTGGTCGCGCTGACCCTGATGGGCGGCTGCATGGGCGAGGTGCAGCCCACCGGGCAGCAGGGTGTCGACGGCGGCGTCAGTGCTGCCGACGCGGCCCCGCGCAGCGCTGACGCTGCCCCGGTCGCGGTCGACGCCGCCCCTGGCGCCGCCGACGCCGCGCCGGGCGCCATCGACGCGGCCCCCACCGGCGTGACCGAGACGCTCACGGTGCAGTTCGACACCACCGCCAACGGCGGCCCTTACGCGCCCCGCAACATCGTCGCGGTCTGGGTCACCGACTCCAACGGCGCCTTCGTCAAGACGCTGGGGCGCTGGGCCAACACCCGCGTCGACCACCTGGTGGCCTGGGGCCAGGCCTCGCCCAACGACCAGGACGCCATCTCGGGCGCCACCCGCGCCGCGCACACCGCCCGCCTCAGCGTCACCTGGGACATGAAGAGCAAGGCCGGTCAGGCCATGCCCGACGGCACCTACACCATCCGCATGGAGCTGGCGGACAGCAACGCCAGCCAGCCGGCGCAGAACCGCCAGGGCACCTTCACCTTCGTGAAGAACGGCACCGCGGCGACCCAGACCGTCGCGAGCGGCGGCTTCGTCAACGTCGCCATCAGCTATAGCGGCCGCTGAAGCGGCGCACCTACTCCTCCGAGTACGGCCCGCGCTCGTGCGCGCCGCCGCCCACGCTGTGCAGCCCGAGCCGCAGGCGCATGCGCACGGCCGGTCCGAAGCGCGTCTCGGCGCGGCCGGTGGTCACGAACCCGGCCTTGACATAGAAGCCCTCGGCCGGGCCCGCGGTGACCTCCATGTGATGAGCCCCGGCGCGCGCCGCGCGCTGCGCCGCGTCCAGCACCAGCTGGCGCCCGATCCCCGCGCCCATGTGGGCCGGCTCGACGAACAGCCCGTCGAGCTCGACCACGCCGCGCCGTGGCGCCAGCACCAGCGCGAAGCCGACCAGCACACCGCCGAGCTCGGCCACGCGCAGCCGCCGCTCGCGCAGGGCCAGCTCGGGCACGTCGATGACCTCCGGGTGCGCCAGCAGCGCGGCGCGATGCTGGTCCCACACCAGCGACGCGCGCCGCATCAGCTCGATGAGCGCGGCGCGCTCGCGCACCCGTCCGAAACGCAGCAGCACCGCGGCCATGGCCAGTTGTAGCGCGAATGCTGCACGGCGCGCGCGATGGATATGCTACGCGATCGCCATGTCCATCCACCTGATCGTCCTCGAGATGAAGAAGCTACTGGGAAGCCTCGACCACTGCCTCGACAAGGCGGTCGCCTACGGCAGCGAGCGCAAGTTCGACGCCAACGTGCTGCTGCAGAGCCGCCTGGCGCCCGACATGTTCTCCCTGCTGCGCCAGATCCAGGCCGCCTGCGACCAGGCCAAGTACGCCGCCTCGCGCAGCGCCGGCAAGGAGCCGCCCGCGCACCCCGACAACGAGGCCAGCATCGACGACCTCAAGAAGCGCATCGGCGCCGTGGTCGCGTACCTCGGCACCTTCACCGCCGCAGACTTCGACGGCGTCGAGTCGCGCACCGTCAGCCTGCCGCGCTGGGAGGGCAAGAAGATGCCGGCGGCCGACTACTTCGTCGAGCACGCCATGCCCAACTTCTTTTTCCACTTCACCACCGCGTACGCCATCCTGCGCCACAACGGCGTCCCGGTCGGCAAGCGCGACTACCTCGGCGCCATCTCCTACAAGTAGCGCGCGGGTCGCTTCAGCGCAGCCTGGACCTGGTCGCTCATGGCGCGGCCGCCGGGCCCGGCCAGGGCACACCGGGCGTGCAGCTGTCCACGAAGAGCTGGCCCTTGCGGGTGTCGTTGGGGATGAAGACCTGGTTGGTGGCCGACTGGGCATGGTCGGCGTCGCCTTCACAGTCGGCGCTCTGGCCGGGGCCGATCACGACGTGGGCGCCCAGCTTGATGGTGCAGCTGGAGACGGTGTCGAGCGCGCTCCACTCGGCGCAGATGGCGTTGTCGGCGCGGTAGGCCGCGACCGGGCCGACCGGCGCGGTCAGCGACCACCAGCCGCCCAGCTGGGTGTAGGCCTTGGAGGCGGTCCACACCCGATACACCGTGGTCGGCGCGGTGACCTGGTAGACCCGGCCGGTGCACAGCTTGCCCTGACCGGGGGCGCCGATGGCCAGCGCCAGCAGCGCGGCGTCGTCGACCGGGGTCATGCCCGCGGGCGCCGCGATGGTGCCGACGCAGGCGGGGCCGGCGGTCGCGTCGGGCGGTGGCGATGGCGATGGCGATGGCGATGGCGATGGCGATGGCGATGGCGATGGCGAAGCCGTGACAACAGGGGCCGAGCGATGGGCGCCGCGGGCGCCACCACAGCCCGGGACCAGGACGACGACCACACCGCAGAGGACGAAACCACGCACCAGAGAGCCGCTCATCGCGGCAAAGTTAGCACCTCAGGCCGAGTGCTGGGCGGCGGCGATCTGGAGCTTGAGCTCGATGGGCAGGTTGCTCCAGCGCTCGATCACGGCGTCGCCGGCCAGGCGCAGCTCCATGCGGCCCTCGAAGCACAGGTGCTTACCGGTGGCGGCGCGGCCGTCGAGGGCGCCCTGGTGAGTGCCCGAGAAGGTGTAGTGCACCACGACCTGGTCAGCCAGCTGGGGCGACAGGTCGACCTCCAGCCGGGCGTCGGGGAACGCCGCCAGCATGGCCTGGACCTGCTCGGCGACCGCCAGCCGGCCCCAGCCAGGGCCGTGGATGAGGTCGTGACAGACCAGGGCGTCATCGTAGAGATCGAGGTAGTCGTCGAGGCGGCGCTCGTTGAGGGCGGCGAAGGCGGCGTGGACCAGCTCGAGGGGCATGACGACCCCCGGGTACTGCAACCGCGGCGCCAGCGTGGGGCCTCGTCATCCTCGACGGTTGCGCGTGGCCCCCCGTGTGCTGTGCAGCGTTCGTACTGTGCATGTGTACGCGCCGCGGGACGTCACCGCGGCGGCGCGGCGCGGCTCAGCGGAAGAAGCTGTAGCCCGGGATGCTGGCGTCGTCGGGGCTGTAGAAGGCGACCTGCCACGGCGCCAGAGTGACCGTCAGCGACCCGGATTGCATCCTGATCGTGGGCGCGGCGCCGGCGAGATCGCGCAGCGGCAGCGCGTCATGCAGGTGCGAGTGGGTCGGGAAGATGCGCGCCCGCACGGCGGCCGGGCTGGCGTTGGCGACTATCAGCACGGTCTCGGCGGCGCGCGCGGTGATGCGCGCGAACACGATCAGGCCGGGGGCGCCGGGCTGCGGCATGCCGAGGTAGCCGCCCTCGCGCAGCGCCGGGTGGCTGCGGCGCAGCGCGGTCAGCGCGCGCAGCTCGGCGCTGACGGCAGGCTCGAGACTCGCGCTGTCGCCCGCCCACGGCATCACGCCGCGGTTGTCGGGATCGGCGCCGCCGCTGAGGCCCAGCTCCTCGCCGTAGTAGCAGTGCGGTACCCCCGGGCTGGCGCAGGCCATGGCGCGCGCGAACGAGCGCGCCGCGGCGTCGGGCACCAGGGTGGCCAGCCGCGGGGTGTCGTGCGTGGCCAGCACGTTCCAGCTGCGCAGCAGCGCCTCGGGGCGATAGCGCCGAGCCATCTCGTCGAGGTTGTGCTGCACCTGCGCGGGCGCGACCTCGCCGCGCGCGACGCCGAGGATGCTCTCGCGGAACCAGTAGTTCATGACGCCGTCGAGGCGGCCGCGGGCGACCCAGTCGGCGGCGAAGGCCATGACCTCACCGATGACGCCGTCGCGCGCGCCCTCGGCGCGGCCGATGGCGGCGGCGCGGGCGCACATCTCGAGGCCGAGGTCGTTGGCGCAGTCGAGCCTGAAGCCGGTGGCGCCCCGGCGCAGCCAGCGCCGCAGCACGGCGTCCTCGGCGTCGAACAGGGCGGCCGCTACCGGCGCGTGGCCGAGGTCGAGCTCGGGCAGGTGGCCATGGCCGCGCCAGCGCGCATAGTCGGTCGGGTGGCTGCGGAACTTGAACCAGGCCGCACGCGCGCCCGCGGCGTCGGCGCGCGCCTCGGCGAACCAGGGGTGGCCCTCGCCGACGTGGTTGAAGACGCCGTCGAGGATGACGCCGAGGTCGCGGCCACGGCAGGCCTCGACCAGGGTGCGCCACGCGGGCTCGCCGCCGAAGCGCGGGTCGATGTCGTCGAAGCTGTCGGTGTCGTACTTGTGGTTCGACGGCGCCGGGAAGATCGGCGTCAGGTAGATCGCGTCGGCGCCGAGGTCGGTGATGTGGCCGAGGCGTGCGGCCACCCCGTCCAGGGTGCCGCCAGCGTGGTGCAGCCAGGGCTGGTGGTCGGCCGGCAGCGCGGGCAGCTCTTTCCCGCCGGGGCCGGCGAAGCGGTCGACGAAGACCTGGTAGATCAGGTTGCGCGGGGCGGCCGGCGGCATGACCCCGCGATAGTACTCGCCCTGGCGGCCCGAAACGCCCGTCCCGGCCAGATGTTCCACCGAGATCACAGCCCGGCCACCCCGGCTGCGGTATGCTCCCCGCCATGAACGGTGGTCGTCTGCTCCTGTGCTGCTTGCTGATGGGCGCGTGTGTGGGGTGCGCCACCGGTGGGACCGCGGGGGTCGGCGACGACGACGTCGGGGGCACCGACGCCGCGGTGAGCGGTGACGGGGGCGGACCACGCGACGCCACGCTGGTCGATCGCCAGCTGCCCGCGGTCGACGCGCGCGTCGTCGACGGCGCGACCACGATGCCCGACGCCAGCACGCCGACCGGCTGCATGGGCACCACCACCTGCAACAGCGTCAGCAGCCTGGGCACCATCAGCGGCGACACCGGCGCGCAGACGCTGTCGGCCCAGGGCTACCAGTCGACCTGGATCCGCGTGCGCACCACCGAGGACTATGACGGCATCGATGCCGTCAGCATGACCTTCCGCGCCACCTTGACCTCGCCGGCCTCGGCCAACTTCGACCTCTACCTCTACGTCAACACCGGCGCCGACGTGCTGGAGTGCACCACGCCGCGCGGCAGCGCGACCACCACCGGCACCGACGTGGTGAATCTGCAGTGGGGCGAGACCGGCATCGTCGCCAACGGCTCCGACGACGACCGCGACGTCATGATCGAGGTGCGCAACGTGTCGGGCACCTGCGCCGTCGGCCAGACCTGGTCACTGGCGCTGATCGGCAACCAGTAGCCCCCGCCAGCCCCGCGGCGCGGGCCAGGCGTCAGTTGCCTGCGAGCAGCTTGCCGTTCTCGATCTTGGCCACGGTGACGCCCTGGTCGCGCAGCCAGATCGAGAGCAGCTTCTTCTTGAAGTGCTTCTTGAGGTGCCCGGCCACCAGCTTCCACAGCTTGCCGGCGTCGGCCTTGGCCGCCTTGTCGTAGGGCGGCGCGCTCCAGCTGGCCGGCCGCGTGAAGCCGAGGATGCTCTCGCCGCGCTGCCACTTGCCGATGGGCTCGAGCTGGAAGCCCAGCGGGCGCACGCCGTCGAGCAGGGTCAGCCAGGCCAGCCCCTCGGTGTACAGCCCCTGGTCGAAGTGCGGGACCTCCTGGCCGTCGACCTCGAAAGTGGTGGCGAACGCGATCTCGTTGCCGTAGCTCCAGGACGACTGGCCGGGCGGATAGCTCAGCTTGCCCAGCCCGAAGCTGTACTTCTGGGCCTTGCCCGGCCGCACCGCCTTGAGCTGCTTGGTCTTCTCGGCCATGACGGCGACCGTGGGCGGGCCATTCCTGCCGGCGCTGAACGAGTAGGCCCCCTTGAAGGTGCCGATGATCTTGCAGCGCACGGTGACGTCGAGCGGCGCGTTGCGCAGGTTCACGAGGTCGCCCGAGCACACCGCGCTGTCGCCCGAGGTGAAGCTGAAGGTCGACAGCGTCTTGGCCCGTGGCGTCGCCGCGATGGTGTAGGCGCCGGGATCGTCGAGCATGGTGAAGCCGTTGCCGACCAGCGGCGGCACCCCGCGGCTGGACAGCGAGACGCGGTCGTTGCCCATGAACTGCAGGAACAGTGACCAGTCGCGCGGCACCGTGGTGACCTGGTCGACGCGGCCATAGGCCTCGCGCGCCAGCGCACGCAGCTCGTCCCACGAGGGCGCGTCACCGGCGAGCACCACGTGGACCAGCTCGCGCTCGGGCACCAGCTTGGCCAGCAGCACGACGTGGCCGGGGCCGATGATGGCCTGGCCGTCGAGCGCGGGGGCCGCCGGGGTCGAGGGCGCTGGTCTCGGCGCCGCCTCAGGCTCCGGGTCGGGTGGCGACACCGGCCCGGCCGGCGCCCCGGTCGCCGACGGCGACGGCGACGGCGGCAGCTTCGGCCGCGAGGTCTGCGACGACGTCTGCGCCGCCGCCTCACCCATGCCCTGCACCAGGACCAGCAGCCCCCCCAGCCACCACAGTCGCCGCATGGCGCCATCATCGCCGATGTCGGCGGGCGGGGAAAGCGCGTGTGGCCAGTGCACCGATCGCTACGGGCAGGCCGCCGGCGGCAGCGCGTCGATGCGGGCGGTGAAGGCCTGCTGCAGCTCCTCCTGCGCCTGCCAGTCGTCACGCTCGACCAGGCGCAGGAGCTTGCCGGCGGGCGAGAACTGCAGCGTGAAGCGGGGCTCGCACTCGCTGGTGGCCGGGATGACGCAGACGCCGTCCGTGCACGCGAACTCACCCGGGGCGTCCTCGTCGGCGAACCTGCGTGCGTGCTCGATCTGCCGCGCCAGCGCCGGCAGCGCCTTCTGCAGGGTCCGCCGCGCGGCGGCGCCACACAGGTGGCGCACCAGGTCGACGCCCTCGTCGCTCTCGCAGCCGGTGCTGATGGCGACCACGACGCCGCTGTGCGGGTCGAGCATGTCGAGCAGGTCACGCGGACTGCTGGCGAGCCGCTCGATGGTCGCGCGGGTGACGACACTCGCCGGCGTCGGCGTCGGCGTCGGCGTCGGCGTCGGGGTCGGCGTCGGCGTCGGCGCCACGGTCACCACCACCACCGGCCCCGCAGCCGTGAGCGCTGGCCCAGGCGCAGGCGCCGCCTGGGGCGCCCTCGGCTTGCGATCACACCCGATGGTCGCGACCGCGGCGACCACGCTGACCATGCCTCCCCACACCACCGCGCGCCATCTCATCACCCTGAAGAACGGCGCGGCCGCCCCGGCCATTTCAGGACTGCCCGCTCGCCCCATGAGGCATTTCGCCTCGCCTCAGGGCGTCAGTGCCCCGCGCGGGCCCCCGGCTTGGCGTTCCAGATGCGCAGCGTCAGCAGGAAGCCGATGACCGCGAACGGCAGCATGAACAGCGGCCAGTAGCCCCAGCTGCGCGGCGTCAGGTAGCCCAGCGCGACCGCCTGCAGCGAGGTGCCGAGGTACACGAAGCCGTCGATCAGGCCGACCGCCGTCGCGGCGCCCTTGCGACCGCCGAAGTCCATCGTCGCGGTGCCCGACAAGAGGCCGTGCGTCCCGATCACGCACAGCGACATCACGAACACGATGATGCCCAGCCACAGCGGCGACATGGTCGACACCGGCCCGGCCTTGATGGAGCGGGTGTCGCCGGCGCGCATCCGCGAGCCCGGATCGCGCAGCCTGAGGTCCAGCTCCTGGCCGCCACGCAGCACGCGCACCAGGATGGGCCCCTCGTGCGGGGCCCCGGTGAAGGCCTGGCGCGGCGAGTTGGTGCACATGCAGCGCGCGCTGTCGTACTTCGCGCCGTCCTTGCAGACAGCCGGGATGCACGCGATGGCCTTCTGCACCTCGGACCAGTGCTTGCCGATGGCCACGCCCTCGACCGCCAGCACGCGATCGCCGGCCTTCAGCTGGTCCAGCTTGGCCTCCGCGGCCTTCTTGTCGAAGCGGCTCCACGCCACCGTGGTGGTGGTGGTGCCCAGCGTGAAGTACATCGCCCCCGCCGCCACCGCCAGCCCGAGGTACAGGCCACCCGCCGCGGGCGCGCGCCGGCTGCCGAAGAAGATGTCGCTGACCCAGCCCGCGACGTTGCCGCCGATGACGCCGGCCACCATCAGGAGGCCGCCCCACCCCGCCGACATGAACGGCGCCAGGAAGATGAGGCCGCCGCTGACATACAGCACGCCCTTGCGCGTGGCCGCCTTGCGCGCCAGCACCAGGAACCCGATCCCCACCGTGAAGCAGCCCACGATGTAGTACCAGTGCGCCCACGAGCCGTAGCGCAGCCAGTGCGCGTCGGGCAGCACCAGCCACTCCTTGGCGTAGATCGGGTACCAGTTCATGACGCCCTGGCGCAGCACGCCGGTGCAGAACTCGATGAAGGCGATGGTCAGCACGATGGGGTTGGTCAGGATGCGCTTCATCACCGCCATCAGGCGCACCGGCCCGCTGTCGGTGCTGCTGTCGCCGTCACCACAGTCGAAGTCCTGGTGGCCCGCCTGCGACGGCTTGTCGCGCAGCAGCAGGAACTCGATGACCAGCATGGCGCCCAGCAGCGCCGCCGGGCCGTAGAACACCCACTTGGCCGCCTGCGCCCGCGAGCCGCCGCCCGAGGCCACGAAGTCGAGCACCCAGCCGTTGACGGTGAAGGCGAGGAAGATGCCGCTCGAGATCATGGTGCCGAAGATCCCCGAGAAGCCGCCGCGCTCGCGCACGTGGAACCAGTGCGCGTTGACCTTGACGATGGCCACCGCGCCGAAACTCTGGAAGTACATGTTGACGACGTAGAGGATCGAGAAGATGAGGCGCAGGTTCGAGGTATTGCCGCCGGTCGCCGTCATGCTGGCGGCCTCGAGCCCCATCAGCAGGTTGGCCACCGCCGCGCCCGCCAGCGCGATCAGCATGGCCTTCTTGCCGCCGATCTTGTCGGTCAGCGGCCCGTTGATCACGAAGGCGATGCCATAGACCAGGGTGCCGGCGCCGAAGATGACGCCGAAGTCCTCCTTGGTCATGACCTCGCCGAGCGCGTTCTTGGCGACGGTCAGGTTGTAGCGCCCCATGTACAGGAACGCGTACGCCAGCCCGAGCGGGAACCAGTTCAGGAAGCGGCGCAGCCGGAACGCGCTGGAGTGCGCGGGAGGTCCCGACCCTGTCGTTGCGGCTGCAGGTTGCACGGCCGCGTTCCTACTTCGACGGGTCGGTAGCGGTCAAGTGACATGGCGGTGTCGGCCCTCCGGGCCGGACAGCCGCCGGCCGGCTATATCGCGCGGGGCGGGACCACCACCACCGGGATGTGGGTGTGGCGCACCACGTGCTCCGCCACCGAACCCAGCACCAGCCGCTTGAAGCCGGTGCGTCCGTGGGTGCCGATGACCACGGCGTCGGCATTGTTCTTTTTGGCGTAGTCGAGCAGGGCGTGGTGGATGTCGTAGGCCACGATGACGTCGCCAGTGACGCGCTCGACGCCAGCGTCCAGCGCCGACTGGCGCCAGCGCTCCAGCTCCTTGCCGAGGTCGGTCTCGAGCTGGGTCAGCAGGTCTGCGGGCGGGAAGATGGGCTCGGCCATGGCGGCACCGACCGGGGGCTTGAGCACGTGGACCAGCGCCAGCTGGGCGCCGTTCTGACACGCCAGGGTGATGGCGTTGGCGAGAGCCACCCGGGCGCAGTCGGAGAAATCGACCGCGCAGACGATCTTTTGCCAGGTTGCGGTTGCAGGGGCCATGGCGAACCTCCTGCCCTGCTGCACAGCAGATCGCGTGCCAGGTCTGATCGCCCCTGCAGCCCAGGCCCGACGCAGCCCCTGCGCGACTGGCCAGCCAACCCGCACGCCTTGCGCGGGATCTGCCGGAGTCGCCCGCCTCCCCGCTGGCATGCCTGATGCTCCTTGTCCCCACATGCGTGAACAAAAGGTCGTGGTGGGTATCGACTTCTCGCCGTGCTCGATGGTGGCGCTCGACGCCGCCATCGCGCAGGCGGGAGACGGTGAGCTGCACGCGCTGTGCGTGCTGGACAGCCACGGGCACCTGCCCGCGCCCCGCGCGGTGAGCAAGGACCCGGCGCTGTCGGCCTCGGAGGCCAGCGACACTCTGAGTCAGCTGGTGGCCAAGCGGCTGGAGGAGGTGGCCCGCGAAGCGGGCAAGCTGCGCGCCTTCGTTCATGTGCGCACCGGCTCGCCGGCGCGCGAGCTGGCCGAGCTGGCGGTCGACGTCGGCGCCGACATGCTGGTGGTGGGCACCCATGGCAGACGTGGCCTCGACCGGCTGTGGTCGGGCTCGGTGGCCGAGCGGGTGCTGCGCGTGGCGCCCTGCCCCGTCCTGGTGGCGACCACGCCACGGGCGCAGCGCGAGGCCACCCCGGAGCCGGAGCCCGAGCCGCCCTGTGACGACTGCAAGCAGGAGCGCCTGTCGTCGCGCGGCGAGCAGTGGTGGTGTGAGGCCCACCGCGGCCACGCCCACGCCGACCACGGCTACTCGCGCCACCTCGACTACAAGCGCACCACGCAGCCGCTGTGGTGAGCGCGGCCAGGGCCCAAGCCCCCCTCAGCGCGTCGCGCGGCCGGGCAGCCAGATGGTGAAGCGCGCGCCCTGACCGGGCGCGGTGCGGAGATCGACCCGGCCCGCGGCGCGCTGCACCAGCGCATAGACCATGGCCAGCCCCAGGCCGGTGCCCTTCTGCCCCTTGGTGGTGAAGAACGGCTCGAACACCCGCTGCTCGACCTCGGGTGACATGCCGGGGCCGTCGTCGGCGATCTCGATGCAAGCGCCGCCGCCCTGGCTGCTGGTGCTGACCCGGATGGTGCCGCGCTCGCCCACCGCGTCGATGGCGTTGACCACCAGGTTGACCACCGCGGTCTCCAGCTCGGGGCCATGGATGACGGCCTGCGGCGGCTGGCCCAGCGTGGTCACCAGCTTGATCCCGGGGCGCTCCTCGAGCTGGGTGCGCACCAGGTTGGCGACGCGCTGCACCACGGCGTCGATGTCGATGGCCTCGACCTGGCGCTCGGGCTCCTGGCGGCCGAAGGTGCGCAGCCGGTCGACCACGGCGAGGCCGGTGCGCAGCGCCTCCTCCATGTCGGCCAGCACCTCGGGCGCGCGCGCGGGATCGCGGGCCAGGCGCCGGCGCAGGAGCTGCACCTGCAGCCCCAGCGGGTTCAGGATGTTCTTGAGGTCGTGCGCGATCCCGGCCGCCATCTGCCCCAGGGCGCGCAGCTTCTCCGACCGCGCCAGCGCCTCACGCGAGGCGCGCAGCTCGTCGTTGGAGCGCTCCAGCTCGGCCAGCTGCTCGGCCTTGTTGACCACGACCGCGGCCAGATCGGCCAGCGTCTCGGCCAGCTGGCGCGCGTCGTCGCCCAGCGGCTCGGTCGCCTGGGTCAGCAGCACCAGCACCCCGTAGAGATCGCCGCCCGAGACCATGAGCACGGTCTGCGCGTGGGTGAAGCGGCCCGGGGCCGCGGCCAGCATGCGTGGCCCCAGCGCGGAGTCGATCTCGTCGGGCTCGCAGTGGAAGCTCGACAGCTCGGCGGGCAGGCCGTGGCCGGCCGCCAGGGCCAGCTGGCCCTGCGCGGTGACCTGCAGCACCGCCGCCGCGGGCAGCTGGAGCAGCTGGCATGCGGTTTCGGCCAGGATGGGCAGGATGGCGGCCGCGCTGCGCGCCTCCGACGCGAGCCGGGCGAACTGCAGCAGGGCTTTCAGCGTCGTCTGGGCCAAGACGACGCGATTCTAGCCAGAGGTCCTGATCGACGTGTTAAGAATCGGCGAACAAGGGAGGCCGGGAAGATGGCTGTCGACTACATGTCGCTCCTCAAGCTCGACGAGCGCGAGCTGGCGCAGCGGCGGGCGTTCTTCGAGATCACCGACGAGGACCTGGCCCGGGTCGCGAAGCTGCGCGACTTCGCCGCACGTCACGGCGACGCCATCGTGGACGACCTCTACCAGCTCATCCTGGGCCACGCCGACAGCCGCGCGTTCTTCGCCGACGAGACCATGGTGCGTCGGGTCAAGAGCATGCAGAAGCAGTACTTCCTGGGGCTGTTCGCCGGCAACTGCGACCTGCGCTACGTGCAGGATCGCCTGCGCGTCGGCGCCTCGCACGAGCGCATCGGCCTGGAGCCCAAGTGGTACCTCGGCGCCTATGGCCGCTACCTGCGCCTCTTGCTCGACCGGCTGTTCACCGACTTCCCCGCCGCCGAGGCCCAGGCCGCCTTCCGCAGCCTGTCCAAGCTGGTCGCCTTCGACACCGCGCTGGCCATGGACACCTACATCGCGGCCAACCTCGACACCGTGGCGCGCCACCAGGCCGCCATCCGCGAGCTGTCGACCCCCGTCATCCGGGTCTACGACCGCGTCCTCCTGCTGCCCCTGGTCGGCACCGTCGACACCCACCGCGCGCAGCAGATCATGGAGACCCTGCTGCTGCGCACGGTCGAGGATCAGGCCAAGGCCATCATCGTCGACATCGCTGGCGTGCCGGTGGTCGACACCAAGGTCGCCGATCACCTGCTCAAGACCACCGCCGCGGTGCGCATGCTGGGCGCCGTCACCATCATCACCGGCATCAGCGCCCAGGTCGCGCGCACCATGGTGCAGCTCGGCGTCGACCTGTCGTCGATCGAGACCCGGGCCCGCCTGGCCGACGGCATCGAGCTGGCGCTGGCCAAGGTCGGCCGCGTCATCGCGGTGAAGGCGTGACGGCCAGCGTGACGGCTGGCGGGAAGCCGCGCAGCGCCATCCCGGTCCTGCGCGTCGGCGACACCCTGCTGGTGACGGTCCAGATCGAGCTGCACGACGCCGTCGCCGATGCCTTCCAGGAAGATCTGCTGGTGACCATCGAGAAGACCGGCGCGCGCGGCCTCATCATCGACATCACCGGCCTCGACATGGTCGACAGCTACGTGGCGCGCGTGCTGGCCGACACCGGCCGCATGGCGCGCCTGATGGGCACCGACACCGTGCTGGTGGGCATGCGACCCGAGGTCGCCGCCACGCTGGTGCGCATGGGCTACGGCATGGAGGGCGTGCGCACCGCCCTCAACGTCGACGAAGGCCTGGGCCTTCTGCACACCCTGCAGGGCTGACCACGCGATGACGACGCAGGTCATGGCCCAGCGCGAGCTCCAGATCAGGTGCGAGGACGACATCGTCCTGGTGCGCCAGGCGGTGCGCGTGATGGCCCAGCAGCTGGGCTTCGACGCCTTCGCGACCGCCGCGGTGACCACGGCGGCCTCCGAGCTGGCGCGCAACGTGTGGACCCACGCCGGGGGCGGCAGCGCGCTGCTGGAGGAGATCCGCCTGGCCGGGCGGCGCGGCGTGCGCATGCACTTCCGCGACCAGGGTCCCGGCATCGCCGACCTCGGCCGCGCGCTGGCGGGTGGCTTCAGCACCGCGCGCTCGCTGGGGCTGGGGCTGTCGGGCAGCAAGCGGCTGGTCGATGAGTTCAACGTCGAGTCAACGGTGGGCAAGGGCACCGTGGTCGTGGTGGCCAAATGGGCGCGCTTCTCGTCCACGACTGGCTAGCCGACGCCGTCTCGCAGGCCGTGGTCGATGAGGCCTCGGTGTCACAGCTGCGCGAGGAGGTGCGCCGGGTGTCCACCGGGCGCCTCGACGCGACCACCACCGAGCAGCTGGTCACCGCGGCCAGCGAGCTCGGCATGAACCAGCTCGTCCATGCCGGCGGCGGGCGCGCGGCGGTGCTGCCCATCGAGCGCGCCGGCGTGGTCGGTGTCGAGGTCATCGCCGCCGATGCCGGCCCCGGCATCCAGGCGCCCACCGCGGCGCTGCGCGGCGAGGTCGGCGCGCACACCAAGGGGCTGGGCGCTGGGCTGTCGGCGGTGCTGCGCCTGTGCCAGGAGGTCGACTTCGACGTGCGCCAGGGTGAGGGCACCTGCGTCTGGGCACGCAGCTACGCCAGCGCGCTGCCGCGCAGCGAGGTCGCCATCCTGGGTCGCCCGCACCCACACGAGCGCGTCAGCGGCGACCACGCCGCCTTCGCGCGCCTCGGCGACCGCCTGGTCCTCGCGGTCATCGACGGCCTCGGCCACGGGCCGGCGGCGCGGGACGCCTCGGATCGCGCCGCGCGCCTGGTGCGCCAGGACGCCCGGCTGGCCCCGGCGGAGCTGCTGCGCCGCTGTGACGAGGCGCTGCGCCCGACCCGGGGTGCCGCCATGTCGGTGTTCGAGCTCGACCTCGGGGCCGCGGCGCCGAGCGCGGTGCACGCCGGCGCCGGCAACGTCGCCGCCCACCTGTACCAGGGCCGCGTCGCCACCCGTTTCGGCAGCGTGGCCCGGGTCATCGGTGGCCGCCCGCACAGCACCCCCCTGCGCGAGGAGCGCGCGACGCTGGAGCCCAGCCATGTGGTGGTGCTGTTCAGCGACGGGGTGTCGACCCGGCTCGATCTCGCGGCCGAGACCAAGCTGCGGTTGCAGCCACCGCTGCTCATCGCCGACCGTCTGATGGAGCACTACGGCCAGCACACCGACGACGCCCTGATCCTGGTCGCGCGCCACGGCTGAGCGCCCTCGGCTGCGACCTGGTGCCTGACCGCGGGTCTTCAGGAGTTGCATGCTTCGCGCAGGAAATGCGCAGTTTCCGGGCGCCGAGGTCACGCGCTGCGCAAACTTCGCGCTGTTGGGCCGAGTTCCGGTTGGCACCGCACCTGCACCAGCTGCCCGGATGGCGGTGTTATGGTGAAGCGGTTGGAGACCCTGTTCGCAGAGCTCAAGCGCTACGTCCGGTTCGATGAGGCCGACGGCGCCGCGCTGCGCGGGCTGGCGCCGCGGATCCGGCCGCACTACAAGCGCATCGTCGACGCCTTCTACCAGCGCCTGTCGGAGCACGAGGCCGCGCGCCGCGTCTTCACCGGCCCCGAGCAGGTCGAGCGCCTCAAGCAGACCCTGACCACCTGGCTCGACGAGATGCTGAACGGGCCCTGGGACGAGGACTACTACGCGCGCCGCTCGCGCATCGGGCGCATGCACGTGCGCGTCGGTCTGCCACAGCGCTACATGTTCACCGCCATGGAGCACATCCGTGGCGAGCTCCTGGAGCTGGCGCTGGCCGGCAGCGGCGACGATCCCGAGGGCGCCCGCCGCAGCGCCCGCGCGCTGGGCAAGGTCACCGATCTCGAGCTGACCATCATGCTGGAGACCTACGGCGAGGCCTTCATCAGCCAGATCCAGGCCGCCGAGCGCCAGGAGAAGGGCGAGCTGGTGGCCCGCCTGGCGGTGACCGAGGCGCGCTACCAGCAGATCGTCGAGAAGTCCGAGGCCCTGATCGCGACCGCCGACGCCCACGGCCGCACCCTGCTGTGGAACGCGCGCTGCGAGCAGCTGACCGGATGCCCGCGCGAGCAGGCCCTGGGGCGCGACCTGTTCGAGCTGGTGGTGCCGGAGTCGGCCCGAAAGACGGTGCGCGCGCACCTGGCCGAGGTGCTGTCGAGCGGCCGCCCGGCACACTTCGAGGAGGATCTGCCGGGGCCGCGCGCCTGTCGCGTGCGCTGGCACCTGACCACGCTGCCCAGCGGCGCCGAGCCGCTGCTGTGTCTGATGGGCCTCGACGTCACCGGCGAGCTGGAGCTGACCGAGCGCACTCACCGCTCCGAGCGGCTGGCCTCGCTGGGCACGCTGGCGGCCGGCCTGGCCCACGAGATCAGGAATCCCCTCAACGCCGCGGTGCTGCAGCTGGCCGTGGTGCAGCGCCGCCTGGCGCGCAGCGAGGGCGCCGACGTGCCCGCCGCCAAGGCCGCCGCCGAGGTGGTGGCCGCCGAGATGGCGCGCCTGGCCGCGCTGGTGCAGGAGTTCCTGCAGTTCGCCCGGCCGCAGCCGCTGCGCCTGGCCGAGACCGACGTCGCCGCGCTGGCCTCGTCGGTGGTCGCGCTGCTGGCGCCCGAGGCCAGCTCACGCGGGGTGGCGCTGACCTTGAAGGCCGACGCCGGAGCGCTGGCCAACCTCGACGCCGAGCGCTTCAAGCAGGTCCTCATCAACCTGGTGCGCAACGCCATCGAGGCCGTCGACACCGGCGGCTCGGTCGAGGTCCGCGTCGCCGGGCAGGGCCGCAAGGTCACCGTCGAGGTCGAGGACGACGGCCCCGGGGTGCCCACCGACTCGCCCATCTTCGAGCCCTTCTTCACCACCAAGGAGGGCGGCACCGGCCTCGGGCTGTCGATCGTGCACCGCATCGTGACCGACCACGGCGGCCACATCGGGGTCAGCAGCCAGCCCGGGCGCACCACCTTCTCGGTCGCCCTGCTGGCCCGCGCCGTCTGAAGCTCGCGCAACTGCTTCGCGCGCAGATTGCGTGGTGGAGCAGCCTCACGCAGCTCTTGCGCGATCCCGGGCCCGGGAGCCAGCCCCAGGCTGGCATGGCTTTCGCTTTACGCACGGGCATGGCGGGAAAAGCACGCATTCTGGTGGTGGATGACGAGGCCAACGCTCGCACGGCGCTCGCCGAGCTGCTGCGCGACGAAGGCTACCAGGTGGAGACCGCGGCCGACGGCTTCAAGGCCCTGCCCAAGCTGGCAGACTTCAGCCCCGACCTGGTCCTGACCGACCTCAAGATGCCGGGCCTCGACGGCATGGAGCTGATGCGGCGCTCGCGCGAGCTCGACCCCGAGCGCGCGGTGGTGATGATGACCGCGTTCGGCGCCATCGAGACCGCGGTCACCGCGATGCGCGAGGGCGCCGCCGACTACCTGACCAAGCCGCTCGACATGGGCGAGCTGTCCCTGGTCCTGGAGCGCGCGCTGGAGCGTCGGCGCCTGCGCGCCGAGACCAGCCAGCTGCGCCAGCGCCTGGCCGAGCGCCACCGCATCAAGAGCATCGTGGGCCAGAGCCCGGCCATGCAGTCGGTGTTCGACGTCATCATCCAGGTGGCGCCGTCGCGCGCGTCGGTGCTGATCACCGGCGAGAGCGGCACCGGCAAGGAGCTGGTCGCGGCCGCCATCCACGAGCACAGCCCGCGCTCGGCCAAGCCCTTCGTCAAGCTGCACTGCGCGGCGCTGGCCGAGACGCTGCTGGAGAGCGAGCTGTTCGGCCACGAGCGCGGCGCCTTCACCGGCGCGGTGTCACGCCGCGACGGCCGCTTCCAGCAGGCCGACGGCGGCACCCTGTTCCTCGACGAGATCGGCGAGATCTCGCCCGCGCTGCAGGTCAAGCTGCTGCGCTTCCTGCAGGAGCACGAGTTCCAGCGCGTGGGCAGCGGCCAGACCGTCAAGGTCGACGTCCGCGTCATCGCGGCCACCAACCGCAACCTCCTGGAGCGCGTCAAGCAGGGCCAGGTCCGCGAGGATCTGGACGACCGCCTCAACGTGGTCGCCATCGAGGTCCCGGCGCTGCGCGATCGCCCCAGCGACATCCCGCTGCTGGCGTCGCACTTCCTGACCAAGTACGCCCGCGAGAATGACAAGCAGGTCATCGGCTTCGAGGACGACGCCCTCTTGCGCCTGACCCGCTACCCCTGGCCCGGCAACGTGCGCGAGCTCGAGAACGCCGTCGAGCGCGCCGTCGTGGTCGCGCGCGGCGAGCGCGTGCGCCTGCAGGATCTGGCGCAGACCGTGGTCACCACCGAGGCCTCGCCCGGCGTGCCCGTCATCCCGGGCGCCAAGCTGGCCGAGATCGAGCGCTACGCCATCCTGAAGACGCTGGAGATGACCGGCGGGTCGACCTCGCGCGCCGCCGAGGTGCTCGGGCTGTCCACCCGCACCATCCAGTATCGCCTGCACGAGTACCAGACCTCGGCCGCCGATCTCGGCCGGCACCAGTGAAGCGCGGAGCCCAGCCATGAGCGTCGCCGCCGTCGCCCCCGCTGCCTTTGTGCCCCTGGCCCCGCTCGACGAGGCCCGGGTCAGGCAGCTCGACATGCCAGGTCCGCGCTACACCAGCTACCCCACGGTGCCGGTGTGGACGCCGAATTTCGGCGCCGAGGCCCACGCACGCGCCCTGGCCAACGCTGGCAAGACCCCGCTGTCGCTGTACGTGCACATCCCGTTCTGCGAGCGCCTGTGCAGCTACTGCGGCTGCAACGTCGTGGTCTCCCATGATCGCGGCCGCGCCGGGCGCTACCTCGAGCTGGTCAAGCGCGAGCTCGAGCTGGTGGCCCAGCACCTGGGCTCGCCGCGCACCCTGACCCGCATCCACCTCGGCGGCGGCACCCCGACCTTCCTCGACGAGAGCCAGCTCGAGCAGCTGTGGTCGGCCATCACCGCGGTGTTCTCGGTCGAGCGCGACGCCGAGCTGGCCATCGAGATCGATCCGGTGGTGACCCGGCGCGAGCAGCTGGCCCTGCTGCACGGCCTGGGCTGGAACCGGCTGTCGATGGGCGTGCAGGACTTCGACCCCCGGGTGCAGGACGCGGTGCAGCGCTTCCAGAGCGTCGCGGACACCCGCGCCATGGTCGACTGTGCGCGCGCGCTGGGCTGGGGCAGCGTCAACTTCGACCTCATCTATGGCCTGCCGCGGCAGACCCCGGAGTCGTGGCGGCGCACCATCGACCAGGTCATCGAGCTCGGCCCCGATCGCATCGCGGCCTTCTCGTTCGCCTACCTGCCCGCGCTGCGCAAGCAGCAGCGCCGCCTGCCGCAGGCCGACCTGCCGCTGGGCGCCGCCAAGCTGGAGCTGTTTCGCATCGCCTACCAGCGCCTGACCGAGGCCGGCTACGTGCCCATCGGCATGGACCACTTCGCGCGCCCCGACGACGAGCTGGCGCGGGCCCAGGCCGCGGGCACGCTGTGGCGCGACTTCCAGGGCTACACCACGCGCCGCGACGCCGACACCGTCGCCGTCGGCGTGACCGGCATCAGCCGCGTCGGCGGCGCCTTCGCGCAGAACGTCAAGTCGCTGACCGACTACCGCGTCGCCATCGAGCTCGGCCAGCTGCCCACCGAGCGCGGCCACGTGCTCAGCGCCGACGACCGCGAGCGCGGCGACGTCATCACCGAGCTGATGTGCAACTTCGCCCTCGAGCTGACCCCCGAGCGCCGGGCCCGCTTCGCGCCCGAGCTGGCGCGCCTCGAGCAGCACGCCGCCGACGGCCTGTGCGAGATCGGCGCCTACCGGCTCGAGGTCACGCCGCTCGGCCGCATGTTCGTGCGCAACCTGGCCATGGTGTTCGACGCCTACCTGGAGCCAGGCAAGGGCGCCTTCTCGCGAACTGTGTAGCGCCAGGCGCTCAGCGCGCCGGCTCCGGCGTCGTGTCCCGGCCGGACGGCGGGGGCGGCGCGGCCCCAGCGGGCGCGAGGTCGGCGTCGTCGCCCCGGGTGGCGGCGTGGACGCCGGCCAGACGGGCGAAGATGGCCTCCAGCTCGGCGCGGGCGTCGTCGATGACGCGCTGGGCCCGCTCGGCTTCGCTGGCCGGATCGTTGCCGCCGACCTCGGCGCCGCCCTCGGCCCGCGCCCGCGCGGCCTCCAGCCGGGCCTGGGCCGCGCTGAGGCGGTCGCGCAGCTCGACCAGCTGCTGCCGCGCTTGCCGGAGCACCTGTGACGCCTCACCGAGCTCGTGACGCCGCGTGGCTCGCGCGCTGTGGTCACCCGTCGCGCCGAGCCGGTCGAAGCCTGCGCGCACCCGGCCCTCGAGCCTGGCGAGGCCGGCCAGGTCCTGGCTGGCGCGCTGCTGCAGCAGCACCAGCTCCTGGCGTGGTCCCAGGATCTCGAAGCCGGGCCGCCCCCGGGGACGCGGCGCGGCCCCGGGCCCCTGCGCCCGGCGGCGCGCCAGCTCGGCGTCATCACCCGCCTCGCGCACCCAGCGCTCGTAGCGCGCCTTGGCCTCGCCGTCGGCGTCTCCGGCGGCCTCGTCGAGGCCTTCGCGCCGACGCGCCAGGAACTCGTCGATCGTGGTGGGGCCGTCGTCGCTGGCGGCCTGGCACATGAAGAGCCTGGCCTCGGACCCGACCAGGCGGTGGCGATTGAGGTGCAGCTCACGCGCCGCGGCCAGGAGCCGGCTGCGCGTCGCGGCGTGGGCCAGGCGCGCCTCCAGCCCGGCGCTCTTCAGGCTCTCCAGCACCTCGGTGACGAAGCGCGCCGGCAGCTCCTCCCAGCCCTCGGCGCGCCAGGCCTCCTCGCTGACCCCGATGGCGGCCAGCGCCCCCGCCAGCGCCTGCGGCAGCTGGCCCACCACCGCCCGGCCAGTGTCGACCGCGCGCCCGCCAGCGCCCGAACGACCGCGCGGGCCGGCCCCATCACCGTCGCCATCGCCCTGGGCGTGGCGCCTCGATTTCGGGAGCACGCGCTTGCCCAGCCCCTCGAGCGCCGCCTGCAGGCTCTGGCGCAGCGCGCTCGCCGGCAGCTCGCGGATCTTGCGCTCCAGCGCCGGCCCCAGCGCGTCGAGGCCCTGGTTGAAGACGGCGATCCAGGCGTCGACATCGGTCACCGTGGTGGCGCCTCCCGCCAGCACCCCCTGCAGCAGCGCCTCCAGGTAGTCCTCGCCGAGCTCGCGCGCCAGCTTGGCCAGGCCGCTCGTGGCCGGGGTCGCGGCGGCCTGGCTGACGATGACGCGGGTGACCTGGCGCGCGGCCTCGCGGCTGGTCATGCCGACGGCCAGGCGGCCCTTGAGCGCGGCGGTGAAGCCCTGGCCGAAGCCGAGCGCGGCCCCGCTGGCGACGCCGAGCGCCAGCTCGCGCAGCGCGTTGTCGGTGAGGTCGTAGTCCTCGCCCTCGACGCCCTCGCGCGTCAGCGCCGCCGCCCCCGCCCCCGCGGCCCCCGCGACGGCCCCGAAGGCGACCGACCAGAACGCCGCCGCCAGGCCGGTGCCCACGCCGGGCAGGAGCGCGCTGACCACCACGGTCGCGATGGTGCCGACCACCACCGCGGCGACGTCGCCGGCGGCCGACTTGGCCTCGCGATAGCCGCCCAGGGCCTGATCCGCCGCCTCGCCGGTGCGCTGCAGGTCGGCCTGCTCCTCGCCGCTGTACTCGTTGTAGTCGGACGGATCGGTCCCGGTCATGGCCTCGCGCACACGACGCTGGTGGTCGTCCTGGCGCCGGTCGGCGATGGTGCCCTCGGCGCCGGCCACGATGTCGGCGACGTCGTGGTTGGTGCGCTCGCCACGCGACTTGCGGTGTTCGTAGGCGCGCTCCTCGGCGCGCGCCAGCTCCTCGCGCACCGGGTTGTGGATCAGGGTCTGCGCATCGGCGTCGCCCTCGGCGCCGATGGCGGCGGCGATCAGCGGCGCCGGCAGCCGGGGCACGCGGTCGAGCAGCAGCTTGCGCCAGCGCCGGTACTCGTCCGCGCGCAGCGTGCCCTCGGGCGCGCGGGGGTCGCTGTCGTCGGTGACGGTCCCGGCGTGCGGCAACAGCAGACGCTCGAAGCTGCGCGACTCCACGATGGGGTGGTTGGCGAACTGGGCGCGCGCCTGCACCACCGCGGCCTCGGCCTCGGCCAGCCCGGGCGGGGGCTCGCCCCACATCGCGCCAGGATCGGAGGGCTGCAGCGCGTCGCGGCGCGCCCGCGCGGCCTGCCAGATCTCGTACATGTCGCGCAGGCTGGCCGCGCCCTCGGCGGGCAGGCTGCGCACGCTGGTCCATTCGCCGACCAGCTGCTCGTCCGAGGCCGTCGCGATGGCGGCGGCGATGTCCTCCTCGTCGTCATTCCAGGTGCCGAGCTGCTGGCGCAGGAGTTCGGCGCTGGGATCGGTGATGCGCTCGATGGCCTGCCGGACGATCTGGATCTGATAGGGCAACAGGCCGCTGTCGGCCAGCAGCGCGCCGGTCTCGAGCGCCAGCTCGCCGCGCAGCCGGGTCTCCTCGGCCTCGGGTGACGCGGACGCCGCGCCAGCGTCGGACGGCTGCCCCGACCGACCAGGGTCCACCGCCCTGGCCCCCCGGGGCCTGAGATCGGCGCGGTAGGCCTCCAGACCGGCGCGCAGGACGTCCTCCCACTCGCCGATGCTGGCCGCCAGCACCAGCTTCTCGCGCACCAGGCCATAGGTCAGCCCCAGGCGCCGCTGCTCGGCGGCGTCGACCTTCACCGCCGCCGCGCTGCCCAGGCCGAGCGCGCTGGCGCCCGGCACCGCGAACGACAGCAGCTTGCGCACCGCCTCGACCTGATCGTCATCGACCGCCCCGAGCAGCTGGCCGCACAGGCGCAGGTCGCCGCGCAGGAGCTCCAGCTCGTCCGGGCGCAGGGCCAGCAGGCGCCGGAAGATCTCCTTCTCGTCGAAGTCGATGTCCCCCGCGGCGTCAGCGCTGCTGCGCGAGGCCTGCTCCAGCGCGACCAGGTTGTCGGCCCGGCCCTCCGCCGCCTGCGAGGTCAGCAGCCACATGGCGTCGCGCACGCTGTCCTCGGTGTTCATGATGGCGAGCACCCGGCGCACGAACTCGGGATCGCGGGCGCGACGCGCACGCTCGCCGGGGGGCATGGCGCGCAGCGCGGCCAGCACCTGCTCCTCGTCCTCGCTCCAGTCGCCCTCGGTCATCAGCATGCCGTCGATGCCGCCCTCGCCGCCCTTGAGGATGGCGTCCTCGACGCCACCGCGGTCGGTGCCGCTGAGCTCGTCGTCGATGATGTTGGCGACCACCGGGTTGGCCAGCATGGCGCTGCACTCGGCGCGTAGACGCGCGTTGACCACCAGCTCGAAGCCGTCCTGGGCCTCGGGGTCGCGCGGGCGCCCGCCCAGCTCCTTCTCGATGGCCACGCGGCGCTGCTGGAAGTACGCGCGGACGTCGGCGCGCATGCCGTCCTCGTCGGTCTGATCGAACCAGGAGCCCGAGGTGCCGTGACAGCGCGACGCCAGCATGTCGGCCAGGCGCAGCTGCCCGGTCAAGGCCAGCGAGACCCGGCGCCACTCGTGCGGCGCCAGCGTCTCGCGCAGCCGCGCCAGCAGGCCGTCGTCCTCGAGCAGCGCTCGCGCCTCGGCATCCGACGCCGACTCGACCGCCTGGTACAGCGAGTTGGTGCTGGCCTCGTGGTCCTTGACCTCGCTGCGGCGCATCAGCAGCGCGCTCTCGATGGCCCCGCGCGCATCGACCTTGCCGAGCTCGGCCACGCTGGCCAGCTCGTGGCGCGCCGCCGCGCTGCCGCGCACGTCCACGGCCTCGTCGTCCACCAGCTTGCGTCCCGCCTCGGTGCCGCGCCCGCCCACGTTCATGGCGACCCAGGTCGGCGTCTGCTGCAGTCCGCCGGCGTGCGACGGCGAGCGCTCGAGCTCCAGCCCGGTGGCCGGGTCGATCTGCACCTGGCGCGCGCCGCGCTCGGCCTGGCGGACATAGAACAGGAGGTCGATGCCGCCCGAGAGCTGCCGGAAGGCGACGTGGATGAGGCGCTGCTCCTCGGCGGTGTGGCGGGCCAGCTCCTGGGTCAGCAGGTTGCTGTTGCCGTCGCCGTGCAGCAGCGTCCACAGCCGCTCTGCGCTGGCGATGGCGGTCTCGCGGGTGAACCCGGGGGCGACCAGGAAGCGGTTCTCGGGGCCGAGCTGGGGCCCCGCCTGATCGGCGGCATCGGCCACCACCTCGGCCTCGAGGGCGCCCGGCTCGACGCCCAGCGCCTGCGTGATGGCGTCACGCCCCGCGGGGTGGCCGCCGCGCACCAGGCCGCGCGCGATCTCGAGCGCGTGACGCTGCGGCTCGATGCCGCACTCGCGCAGGTAGAGCGCCGCGAAGCTCTTGACCTCGCCGTCGCCGGAGCGCGCCGCCGCCGAGCGCCCGTCGTCGCGCACCGAGGCCAGCCCCGGCGCCGGGGCCGCGAACGAGGCGCCGCCCAGCTTGCTGTGCAGCAGCGCTCCGGCGGCCTCGATGCGCGCCGGCTGCGAGGCCGGGTGCAGCGCGGCCAGCGCCGCGAACACCGCGTCGACGTCCTGTCGCGCGGTGGCGTACTGCGCGGCGGCGCTGCGCTCCTGGTCGGTCCCCGCGGCGCGGGCCGCGACGCTGGCGGGGTCGAGACCGAGGCTGGTCTGCAGCGCCGACAGCGCCTCGCCGTCGAACTGCCGCGCCAGATCACGCCCGAGCTCGCTGCCCTGGCCGCGATAGGCGTTGGCCAGGAGCTCGATGGCGTGCGGCGCGCGCTGGTCGCCGATCTTGCCCGCGACCTCGCGCAGCGCGGCGTCGGCCGGCTCGCGATAGGCCTGCCACAGCGCCTCGACGTCGTCACGATCCGCGCTGAACTCGTCGAGCTCTTCGAACAGCTTGGCGGCGTGCTCGGCCACGTGCTGGCTCAACGACCCAGCCCCGCACTGGACCTCTGCGAGGGCCTGGTGCAGCGGCACCGCGCCCTGCCCCGCCTTGCGCTGGCCGTCACCGGCGCGCGCCGCACGCCCCCCGAAGCTGCCCACGGTGGCGGCGTCGACCTCCATCGCGAAGACGCCGCGCACGGCCGCCACGGCGCTGGGGGTGAAGAGCCGCGCGATCCGGGTCTCCAGGGCGTCGCCACCCAGGCGTCGATCGACCTCCCCGCGCAGCACCTTGCCCAGGTGCCGCCCGGCGCGCCGCCACAGGCCGACCATGTGCGCCGACGCGGCCTCATGGCTGAAGGCGCGCACCGCGTCCAGGAGCTCGTCGTCGGTGGCGAAGCTGGCGTTGACCGCGTCCTCCACCGCCCTGGGTGCGACGAACGTGAACACGCTGCGGGCGACGTTCTGCGCGCTGTCGACCCAGCCGTCCGACTCTTCCTGGTCGAGGATCTGGTTGACCGCCTCCTCGATCGCATCAGCGTGGCGCTGGATGAAGCCCTCCAGCTCGGCCTCCTCGGCGAGGTTGAGCGGCAGGTCGGCGCGCGGATCGGGGTTGACCACCGCGAACAGCTGGTCGGTCGCCGGATCGTTGCTGCTGGCGGGCTGCTCGCCCCAGGCGCCCAGCACCAGGTGGTAGGGCACCACCTTGAGGCCATCCGCTTCGACCAGCTGGCTGAGCGGCGCCAGCGCCTCGCGCAGGGGCAGGTTGAAGCGGCCGGCCTGGAAGGCGGCGTGGCGACCATGCGCCAGGGTCAGCCTCACCACCTCGGCGCCATCGCCCGCGCGGGCGGCCAGCAGCAGCTGCTCGGCCACATCGGGCTGCAGGCTCCCGGTCGTGATCAGGCGGATGACCTGGGTGTGCTCGTCTGCGGGCAGCGTGTTGATGACGTCGTCGACCAGCGGGGCGTGGCGCAGCAGACGCTGGCGCTGCGCGCGGTGCGCCTCGCCGGGCAGCGCCTGCAGGTGGTCGCGCAGGACCTCGAAGCGCGAGCGCTCGCCCAGCGCCTCCTCGTCTTGGCCGGTGCAGGCGTTGTAGAGCTGCTCGACCGGATCGAGCTGCAGCGTGATGGCCTTGACCGCGCTCGGCGACAGCGACGACTGCAACAGCACCTCGCCCACCAGCGCATCGTCATACAGCCGCGCCTTGCTGGCCGCATCGAGGCCGGCCAGTGACTCCGCGAGCGCCGCCTCCGTCAGGCTGGGTGGTGAGGACGGCCGCTCGCCCTGCGTGCCGATACCGAACAGGCGCTGGCGCAGCGCCAGGTAGGGGCCATCGTCGTCCTGCCGCACCTCCTGCGTGCCTGACGCCGGGGCGCCCGCCTTGGCGGTCTGCGGCTGGGGCGCGGCGTCGACCCCGGAGCCCTGCAGCGCCGCGATGATGGCCTGGCCGCCCGGGCCCAGCTTGCGCAGCGGATCATAGAAGTGGTGCGCGGTGTCGTGCAGCCACTTCAGCCCGAGCGGCCCCAGCTTGAAGCGCGCGTTGAGGATGCGCCCGGTGACCTTGCCCGGGTCGCCGCCGCCACCGACCCAGTCGATGAGCAGCGACAGGTCGCGGAACGTGGGCTGATCCTGCTCCCACTGGCCGCGCGCGTCAGCGAAGGCGGCGCGCAGCGGCAAGGCTGCCCGCAGGTCGACCGGCAGCTCGTCGAGCGACTGGAAGAAGCGCTCCAGCATGGCCAGACCGACCGGGTACAGCCACATGCCGTAGTCCATGAAGCGGTAGACCTCGGCCTTGAAGGCCTCCGGCTCGGGCAGCTCGGCTGGTGCCTGCCCGCGGGGCGCCACCACGCGATGGAAGATGGGGGCGACCAGCCCTGACCACATCGCGCTGGCGCCGAACCAGGCCGAGGTGCGCTGGATGGCCGGATCGATGCGCTCGCCGGCCTGGTCCGCACCGGGCGCTCGCGGCTCGGCGCTGCGGCCCTCGGGCAGCCAGTCAGGCCCGCGCGCCGGCGCCTGCTCAGGCGGGGCAGGCGTGCCCATGTCCCCGCCGCCCTGACCCGCCACGCCCAGACATGCGCCTTGTACGCCGGCGCCGGGGGCAGCCTCCCTGCTAGGGCAGCGCGGGCATGGTCACCAGCGCGCGCACCACGTCGAGCGCCGAGATCACACCGACCACATGACCGCTGGGGCCGACCACCACCAGCCGATGGTGCCCGGTCGCCGCGATGCGGCGCGCCGCCGCGCGCACATGGTCGCCCTCCGCCACCATCACCGGCGGGACGCTCATGCAGTCGACCACCAGCGCGCCGGGCGGGGCGTCGACCAGATCGTTCCACGCCACCACGCCGATGGGGCGATCCTCGAGGTCGAGCAC
Source organism: Deltaproteobacteria bacterium (assembly GCA_020853705.1). Lineage (GTDB taxonomy): Bacteria > Myxococcota_A > Polyangia > Haliangiales > JADYYK01 > JADYYK01. The sequence continues at coordinate 50,353 of JADYYK010000134.1, forward strand.
CGGCGCACCCGAGACGTGCATCGAGCGCAGGTATTCCAGCGCGTGGGCCGCCGGCTCGGACGGCCGCACGCTGCACACCTTGCGCGTCATGATCGCGTCGACCTTCATCATGCTGTGGGGTTCTGCAACAGCCGGGCCGTCACCACGGCTCAGTGCCGCGCCGGCAGATCGCCGCGATCGAACACGCCCTCGACCTGCTGGGCCTCGCTGAGCACCACCGCGCGACGCGCGCTGCGGCCCTCCAGGCGGGCGGCGACGACGTGGGCATCCTCGCTGGCGCGGCAGGTCGGCACCGTGCGCGTCATGACGTCGGACACCGAGGCGACCACGTCGTTGGCGCTGGAGGCCAGCCGCAGCATCACGTCGCGGTGGGTCACGGCGCCCAGGAACTTGCCGCCGGCGTCGACCACGGGCATCAGGCCGGCCTCGAGATCAGCCATTTTTCGGGCGCATTCGTGCAGGCTGGTGTGCGGGTGCACGTGGCCGACGTTGCGCCGCATGAGCTCGCCGCAGGTGGGCTGCAGCCGGGTGTACCGGTGCGACTCGCGGGTGGCCTCGGGCATGCGGCAGGTCAGCACCGAGCATGGCGCCAGCCGCACCACGCGCTCGGCCACCGAGCCGATGACCAGGTGGCGCAGCCCGGTGCGCCCGTGGGTGCCCATGACGACCAGATCGACGTGGTTCTTGGCCACGTAATCGACGATGGCGCGGTAGGGCTCGCCGGTGGCCATCGCGGTCTCGACCCGCGGGGCGCCCTGCTCGAGGGCGCGCACCCGCCAGCGCTCGAGCTCGTTGTCGCGCAGCTGGCGCGCGCGCTCGGCGGCCTCGGCGGTGGTCAGGCTGTAGGCCTCGGCGACCAGGTCGAGGTGCTGGGGGAAGACGTGCAGCACGGTCAGCGTGGCGTCGTGCAGGCGGGTCATCGCCGCAGCCACCCGCAGCGCCTCGCCCGACCCCTCCGAGAAGTCCACGGGACAGCAGATCTTGCGCCAGGTCGGGGTTTCCATGAGGCCCTCCAGCCTCTGAATCAGCATGCGCTGTGCCATGCGCCTCCCTGGTGGCGGACCGCAGGACCACGGGTGCGCACCCATACACGCCGGCGATGCGCCCGCATCCGCTGCGGTGTGTCGAGGGGGTGCCGCAAAATCTGCGCGGCGGATACCCCTGAATTCACGGTGGAGTCCGGCATGCACCTTGCGTAGGCTGCGCGCATGCGTGCACTGCTTCTGGCATCGATGGTCACGATCCTGGTCGGGTGTGAAGGGCCCGTCGGGCCGTCGGGGGCCCCCGGGACCCCCGGCGAGCCAGGACCCAGCGGCCCGCCCGGCACCAGCGGCGACGGCGGCAGCGGCGGTGGCCCCCGCAACACCTGGGTGGTCGGCGGGGGCCTGCAGCTCGACGTGCTGGCGGTCGCGGTCGACGAGGCCGGCAAGGTCATGGCCAGCGTCCGGCTGCGCGACAAGGCCGGCAAGCCGCTCGACCGCGACGGCACCTTCACCGAGGGCGCGGTCAGCGTCAGCTTCGTGCTGTCGCGCCTGGAGCAGAGCGCCACCGCCGAGCCCGGCGCGTACACCGCCTACACCACGCGCACCCAGACCAGCCCCATCAACGGCGCCAGCGCGGTGCAGCCGTCCACCGACAGCGGCGGCACCTGGGAGGAGATCGGCGTCGGCCAGGGCACCTTCCGCTACACCTTCAAGACCACCCTGCCCGCCACCGCGCCGCGCAACTTCACCCACTCGCTGGGCGTCTACGCCACCCGCACCTTCCGCGACGAGCCGCGCGCCGTGGTCAACGTGGTGCAGCACTTCCGCCCCGACGGCCAGCCGGTCACCGTGCGGCGCGCGTCGGCCGACGGCAACGCCTGCAAGGGCTGCCACGGCACGCTGAACGCGCACGGCGGTTCGCGCACCTCGTTCGACCTCTGCATCATGTGCCATGTGCCGGGCGCGGTCGATCCCGACACCGGCCACAGCATCTCGATGGACAACATGATCCACGCCATCCACCGCGGCCACGAGCTGCCCTCGGTGGTCGCCGGCGGCAAGTATCAGATCATCGGCTTCAACCAGGCCGTGGTCGACTTCTCCGAGACGCGCTTCCCGCGCGACATCCGCGCCTGCGCGACCTGCCACACCTCGGGCGTCGCGCACCTGGCCAAGCCCGCCGTGCTGGCCTGCACCGGCTGCCACGACACCACCTCGCTGGCGGTCGGCACCGTGACCCACGCCGGCGGCGCGCAGACCGACGACAAGTGCACCGTGTGCCACCCGCAGCAGGACGGCCTGGTCGGCATCGGCGAGGTCCACCGCATCAAGGAGGACGACCCCGCGCTGCGCCCCGCGGTCGAGATCCTCGACGTCACCGGCGCCGCGCCCGGGGTGGCCCCGCGCATCAGCTTCCGCGTCACCGTGGGCGGCCTGCCGCGCGACATCCTGACCACGCCGCTGACCACGCTGCGCGCGACCTTCGCCGGCCCCAACACCGACTTCGCGACCTACACCCAGGCCACCATCGCGACCGCCAACGTGACCGCGATCGACGCCAGCGACGGCCGCTTCCTGTGGACGCCGCCGACCACGTTCGTGTTCCCGGCCAGCGCGGCCGACAGCTGGACGGTGGCGCTGGAGAACGCCAGCCAGCCCACCGGCCTGGGTCGCATCGGCGGCGACGCCCCGCAGAAGGCCTTCCTGGTCAGCGGCAGCACGCTGATGCAGCGGCGCCAGGTCATCGCCGCGGACAAGTGCAACGTGTGCCATGGTGACCTCGCCGCGCACGGCGGCGGTCGCCAGGACGCGCGCTACTGCACCATGTGCCACAACGCCAACAACCCCGGCGACGAGCGCATCTCGCGTCAGGAGGGCAAGGACATCTTCGTCGAGACGGTCAGCTTCGCGAACTTCGTGCACCGCATCCACGCCGGGCCGTACCTGACCAGGACCCACATCATTGGCGGCAACCCGGCCCCCGACAAGGCCAACTCGCTGGGCAAGCCGCTGGACTTCGGCGACATCCGCTTCCCCAACAAGCTGTCGGAGTGCCGCGCTTGCCACGTCGGCACCTCCTACAACGTGCCGCTGCAGGCCGGCGTGCTGCCGGCCATCCAGGAGGTGCGCACCTGCACCGAGCCCACCACCGGCCCCACCGCCGACAACGACACCTACTGCGATGCCCCGTACTGGATCGCCAAGGAGACCATCAAGGTGGCGCCCGCGACCGCGGCCTGCATCGGCTGCCATGACAGCCCCGACGCCCAGGCGCACGCCGGCGCCATGACCACCGTGATGGGCTTCGAGAGCTGCGCGGTCTGCCACGGCGAGGGCGATGCCTTCAGCGTGTCGCTGATGCACGGGCTGCAATGAGCTGGAGGAGCGCCCTCGTCCTGGCGCTCCTCCTCTTCGGCTGCTCGCAAGAGCGGGCCCGCGACCTTCAGCTCGGTCGGGGCGCAGTACACGAGGCGGGGGTGCAGGATCCGACATCGGAGAAGTTCCACGGGCGACTGCTGTCCGCCAGTGGCTACGACTTCGCGCAGTGCGCCACCTGTCACGGCAGCGACTTCTCCGGCGGCAAGGCCAAGAAGAGCTGTCTCGGCTGCCACCAGGAGGGGCCCACCGCGTGCACCACCTGCCACCGCGGCCCCGCCGGTGGCGCCCACGCGGCGCACGCCAGCGGCGCGCTGCTGGGGCGCAGCTTCGCCTGCAGCGAGTGCCATGTGCAGCCCGCGAGCTGGGACGCCGCGGGCCACATCCGTGACGCCCGCGGCGTGGTCGACGCGCGACCGGCCGAGGTGCAGTTCGGCGCGCTGGCCGGCGCCGCGGCGCGCTTCGACGCCAGCACCGGCGGCTGCGCCGGGGTGACCTGTCACGGTGGCCAGGCGGTGTCGTGGCGCGCGGGCACGCCGGCCACCTGCGGCAGCTGTCATGGTGTGCCGCCAGCCAGCCACGCCGATGATCGCTGCTCGGTGTGCCACGCCGGCGCCGGCGACGACGTGCGCTCGCCGCTGCACGTCGATGGCGTGGTCCAGATCGGCCACGGCCGCACCGATTGCGCGGCCTGCCATGGCGGCGTCGTGGATGCCAGCGGGGCGCCGCCGCCGGACCTGTCGGGCCGCTTCGACCGCGCCTCGCTCGGGGTCGGCGCCCACGTCGCGCACATCAAGGCGGGGCGCCTGAGCGGGCCCGTCGCGTGTGAGAGCTGCCATGTGGTGCCCGCGACGCTGGCCAGCCCGGGCCACATCGACAGCGCGGCGCCGGCCGAGGTCAGCTTCGGCGGCCTGGCCCGCGCGCGCGGCGCCCAGCCGGTGTGGCAGCGCGCCAGCGCGACCTGCGCCGGGGTGTACTGCCACGGCAGCGTGACCCCGAGCTGGAGCGGCGGCCCCGACGAGGCCACCTGCGGCACCTGCCACGGCGTGCCGCCCAGCGACAGTAGCCACGTCTCGACCATGACCTTGCGCGACTGCGTGACCTGTCATCCACGCACGGTGGATGGTTTCGGCAGCATCCTCTTCAACAACGGGATGAGTGAGCACATCGATGGAACCATCGACGGCATTTGACAACGTGGTGCAGTCGCCGATGGCGGCGATCGCCCTGGCGTTCGCGCTGGGCGCATCGATCATCCTGGTCTGGTTCCTGGTGCGCAGACCCAAGCTGACCTTGACGGTGAAGATCGTCATGTTCCTGGGCCTCGGCGCCATGCCCATCGCGGCGGCGCTGGCCGCCAACGTGGCCAGCTTCCAGACCATGTCGAAGCGCAAGTTCTGTGGCTCGTGCCACGTCATGACGCCGTACACCGCCGACGCCGCCAACCCCAAGAGCACCTCGCTGCCGGCGCTGCACTCGCGCTCGCCCTGGTTCGGCAACCAGAGCTGCTACACCTGCCACTCCGACTACGGCATGTTCGGCACCGTGGCCACCAAGATGGCCGGCCTCAAGCACGTCTGGCACTACTACACCGGCTACCGCACCATGACGGTCGCCGAGGCGCTGCCCAAGCTGCACCTCTACAAGCCGTTCCCCAACCTGACCTGCATGCAGTGCCACTCCACCTCGCTGCCGGGGTGGAACCGGGTGCCCGAGCACGCCTCGCTGACCGCCGAGGTGCGCGACGACCGGGTCAGCTGCGCCAGCGAGGGCTGCCACGGCCCGGCGCACAAGTTCTCCAAGGACGCGCGCAAGAAGCTGGCGGAGGTGCTGCCATGAAGCTGCCCCGCAACGAGACCCTGCTGCGCGTGGCCGCCATCGCCGCGCTGGTGGCGCTGGTGCTGATGTGCTGGGGACTGTTCGACCCGCGCGCGCTGCCCATCATCGTGTCGCTCAGCGTGGGCCAGGGCATCGGCACGCTGTCGTTCCTGCTGTTCCTGGTCGTCATGCTGCGTGATCTCAAGCGCAAGCCCCCGGATGGCGGCGCATGAGGCGGCGACTGACAGGGCTGGGCACGGCGCTGCTGCTGGCGCTGGCGGCGCGGCCGGCCGCGGCGCAGTGGCGCCTGCGCGGCGACGTGCTGGCCGGAGTGGCGCCGCCAGTGGGCCTCGTGGTGCTGGAGGCCGACGGGCGCGCGTCGTCCTGGCTGACCGCCGAGGCGGTGGTGTGGACCGGCGCGACCCGCGCCGACGCCAGCGTGGACAGCGACGCCCTGGGGGTCCGCGTCGGCGGCGGCGACGGCGTCGGAAATGACGACATCGTCGGCGACGTCCAGGTCATCACCCTGCACATGCGGGCGCCGAGCGGGCGCGCCGAGGCCCGCGTCGGGCGCTTCATCGCCGCGATCGGCGCGCTGCCGCCGCTGCACCTGGACGGCGCGGCTGCGGTCGCGCGCCAGGGTCGCTTCCGCGTCGAGGGCTTCGCCGGCATCCCCGCGGTGCCGCGCCTGGGCGCCGCCGCGTTCGACTGGACCGCCGGCGGCCGCGTGGCGCGCCGCTTCGGCAAGGAGGGCGCGCTGGGGCTGGCCTACTACCAGCGCCGCGGCGTCGGTCGCCTGGAGGACGAGGAGGTCGGGGTCGACGCGGCCTGGCCGGGGCCGGTCGATGTCGCGGCGCGCGCCGCGCTCGATCTGCAGGACCCCATCGGGCTGAGCGACGCCCACCTGTCGGCCGCCGCGCGCAGCGGGCCGCTGCGGGTCGAGGTCTTCGTGACCTCGCGCTCGCCGTCGCGCCGGCTGCCCGCGACCTCGCTGTTCAGCGTGCTGGGCGACGTCCCCGCGCACCGCGCCGGGGTCAGCGCGCGCATGCGCGCGGCGCCCCGCCTCGACGTCGACCTGCTGGCCTCGCTGCGCGCCCAGGACGGCGAGCCCGGCGCCGAGGTCGCGGTGCGCGCGCTGCTGCGCCTCGACGACCGCGGCGACGGCGCCGTGGGCCTCGAGCTGCGCCGCGACATGCTGTGGACCGGCACCCGCGCCTTCCTGCGCGCGCCGATGGGCCGGCTGACCGGCTCGCTGGAGTGCGAGGCCGTGATCGCCGACGATCCGCACGGGCGCGGCGCGGTGTGGCCGTGGGCGCTGGCCGCGCTGCGTGCGGCGCCGGCCCGGCACTGGGAGACCGCGCTGGCGCTGGAGGCCTCGGCGTCGCCCGAGTACAGCTCGCGCATGCAGCTGATGGCCTCGCTGTCACGGCGCTGGGACGTGCCATGAGGACCGGACGCATCGGACCCATCGGGCCCATCGGGCCCATCGGGCGCATCGGGCGCATCGCGCTGATCGCGCTGCTGGCCGCGCTCGGCCTGGGCGCCTGCGCGCGCCTGCTGGGCTACCGCTCGGCGGAGCGCGCGCCCTTCGCGCACCGCGCCCACGTCACCAAGGGGATCGGCTGCCTGACCTGCCACACCGGCGTCGACAAGGCCGGCGACGAGGGCCCGCTGCACCTGCCGGGCACCGACACCTGCGTGAAGTGCCACCAGAAGCCGCATGACAACCGCACCTGCTCGAACTGTCACGGCACCCCGGGCACCGCGGTCGATCTGGCCGACGCGCGCCGCCACCTGCGCTTCGCCCACGTCGAGCACCTGCCCACCGTGAAGTGGAACTGCATGCGCTGCCACCTCGGCGCCGCCGCGCCCGGCGAGCACCTGCGCCCCGCGATGGCCGCGTGCACCGCCTGCCACATGCACGACGCCCAGTTCGCCGGCCGCGACTGCGACAGCTGCCACGTCGATCTGCCCGGCGAGAAGGTGCGCCCGATGAGCCACCTCGTGCACGGCCCCGACTTCATGCGCGAGCACGGCGCGCGCGCCGCCTCGTCCACCGACATGTGCGCCACCTGCCACGCCGAGCGCTTCTGCTCCAGCTGCCACGGCGTGGCCGTGCCCACCCTGCCCTCGCGCATGTCGCTGGGCGATCCGCTGCGCGCCGACATGCACCGCGCCGGCTTCCGCGCCCGCCACGCCGAGGCCGCGCGCACCGATCCCGGCACCTGCATGACCTGCCACCGCCCCGAGACCTTCTGCGCCGGCTGCCACCAGCAGAAGGGCGTCGCCGCCGGCCCCATCGGCGGGGCGCGCCGCTCGCCGCATCCGCCCGGCTGGGTCGGCCCCGCGGTGGGCGACAACCAGCACGGCCGCGAGGCACGTCGTGATCCGGCCTCGTGCGCTTCGTGTCATGGTGGCGCTGGCGAGGCCATGTGCGTGTCGTGTCACAAGGTCGGCGGCGTGGGTGGCAGCGTGCACCCGCCCGGCTGGACCTCGACCCGGAACCTCGGTGAGGTCCCGTGCCGCTCCTGCCACCGCGTGGGGCCCTGAGGATGACCAAGCCCAAGCTCGCGCTGGTCGCAGCGGTGTCGCTCTTGGCCCTGGGTGGCGCCGGCCTGGCGGGGTGGCGCATCCTGCGCTGGACCGGCGCCGGCCCCGAGCTGCCGACGCCCAAGCTGCACGTGCCCGAGCGCTGGAAGGTGGTGCGCACCTCCGACGGCCACAACGTGCACATCGTCGGCGGCGTCGCCTGCGGCAAGTGCCACGACATGGCGCGCGACGGCTTCATCCCGGTCACCGCCGAGCGCTGCACCGACTGTCACGCCGACCACCCGCTGTCGATCCACACCACCTCGCTGGCGCGCGCCACCACGACCTGCCTGGACTGCCACGGCTTCGACGAGGACGTCTCGCGCAGCCCCGAGAACTGCGCGCGCTGCCACACCGGCGTGGGCGCCCACAAGCGCGTCGACCTGCACAGCCAGGAGCGCTGCACGCAGTGCCACCGACCGCACGAGACGCCCGCGCTGGTGCCGCGCACCTGCACCGAGTGTCACACCGAGGTTGCCCAGGCCAAGCACGGCAAGCGCGCCGCCGACGCCGGCACCTGCACCACCTGCCACGGCGTGCACGATCCGCGCGACGCCGCCGACAAGCAGTGCTCGGGCTGCCACCAGCAGCGCCAGCCCGAGCTGGCGCACGCGCTGGACCGCGGCCACAAGAGCTGCACCGGCTGCCACCAGCCCCACGTCTTCACCAAGGCGGCGGTGCGCCCGTGCATCGGCTGCCATCAGCAGAAGCCCGTGCTGGCCGCCGACAAGCACAAGGCCTGTCGCAGCTGCCACGACGAGCACTCGCCCAAGAGCACCGAGGCGGTGTGCAGCAAGTGCCACAAGGAGAAGACCACGCACCCGATGGTCGCCGCCGGCAAGTGCCTGGGCTGCCACCCCATCCACCCGCCCGCGGGTCAGATCTTCGCGGCCACAGCGGTGCCCGGCTTCGGCCCGGCCACGCTGCCGGCGACCTCGTGCACCAGCTGTCACAAGGAGGTCGCCACCGATCGCGGCCACCACGCCGGCAACCTGGCCTGCGTGTCGTGCCACGACACCCACGGCAGCCACGGCGGCGTGGTCAAGCCCGACAAGGTCAAGCTGTGCGCGCGCTGCCACACCCCGCAGGTCAAGCTGGCGCGCAGCGCCGCCGGCCACACCTGCAACGTGTGCCACCTCGAGCCGCACCAGCCGCAGAAGAAGCCACCCGCGTGCGCGACCTGCCACCTGCAGCAGAACGCGACCGCGCCCGCGGGCCACTCCAACTGCATGAGCTGCCACGAGCCGCACGGCGGCACCCAGCTGGCCACCGCCAAGTGCGCCACCTGCCACGTCACGCAGGCCAAGCAGCCGCACAGCGCGGCCGGCAGCTGTCAGACCTGCCATCGCGCGCACGGTCCCGGCGGCAAGGCCACGCCGCCCACCTGCACGGCGTGCCACCAGCCCACCAAGCTGCCCGCGATGCACGCCATCACGGCGCACCAGAGCTGCGCCAGCTGCCACAAGATGCACGAGGGTCCGCCGCACTCGAACCGGGCCAGCTGCACCGCCGGCAGCTGCCACAAGACCCTGGGCGCGCACGAGCCCACCGCAACCTCCTGTATTGGCTGCCACCCCTTCTCGACTCCCTGACGCGCAAGAAAACCGGGGGCCAGGCCGCTCCAGCGCGTGGCTTGCGCGGCCCAGGGCCGCCAGGGCGCCTGGATGCTGGCATGACGCATGCTCCTTGGAGGCTCCGAGGGAGCCGCCATGAAGTGCCACGAGCTGGAGCTAGGGAACGAGGAGTTGAACGCGTTCATCGCGCGGGTGGCCCGCGGCGCCTGTGCGGTCGCTCCAGGGTTGGGGCAAGAGCGCGCACAGTCGCTGATCGACCTGGTGCTGCGTACCCGGCTGCGCAAGTGCGCGGTGTGCGCACAGGGCGCCGACTGTGGCTGTGTGCGCCCCGGGCGCCACCTGCACGATGACGCGCGCGAGCTGGCCAACATCTGCGCCATCAACGCCGCCGATCTGGTGGGTCAGGCCGGCACGCGCGCAGGGCTGGAGACGCGCCTGGCCAGCGCGCTGTACGACGTCTTCTCCCCCGTCATCCGCGCCGGCAAGGAGTGCCTCGGCTACAAGGCGGCCTCGCGCGGGAGGTAGCCGAGGTCACGCGCGGCGCGCGCCCCATCCAGCACCCCCGAGTAGTGGAAGCGGTCGCGGTTCACGCCATACACGAACGAGCGCCCGAACAGCCGCGCCCGCAGCCCATACAGCGGCCCCAGCAGCGGCCCCGGCAGCGCCAGCCCGATGCGCCCGGCGGCGGCGATCAGCGCCGACAGCGGCAGCGTGGTCTTGCCCGCGATGTTGTAGACGCCGGGCCGATCGGCCTGCAGCGCGGCGACCACCGCACGCGCCACGTCGCCCGGTGTGATGAGGTTGATCATGGGGTCGTAGCCCAGCGCGCGCACACACACGCGCGAGCTCAGGAAGTCCTCGAGCTGGCTGCCCGCGCCGCGCGCCAGCACCTCGGCCAGGCGCAGCACCGTGATCTTCAGCCGGCCCATGCCCATGCGCGCGCACACCGTCAGGTCGCCCTCGACGCGGTCGCGCAGCCAGGGCTGGCCGAGGCCGAGCTGCAGCGGGTGATCCTCCTGGATGGTCTCGGGGAAGCCGGGGCGCTGCCGATAGACGCAGGCCGGGCTGAGGTAGATCAGCCGGCGCAGCGTGGGGTGGCGCTCGGCCAGGCGCAGGAGCTCCCGCGTCGACTCGACGTCGAGCGCGTGATGACGCGAGCCGCCATCGCTGGCGCGCCGGTGCAGCGGGCCGTGCACCACGGTGTCGATGCCGAGCTCGCACACCGGGCCGAACAGCACGTCGTGCACCCCACGCATGCGCGACCAGTCGGCGTGCACAGCCTGGATCCTGGGGTGCAGCGGCGCCTGCCCGCCCAGCGCCAGCACGTGGCCCACGCCCGGCTGCTCGGCCAGCGCGCGCGCCACCGCGTCACCCACCGGGGTGCCGGCGCCGGTGCACAGCACGCCGCTCATGCGAACACCCCGCGGCGCGCGGCCAGCCCCTGCTCGATCAGCGCCTCCACCGCCACCCGCACCTCGGCGGCGGCGGCGGCCACCACGGCGGGGCGATCGGCGTCCTCGGGCGCGTAGCGCCGCCCGAGCTCGATGGGCTCGCCATACCGGATGTGGTAGCGCACCGGCAGCGGCAGCGGCGTCAGCGGGATGGGCAGATAGGGCGCCCCGAAGGGGTGCAGGCCGCGCAGCTTGAAGAGCTCGGGCCACTGCTCCTCGGCGCCGATGACGGCGGCAGGGATGACCGGCGCGCGGTGGCGAATCGCCAGCTCGGCGTGGCCCACGCGCCACTCGGCCAGGTGATAGCGCAGCGCGCGCGGCTTGCCGATGCCGGGCGCGCCCTCGGGGAAGATGAGCAGCAGCTCACCGCGCTCGAGCAGCCGGGCGCAGCTGTCGCGCGCGCCGCCGATGACCCCGGCGCGCGCCACCAGGGTGCTGAACCAGGGCAGCCGCAGCACGAAGTGGTCGGCCACCGCGCGCAGCACCCGCGGCGGGTCGGTGAAGCCCAGCACGTCGGCGTACAGCATGGCGGCGTCGACCGGCAGCATGCCCGAGTGGTTGGCCACCACGATGCCGGGGCCGCGCGCGGGCAGGTTCTCGGCCCCGCTGGACTCGACGCGGAAGTAGCGTCGATATGGCCCCCGCAGCAGCGCCGCGGCCAGCACCACCCCATCCGGGTGCATGCCGAACTCGTCGTAGCCCTGTCCGGCGTCGCGGTGTGCCACCTCGTGCAGCCGTGCCAGCTCGTGCTCCGGGATGAGCCTGCGTGTGATGGCCTGGACCAGTCGCTGGGATGGCTGCATGACAGCCCCCTTTCACCCCCCGATGCCGCTACCAGAACTGCCAGCGAAACTGGGGTGCCGCCCCCCTGGCCAGCCCCCGGATGTAGACCACCAGCGCATCGATCTGCGCCGGGGTCAGCTTGCCCTTGAAGTGACGCATGGCCTGCCGGTTGCCGAACTTCACGCGCTGCAGGCCGTTCCTGATGGTGTCCCGGATGTGCGCGTCGGTCATCTCGATCTGCCACGCCTCGGTGGTCATGTCGCCCATGGCCATGCGCTGCGCGCGCTGGTTGAAGCCGCGCCCGCTGACGCCATGACAGGGCGCACAGCGGGTGCGCCACAGCGCCTGCGTGGTCGGCTCGGCGCGCGCGCTGGCGACGCCGAACCCGCTGCCGTCATCACCGCCGCCTGCTGCCCCCCCCAGGGTCACCAGCAGGGCACAGACGACGATGATGACGGCGCGCATGGCGGCATCCCTAATGGCCGTGGTGCTTGGCTGGTGCGACGTAGCCGGCCTCGCGAGCCAGCCAGCGCACGACGTCGAGCGCGGACAGGATGCCGACGACCTCGCCACCCTCCCCCGTGATCACGATGCTGTGCACCCCCTCGTAGCCCATCAGGCCGGCCGCGCGGGCCAGCGAGGCGGTCTCCTCCAGCGTGAACACCATCGGGGTCATGATGTCGCCCACGGTCGAGTTGCGCATGCGCTCGAGGTGGAAGCCGGCACCCAGCTCGACCTCGACGCCGCGGCTCTTCATGCGCAGCGGCTGGGTCGGCTCGTCCTCCTCGACGTTGCGACGCCCGAACTCCTGCACCAGGTCGGTCTTGGACACCATGCCGACCGGCTGCCCGGCGTGGTTGACCACCGGGACCGCGCTGATGTTGTGCTCGATCATGAGGGCGACCAGGCTCTCGATGTCGAGATCGGGACGCACGCACACCACCGCGGGCGTCATCACGGCCGCGATGGGCGGCTGCTCGCTGGTGGTCGGCTCGGGGCCCCCGTCGGGCGGGCGCGGCGCGACGCCGTCACAGCGCAGGAACGACTCGCGCCCGGTCTCGTCGATGCGAAAGCCCGAACAGGACACGCAGCTGACGCAGTCGGTCACCTCCATGCTCTGGCCGCGACGCTCGCAGAACACCGAGAGCTTGCGACTCGCCTCGCCCTCGCCCCCCACCGTGGTGCGCACACGCACCTCCAGCCATCGACCTTCAGTGGCTGAACCGTGTCGCTTCATGTCGGGCCTCCTGCGGCCAGGTAATGGAAGACTCGTGCCAGCGTGGCGACCGGGGGTTTCGGGTGCCAAGCCCGCAGCGGTTGCGCGGGGCTGAAGGTCGCGTGCAGTGGTTGCGCATGGCACCTGGGGGGTGGCAAGCTGACCCCGTGGATCCCAAGGCCCGAGTGCTGGTGGTCGATGACGAGGCCAACGCGCGCACCGCGCTGGCCGACCTCCTGCGCGAAGAGGGCTACCAGGTCGACACCGCCGCCGACGGCTTCAAGGCGCTGCCCAAGCTGGAGGAGATGGCGCCCGACGTCCTGCTCACCGATCTGCGCATGCCCGGCATGGCCGGCCTCGAGCTGCTGGAGCGCTCGCGCACCGAGGATCCCGAGCGGGTCGTCATCGTGATGACCGCCCACGGCGCGGTCGACACCGCGGTTGCGGCCATGCGCGCCGGCGCCGCCGACTACCTGCAGAAGCCGCTCAACTTCGACGAGCTGCTGCTGGTGCTGGCGCGCGAGCTGGAGCGCCAGCGCCTGCGCGCCGAGGCCGGCTCGCTGCGCGCCCGGCTGGCCGAGCGCCACGCGCTCAAGAACATGGTCGGCTCGAGCGCGCCCATGCAGGCGGTGACCGACATCGTGCTGCAGGTGGCGCCGTCGCGCGCCTCGGTGCTGATCACCGGCGAGAGCGGCACCGGCAAGGAGCTGGTCGCGGCCGCCATCCACCAGTACAGCCCGCGCGCCGACAAGCCCTTCGTCAAGCTGCACTGCGCGGCGCTGGCCGAGACCCTGCTCGAGAGCGAGCTGTTCGGCCACGAGCGCGGCAGCTTCACCGGCGCGGTGGGGCGCCACGACGGCCGCTTCATGGAGGCTCACGGCGGCACCCTGTTCCTCGACGAGATCGGCGAGATCTCACCTTCGGTGCAGGTCAAGCTGCTGCGCTTCCTGCAGGAGCACGAGTTCCAGCGCGTCGGCAGCGGGCAGACCATCAAGGTCGACGTGCGCGTGGTCGCGGCCACCAACCGCGACCTGATGGAGCAGATCAAGGCCGGCAAGTTCCGCGAGGATCTGTACTACCGCCTCAACGTGGTCTCGATCGAGATGCCGGCGCTGCGCGAGCGGCCGTCCGACATCCCGCTGCTGGCGATGCACTTCCTGCGCAAGTACTCGCGCGAGAACGACAAGCAGCTGACCGGCTTCGACGACGCCGCGCTGGCCCGCCTGGCGCACTACAACTGGCCCGGCAACGTGCGCGAGCTCGAGAACGCCATCGAGCGCGCCGTGGTGCTGGCCCGCGGCGACGTGGTGGCCGAGAAGGACCTGGCCGCCAACATCGTGCCCACCAAGGGTGGCCTGGGCCCCGGCGCGCCGGTCATCCCGGGCGCCAGCATGGCCGACATCGAGCGCTTCGCCATCTTGAAGACGCTGGAGTCGACCGGCGGGTCGACCACCCGCGCCGCCACCGTGCTGGGCATCTCGCCGCGCACCATCCAGTACCGGCTGCAGCAGTATCAGGGCAAGCCGCCCACGGGCGAGAACGACCCCAAGTAACCGTCCCTGGGCGGGACTCAGCCCTGGCGCGCGCGGCGCCCGGTCAGCTCGGACAGCGCACGCAGCGCGTCGGTGGTGGTGAACACCCCGATGACCTCGCCGGCCTCCATCACCACCGCGGAGCCATAGCGACGCTTGGCCATGGTGGCCGCCACCGTGCTCAGGCGCGTCCCGGGGCTGACGGCGTAGGGCTCGTCGCTCATGGCGTCCTCGACGCGCACGGTCTCGACGTCGACGTCGGCGAAGGTCTCGATGAAGTGCAGATCACGCATCGACACCATGCCCACCAGCTTGCCGGCGTCGAGCACCGGCAGGTGGCGAATGCGCCGCTTCTGCATCAGCTGGTGCGCCACCGCGAGCGGCTGGTTGCGCCCGATGGTGTGCGGCTGCGCGGTCATGTAGTCGCGAACGGTTGCTGCGCTCATGGGCGTCCTCCAGCCAGGGAGGTTGCATTTCGCGCGCCACAGCGGGCGTCAGCCCACGTCGAGGTAGCCGTCCGGGCACAGGCTGGTGGCCAGCATGACGTCGTTGATGTCCGAGTGGCCCAGGTAACCCGCGCTCTGCCGGTGCGCAGGATCGAGCCAGAAGCCGATCAGCTGGTTACGCAGCGCGCTGGCGCCGAGCAGCTGGTTCAGGCTGACCCCGGTGGCCGGCCCGTTGCCGCGCAGGCGCTCGATGGCGGCCAGGCCGATGGCCAGCCCGAGCTCGCGAAACGCCAGGCGCTCCGCCGCTGGCCCCGACAGCCCGGCGCCGTCGAGGCCACGACGCAGGCCCTGGGCCGCCGCGGCGAGCACCATCTCCAGCAGCGCGGCGCCGTCGGGCAGCCCGGCGCCCTGCATCAGCGTGGCCAGCCGGCAGGCGTCGACCAGCAGGCCGCCCAGCCCCAGCGGATCGGTGGTCACCAGCGCGCTGGGGTCGATCATCGCGGCGTAGTCGGTCAGCGCGTGGTTCAGGGCGGCGCGCGTCTCGGCGTCGGCGCCAGGCTCGCTGGCCAGCTCGAGGCAGGTGACCAGGCCATCGAGCGCGTCGTGCTGCCCCATCGAGGCCACCAGGGGTCGCGTCAGATCGATGCTCAGCTTCCAGACCATGCGCGGCCGGGCGCCTTCCCGCGGTCGATAGGTGAAGGCGCGGTGGGCGGTCAGCGCCAGGTCGCGCGCCCAGCGCAGCGGGGCGTCGCTCTGGGTGGCGTGGCCGACCGCGCGCAGCGCGTGCATCCAGCGCGTCAGGTAGTGAAAGTACTGCCCGTCGCGCTCCCACTCGAGGCGCTCGTCGGGGCGCTCGCCAGGGCCGCGCTCGGGCCGCGGCTTGCCGATGCGCAAGCCGCCGCGGGTCGGGTTGTCCTCGTCAGCGCCGTCCAGCCAGCCGCGCCGGCGGTCGTCGAGGCGATGCCGTCCCAGCGTGTGATGCACCGCGGACACCAGCTGCAGCGCCAGCTCCTGGAGGTTGCTGTCGCCGGTCGTGCGCGCCAGGCCGAGCCAGTTGCACACCGCGAAGGCGTCGGTCCACAGGTAGCGCCGCGAGGGCGCGTCACCGGTGAGGCCGGTGCGCTCGGCGAAGCCAGCCATCAGCTGGATCGCGGCCTCGACGTGGGCGCTCCCTCCTGGCGACCGCGCCGCGACCTCGGTCTGTGCTCGGGTCTCCATGTCGACCTGCCGACGCAAGCCCCGTGCCGCCCGTGCCCGGGCCCGGGCCTGTGGCCGGCTCTCCGGCAAGCGCTGCGCGGGGGCGCTGAAAGCCCGAAATGGATGCGCCCCCGAGCGACCTAACCCCGTGTCGGACCGTGGCACCGCCGATGCAGCAGCTCAGGTCATGACGACCATGACGACTGACCAGGAGTCCCCCGGCGCGGTCCGTCCCACCGGCTGCTGCCCACCCTTCGATCCGCGCCCATGGCACGAGCGCGAGGTGGTCTGGCACGACAAGCTGTTCGTCAAGGAGCACGTGCACAGCCTGCTGCACGTGCCGGTCGACATGGCCAAGGTGGTCACGCGCGCCACGCGCAAGATCGAGCTGGCCGGCGCGCAGCCCCGGCAGCCGCTGATGCTGGCCGATGACAGCTCGCTGTGGGGCTGCGAGCTCTTCCTCGACGTCACCCGCCCGGTGCCCGGCGCGCACATGGTCACGCTGTCGGGCACCTTCATGACCAAGGTCTACGACGGGCCGTTCCGCAACATGGGCAAGTGGGCCAAGGACATGCACCGCTACGTGCAGGCGCACGCGCGCCTGATCGAGAAGCTGTACTTCGCGTACACCACCTGTCCCAGCTGCGCCAAGGCCTACGGGCACAACTACGTGGTGGCGTTCGCGAAGGTGGCCTGACATGGGCCGCAGCGGCTGTGGTTGTCGCAACCTGCGCCACCCGCCACGCTTGGTCGTGCTGACCGGCGGCCCCGGCGCCGGCAAGACCGCCGTGCTCGAGGTGGTGCGGCGCAGCTTCTGTCGCCATGTCCTGGTGCTGCCGGAGTCGGCCGGGATCCTGTTCGGCGGCGGCTTTCCCCGCCACCCCACGCCGGCGGGCCACCGCGCGGTGCAGCGCGCCGTCTTCCACGTGCAGCGCCAGCTCGAGCGCCTGGCGGTCGAGGAGGCCGAGGCCGGCCTCATCCTGTGCGACCGCGGCACCCTGGACGGCTACGCCTACTGGCCACCCCCGCGCGAGGACTACTGGAGCGAGGTCGGCACCACGCACTCCACCGAGCTGGCGCGCTACAGCGCCGTCATCCACCTGCGCACGCCGCCGCCGAACAACGGCTATGACAACTCCAACCCGCTGCGCATCGAGACCGCGCAGGAGGCCGCCGAGATCGACGAGCGCATCGCCGATGTCTGGGCGCCCCATCCCCACCACGTCGAGGTCGAGGCGGTGGCGCTGTTCGAGGACAAGCTGGCGCGCGCCATCGCCCTGCTGCGCGCCGAGATCCCGGAGTGTTGTCGGGCTCCGAAGAGCTGATTTCACATGTACACCGTGTCAAGGGAGTGAACCATGCGCGCAAACGTCTTCCGGGCCATCGACCAGTTCGGGCTGGAGCCGCGTGACAAGCCCTTCCCTGGCGCCGGCGACGCCATCGTGCGCATGACGCTGACCAGCATCTGTCACACCGACGTCGA
>JADYYK010000135.1 GCA_020853705.1 Deltaproteobacteria bacterium
CCCCGCCCCCGCCTCCGCCCCCTCCGCCCCCTCCACCCCCTCCACCCCCAGCTCCACCTCGCGCTCCCTCGCCTCCGTCCCCAGCCGCGACCGCGTCACCGCCAGCCGCGCCACCCGCGCCACCAGCAAGGTCTGCCCCGACGGCGCCGGCACCCTCTGCCAGCGCGCCCGGCCACGCCTGACCTCCACCGATGCCGCCGCGAACGTCCCGCACTGCCGCTCGTCGCCCACCACCAGCAGCGCCGCGCCCGCCTTCTCCGCGCAGCGCGCCAGCCGCGCCCACGCCGCCGCCGCCGCGCGCACGCGCACGCCACACAGATACAGCGCGACCACCCCGAACCCGCCCGCCGCCGTCACCAGATCCGCCGCGCGCAGCGCGTCCGCCCCCGTGGTCGGCCGCACCCACAGCACCCGCTCCAGCACCACGCCGGCCTCGCGCGCGGTCACCGGATCGAAGCCATCCGCTGGATCGATCAGCGCCCCCAGCTCGTCACGCGCCGTCGCCGCCGCCAGCGCCGCCACCACCATCGACATGCGCCCCGACGACGCCGCCCCGAACAGCTCCACCACGCGTCCACACGGCAGCCCGCCCCCCAGCAGCTCGTCCAGCTCGCGCAGCCCCGAGCTGACCCGCCGTCCGCGCATGACCTCCTGCGCCCCCGCGACCCGCACCAGCCCGCTCGTCCAGGAGCCCTCCCGCTCCCGGAGCTGCTCGATAATCTCCTTTGCATTTCGAGCAGTTGCGAGCACGATGATCAAGCATACGGATCATTCGTTCAGGTATCAAGCCTGATCCTCGATCTCCGCGTATCATGAGCACAATGCGCCGCGTCCTCCCCCTCGTGCTCGGCCTCGGCATCATCGCCAGCGCCAGCGCCTGCTCGCACCAGCCCCGCCGCGCCATCGCCACCGGCGCCAGCACCCCCGCAGTCACGTCCCCCGACCCCGTCGCTGTCGCCACCCGCCCTGGCCCGCTCACCGGCACCTGGACCTCACCCGAGTGGGGCGTCATGCGCCTGACCCAGCTCGGCACCCGCGTGTTCGGCGACTACGACTGGGCCGGCGGCCAGATCGACGGCGAGATCGTCGACGGCCGGCTGCACTTCTTCTGGTGGGAGCAGGTCCCCCTCGGCCAGCCCTACTCGTCAGCGCCGCCGGCGCACCGCGGTGACGGCTACTTCAATCTCGAACCCGGCTTCGCGGGCTCGAGATTGTCCGGCTCCGCCCCCGCCTCCGTCACCCTCGTCGGCTCCTGGCGCTACGAGGTCGACTTCAGCGACGACGAGGCCTTCACCCGCAGCAAGTGGACCGCCACCCGCACCGCCGATCTCCCCGCCACCTACCAGTACCAGCCGCCACCCTACGGCACGCCCGGCGCGCTCGCGCTTCACGGCAGCGGCCGCACCTTGTAGCCCATCCGCACCATCGCCCCCGACAGCGCCAGCGTCGTCACCAGGTCGCTGCGCCCGTCGCCATCCAGATCGTGCACCACCAGCGCCGCGCCCTCGGGCGCCTCGAAGCGCTGCGGCCGCGACAGCCAGCGTCCGCCCGCGATGCCCAGGAAGACGTCCAGACCGCCGCCCGACGTGGCCGCCCCCGCCAGCGCGAAGTCGACCCGTCCATCGCCGTTGAAGTCGCCGCTGGCCAGCGCGTTGCCCGCCCGCGCCCGCACCCGTGCGCCGCGCCTGAAGCTGCCATCGCCGGCGCCCTCCATCCACACCAGATCGACCCCGCCATCGCTGGCCGGATCCGAGCGCACCACATCCAGGTCGTCATCGCCATCCACATCCAGCAGCGCCACCAGTGGCCCCGCCAGCGGCTCGTTGAAGCGTCCGCTGACCTCGAAGCTGGTCCCGGTCGCGCGCAGCACGAACGCGCGCGCCTTGCTGGCCGCCACCAGGTCGGCCTTGCCATCGCCATCGACGTCACCCGCCAGCATGCGCTCCAGCTTCAGCGGCGCCACAAGCTCGACCGCCTCGGTCGCGAAGTGTCCGCCCCCGATGCCCGCCCACAGCCAGTAGCCCTGGCTGACAGCCTGATCATGAACCACCACATCGGCTCGCCTGTCCCCGGTGAAGTCGGCCACCAGGATGCCGCCCGCCGGCGACGTGAAGAAGGCCTCGCGATCCAGCTCCACCAGCGCATCGCCCTGCGGTCGCAGCACGAGCAGCCGGAAGTTGACGCGCGACTGCGCCACGATCTCGTCCTTGCCATCGCCGTCCACGTCACCCAGCGTGGCCGTCACCACGGCATCGAGCCCCGCCGCCGGCAGCTCCAGCAGCCCACCCCGCGGCGTGCCCCGCCAGCGCAGCAGCCTGCCGCTGACGGTCTCGCGCGCGATCACATCGGGCAGCCCATCACCATCGAAGTTGCCCACGTGCACGCTGTCGATCTCCACCTTGGGCGCCAGATAGCGCGGCGGACACAGCACGCCATCGCCGCCGGGCAGCACCACCAGGCCAGGCTCCGTGGTCGCCAGCACCAGCTCATGGAAGCAGTCTCCGCTCAGCTCGCTCGCCGCGGCCCAGGCGACCCCGCCGCGCGCATACTGCTCGGCCAGCGGCACCACCTGCTGGCCGTCCCAGCGATGCAGGGTGCCGTCGCTGCCCGCCAGGATCAGCTCGTCACGCCCGTCACCCTCGAGGTCGTCCACCGCGAAGGCGACCCGCGGCAGGAGCTCGCTCACGACGCTGGCCTGGCCCAGCCGGGTCGGCGCCAGTGGATCCCCCGCGATGACCGCGAACGCCCCGTCGAGCCGCCCGGTGATGGCCACGTCACTCCAGCCGTCACCGTCGAAGTCCCCCAGCGCCAGCCGCGACAGGAAGCGAAACCCGGTCGGAAACGGCTCGCGGATGAAGCCGAACGTCCCGTCACCCAGCCACAGCTCGGGGAAGCTGGCGGGATCGTCCGACAGCGTGATGAGGTCGCCACGCCGATCCCCGTCGAACTGCACCGCCACCAGCGCCACCGGCATCGCCGCCACCGGCTGGCGTGCCATCGCCTGCAGGCGACCGTCCCCCAGCCCGCGCAGCAGCGCGACGTCCCCCGCGGCGTTGTTCGCGGTCACCACATCGAGCAGCCCATCGCCATCCAGATCGGTCACCGCCGCCGCGCGCGGCCCCCCGCTGATGGCCAGCCGCGTCCATGGCTCCAGCGCCGCCACGGTGTTGTGCACCAGCACGAGCCCGGCCGGCACCGTGGTCGCCAGGTCGACGCGGCCATCGCCATCGAAGTCGCCGAGCGCCAGCCCGTCCGCTCCCGCCTCGCTGATGCGCCGCGGCTCGCTCACCGACAGGATGCCCGCCATGCTGCGCTGCAGCCGTCGCACCGCGACCTCGTCGCCCGCGACGCTGGCCATCTCCGCCACGCCGTCGGCGTCCAGGTCGGCCGCCAGCAGGGCGCGCGGCGGCCCTGGCAAGGGCACCGTCAGCGCCGCGCCGAAGCACAGCGCCGCCTCGTCGGGATCGCGCACCCCGTCGCCACAGCGCGCCGGCTGACAGTCGAGGCGGCAGGCGCCCGGGTCGAACCCGCTGTTGGCCGCACCGTCGTCGCAGGTCTCACCCGCGCTGCTGTCGACCACGCCGTCACCACACGCCGGCAAGAGGCAGCTGCCGCGACACGCGCTGCCCGGGACATCGAGGTTGCCGCCCACCACGTCGCACTGCTCGCCGCGCCCGAGGTCGATGAAGCCGTCGCCACAGGTCGAGTCGATGCAGGACCCGTGCAGGCAGATGCTCTTGACACCCTGTACACATGGCGTGCCGTCCGCGAAGTCGCCGCAGCGCTCGGCGCGGACCCGGCAGGTGTCGGCCAGGCTGCACTCCATGCCCGCCGGGCAATAGCCGCCGTTGCCACAGCGCTGTGAGCGCGGCTCGCTGCACGCCATGCCCGTCAGCAGCAGCGCCAGCACCAGCGCGACCGCCCTCAAAACTTCACCCGGGCACCCAGCCAGCCCGCGCCCAGCACGGGCTCGACGCGCTCGGGCACCGCCCGCGGCTGGTTGAGGACCCACAGCACCAGCGCGCCCACCAACGCGGTGCCGCCGGCCACATACAGGACCCCGGCGCCCAGCTGGCGCCGCTCGCCGCGCTCGCGCAGCTCCTGGTCGACCATCGCCGCCGGCTGCCCCGCCACGGTGGCGTCCGCGACCAGCGCGTCGAAGCCGTCGAAGTCCTGCTGCGCTGCGCGCGTCAACAGCGCCCCGGTGCCCAGCATGGCCACGCCCGCGCCCGCGGTGACCCAGGGCACCCAGCGCGGCATGCGGCGCTGCAGGCGCGCCGGCCGGGTCCGGTACACCACGACCTCGCGCTCGGGCGTCAGCTCCACCATCAACTGCAGCCGCTGCCCCGCGCTGATCTCGACCCGGCGCGTGAATGACTGGTGGCCCTGCAGCGTGGCCAGCACCAGGTGGCTGCCCGGCATGACCAGCCGGGTCACCCGCAGCGGAGCCCGTCCGACCTCGTCGCCATCGACGAACAGCTGCGCGCCCGGCTGCGTCGCCACCAGCTCCAGCCGCCCGACCCGCTGCTCCAGCTTGGCGATGCGCTTGCCCAGCGTGGCCCGCTGTGGCTCGGTGAGCGTGGCCGCGAACTCCGCCAGCAGGCGCTGGTAGCGCTCCAGCGCCTCGACCAGCCGCCCCTGCTCCTGGTCGACCAGCGCCAGCCCATTGAGCGCCTTCCAGCTCGGCGCGCGTGCATAGGCGCGCTCGAAGTGGTCGCGCGCGGCCTGGTAGTCGGCCTCCTCGGTGAACAGCCGCGTGCCCTCGAGCAGCAGCGCCTCGGCCTCACCCTCCGCGGACGCCGTCGGCCCAGGTCCCGGCGCCTCCGGGGCCGCCACCGCCTGCGTCGCCCACAGCAACAGCACCCCGAGCAGCACCCCGCGCACGGCTCACTCCTGCTCCAGCTCGAGCCGCCCGCTGCGCCGGCTGCTGGCCGGATCCGCGCTCGGACTCGCGGTCGGAGGCGCCGACCCACGCGGCGCCCCCGCAGCCTCCTTGCCGACCTTGCGCAGCTTGCCCCCCCGCGCCCCCGCCTCGCCTCCAGCCGCCACGCCCGGCGCGACGCTTGCCGCCACCGGCGCCGCACTCGGCGCCGCACTCGCCGCGATCGCCGGCGTCGCACCCGGCTCCGGCCCCGGCGACACACTCGCCGCACTCGGCGACACACTCGCCGCGATCGCCGGCTCCGGCCCCGGCGACACACCCGGCGACACCCTCGCCGCCGCACTCGGCGACACACTCGGCGACACCCTCGCCGCCGCACTCGGCGCCGCTCCAGGCACCGCTCTGGGCGCCACCGTCGGCGCCACCCTCGGCGGCCCACCACCTGCCCCGGCTCCCTGCGACACCTTCCACCACACCACGGCCGCCAGCCCCAGCGCCAAGACCCCACCCCCCGCCAGCGTCAGCCGCCACCCGCGGCGCCCGCGCCGCGCGCTCTCCAGTCCGCCACTCGCCGCCGCCGCAGCCACGCCCGCCGGCGCCCCTGCATCCGCCGCCGCCCCCGCCCGGGCCAGCGCGTCGCGCACCTCGCTCGCGCTCGCGAACCGCTCGCCCGGCGCCTTCGCCAGCAGCCGGCGCACCAGCGCCGTCACCGCCGCGGGCGCCACCCCCTCCGCGATCTCGGGCACTGGCTGCTCGACGTGCTCCCTGATGAGGCGCAGCGGCGTGTCCGCCCTGAACGGCGGCCGCCCCACCACCAGCTCGTACAGGACCACGCCCAGCGAGTACAGATCCGACCGCTCGTCACCCTTGCCGCCCTGCACGATCTCCGGCGCGATGTAGCCCGGTGTCCCGCCCAGCGCCGTGTGGGTGTGCGACCCCGTCACCGCGGCGCCGAGCTCCAGCGGCTGCGCCGGCGTCTCCGCGACCCGCGCCAGCCCGAAGTCCATCACCACGACGCGTCCGTCCTTGCACAGCTTGACGTTGGCCGGCTTGATGTCGCGGTGCACCACCCCGCGCGCATGCGCCGCCTGCAGCGCCGCCAGCACCCCGTCCGCGATCCCCAGCGCCTCCTGCAGCGCCGGCGTGCCGCGTCGCAGCCGGGCTGCCAGCGTCTCGCCCTCCAGCAGCTCCATCACGATGAAGAGATGGCCGTCGCTCTCCTCCAGCGTGTACGTGCGCGCCACGTTCACGTGCGTCACGCTCTGCGCCAGCTTGACCTCGCCGCGCAGCCGCGCGCGCTGCCGGCTGTCGCTGGCCAGCGCGAGGTTGACGAACTTCAGCGCCACCGCCTGATCGACCAGGCCATCGTGCGCCTCGTACACCGCGCCCATGCCACCCGCGCCCAGCATGGCGCGCACCCGGTAGCGCCCGCCCAGCATGGCACCGGGCGCCACCGGCCCCTCGCCCTCAGCATCCGACCGCGGGGTCGCTGCCGGATCCAGCGTGGCCCCATAGGCCAGCTCCTCTGACGGCGTCACCCCACCGCGTCGTGGCAACGCCGGGGACGGCAGCGTGTCGGCATGCACGTCCGCGCCGCGCCGCTGGTCGTCCCCGCCCATCCCCAGAGTCTACTCCCTACGGGACGACCTTGACCGCGCCCGCCATGCCACTGCCGTTGGCGAGGCCGTGTACCTGGCAATAGAAGCCATAGGTCCCGACCCCGCTCAGCGTGTAGGTCGCCGGACCGACCGCCTTGTCGACGATCTCCTTGGTCGGGTTGGCCGCCGCGCTGCCCAGCGGATGCGACGCCGTGAAGCTCCACGTCACCGACTGCCCGGCCTTGATCTGGATGCACTTGGGCGACCAGTTCAGGGTGTCCATCGCCGTGATGGTGCGCGTGGCGCCCGCCGCCGTCAGATCCATGAACGTGGTGCAGCCCGCATAGTTGGCCGGTGTGCTGGCGTCCACCGTGGTACCCGAATCGATCGGCACATCGTCATCGCCACCACCACCACAGCTCGCCAGCCCGAAGACTCCCAGCGCGAGCACCATCCCGATCCGAGCCATCATCCGCATGTCAGCCTCCGTGGTCGCCGCAGCGTAACACGAGGCCTGCGCCGGCTTCACTCAGCGCGGCAGCACGATCTTCGGCTCGGTCGGGTGGCGCCTGTACAGCAGCACCGTGCTGCCCAGCACCTGCACCAGCTCGCTCTTCGTCAGCTTGGCCATGGCGTCCGCGGTCACGTGGCGATCCTCGGGCGCGTTCTGCCCCAGCTTGACCTTGATGAGCTCGTGCTGCTCCAGCGCGATCGCCAGCGCTCCGCCCAGCCCCTCGCTGACGCCCTCCTTGCCGACCAGCACCACCGCCGTCAGGCGATGGCCGAGCCCGCGCAGATAGCGCCGCTGCTTGCCCCCGATCGGCCCCGCCGGCCCGGCGTCGATGGGCACCACCTTCTTCTTGGCCTTCACGCTCAGCGGCCGCTCGCCCCGTCCACCACGCCTGGCCCCCGCCGTGTCCTCACGCTCGCGCTCGCGCCCACGCCCGCCACGCCCGCCACCTGCTCCGCCATCCTGCCGGGCTCCCCGCCTGCCGCCGACGCTCTTGCCCTTGCCGCTGCCGCCTTTGCTCCTCGACTCGCTCATGGCGCGACCCTACCACCGAACGGCCCGCCTCAGTCTGCACCGCCCCCGTCGTCCGCGTCCGCTCCCACGTCGCCATCCGCCAGCTCGTACCAGCGCCCCCAGCGCACCCCGCGGTCGCTCACCAGCACCTCCGAGGCCCCCGACGCCTCCAGGACCCCCAGCACGATGCAGCCCCCCGCCACGATGACGTCGGCCCGCTTCGCCTCCATGCCCGCCAGCGCCCGCCGCTGCGCCACCGTCATCGCCGCCAGCCGCGCCACCACCGCCTCGACCTCCGCGCGTCCCAGCCGCACGCCATGGACCAGCGCCCCCTCCGGCGACGCCAGCCCCCGCGCGACCGCCGCCAGCGTGGTCAGGGTGCCCGCGATCCCCACCAGGGTGCCCGCGAACGGCACCTCGGCCACCGCCTCGCGCACCACCCGCCGCAGCGCCCGCACCTCGTCCACCGTGGGCGGATCCGCGCGCACCAGCCGCTCGGTCAGCCGCACGCTACCCAGCTTCAGGCTGCGCACGAACGCCGCCACCCCGCCGCGCAGCACCACGAACTCCGTCGACCCGCCGCCCACGTCCATCAGGGTCGCGCTGAGCCCCGGCGCCGCCAGCTCCGGGAACGACTCCAGCACCGCGCGGCGCGAGAGCTCGGCCTCGCGCTCGCCGCTCACGATCTCGACCGGCTCGCCCAGGAGCTCCGCCGCCGGCCCCAGGAACGCCTGCGCATTCGCCGCCTCGCGCAGCGCCTGGGTGCCCACCGCCGCCACCCGCGTCGCCCCCGCCGCGCGCGCCTCCGCCACCTGCTCGCGCAGCGCCGCCAGGGTGCGCGCCACCGCCGCCTCGTCGAGCCGCCCGCTGGCCTCGACGCCCTGACCCAGCCGCGTCACCGCGCCGCGCTCCACCAGCACCCGCACCGTGCCGGCCTCGGCCCGCTGCGCACACAGCATGAGGACCGTGTTGGTCCCGATGTCCACACACGCCCGCGGCCCCGCCACGCCGACCGCCTGCGCCGCTACGGCAGCTTCTTCGGCGCCGGGCCCCAGTCGGGGGTGTACGCGCTGCCCTTGTAGATCAGGATGGCCTCGCCCTTGCCGTCGGCGGCCTGCACATAGATCCCGGTGCCGCTCTTGCGCGACGAGGTGAACGCCAGCGCGCGCCCGTTGGGCGCCCAGGTCGGCTCCTCGTTCGAACCCTGGCCCTGGGTCAGCTTCAGGGTCTGCTTGTTCTTGAAGTCGTACACGAAGATGTCGAAGTTGCCGCCGTCCGACTGCCCGGTCCAGGCCAGCTTGGACTCGTCGCCGCGCGGTGACCACGACGGCGTGGTGTTGTAGCTGCCCTGCCACGACACCCGGGTCGCGCTGCCGCCGCCCGCGCCGACCACGAAGATCTGCGGCCCGCCCTGCCGGTTCGACACGAACGCGATCTTCGACCCATCGGGCGACCACGACGGCGAGGTGTCGATGGCGCTGTCCTTGGTCAGCCGCGACACCACCGAGCCGTCACTCGCGCTGATCACATAGATGTCGGCGTTGCCGTCCTTGGTCAGCGTCAGCGCGATCTTCGAGCCATCCGGCGACCACGCCGCGCCGCTGTTCAGCCCCGAGTAGCTGGCGATGCGCTTCATGCGCCCGCCGCCCGCGCCGACCACGTACAGGTCAGGATTGCCGCGCCAGTACGACGTCAGCGCGATCTGCCCACCGCTGGGCGAGAACGCCGGGAGGATGTTGAGCGACCCATTGCTGGTGATGCGCCCGACACGCGCGCCGTCGAAGTCCATCACATAGATGTCGCGCTTGCCCTTGCCGCCCGCGCTGAAGGTGATGCGCGACCCGAAGAAGCTGGCCTCGCGCGTGTAGTGGAGGACGATCTCGTTGGCCCAGGCGTGCGCCAGCATGCGCGCGTCGCTCAGCTTGCCAGTGAACGACTTCGACAGCACCGCCTGGGTGCCCGACGCGACCTCGTACAGGAAGCCGCTCAGCGTCGCGGTGTCGCCCGCGGTCACGATGCGGATCTTGGACACGCCCTGGGCCCCGACCGCGCGCCACGAGTCGACGTTGATCGACGTGCCCTCGGCCTTCAGATCGGCCAGGAACGCCTTCGGATCGATGGTGATGAACCAGCCCGACAGGTCGAGGTCCTTGCGCACCGCCTCCGACAGCTCCTTGCCCAGCGCGGCGCTGCCCTCGACCGGCGCCGGCGACGCGATCTTGTACTTCGATCGGTTGGGATCCCCGATGTCGATGACCACCGGCCCGGCCGCGGCGACCGTCGCCTGGCCCAGCACCACCAGCGCGGCGACCAGCTTCAGCGTCATTCCTTCTTGTCGAACCTGAGGCAAATGCCCTCCTCCTGGATGGTCTTCTTGAACTCGCCGCGCGGCTCGGTGACGTTCTTGGTCTTGTCGATGGCGTCCTTGAAGGTGCGGTCGAAGCGTGACGAGCGCGACGGCTTGTCGATGCGCGAGTCGATGATGTCACCCTCGGCATTGACCTTGAAACAGGCCGTGAGCTTCAACGTCAGCAATTCCTCTGCTGAAATCATGGTCTCCGGCACTTCCCAGTTGGCGTGGATGCGCCCGACCACCTCGGCCAGGTAGGGATCGCCCGCGGCCACCGCGGCGCGCCCCCACTCGCTGCCATTGGCGTCGCCGGTGTCCTCGCTGGGCGGGGCGTCACCCTGCGGCAGGGCGTCGGCGCCCGCCATCTTGCGCGCGCGCTCCTGGGCCGCGGCCAGCGGGTCGATCTTGGCGCGGGGATCGATCGGCGGCGGCGACGGCTTGCTCGCGCTCTTGGCCGCGGCCTCCTCCGACCGCGTCAGCTTGGTGCCCTCGGGCGGCGCCACCGGCGCGATGGTCTCGCGCGTGGGCTGCTTCTTCTCGTCCTTGGGCTTGCCCTTCTTGACCAGCGAGGCCTCGATGATGCGGGCGTTGGCGAAGCGGTCCTCCTCGTGGCTCTGCGGCACGTCCTGGTGCTTGGCCGCCAGCGTGATGCCGACCCCGAGCCCGACGTGCAGCACCAGCGCCAGCCCGATGGCCAGCACATGCCAGGTGGTATCCGGTCGCTTGGCGTCCCTCTCCATCCTCCGGTTCACTCCAGCGGGTTGGTCACCAGGTTCAGCTTCTTGACGCCCGCGTCCTTGATCACTCCCATGATTTGTACGACCGTGCCATAGGTCAGGTTCTTATCGGCCTCGAGAAAGACCTCGCTGTCGGGCCCCTGCATGGTCGGGTTCAGCTTGATGGCTTCCGTCAATTCCTGATTGGTCTTGAAGACTCGCGCCCCCATCTTGACCTCACCCTTGGCGTTGATCTCGACCACCAGCTTGCCCTCGTCGCTGGACAGGGTCTGGGTCGGGCCCTGGGGCAGGTCCAGGTCGACGCCGGTGTTGATCAGGGGCGCGGTCACCATGAACATGACCAGCAGCACCAGCATGACGTCGACCAGCGGCGTCACGTTGATCTCGGATAGAGGCCCCTTGCCTCCGCTGCCTCCCATCGCCATGGCAGGTCGCTCCTACTTCAGGAAGTGCCTGCGCACGATGTTGAGGAAGTCCTTCTCGAACGACTCCATGTCGTTGGAGAGCACGTGGATGCGACGCACGAAGTAGTTGTACGCCATGACCGCCGGGATGGCCGCCATCAGGCCGATGGCGGTCGCGATCAGCGCCTCGGCCATGCCGGGCGCGACATAGACCAGGCTGGCCGACTTCTGCGCCGCGATGGCGCGGAACGAGTTCATGATGCCCCACACGGTGCCGAACAGGCCGATGAACGGCGCCGCCGAGCCGGTGGTGGCCAGGAACGGCACCAGGTTCTCGAGCTGGGTCACCGCCTTCACATGGGCGCGGTGCAGCGCGCGCTCGATGGCCTCGAGGTCACCGATGGAGTCCTTCATGGCGCCGCCCGAGCCCTGGGGCCGGTATGGATCGGTCGCGCCCGGGTTCTCGCTGGGCAGGAGCTTCGACAGCTCGGTGTAGCCGGCCACGAACAGCTGCGACAGCGGTGTGTGCGGCATCTGCTGCGCGGTCTGGTAGATCTCGTCGATGCGCTTGGCGCGCCAGAACGCCTCCAGGAAGCGTTCCCCCTCGGTGTGCGCGCGGCGCAGCGCGGTGAACTTGTAGATGATGATGTACCAGCTGCCGACCGAGAGCAGGGCCAGCAGGATGAGCACGGCCATGACGACGCCGGAGGCCCGCCCGAGCAGCTGGGCGATGTCCATGCTGTTCGACTTGGCCGCGGCCGCCAACGTGATCGCGAGCATTACGAGCTTCGTATCACGCTCGCGCCATATGGGTCAAACCCTTGTTCTTAAAAACCTTTTGCCCAAACCCCCGGGGTCGTGAATAGTGAGGTGTGGCCCGGGTCCAAGCTCTCATCTTGCTGACGGCGCTCGCCATGATCGCGGCCCCCGGATGTCAGCCCCTCGAGGGCGGAGCGGTCGAGGTGTCGTGGCAGTTCCGTACCCCGGCCGGCAGCGTGCTCGACTGTCGTGACCTCGGCATCCGCGAGGTCCGCCTCGAGGCCACCCCCAAGGAGCCGCTGCCCGCGGGCACCGCGCTGCGCGAGTACCGCTTCGACTGCCGGCGTGACGTCGGCCAGACCGAGTTCAGCTTCCCCCCTGGTCGCTACACGCTGACCGTCGAGCCGCTGTGCGGCACCGGCGCGACCGCGACCGCGGCGCCCGGCGCCAGCGTGCCCGCGCCCATCGAGCGCGAGCTGGTGGCGGGGCAGCTGGTGCAGCTCAACGCGCTGCTGATCTTGGTCCCCGACGCGCTTGCTTGCCCGTGAAGTCGCGCGGAGGAGTACACTTTTGGCCGTTACCAAAGAGACTGGGAGGATTGCGATGAGACTGGTTACCAAGACCGTGCTGGGGACGCTGACGCTGGCTGCGCTGATGGCGTCGGGCTGCGTGGTCGAAGAGGACGGCCACATGGTGGTGCGCTACGAGTTCAAGAACACGAAGGGGCCCGAGGGCTTCACGTGTGCGGCCGTGGGCATCACCAAGGTCGAGCTCACGGTCCAGTCGGCCTCCACGGGTGACATCTTCGCGGTGACCTCGCCCTGCCTCGATGGCCAGCAGTCGGCCGTCTTCATCGACGGCATCCCGACCGGCGGCTACACCATCAACACCAAGTTCCGTGACGCGCTGGAGAACATCGTCGCCGAGGACAACGACGTCTTCGATCCCAACGACCCCAACGCCGCCGTCATCAAGTGCGAGGGCCTGGCCGCCGAGTGCGTGCTCGACACCGTGGTCAGCGTGAACTCGACCGGTGACTTCACCTTCGGCGTCGATTTCGGCCAGCCGGGCGGCCTGAACTGCTCGCCGCTGGGCACCTCGATGTCGAACTCGCAGCGCCTGCTGGTCAACAACTCGGCCGGCCAGAGCATCACCCTGCGCCTGCTCATCCCGATGGTGACCCCGGACACCGGCAAGGAGTACGCCCCCAACGCCAGCGAGATGTGCATCCCGGTCGAGGTCAACCAGACCATGCTCAACCACTTCATCGGCTTCTACACCATGCAGGTCCAGGGTGAGGCCAACGCGGTGCCGCCGCTGGTGTGCTACCAGTCGAACGCCCTGCCGTTCCGCATCACCTCGGTGCCCGGCACCCTGCGCACCGTCTTCACCGCCCCGCTGACCGCGGCCGGCCAGGGCCAGCCGCCCTGCAACGCGCAGTAATCACCCGCTGAACCACCCGGGCGCGTCCTTCGGGGCGCGCCCGCTTCATTTTCGGCCGCCGGCCGCCGGCCGCACCTCGCCAGCACCGGACCGCAGCCCGGCTTGCCGGGCCGCACCCTGGTTGCTAGGTTGAAGCTCATGCAGAAGCGACGTCCCCCAGGATCACGCCCGGCAGGCG
>JADYYK010000136.1 GCA_020853705.1 Deltaproteobacteria bacterium
ATCAACGGCGCCACTCTTGTTATGAACGCCTTTGTTGGACCAAAGGCCGGTCGGGTTGTAAACCACATCAACGGCGTCAAGACCGACGATCGATTGGACAACCTGGAATACACCACGATCGCCGAAAACAACATCCATTCGCGCCGGGTCTTGCTGCGATGCGTCGGCGCTCAGCACTGGAAGTCCAAGGTGACGGATGACCAAGTGCGGGAGATTCGGCGGCTGTATGCCACCGGGCTGTTCACGCAAGATGCGCTCGGGCGGCAGTTTGGCATCCGCCAAGGTCAGGTCAGTGCGATCGTGCTGAAGGTCCGCTGGAAGCATGTCGCTTAGTCACCTTTTCTCAGAGCCAAGAGCCAGCCGCCCGGTCGTCTCGTCCACGTCCACCGCGAGGGCGTCGAGGTTCGCCGTCGCCAGGTCGTACTTCCGCGTCACCGTCCCGTCGTAGCGGGCCAGCTTGAACAGGTGCTGCAGGTCGCCCGCGCCCCCGTTGCCGGTCCAGTCGGCGTTGCGGTCGGTGGCCGCGATGGGGGAGTTGTCCAGGGGGTCGATGCACAGGTCCCGCACCGTGCCCGAGAGGTTCTGCCGCCAGTGCCGCCCGCCGTTCTCCTGCGCCAGCCGGTAGACGTTGAAGCCCGTGGTGGCCGCGGCGTTGCGGCGCCCGGCCGCGTACACGCTGTGGTTGTTCACGCCCGCCGAGGGGTCGGCCCGCACCACGATCACGGAGGGGACCACGGTGAAGACCTGCGCGGCGTAGTCGGTCCCGCCCACGTCGAAGTCGTTGGCGAAGCCGCCGAAGTTGGCGGCCTTGATCGAGTCGGTGTCCTTGGCCCAGACCAGCGCGCCGCTCGTAGCGATCTTCAGCACCGTCACGTACGGCACGTTCCCGTCGGGCTCATAGGTGTTGTTGGGCCCGCCGCCCTGGTTGGTCCGGCCCAGGTAGACCGTGCCGTCGGGCGCCACCGCCAGGCCCGTCACGTAGCAGCCGTAGGGCACGTCCCCGGCGCGCTCGCTCACGCGCCAGTACGAGTGCGCGGACTCGAAGAAGGTCGAGCCGGCCGCGACCGAGCCGCCGAAGGTCTGCATCGAGAGCGGGGCGTAGATGTTGGCCGTCGAGACCGTGTACTTCATCACCCCAGCGCGGAACATGCTCCCGTAGTGGTCGGCGCTGATCGAGGCCCCGCCCGCGCAGGTCCCCGCGTCAGCGTGGCCGTTGAAGCCCACGTAGAGGCTGGTCACCCCGGCCAGCGTCCCCACCGCCAGGGCGGCGCACTTGCCCTTGTTGGTGCCCCCGGTCCACCCGTCCATGTCGTCGGTGTAGAGCGCCTCGCCCGAGTCGCCCTTGAGCACGTAGAGCAGGTGGTTGACGGCCGCGAACAGGTACGTCCCGTCCGGGCTCCAGCACAGGTCATGCACCCGCGTGTCGGCCGCGAGGTCGATCCGCTTGGTCCAGTAGGGCTGGGAGGCCCCGAAGTCGGCGTCGGCGCGGACCACGGTGATGCGCGACACCACGCGGGAGAGGACCGAGTCGGTGAAGCTGGTGCAGAAGGCGACCAGGGCGCCGTCGGGGCTGTAGCGCACGCGGCTGATCGTGTTGGTGGCCGGGCCGTTGTCGCCGTAGGGGCCGGAGGCCTGCACGTTCTCGTAGCGGTCCCGCTCCATCGCCCAGTTCTTGTCGAGCAGCCAGGCGTTGCCGGCCAGGGTGCCGGCGGGGCGGCTCTCCCAGCTCTCCAGGTCGGTCACCGTCCCGTGCGCGAAGCCGGTGAAGGTCGAGGCCCGCGACACCACCGCGAGCGCCTGGACCGGGCGGCCCTGGCCCATCTGAACCTCGAAGGCCTTGCGCAGCGGCGGGCGGCGCACGGGCCGGCCGGTCTGCGGGTCGATGCGCCAGTTGCGCGACCGCACCGGGCGGGTGAAGTCGCTCGGCTGCTGGCGGGGCGGGACCGTGTTGGCGACGCCCCGGACCGGGATGGAAAGACGCTCCGGGGGCATTGGTCTCTCCGGCGGATCAGTCGTGCCGCGGGTTCCTCCCGGGGTTGCCGCTCATGTAAAGCCCGACGTGCCGGCGCAGGCACAGGATCGGGGGCGCGATCTCGATGTCCATGTCGGTCGTACCCGGCGTGTCGTCGGGGCCGAACTCGATCTGCAGCACGCTCCCGGCCTCGATCCGCGCCTCCTCGGCCCGCAGCCGCTCGCCGATGTCGATGACATAGGTCCCGAAGCCGGTGAGGTTGGAGTTGGCTCCCAGCGTCCCGGCCAGCAGCGCCTTGGCGGGCGTGGTCAGGGCGCCCAGCGCCGAGTCGCCGGCGGTGAGCGTGGGGGCCGTGTCGCTGGCGCTCTGCACG
Organism: Deltaproteobacteria bacterium; assembly: GCA_020853705.1. Lineage (GTDB taxonomy): Bacteria > Myxococcota_A > Polyangia > Haliangiales > JADYYK01 > JADYYK01. The sequence continues at coordinate 2,346 of JADYYK010000136.1, forward strand.
TCGGGCCGGTCCAGCGTGCCGGGCTGGAACCACCGCACCTGGGCCTGCAGGCACAGGTCCGCGTTCTCGTCCGCGGTGGCGTCCACCTTGCGCGCCACGCACACGATCGCCAGGTCGTCGAGCAGCTCGGCGAACTGCCGGGGCATGAGCCCCGAGAGCAGCAGGAAGTCCGTGGTCGCGTCGTTGTGGTCCCACTTGAGCATCCCGACGAGGCTCGTCG
>JADYYK010000137.1 GCA_020853705.1 Deltaproteobacteria bacterium
AATATCTCAATCGCTCTCGCGACCGATCCATCCCGGGGAGCTTCGTCGCCGCTGCGCTCCGATGCTCACGTACGGCCAGTACGCTGCGCTTCGGTGCTCGCGGCTCCTCGCTCGCCGGGCGCCTCGGGCCTCGATCATCGATTGACCTATCCACTCGCGGGCCCCTAGGGCGGCCCCGTCCATGTTCGACGATCCGAAGTTCCTCGCCAAGCTCGAGGCCATCGAACGCCGCCACGAGGAGCTGCTCGGGCTGCTCGGTGATCCCGCCATCATCGGCAACCGCGGCGAGTTCACCAAGCTGTCGCGCGAGCAGGCCGGCATCAGCGAGCTGACCGAGCGCATCGGCGAGGGCCGCAAGCTGCACGAGGAGCTGCGCGGCGTCGTCGCCATGGCCCGGGAGCCCGACCCCGAGCTGCGCGCCATGGCCACCGAGGAGCAGCCGCGCCTCGAGGCCGCCCTGCGCGGGCTCGAGGAGCGCATCAAGATCCTGCTGCTGCCCAAGGATCCCAACGACGCCAAGAACACCATCATCGAGATCCGTGGCGGCACCGGCGGCGAGGAGGCCGCGCTGTTCGCGGCCGACCTGTTCCGCATGTACACCCGCTACGCCGAGCGCAAGCGCTGGAAGGTCGACATCCTGTCGTCGTCGCAGTCCTCCACCGGTGGCTTCAAGGAGGTCATCGCGCTGATCGAGGGCAAGGACGTCTTCGCCAACCTCAAGTGGGAGTCGGGCGTGCACCGCGTGCAGCGCGTACCGGCGACCGAGACCCAGGGGCGCATCCACACCTCGGCCGCCACCGTCGCGGTGCTGCCCGAGGCCGAGGACGTCGAGGTCAAGATCGAGGACAAGGATCTGCGCGTGGACGTCATGCGCTCGGGTGGTCCTGGCGGCCAGTCGGTCAACACCACCGACAGCGCGGTGCGCCTTACGCACATCCCGTCGGGCCTGGTCGTGCTGTGCCAGGACGAGAAGTCGCAGATCAAGAACAAGGCCAAGGCGATGAAGGTCCTGAAGTCGCGCCTGCTCGAGATCGAGACCGAGAAGCAGCACCGGGCCGAGGCCGACGCCCGGCGCGGCCAGATCGGCTCGGGTGACCGCTCGGAGAAGATCCGGACCTACAACTTCCCGCAGGATCGCCTGACCGACCACCGCATCAAGCTGACCAAGCACAACCTCGACGCCATCCTCGATGGCGACCTCGAGGAGGTCATCGACGCGCTGCGCATGGCCGCCCAGGCCGAGGCGCTGCACGGCAAGAAGGACGACGGCGAAAGCGGCAACGGTAACGACGACGATTCCGACGACTGAGCAGAGCGCCCCACCGCGAGCATCACAGTGCTGCCCAACCCGCGTGGATTCCGCCACAATCCAGGCCCCAATCAGGCGTTGACCGTGAGGTTCAACCTCTGATAATGACAAGCCCCAAAGCGCCCCGCCCGCAGCCTTCCCCCGCGGGCACCGCCTTCTTCTGGAGAGTCACTCTTGGCCACCGACGGAAAGCCCGAGAAGCCGCCCAAGATCGACGAGCAGATCTCTTACAACTGGATGTTCTTCCTGCTGGCTGGCGCCTTCAGCGCGGTCACGGTGTGGGCCATCTATGACGAGGTCATCACCCGCCGCGAGTACAAGGGCTACCAGGAGACCTTCTTCAAGATCGAGCGTCAGCTGACGCACGATCGGCTGACCAACGCGCAGAAGGCGCTCAAGGATGATCCCGAGTACCAGGCCGCCAAGAAGGAACTCGCCCAGCTGCAGGGCGAGCTGCGCGGCGGCAAGCGCGGCGCCTTCGAGGCCGCCAAGGCCGACGCCCAGAAGATGCGCTTCGACGAGTTCGATGTGCGTCAGCAGTTCATGTTCACCAAGAGCAAGCTCGACGAGGCCTACTACTACTACACGCTCGCCAAGCACGCTCACCTCAAGAGCCCCGACCAGCCCAGCTCCGAGTTCACCACGCGCGAGAAGGAGTACAACCACCTGCTCGAGCAGCTCGAGATCGACCGCAAGAAGATGGTCTCCAAGCAGGGCGAGCTGAAGGAGAAGGAGGGCGCGGTCAAGGCGTTCACCGCGCGCATCGACGAGCTCAAGGCCGCCATCGAGGTCAAGGAGGCGGCGCTGCAGGAGGCCGAGCGTGCCTACGCCAAGTCCAAGGGCAAGCTCGGCGGCCTGTTCGGGTCGGCCACCGAGATCGTGCAGGTCGATCTGAAGCCGATCGATCGCGTCGATCGCTGCGAGAGCTGCCACATGGGGGCCAGCCGCGGCGGCTTCGAGCAGCTGGCGCCCGAGTACGCCATGTTCAAGTCGCACCCGTTCCGCCGCACCATCATGCGCCAGCACCCGGTCGAGGACTTCGGCTGCACCGCGTGTCACGACGGCCAGGGTCGCGCGACCACCAAGTTCTACGCCCACGCGCCGTCGCCCGAGGAGGATCCGCACGCCTACCACACGCACTACTGGGAGAGCCCGCTGCTCAAGGCCCCGGTGGTGCCGACCCTGGGCGGCGTCGGCGTGGCGCCCAGCGAGGGCAAGGACGAGGGCCTGATCTACACCGAGGCCAAGTGCCGCTCGTGCCACAAGAACGAGTGGGACCTGCGCTCCGAGATCCTGTGCGAGAGCGACGCCGAGTGCACCGACGCCGCCGCGCGCGCGGGCAAGAAGCTGACCTGCAAGGAGGCCAAGTCGTATGGCCCCCTGGGCGCGACCATCCCCGCCAACGCCTTCGGCTCGACCTACCCGGCCAAGGCGCCGCCGAACCCCGACGCCAAGAAGCCCGACATCGTGAAGATGTGCGTGGCCCCCAGCGGCGACGCCGAGCTGGTCGATCTGGCGCCCACCCTGTCCAAGGGCCTCAAGACCATCGAGGAGGCCGGCTGCTTCGGCTGTCACCCCATCGAGGGCTACGAGAACCGCCCCAAGCCGGGCCCCGACTTCCGCCGCGCCTACTACAAGTTCACCGACACCAGCGACGCCCTGGCCACCGAGAAGCTGCGTGGCTGGATGGTCAACTGGATCATGGATCCCAAGGCGTTCCGCCCCAACACGCGCATGCCGCGCTTCTTCCCGGAGATCCTGAACCCCAAGGAGTACCCCTACGAGAAGACGCTGGACTGGGTCGGCTACAAGAACGAGATGGAGCACGACGCCGCCGCGATGGCCGCCTACATCCTGAGCTCGTCGCAGTCCGACGAGGCCGCGCGTGACGAGTTCAAGAAGTACAAGCTGGAGCCTCTGCCCGAGGGTGGCGACGCCGAGCGCGGCAAGCTGCTGGTGATGGGCGACGAGGACGACAAGGACAGCAAGGGTCCCGGTGGCATGAGGGGCCTCGGCTGCATGGCCTGCCACACCTACCAGGGCAAGCAGCCACCGGCGCGCAACCGCGGCAGTCACTATGACAACGGCCCCGACCTGGCCAACGTGGGCGACAAGACCACCGAGGTGTGGCTGTACAACTGGCTGCTCGACCCGCGCCGCTACGCGCCCGAGACGCGGATGCCGTCGCTGCGCCTGTCCAAGGCCGAGGCGGCCGACATCGCCAAGTTCCTCATCGGCCAGAAGACCGCGGGCGCGTCGTACCCGATGCCGACCGATCCCAAGACCGGCCGGCCCTACAACCTCGACGACGCCGACCTCATCAAGCACGGCGAGGCGCGCCTGAAGTACTGGGGCTGCTACGGCTGCCACTCGATGGAGAAGTTCCTCACCGAGGCCGGCATCGGCGTCGAGCTGACCGAGTTCGGCATCAAGACCTCGGACCGCCTGGACTTCGGCGACTACAACACCGACCACTCCAAGCAGACCTGGGACGCCTGGACCTACCACAAGCTGCGCCACCCCCGCGTCTACGCCTACGAGCAGGCCAACCCCGAGAAGGCCGTCTTCAACCGCATGCCGCAGTTCGAGCTCAAGGACGAGGAGATCAAGGCCATCATGGTCGTCCTCAAGGGCATGCGCGGCGGCGAGAAGCCCGACCAGGTGCTGGGCAAGCAGCAGACCGATCGGGTGCGCCAGATCAACCGTGGCCGCGAGCTGGTGCGGGTCTACAACTGCTACGGCTGCCACGACATGGACGGCAAGCGCGGAGATCTGCGCTCGCAGTTCCCGGGGCCGACCAAGATCTACGGCCCGCCGACGCTGGCTTACCAGGGCTTCCGCACCCAGCCCAACTGGCTGTTCGACTTCCTCAAGGCGCCGTTCAAGCTGCGCCCCAAGCCCAAGGTCCGCATGCCGAGCTTCAACTTCACCGACGACGAGGCGCAGGCCATCGTGGCCTACTTCTCGGCCATCGATGGCGCGCCGTATCCGTTCCAGGATCTGTCGGCGGTGACCATGGCGCACGACAAGGGCCCCGAGGCGGGCAACGCGCACACCGCGATGGGTGCGGCGATGTTCGTCGCCGCCGAGTGCCAGAAGTGTCACGTGCAGGGCGCCGCCGAGACCGCGCCCGAGGGCGCCGTGGCGCCCGACCTGACCATGGCGCGCGTGCGCCTGCGGCCCGCCTGGGTGCAGCAGTGGATCACGCGCCCGCAGGCGTTCGACCCCGAGAGCCCGATGCCGCCGATCTGGGCGACCTCGAACATCCTCGGCACCGTGCTCGACAAGGGCATGGTGCAGAAGTCGCGCTGGAGCGAGGCCCTGGTCGGGGATCCCGACGCCCAGCTGGGGGTCCTGCGTGACTACCTGTTCAACTACTCGAAGCCGGGCTTCAAGGCCGCGGTCGAGACTGGCCCGGCGCCCGCCGCGGTCAGGCCGCCGACGCCGGCGCAGCCGGGTACGCCAGGCCCCGCGCCGCGGCCCCGGCCCCCGGTCGGTGCTGCGCCGCGTCCGGGCAACCCGTAGCTCTCTGCAGTGCGCCTGTCTGCCCTGCCCCGCCGCGTCACCTCCGCCCTCTCCCTCACCCTGGCGTTCGGCAGCTTCGCTCTGGCCTGCGGCAAGAAGGCCGGCGGCGGGGGCGGCCCCGACGCCGAGGTCGCCAGCACCAGCAAGCTGCGCCCCGAGAAGCTCGGCGACCTCAAGGGCTGCAAGGACAGCCTGACCGGCGAGTGGCACGCCAAGGCCGACCCGCGCTACCGCTACCGCTTCGAGGACCACGGCCACGTCATCAAGGTGTTCGCGCTGCTCGACGACGTCCCCGACGGCGGCCACCCGTCGGACAACTACGTCTACGAGATCGAGCGCTACCCGTTCGCCGACACCAGCAAGCCGCGCTGGCCCACCGGCAAGCTGCGCTTCCACGCCGAGGCCCCGGCCGCGGCGGGCATCAGCAAGTCCTGCCAGATCGAGCTCGGCGCCCGCATCACCGGCTGCCTGGGCCGGCAGCTGGTGCTGGCCTCGAAGATCAACGGCAAGATGGACTGGCCGAACTGCAAGGTGGAAGAGTCGGAGCTCTGGAACGAGACCCCGCTGGTGCGCTGACCTCGGGCTCACTTCATGTGATCGAGCGTCGCTTCCGCCCACCCCGCGACTCCGCGGGGGCCGGCCACATGGCCGGCTCGACCCTGGGAGCAAGTGACCTTCGCTCAGCGCGTCGGCGGGCAGGCGCCGTAGCTGGTAAGCTGGGCTGGCCCGCCGGGAGGTGCCCAGATGCCCCACAACTGGCAACGGATCTGCTGCCCGGTCGACTTCTCGGCGTGCTCGCGCGCCGCGCTCGATCAGGCGGTGTCACTGGCGTTCCACACCGGCGCCGAGATCTTCCTGCTGCACGCGATGGAGCCGCCCGTGGACACCCTGGTCAGCGCGTCAGGCACCTGGACGCCGGGCGTGCTGTCACAGCTCGAGCAGGACCTCACCGACGAGCTGTCGAGCTGGCAGCAGGCCGCGCTCGACGCCGGCGCCGACCACGTGGCCAGCGAGGTCATCGTCTCGCCGCACCTGCGCACCGCCATCGTGCAGTACGCGATCCAGCACCGACTGCGACGCCTTCGTGCTGGGCAGCCGCGGCGCCGGGCGCTCGACCCAGGTGGTGGGCGGGGTGGCCGCCGAGGTGCTGCGTCAGGCCACCGTTCCGGTCGTCGTGGTCAACCCGCCCCCCGCCTGAGCCCCGGCGCCGAGGCGCGTGGCAGGCTGAGCGCCAGGCCTACGGCTTGGCGAGCAGGTCGAGGATGACCTTCTCGAGCTTGTCGAGGTCGCTCTTGCCGTAGAAGCCGGCGTTGAGCTTGCGCACGATCCCCTTCTTGTCGACCAGGTAGCTCGACGGCATCTTGGGCGGCTTGTACTTCGAGACGATGTCGCTCGAGCCGTCGAAGGGCACCGTCATGGTCAGCTTGTTGGCCGCCGCGAAGCGGGTGGCGTCTTCCTTCTTCTTGTTGATGTTGATGGCCAGGATGACGAGGCCCTTGCCCTTGAGCTTCTGGTGCAGCTTCTCCAGCAGGGGCAGCTCTTCCTTGCAGGGCTTGCACCAGGTGGCCCAGAAGTCGATCAGCACCACCTTGCCGCGCAGGCTCGACAGCTTGACCGCCTTGCCGTTGAGATCGGTCAGGGTGAACTCGACGGCGCGCTCGCCGACCTCCAGCGCGTGGGCGACCGGGGCGGCCGCCAGGCTGACGGCGAGGGCGAGGGCGGCGGCACCGAGCAGACGCGACATGCCGGGACGGACGCGGGGACCAGGGGCGGCATTCATGGGGTTCATGGGGTTCATGGGGTCCATGGTGTCCATGACCTCCTACTGGCCCCGCTGGGCCAGCTCCTCGTCGATCCAGTCGGCGATGTCCGCGACCTCCTTGGGATCGGTGTACTCGCGGCCGTTGAAGTACAGGGTCGGCGTGGCCTCGACACCCAGGGTCTCACCCAGCTTCTTGTCGGCCTCGATGCGCGCCTTGGTCGACGGCTGGTCGAGGTCGTCCTTGAACTTCTGCACGTCGAGGCCGAGCCCCTTGGCGATGCCGATGAGATCGGCGTCGGCCAGCTTGTCGTTGTGCTCGAAGACCTGCTGGTGCATCTCGCGGAACTTGCCCTGCAGGAAGGCCGCCCGCGTCGCCTGCGCCGCGCGCACCGACTTCTCGCCGAAGTGCTCCAGCGGGAAGTTCTTGTAGAACACCGCGATCTTGGAGCCGTACTTGTCCTCCAGCGCGTGCAGCGTGGGCGCGAAGTGCTTGCAGTGCGGGCACTGGTAGTCGAAAAACTCGACCAGCACCACCGGCGCGGTGGCGTTGCCGACCACCGGGGTCGAGGCCACGTCGATGGGCTTGGCCTTGGCGTTGTAGCGCAGGTCGTAGATCGCCTTGGCCTCCTCATCGGTCATGTCGGCCTGCATCAGGCGACGCAGGTAGCGCAGCGCATACGGCGCGCGCTTGCACGCGGGGTCGGTCCTGGCGCTGGTCTCCAGGCTGTGCGCCTTGCCGCAGGGGCTCGGCAGCGAGCTGGCCAGCTTGCTGAACAGCGTGCGCTGGGCCTCGCTGAGCGCACCGATGTCGACCCCGGGCACGAACTCGACCACGGCGGCCGCGCCAGCGTCGCCGCCGCCAGCGACCGGGGAGGTCGAGGGGCTGGCGATGGGTGTCGTGGTCGGGCTGGCAGTTGGACTGGTGACGGGGCCGTCCGTCCGCTTCTTCTTCTGACAGGAAGCCCCCAGCGTGGCCGCCACCAGCATCAAGGAGGTCGCGGCGATCCCTAGCGAATTTCGCATTGCGATTGGGTGTATTCGGTCCCGGGCCGCCCGTCAAGACGAGGTCATGCGGATGCACCGTTGACGCTTCGCGTCGGGCGTGGTACCTCATCGGTGAATGAATCGCCATTCAGCGGAGCCCCGGCGTCGTGGCAAGCCCCTGAAGGAGCGCGATCAGCCCGCTGTGGCGGCCGAAAACGGGGTCTCCAGGCGGGGTGGCGACAAGCGCGAGCGCATCCTCGACGCCGCCGTCCACGTCTTCGCCCACAAGGGCTTCTGGTCCTCCAAGATCTCCGAGATCGCGCGCGAGGCCGGGGTCGCCGACGGGACCATCTACCTCTACTTCAAGAGCAAGGACGACCTGCTGATCTCGCTGTTCGAAGATCGCATGGAGCGCGTCAACGACACCCTGGCCGCCGCGATGGCGTCGTCGGACAACGCCGCCGACAAGCTGCGCCGCTTCGTGCAGACCCACCTGCAGCTGGTCGCCGCCAACCGCGACCAGGCCGAGGTGCTGACGGTCGAGCTGCGCCAGTCGTCGAAGTTCATCAAGGAGTATGCCAACCCGCGCTTCGCGCAGTTCCTCAAGCTGCTGGCCACCGTGATCGAGGAGGGCCAGGCCAAGGGTGAGCTGTCGACGCGGGTCCGGCCGGTGCTGGCGGCGCGTGCGCTGTTCGGCGCGGTCGACGAGCTGGCGCTGTGGTGGGTCTTGCGCGGCGATCCGCGCGAGAACCTCGAGCGCGCGGCGGGAGAGCTGTGCGAGATGTTCCTGGGTGGCCTGGCGCCGGCGGCATCGGCCGGCGCGAGTCAGGCCACTGAACTGCCTGCGAACGTGAAAAGGAGAGTCCCGTGAAGATCCTCGTCACTGTCAAGCGTGTGCCCGATCCGGAGCAGAAGGTGAAGTTCAAGGGGACCTCCGTCGATGTCTCCGCCGCCAACTGGGTCATCAATGCCTTCGACGAATACGCCATCGAGGCGGCCCTCAGGCTGAACGAGAACGCCGCCACCGGCGAGAAGCTGGGCGAGACCATCGCCCTGTCGATCGGCCCCAAGGACGTCAGCCAGCAGCTGCGCTCGGCGCTGGCGATGGGCGCAGATCGCGCCATCCTGGTCGGCGGCGCCGACGAGGAGCTCGACTCCTTCGCGGTCGCCCGCATCGTCAAGGCGGTGGTCGAGCGCGAGAAGCCCGACCTGCTGCTGATGGGCAAGCTGGCCACCGACGGCGAGGCCAGCCAGGTGCCGCAGCTCTGCGCTGCGCTGCTGGACTGGCCGCAGGCGACCTTCGCCGCGCAGATCACGGCCAATGCCGAGGGCCTCGAGGTCAAGCGCGAGGTCGACACCGGCATCGAGGTCAAGCAGGTCAAGCTGCCCGCGGTGGTCTCGGTCGACCTGCGCATCATCTCGCCGACCGCGGTGGTCAACGGCAAGACCCCGGCGACACACGCCTACCAGGAGGGCCCGCGCTACGCCTCGCTCAAGGGCATCATGGCGGCCAAGAAGAAGGAGATCAAAGAGATCTCCCTCGCCGACCTGGGCGTCAAGGCCGCCCCGGTGACCAAGCTGGTGTCGGCCGAGCCGCCCGCGGGTCGCAAGGCCGGCGTCAAGGTCAAGGATGTCGCCGAGCTGGTCAGCAAGCTGAAGAACGAAGCCAAGGTCCTGTAAGGAGACGCCGAACATGTCCAATGTGCTGATTGTTTGTGAGACGACTCCCGAGGGTGCGCTGCGCAAGGCCTCGCTGCCGGCGGTGACGTTCGGCAAGCAGACCGCGGAGAAGGCGGGCGGCAAGCTGATCCTGCTGGTGCTGGGCAGCGGCGTCGGGGCCGCGGCCGCGGAGGCGCAGAAGCTGGCGCCCAAGACCATCGTCATCGAGCATGACGGCCTCAAGAACGCCATCGCCGAGACCTACGCGCCCATCATCGTGCGCGTGGCCAAGGAAAACGACGTCAGCGTCATCGGCGCCACCGCGACCGCGTTCGGCAAGGACATCCTGCCGCGCGCCGCCGCGCTGCTGGAGGCCGGCATGGTCTCGGACGTCATCGGGGTGGTCGGCCCCAAGACCTTCCGGCGCCCGATGCTGGCCGGCAACGCCCTGTGCGTGGTCGAGGGGCTGACGCCAGTGGTGGTCGCCTCGGTGCGCCAGACCGAGTTCCCGGCCGCCGAGGCGGGTGCGCCTGGCGAGCTCAGCAAGGGCGACGCCGGCGCGCTCGACGGCAAGGGCGCCAGCTTCGTGCGCGCCGAGACCACCAAGTCGGCGCGGCCGGATCTGGCCGAGGCCCGCGTCGTGGTGTCGGGCGGCCGCGGCATGAAGGAGGGCAAGAACTTCGGTGTCCTCGAGACGCTGACCGATCTGCTGGGCGGCGCCATGGGCGCCAGCCGCGCGGCGACCGACGCCGGCATGGTGCCCAGCGACCTGCAGGTCGGGCAGACCGGCAAGGTGGTCGCGCCCGAGCTGTACATCGCGGTCGCCATCTCCGGCGCCATCCAGCACCTGGCCGGCATGAAGGGCTCCAAGACCATCGTCGCCATCAACAAGGACGGCGAGGCGCCCATCTTCCAGGTCGCCGACTACGGCCTGGTCGGGACCTGGGAGTCCACCATCCCGGCGCTGATCGAGGAAGTGAAGAAGCTCAAGGCGGCGCAGAGCTGAGCCAGCCGCGCGCCGCAGCAGCGGTCGCGGTCGCACACACCAGACGGGCGGGGACCTGGGTCCTCGCCCGTTTCATTTTCGGTCGCGGCTCCCGCGCCGGAGCCGCGGGCGACCGCCGGATCACGGGCGCGGATCGGTGACGCGGCCGGCGAACAGGATGGCGCCGGTGGGGCGATCGCGGACGAAGAACAGGAACGGGCGGTTGGCGACCACCTCCTCGGGCAGGCTGACGCGCCCGACGATGACCGCGGTGGCGGCGGCGGCCTCGGTGCCCTTCTCGTTGACGCGCACCCAGCCCTCGTGGATGACGTCGCTGATGAAGAGGCCATCGGTGGGGCTGAGGGCGGACAGGTCGGCCGCCTCGAAGGCGCGCGCCATGCCGAGGGCCGACAGCGCGGGGCGCAGGCTGAGCTGCGAGCGGAGCGAGAAGCGCGGCAGCGTGATGGCGACGTCGCTCGGCTGCAGCGCGGCCACGATGGCCTGGTAGCGCGCGCCGTCGAGCGTGGCCTCGAACCCGGCGAGATCGTCGGGCACCACGAGGAGAAAGCTGATGTCGGCCCCCTCGTAGGGGATCTCGGCGGCGCGCCAGCCGGTCCCGATGGCCAGGGTGGAGCCGACGCGGCCGTGCATCAGGGGCACGCTGACGCTGCTGCCATCGGGCAGCGTGAAGGCGCCCGGGGCGGTCGACGCCTCGGAGAAGGCGCTGTCCCAGGCGGCGTTGAAGTAGACCGCGTTCAGGAGGACGAGGACGGTGGAGGGATCGACGGCGCCCTGGGGCAGGAGCTCGGGGATGCGGCCCTCGGTGACGGCGGCGACCCAGGCGTTGATGGCCTGACGCGCGGGTTCGGGCGCGGTCACGAAGTCGAGCAGCGACACCCCGGCGCCGTAGTGCTCGGCGATGAGGTCGAGGTAGCTGGGCAGGATGGCGAAGCCCTGCTGGGCGAACAGGGCGTTGGTGATGCGCAGGCGGAACGGGGTGCCATCGAGGCCGTGGGCGTCCTGACCGCGCGAGGCCAGGGTCTGATCGAGGGTGTTGAAGGCGGGGTGCAGGACCGCGGGCTCCTGGCGGAAGCGCAGCGCGCTGCGCATGTCGGCCGCGGTGTCACCGGCGGCGCCGGCGTAGGTCATGGCCAGCGCCAGCGAGATGGAGTGCGGCGAGAAGAAGAAGTTCCCGGTCGGCGCGGCGGCGTGCAGCAGGGCGAGGGCGAAGTCGGCGTTGTTGGCCGCCAGGGTGCGGGCGTCGCCGAGGTCGCTCGCGGGGGCCAGGCGCTGGTGCTCGGAGCGCACGAACTGCCCCGGTGGCGCGCGCGTGGTGTCGTCGCCGCAGCCAGGGCCGAGCACGAGGGCCGCGGCAGCGAGGGCCAGGGTGAGCGCGCGCGAGCCGCGCGGGGCGTGACCTGGGTTGCGAGGCCGATCCGACATGACGCACCTCCGCTGTCTTCAGGATAGTGCCGCGTGTGCGCTGGCGCTGCGCAAAGGCTGCGCGATCAGGCGCGCGCGGCGTCAGCGGCCACGAAGATGAAGCCGGGCGGGGTGCGCAGCCGGTAGCCGGTCTCGGTCAGCTCGACCTCGAGGCCGGCGGGACCGAGCAGCGCCCGCAGCCGGCGCAGCGAGACCCGGAAGGGATCGTCGTGGCGCGCGACGTCGAAGCCGGGGCCGAACAGATCGCGGGCCAGGCTGGCCTTGTCGAGGCCGCGCTCGCCGGCGGCCGCGAGGCGGTACAGGAGGCCGCGCAGGACGGGACGGCGCGCCAGCGTGATGACGGCGGCGTCGTGCTCGAGGCGGTGCACGCGGGCGTCGAGCACGACCGAGCCAGCCGGGCGCGGGCCCAGGCGGGCGCGCAGCAGGCGCACCACCAGGCGGGCGTCGTCCCAGCGCTCGACCAGGGGCGGCATGCGCGTGGTGCTCGTGCTCGTGCTCGTGCTCGTGCTCGTGCTCGTGCTCGTGCTCGTGCTGGGTGTCTCGGCGACGACCAGGCGTGCGAGGGCGGCCTCGCGCAGCGCCAGCGCGGGGCCGAGATCGCCGGCGGCCTCGGCGCGCCGCGCAGCGCCGAGCTCGAGGTGGGCCTGTGACAGCGCCAGCATGTCGTGCGCGATGGCGTCGGCGGCGTCGCCCAGGCGCGCGTGGGCGCGGGCCAGGGCGTCACGCGCGCGCTCGAGGTGGCCCGCCGCAGCGTGCACCCCGGCCAGCAGCGCCAGGGTGACCACCTCGCGGCGCCGGTCGGCGGCGCCGGTGAAGATGGCCAGCGTCTCGTCGTACAGAGCCTCGGCCTGGTCGAGCGCGCCCATCTCCAGGCACAGCGTGGCCAGGTTGCCGGCCAGCAGGCCCTCGAAGCGGCGATCGCCGAGCTCGCGCGCCAGGGCCAGGCCGGCGCGGTAGGCGTCGCGGGCGGCGTCGAGGTCGCCCGCGAGGTGGAGGTGGTGCGCGCGGCTGCCGGCGACCTGCAGCTCGAGCGGGCGGCTGCCGATCTCGCGCGCCAGGGCGTGGGCGCGGCTGTGCTCGGCGTCGGCGCCGGGGTGGCCGAGGTCGCCGTGCAGGTTGGCCAGGTTGGCCAGGGCGAAGCCCTCGGTGCGCAGGTTGCCGGCGGCGTGACAGGCCGAGACCGCACGCTCGTAACAGATCTCGGCGTCGCGGAGGCGCCCCTCCAGGTGGGCCACGATCCCGAGCGAGCTGGAGATCCGCCCGCCGAGGTCGTCGTCACCCTGCGTGGTCGCGGCGGCCAGCGCCGCCTCCAGGCCGGCGCGCGCCTCGGCATAGCGGCCCTGATCGGCGTCGAGCACGCCGCGCAGCCAGCCCAGGCGGGTGCCGAGGTGCGGCTCGGCGGCCGGCACCAGCGCGGCGGCGGCGTCGAGGTCGGCGCGCGCGGGGGTGATCTCCCCGAGCAGGCGCAGCACCTCGGCGCGCGCGGTCAGCGCCCGGGCACACAGCGCCGGCGGTGCGTCGGGGGCGGCGCCGAGCGCGGCGTCGAGCAGATCACGAGCCAGCATGGTCGGGCCGCGGTGCAGCAGCAGCGCGTGCAGCACCAGCGCGGCGCGCAGGCCGGCATCTGGCAACGTCGGCAGCTGGCCGGCGACGGCGCGCGCGTGCACCGCCAGCAGGTGGTCGCTCTCCTGCGCGAGCTCGTGCAGGGCGGCGGCGCCGCCGCGCTGATCGAGGGCGGCGGCCCAGCGCTCGCCGGCCTCCAGGTAGCAGGCGGCGTGGCGCGCGGCGACCGTGGTGGCCTCGGCGGCGGTGAGGTGCTCGGCCGCGAAGTCGCGCAGCGAGGTCAGCAGCGCGAAGCGCCGCGCGCCGCCCGCACCCGCGCTGGCCGAGCCAGCGCTGCCCAGCAGCGACTTCTGGTGCAGGCCGCGCAGCGCGCTGGCGACCTCGGCCGCGTCGCCGCCCAGCACCGCCTCGGCGGCAGTCGCCGAGAAGCCGCCCCGGAACACCGAGCAGCGCGCCAGCAGCGCGCGCTCCAGCGCCGGCAGCGCGCGCCACGAGCCGGCGATGGCGGCGCGCAGCGAGCTGTGGCCAGGGCGGACATCGCGGCGCTCGCTGACCAGGCTGTCGAGCTGCCCGGGCAGGCGCGCCAGCAGCGCGCCGGCGGAGCCGTAGGCCAGCTGCGCCGCGGCCAGCTCCAGCGCCAGCGGCACACCCTCGAGCTGGCGCGTGATCTCGGCGATGAGCTCGAGCTCGGCGGCGCCAGGCTGGTGTTCGGGGTAGAGCTCGCGCACGCGGGCCAGGAACAGCTGCACCGCGGGCGCCTCTGCGGGCGGCGTGCCCGGCGCCGGCAGCGCCAGCGGGGCCAGCTCCAGCACCTGCTCACCGGCGATGCGCAGGTGCTCGCGGGAGGTGACCACGAAGTGCACGCCGGGCGCCGCGGCGCTCCAGCGCGCCACCAGCGTGGCCAGCGCCGTGACCACGCCGTCGGCGCCGTCGAGCACCAGCAGCGCGCCGTCGCGACGCGACAAGAGCCGCTGCACCCGCTCGCTGGGCGCCAGCGCCTGCCCCCCCGCGGTCAGCGGCAGCCCCAGCGCACCGGCGACCATGCGCAGCACGTCGGCCTCGCTGCGCGCCTCGCCGAGATCACACACGAAGGCGCTGCCAGCGGCGCCCGCGACCTCGGCCAGCGCCTGCGCCAGCCGCGTCTTGCCGACCCCGGGCGGCCCCGCGATGGTCTGCACCCGCTGCCCGGCGACGCGGCGTGCACTCAGGGTGTCGAGCTCGCGCTGGCGCCCCAGCAGCACCCCGCGCGCTGCCGGCGCCGTCGGCGCGACCTCGGGCGCGTCGCCGAGCAGCCCGCGCAGGCGCTCCAGGTCGGCCACGGCGTATTGCCGGTAGCCGTTGACCGGGTGGCGCGTCGCCTTCAGCTTGCCGCTGCGGTCCCAGCGCCGCAGCGTCTGCTGGCTGACCCCGAGCAGCTGGGCGGCGGCCTGGACCGACAGGGCTTTGGGCTCGCTTGCCATCCCTGATCAACCTTGATCACTGTACCAGGTCGGACCCGCGCCGCGCGCCGCTGCCCTGCCCCGGGCTGGCCCGGCGATGCTGCCGCGCCGGCCGCGACCCGGCCAGGATGTCACGCGGGTGTCCCTGGAGCGCGCTGCCCGCCTGAGGTCTGCTGCCGGCTTGATGGAGGTTGCGATGTCCATGGCGATGTCCTCGAGCGAGAGCCCCGGTCCGAGGCCCCAGCAGCTGACCCGGCACGACTGTCTGTCGGTGTTCATGCGCCCGCGCGCCCGCGCCCTGACGGCGGTGCCCCCGGCGCCGGTGATCCCGGTGCTGGTGGCGGCCCGTCCGCCGCGCCACGCCGCCCCGGTCGCCGAGGCGCGCCGCGCCCGCGCCGCCACCGAGCTCGACCTCAGCGACGTCAGCGACGTCCCCGACGTCAGCGACGTGAGCGACGACGGCGGCGCCGGGGCCGGCCACGAGCCCTGGCTGCACCTGGGCACGCCGCTGCTGCCGCCAGGGCCGCCGGCGCTGACCGGCGTCGCCGCCGCGCGTCTGTGGGCCAGCCTGGCCACGCAGGGCTGCCCGCGTCCAGCCCTGCCCGGCGTCGGCCCCTCGGCGCTGGAGCTGCGACCGGGCAGCGGCCACGCCGAGGAGCGCGCCCGTTGAAGCGCCGCCTCGCACGCGCACTGGGCCTGGCCTGGCTCGCCTGGGTCGCCGGCTGCGGCGCCAGCGCGGCCGACGCCGACGCCGACGCCGACGCCGCTGCCGCTGCGCGCCGCGACGCGGGTGGCGCGACCGACGGCGCCACGGCGAGCGCCGACGCCGCCGCCAGCGCCGACCCCGACGCCGCGCTGGTGGCCGATCTGTGCACCCTGCGCACGCTGCCCGGCCACGACGGCTGTGACGACGCCTGCGCGGTGCACCTGTTCCTGCCCACCGGCGGGGCCTACTGCACCCAGCAGTGCGACAGCGACGCCTACTGCACCGCGGTCAGCCCCGGCCTGACCTGCGCGCCCTACGGCGCCTGTGTGCCGCGCTGTAGCGGCGACCGCGAGTGCCAGGCCCACGGCTTCCTGCGCTGTGACACCAGCGCCGCCGCCTGCGACACCATTCCACCCTGAGCGGGCCCACGATGGTTTAGGCTGCCGCCATGAAACGGGTCACCGTCCTCGGCGGCGGCATGGTGGGCTGGACTTGTGCGATGGACCTGGCGCGCATCGGCGCGCTCGAGGTCACCCTGGTGGATTCGCGCCAGGCCGTGCTGGAGCGCGCCCAGGCGCGCGGAGTGGCGACGCTGTGCGCCGACCTGTCGAGCCCGGCCGCGACCACGCAGGTGGTGGCCGACGCCGACGTGGTGCTGGGCGCGCTGCCCAGCGCGCTCGGCCTGCAGACGCTGCGCGCCGTGATCGACGCCGGCAAGACCTACTGCGACATCAGCTTCATGCCCGAGGACGCGCGCCAGCTGCACGAGCTGGCGCGCGAGCGCGGCGTGTGCGCGGTGACCGACTGTGGCGTGGCCCCCGGGGTCTCCAACCTGCTGGCCGGCCATGCCGCGCTGCAGCTGGATCCCTGCGACAACCTCGAGATCTACGTCGGCGGCCTGCCGGTGGCGCGGCACTGGCCGTTCGAGTACAAGGCCGGCTTCGCGCCTGGCGACGTCATCGAGGAGTACACCCGGCCGGCGCGCCTGGTCGAGCATGGCGCCATCGTGGTCCGGCCCGCGCTCAGCGAGCCCGAGCTGATCGAGTTCCCCGGCGTGGGCACGCTGGAGGCCTTCAACACCGACGGCCTGCGCAGCCTGGCGTACACCCTGAAGGTGCCCGCCATGAAGGAGAAGACGCTGCGCTACCCGGGCCACATCGAGCTGATGCGCGTCCTGCGCGAGCTCGGCCTGTTCTCGCGCACGCCCATCGAGGTCAGCGGCCAGCGCGTGGTCCCGCTGGAGGTCACCTCGGCGCTGCTGTTCCCGAAGTGGACCTTCGCGCCCGGCGAGGCCGACTTCACGGTGATGCGCGTGCTCGCCGACGGGCTGCAGCACGGGCGGCGCGTGCGCATGACCTGGGATCTGCTCGATCGCCACGACGCCCGCGAGGACGTGCGCAGCATGTCGCGCACCACCGCCTACGCCGCCACCAGCATGGTCGCCCTGCTGGCCCGCGGCGCCTGGAGCCAGCCCGGGGTGTGGACGCCCGAGCTCCTGGCCGGGCAGCCCGGGCTGGTCGACGACTTCCTGACCGAGTACGCCCGCCGCGGCGTCACCCTGACCGCGCGCGTCGAGCCGCTGCCCGGCTAGCGCGAGGGTCAGTTGCTCAGAGGGTCAAGCCGGCGCCGAGTGGCGCCGGCCGCCGCGGAGTCGCGGCGTGGGCGGAGTGGGGCCCCGTTGGGCTATGCCCAATGGGGCGAGGGCGCCCAGCGCTCGATGTGATCGACTGACCCCAGGCTCATTCATGTGTGAGAGAGCGAAGCTCGATCACATGAAGTGAGCCCGAGGTCAGCGCAGGGCCGCCAGCGCGGCGTCGAGGGCGCGCAGCGCGGCGCTTGGGGCGACCAGGAAGCTGCGCGTGCCCGCCGCGGTGGTCAGCGTGACCGCGCCGGTGCCCTTGCTGCGGGTCTCCGCGTGCAGCGTGGTGTCGCGCTCGAGCGCCGTCACCTGCTCGAGCAGCGCGCCCACGCGGGCGTCCCGCGCCGGCAGCCGCGCGCGCCACGGCGCGCCGCCGCTGTAGACGCCGCTCGAGCTCTGCCGCGGCGTCACCGGCGTGTAGGTGACCTCGGCGTCGGCGCTGCCGGCGGAGCACACCACGCGATAGTGGTTGGCGCTGCCGTCGGCGTACTCGAGCGTGAAGCCGCTCGCGCCCGCCATCACTGCACCTCGGCCACGACGTCCTGGTCGGGCCGGATCGACACCTTGTAGATGGCGTTGATCCACTTGCGATGGAAGGTCAGCACGGGCGCCAGCGCGCCGGTCACCGGGGCGTTGGGGAAGATCCAGGTCGCGCGCTTCTCCTGGTACTGGCCCGACACCGCGCCGCCGGCCTCGCTGCGCAGACGGACCTGGAAGCTGCGCGGATAGCCCGAGCCGAAGTTCGAGATCAGCACCGTCCACTGCCCGGCCGGGCAGCGCTGCAGTCGTGGTTTGCCCATCACGCACAGCATACCGCGCGGCGCGACGCCGGTCGCGACGCCGGGCTCGTGTACCATGACGGCCATGAGTGAGCTGCGTCAGCCCACCGAGTTCCGCTATTTCGGGCGCGCCGAGCGGCCCATGATGAAGGCGCTGCGCAAGCTGGTGCGCGCCACCCTGGGCTTCGACCCGGCGCCACCCGACGCCGTCGCGCACAGATTCGCGGCGATGTACTACGACGCCGATCCGCTGGCCGAGGCCTTCGTCGAGGAGATCTACTTCGGCCGCGGCGCCAAGGTCGGGCGCGCCATGCTGGAGCAGGCGCTGGCCGGCGGGGTGGACTCGGTGCCCGACGCGCCGGCCTCGCTGCGCCGCCTGTTCGAGGACATCGAGGTCCGCCCGGCCTGGCTCGACCCCGCGCTGGTCGAGCACGGCGCGCGGGTGTTCCGGCGCTGGGGCTCGCGCGTCTTCGAGTTCGCCGGCGCCATCACGCTGGAGGCCTACGCCGAGTCCTCGGTGGCCAAGCCGCTGGCGCTGACCGGCGCCTACGCCGGCGCCACCACGCGCAGGCGGTTCCTGGAGACGGTGGCGTTCTGGATCGCGGTGTCCGAGCCCGGCGGCCTCGACCCCGGCGCGGCCGGGCGCGCCTCGGCGCTGCGCGTGCGCATCATGCATGTCTTCGTGCGCAAGCGGCTGCTGGCGCACCCGGAGTGGGACCTCGGCGCCTGGGGCGTGCCCATCAGCCAGGCCGACGCCCTGCTGACCCTGATGGGTGGCAGCTTCGCGCCCGGGATCGCGATGCAGGCCATGGGCTACCGGCCGTCACGGCGCGACATCGAGGCCACCATGCACTTCTGGCGCTGGGTCGGCCACCTGATGGGGGTGCGCCCGCGCTGGTATCCGACCTCGCTGGCCGAGGCCTGCCAGCTCGCCTTCATGGCCAGCCTCAAGGGCGCGCGCCAGGCCGGCGCCGACGGCCTGCGCCTGTGCCAGTCCTACGCCGACCTGTTCGCGCCCGACCCCGCGGCGCCGCTGCCGGCGCGGCTGCGCGCGGCGCTGACGCACCGCCTGCACCTCGGCTACACCCGCTTCTTCCTGTCGCGCGGCGCCTACCGGCACAACCAGCTGCCGCGCGCCGGCCTGTGGGCGCTGCATCCGCTGGCGCAGGCGCCCTTCATCTTCGCGGCCGAGACCCTGCGCCGCCATGTCCCCGGGCTCGACGCCGTGGCCGATCGGGTCGCGCGCAACGAGCGCGCGCGCTGGTTCGCGCGCCACATGGGCGGCCGCAAGGCCGAGTACCACCCCGCGGAGTCGTTCACGCGCTGAGCCGGCCCGAGCTGGCGTACCATGAGCTGTGTTCCGCGACGATCTCGGCGCCGCCAACGCGCGCATCGCGGCCCTGGAGGCCAAGATCGCCGAGCTCGAGCAGGAGCGCGCCAGCATGCCGGCCAAGGCCGCAAAGCGCATCGCCGACCTCGAGCGCCAGCTCGAGCAGGCTCGCAGCAAGGCCGCGCGCGCCGAGCAGACCAGCAAGGACAGGGACAAGGGCAAAGACAAGGCGCGCGACCAGCCCAGGCCGCAGCCGTCGGGCCCCCCGCGGCCCGGCACCTGGGGCGTGGCCAAGACCATCGGCGTGGTGACCCTGATCGTGGGCGCCCTGGCGCTCTACCTGTGGTACGCGTTCCACGCCACCCTCAGCGCCGGGGAGGTCAAGGCGGCCTACTGGCTGCCGGGTGAGCGCGGCCCCACGCTGCTGCTGGTCATCGAGGCACGCAAGAAGCGCAGCGAGGGCGCCTCGACCATGGCGCGGCGCCTCGAGCTGCGCGACGGCAAGACCGGCCAGCGCCTCGTGCGCATGGGGATCAGCCGCGACTACCGCCTCGTCGGCATCACGCCCGGCGGGCTGTGGTTCGCCACCGATGGCGACAGCCGCAGCAGCGGCGGGCTGCACCGGCGTGACCGCCAGACCTTGGCCGTCACGGTGACCGAGGCCGCCTGGCAGGCCCAGAACCCGGGCCTCGGCCGCGCGAGCTATCTGGGCGGCGTGCTGCACGAGCCGGCCGCTGCCTTCCTGCTGCGCAGCGACGACGGGCGCTACCACTACCTCGATCCCGAGACGCTGCTCGCGCGCGAGGCGCCGCCGCTGCAGCGCCAGCAGCCCACCGGCCCGCTGCGCTCGACCACCGCCGAGTACCCGCTGTCGAGTGGCCGCCTGCCCGATGGCGCCGAGGTGCGCTTCGTGGGCGCCGAGCGCGCCGGCCTGCGCTGCGCGGGGGTGCCGTCCACAGAGACCGTCCTCGAGCCCAGGCTGCTGCACCTCGGCGACGGCGAGCGGGTGACCCCGGTGGGCGCCGAGGCGGACGGTCTGCTGGTGGTCCACAAGGTCAGCCTGTCGAGCCGGAAGGTCCAGCTCAGCCTGCTGCCCTGTCAGGGACCCGCGCGCTGGACGGTGGACCTGCCCGGGGCGGTCGACGGCGCGGCCAGGCTGGACCTTCCCGCTGGCCAGGTGACCTTTCTGGTGAAAAATGGCTCTGGTCACGTGCTGATGGCGCTCGGCCTCGGCGATGGCGCGCTGCTCTGGCGCCAGGCCCTGTGACGGGCTGGTGCGTATGCACTCCCCACGGAGGTCACGGATGAGGGTCGCGAGCATGGTGCTGCTGGGAAGCCTGTCGATGACACTGGGCTGCGAACGCCACCAGCGCGCTGCGAAGCCGCCGGCCGAGCCGTCGCCGACCCCGTCACCCTCGAGCCAGCCGCCGCCCGACCCCACGCCGCTGCAGATCAGCGCGGTGGTGGCCTCGGTCTCGCTGGCCGACGACTGCGCGCCCCACAGCGCGCTGCCGGTGCGCGCAAATGGCTTCACGCTGGTGTCGACCGCGGACGCCCCTGACGATCCTGGCGGCGCCGCGCAGGCCCCGACCGGCGGCGTCGGCATCACCCGGCAGCGGACGCCCGCGCGCAGCCAGACCCGGCGCGCCTGTCAGCAGACCTCGATGCAGGTCACGCTGACCGCGGGCAGCACGGGCGCGCGCAGCAACGTCGAGATCGCCCGCGTCGAGCTGCTCGACGCCGATGGCCAGGCCCCGCTGGGCGACCTGACCGCGCGCAACCCGCGACACTGGACCGGCAGCCAGTATGACGCCTGGGACGGCGCCATCGCCCCCGGCGCCATGCTCAAGACGACCTGGGATCTCAGCGCGCCCGACTGGTCGCGCCTGGGTGGCAGCCGCGACGCCGCCGCGGGGCGCACCTTCGTGGTCCGTGTGACGCTGCGCGTGGCCGGCCGCGAGGACGCGACCTCGGTCGCCACCGGCAAGGTCACCCTGCCCCGCAAGGTGAAGGTGAAGTCGCCCCCGATCATGGTCGAGCCGCCGGTCATGACCTGAGCGCCGCGGCGGCCGCGGGTGTACCCTCCCCGCCATGACGCTCGACCTCGATCGCTTCCGTGGCATCCCGCTGTTCCGTGGCCTCCCCGACAGCGAGCTGACGCCGCTTCTGGCGCTGTTCCAGCCGGTCACCGCGGCGACCGGCAGCACGCTCTTCAGCGCCGGCGACCCCGCGACCCAGATCTACCTGCTGCTGGCGGGCACCGTGAGCCTGGAGCAGGAGGGCGAGCACCTGTACAAGCTGCGCGCGCCGACCTTGATCGGCGAGCTCGGGGGCATCGCCGGGCTGCGTCGCAAGTGCCGCGCCATCGTGGGCGAGGGCGCCGAGCTGGTCGCGGTGGCGCCCGCCGCGCTGGAGCGCCTGCTGGCCGAGCACCCGGTGCTCGGGCTGCGCTTCCAGCACGAGCTGCTCGGGATCGCGGCCGACAAGATCCAGCGCGATCAGCTGCGCCTCGAGGAGATGCGCAAGAACCTGGTGCGCACCCAGAAGGAGATGAAGAAGCTGCGCGACTACGTGCTGGAGAGCGACGACACCGTGGTCAGCGCCGCGGTGCACGACTGCCTCGAGGGCCTCATCCGGCAGAACCGGCGCGTCAACTACCGGGTCGAGCCGCCGCCCGCGCTGGCCGCCAGCGTGGCCGGCGACGACGGCGTGCGCGGCCCGGTGCGCGAGATCTCGCGCACCCACCTCGGCTTCGAGCGCCCCACCGGCGAGCTGCCGGCGCCGGGCACCCTGCTGAGCGCGGTGCTGACGCTGCCCGGCGGCGAGCTGCCCGTCAGCGGCAAGGTGCTGCGCACGCGCGAGCGCCGCGTCGACGTCGAGCTCGATCTGCTGTTCGACGACTATGCCGGCCTGCTCGAGACCTACCTGACCCAGGTCCAGATGCTCGACTTCCTGGTGTGAAGGCTGGCGCGCGCTGAATCCCGTTCTCGCCCGCCGTCACGACGGCGCGACGCGCGCGAGTCGATGACGTACCATGCAGCACCAGGAGGTCTCGCGTGACACCTGGCAGCTTCGAATATCAGGGCCGTCGCATCGCCTATCGTGACCACGGCGAAGGGCCGCGCGTGGTGGTGCTGACCCACGGCCTGCTCATGGACCAGCGCATGTTCGGCCGCCTGGCCCCGGCGCTGGCGGCGCGCGGCCATCGGGTGCTGACCATCGACGTGCTCGGCCACGGCGCCTCGGACCAGCCCCACGACATGACGGCGTACTCGATGCCCGAGTTCGGCCGCCAGGTGGTGGCGCTGCTCGATCACCTGGGGATCGCGCAGGCGGTCATCGGCGGCACCTCGCTGGGCGCCAACACCACGCTGGAGGTCGCGGTCGGCGCGCCCGAGCGCGTGCGCGCGCTGGTCATCGAGATGCCGGTGCTGGAGAACGCCCTGCCCGCGGCGGCCGCGACCTTCGTGCCGCTGGCGCTGGCGCTGCGCGGCAGCCTGACCCTGATGGGGGCGCTGGCCGCGCTGATGCGCAAGGTCCCGCGCACGCACCTCCTGGTCGACATGATGCTCGACTTCGTGCGCCGCGATCCGCGCGCCTCGCTGGCGGTGCTCGACGGCATCGTGTTCGGCCGCGTCGCCCCCGAGCGCGCCCTGCGCCGCAAGATCACGCAGCGCACCCTGGTCATCGGCCACAAGCGCGACCCCATCCACCCCTTCAGCGACGCCGACCTGCTGTCGCGCGAGCTGCCTGGCGCCGAGCTGGTCACCGCCCACTCCATCGCCGAGTGGCGCGTGATGCCGCGCCGCCTCGACGACGCCCTCGACGCCTTCCTGACCTCGGTCTGGGCCGAGGACGCCGTCCGCGCCGCCGGCTGACAGCGCCCCCACTGCACATGTAGGCCCGTCCCGCAGCTGCTGCGCCGCGGCACGACGACCGCGCAAGAACTGCGATCCTCGCGCGTGCTGTGCGGCGACAGGCCTCACCCGCGCTTGGCGCGCCCGATGCAGCCTGTGGGGGCATGGCCAGCCAGACCATCGACGCAGAGGTTCTTCGCACCCTGGGGCTGGGGCGTCATGCCCGGCGCAGACGCTGGCTCAAGCGCGGCCTCTACCTGGGGCTCGCGCTGGCGGTGGCCGCCGGGGCCGCCCTGCTGTGGCGACGGGCGCACCAGGTCGCCCCGGTGCGCTACCAGACCGCCGCGGTCGAGCGCGCCGACCTCAGCGTCAGCGTGACCGCCACCGGCACCCTGGAGCCCGCCACCTCGGTCGATGTCGGCCCCGAGATCTCGGGCCGTGTGCTGCGCGTGCTGGCCGACTACAACGACCACGTCGAGGCCGGTCAGATCCTGGTCGTGCTCGACACCGAGCTCCTGTCGGCCCAGGCCGCCCAGGCTGACGCCCAGGTCGCGCTGGCGCAGGCCAACCAGCGCCAGGCCGCCGAGGCGCTGGCCGAGGCGCGCCGCGTCGTGGCCCGCGATCAGCCGCTGGCCGAGCGCGGCGTCATCTCCGCGGCCCAGCTCGACGCCGAGCACAGCGCCATGGTCAAGGCGGTCGCCGCCGAGGGCGCCGCCGCGGCCCAGGTGCGCGCCTCGCGCGCCGCCGCCGCCGTGGTGCACACCAGCCTGAGCAAGGCCACCATCCGGGCGCCCATCGCCGGCGTGGTGCTGGCGCGCTCGGTCGAGGAGGGCCAGGCCGTGGTCGCCGCGCTGCAGGCGCCGGTGTTCTTCCAGCTGGCGCGCGATCTCGACCGCATGCAGCTGGTAGTCGACATCGACGAGGCCGACATCGGCGCCGTGCGCGCCGGCCAGCGCGCCAGCTTCACGGTGGCGGCCTACGCCGAGCGCAGCTTCCCGGCCTCCGTGACCTCGGTGCGCAACTCGGCGCGCATCCGCGACAGCGTGGTCACCTACCAGGCCGTGCTCGAGGTCGACAACCGCGACGGCGCGCTGCGCCCGGGCATGACCGCGACGGCCCAGCTCATCACCGAGTCGCACCCCGGCGCGGTCACCGTGCCGGAGGCCGCGCTGCGCTACCGCCCCGCCGCCGAGACCGACACCGCCACGCCGGACACTTCGGCCACTTCGGCCACCCCGGCGGCCACCAGCACCTCCAGCACCTCGCCCGCGGCCGCCCGCGTCTACCTGCTGGAGGCCGGCCAGCCGCGCGCGGTCGCAGTGCGCGCCGGCGCCAGCGACGGCACCCGCACCGTCATCACGGGCCCGGTCCCGGTCGGCGCCCGCGTGATCATCGACAGCAAGGGCGGCGACTGATGGCCGCCCCCGTCATCGAGTTCGAGCAGGTCAGCAAGATCTACGGCCAGGCCGACGCCGCCGTGGTCGCGCTGGATCGCATCGACCTGCGCATCGAACCCGGTGAGTTCGTCGCCCTGATGGGCCCCAGCGGCTCGGGCAAGTCGACCTGCCTCAACATCGTGGGCTGCCTCGACGCTCCCAGCAGCGGGCGCTACCTGTTCCGCGGCGTCGACACCACCCAGCTCAGCCGCGATCAGCTGGCGCTGCTGCGCCGGCACTACCTCGGCTTCGTGTTCCAGGGCTTCAACCTGGTGGCGCGCACCAGCGCGCGCGAGAACGTCGAGCTGCCGCTGATCTACCGCGGCGTGCCCGCCGCCGAGCGCCGCGCCCTGACCCGCCAGGTCATGGCCGAGGTCGGCCTCGAGGGCCGCGAGCGCCACCTGCCCAGCCAGCTGTCGGGCGGGCAGCAGCAGCGCGTCGCCATCGCGCGCGCCCTGGTCACCCGCCCCGCCGTGCTGCTGGCCGACGAACCCACCGGCAACCTCGACTCGGCGCGCAGCCACGAGCTGATGCGCCTGCTCGGCGCCCTCAACCACTCGCGCGGGCTGACCATCGTGATGGTCACCCACGAGCCCGACATGGCCGCCTACGCTCACCGCGTGGTGCGCTTCCTCGACGGGCGCATCGCCGACGATCACCCGGTCACCCAGGCGGTGGCGTCATGATCGCCAACGCCGTGCTGATGGCGCTGCGCCAGCTGCGTCGCAACCCGATGCGCTCGCTGCTGACCACGCTGGGCATCCTCATCGGCGTGGCCGCCGTCATCGCGATGGTGATGCTGGGCCGCGGCGCCCAGGACCGCATCGCCTCCGACCTGTCGGGCATGGGCAAGAACCTGCTCTTCGTGATGCCGGGCTCGCCGGCGCACGGCCCCGGCGGCCCTGGCGCGGGCGGCGCGCGCACCTTCCGGGTCGAGGACGCCCGCGCCATCGAGCGCACGGTGCCCGACCTGGCCGTGGTGGTCCCGGTGGCCAGCCGCAGCATGGTCGCGGTGGCCGGCAGCGGCCGCTGGGTCACCAGCGTGTCGGGCACCGACAACGGCTATCTCACCGCGCTGTCATGGCAGCTGGCACACGGGCGCGCCTTCAACCTCGGCGAGCTGCGCGCCGGCGCCGCGGTGTGCATCCTGGGTGACCGCGTACGCCGCGAGCTCTACCCGTCGCAGGACGTGCGCGGCGTCTGGGTCCGCCTGGGCACGGTGTCCTGTCGGGTCATCGGCGCGCTGTCGCCCAAGGGCACCTCCACCTTCGGCCAGGATCAGGACAACTTCGTGCTGATGCCGCTGCGCACCTTCC
Source organism: Deltaproteobacteria bacterium (assembly GCA_020853705.1). Lineage (GTDB taxonomy): Bacteria > Myxococcota_A > Polyangia > Haliangiales > JADYYK01 > JADYYK01. The sequence goes on from JADYYK010000137.1 coordinate 25,733, forward strand.
AGCGCCGCGTCGCCGGCACCGAGGACGTCGCGGTCATCTTCCTGTCCGCGGTGGAGGGCGCCAGCACCGAGCGCATCAAGGCGCGCACCGAGACCCTGATGCGCGAGCGCCGCCACATCCACACCGGCGAGGATCCCGACTTCAACGTGCGCGACATGAAGGAGGTCGCCAGGATGGTCGGCAGCATCACCGGCGTGCTGACCTCGCTGCTGGCCGCCATCGCCTCGGTCAGCCTGCTGGTCGGGGGCATCGGCATCATGAACATCATGCTGGTCGCGGTCACCGAGCGCACCCGCGAGATCGGCATCCGCCTGGCCATCGGCGCGCGCGCGCGCGAGGTCATGGTGCAGTTCCTGGTCGAGTCGGTGGTGCTGTCGATGGTCGGCGGCCTGGCCGGCATCGGCGTGGGCCTGGGCGCCTCGCTGCTGGCCACGCGCAAGCTGGGGCTGCCCTTCGAGTGGCAGAACCCGATGGTGCTGCTGGCGTTCGCCTTCGCCATGGTGATCGGCGTGCTGTTCGGCTGGGTGCCGGCGCGCAAGGCGGCCCACCTCGACCCCATCGCGGCGCTGCGCCACGAGTGATTGCCAGCCCGGGGGACACACTGCACAGTCTGCCCGGCAAGAACCAAGAACAAGAACAAGAACAAGGAGAGCCCGTCATGTCCGCCACCATCCGCGTCTTCGATCCCGCCATGTGCTGCTCCACCGGTGTGTGTGGCCCCGCGGTCGATCCCGAGCTGGCGCGCTTCGCCGCCGACGTGGCCTGGCTCGAGCAGCAGGGGGTCAAGGTCGAGCGCTTCAACCTGTCGACCACCCCGACGGCCTTCGCCGCCACCCCGGCGGTCAAGGCCGCCCTGGAGCGCGGGGTCGAGGTGCTGCCGCTGGTGCTGGTGGATGACCGCATCGCCAGCGAGGGCACCTATCCCTCGCGCGAGACGCTGGCCGCGCTGGCCGGCGTGGTGGTGCGCAAGCTGGCCACGGTGCCGGCCGCCAAGGGCTGCGTCAAGCCGGGCTGCTGCTGATGCGGCTGCTCGCGCGCGCGCCGCGCCACCTGTTCTTCACCGGCAAGGGTGGCGTGGGCAAGACCAGCGTGGCCTGCGCCAGCGCGCTGACGCTGGCCGAGCGCGGCCGGCGCGTGCTGCTGGTCAGCACCGATCCGGCGTCGAACCTGGGCGAGGTGCTGGGCACCCGGCTGGGCCAGGCGCCGACCGCGATCGCCGGCGTGGCTGGCCTCAGCGCGCTCGACATCGACCCCGAGGCCGCGGCCCGCGCCTATCGCGAGCGCGTCCTCGGCCCGGTGCGCGGCCTGCTGCCGGACGCCGCGCTGCGCAGCATCGAGGAGCAGCTGTCGGGCGCCTGCACGGTCGAGATCGCGGCCTTCGACGAGTTCTCGCGCCTGCTCGGCGACGACGCCGCGACCGCCGACTTCGATCACGTCGTGTTCGACACCGCGCCGACCGGCCACACCTTGCGCCTGCTGGCGCTGCCGGCGGCGTGGACCGGCTTCATCACCGACAACCCGGGCGGCACCTCCTGCCTGGGCCCGCTGGCCGGGCTGGCGCAGCAGCAGTCGCTGTATGACGCCACCCGGCGCGCCCTGGTCGATCCCGCGCGCACCGCGGTGGTGCTGGTCACCCGCGCCGAGCGCTCGGCGCTGCTGGAGGCCGAGCGCACCCGCGGCGAGCTGGCCGCGCTGGGCGTGACCCCGCAGGAGCTGGTGATCAACGGCATCTTCACGGCCGCCGGCGCCGACGACGCCATCGCGACCGCGATGGCCGCGCGCTGCCAGCGGGCGCTGGACGCGCTGCCCGAGGGGCTGCGCACGCTGCCGCGCAGCGACCTGCCGCTGCTGCCCTTCGGCCTGGTCGGCCCCGAGGCCCTGCGCCGCCTGCTGTCGCCCCTGGCGCCCGGCCCCGGCCCCGGCCCCGGCCCCGCGCCCGCGCCCGCGCGACCAGCCCCGGCGTCTGCGGTCGTCGCCCTGCCCGGCCTCGGCGACCTGCTGCCCGAGCTGGAGGCCGCCCGGCACGGCGTCATCATGACCGTGGGCAAGGGCGGCGTCGGCAAGACCAGCGTCGCCGTCGCGGTCGCCCTCGAGCTGGCGCGGCGCGGCCACCCGGTGCACCTGACCACCACCGACCCCGCCGCCGACCTGGAGCGGGTCGCGGCCGCCGGCACCGGCGGCGGCCAGCCCAACCTGCGCCTGAGCCGCATCGATCCGGTCGCCGAGACCCGCGCCTACCGCGACGAGATCATGGCCAGCACCGGCGCCGGCCTCGACGCCGCCGGGCGCGCCCTGCTCGAAGAGGATCTGCGCTCGCCGTGCACCGAGGAGATCGCCGTCTTCCGTGCCTTCGCGCGCGTCATCGCCGAGGGCCAGCGCGGCTTCGTGGTCATCGACACCGCGCCCACCGGCCACACCATCCTGCTGCTCGACGCCGCCGAGGCCTACCCCCGCGACGTGCTGCGCACCACCAGCCAGGTCCCCGACGAGGTGCGCAGCCTGCTGCCGCGCCTGCGTGACGCCGCCTTCACGCGCGTCCTGGTGGTCACCCTGCCCGAGGCCACCCCGGTGCACGAGGCGGCCCAGCTGCAGCGCGACCTCGTCCGCGCCGGCATCACGCCGTTCGCCTGGGTCATCAACCAGAGCCTGGCCCCGCTGCCCATCAGCGACCCGGTGCTGCTGCAGCGCCAGGCCGCCGAGGCGCGCTACCACGCCGAGGTGCGCACCCTGGCCAGCCGGATCGCGCTGCTGCCCTGGCGTGCGGGCTGAGCCCGCCGGCCCGCGTTTCGACTACCCGCCGACGCCCGGCCACAGCCGGGCCAGCGCCGCGATGTCCGCGCCGCCGTGGCCCTGCGCGCGCGCGGCCTGGAACTGCTCGCGCACCATGGCCAGCCCCGGCGCCGGCACACCCAGCCGACCGGCCGCCTCCAGCGCCAGGGTCAGATCCTTGTGCATCAGGTCGACCGAGAAGTGGGTCTCGAAGTCGCCGGCCAGGATGGCGTTGCCCTTGAAGCTCCAGTACGGCGACTGGTAGCCCGAGGCCTGCACCACCTCGAGCAGCCTGGCGGGCTCGACGCCGGCGGCCTGGCAGGTCGCCAGCCCCTCGCACAGCGCCTCCAGCATCAGCGCGATCATGGTGTTGCCGATCAACTTGACCCGGGTCGCGCTGCCGACCGGGCCGACATGGATGATCTTGCTGGCCACCGCCTCCAGCAGCGGGCGCGCCGCCGCCAGCGTCTCGGCGCTGCCGCCGCACATCAGGACCAGGGTGCCCTGCTCGGCGCCCAGCTTGGACCCGGTCACCGGTGACTCCAGGAAGCGCGCCCCGCGCGCCGCGCAGGCCGCCTCCAGGCGCAGCGCCAGCTCGGGCGAGCCGGTCGACAGATCGACCAGCAGCGCCCCCGGCGCCAGCGTGTCGACCACGCCGCCGGGCGCCAGCGCGGTGGCCTCGACCGCGGGCGGATCGGCCAGACACAGCGCCACCGCGTCGGCCCCGCGCGCCGCCTCTGCGGGTGACGCCGCCACCGCGCAGCCCAGCGCGGCCAGCGCCGCCGTCCGCTCCACGCTGCGATTCCACACCGTCACGGTGTGGCCCTTCTTGCAGAGGTTGGCCGCCATCCGGCTGCCCATGAGCCCGAGCCCGAGAAATCCGATGCGCATGCGCCGTACTGTAGTCCCTCAGCGCCAGCTCTGCAGGATCCTCATGTAGTTGCCGCGCTCGAACATGGCCGGGTCCGGGCAGCGCGCCAGGTTGAGGCTGCCGCGCAGCTGGTCGAGCGACTCGTACTCGTGCGCCACCATCCACGCCGTCACCGCGTCCCTGACCTGGCCCAGCCGCTCCGGGCCGTGGCGCAGCAGCGCCGACACCATCTGCACCACGGTGGCGCCCGCCATCAGCGCCTTGAGCGCGTCGATCTCGCCGTGCACGCCGCCCGAGCAGGCCAGATCCAGCTGGGTGCGCCCCGACAGGATGGCCAGCCAGCGCAGCCGCAGCAGGAGCTCGCCGGAGTCCGACAGCGCCAGCCGCGGCACCACCTCGAGCGACTCGATGTCGAAGTCGGGCTGGTAGAAGCGGTTGAACAGGATGAGGCCGCGCGCGCCGGCCAGCTCCAGCTCGTGCGCGAAGTGCGCCAGCGAGGAGTGGAACGGCGACAGCTTGACCGCCACCGGGATGGCCACGGTCTCGGTCACCTTGGTCACGATGTCGAGGGTGCGGCGCTCGACCGCGTACCCGGTCTCCAGCGGATCGGTCGCGATGTAATAGACGTTGAGCTCCAGCGCGCTGGCGCCGGCCTGCTCGCACAGCCGGGCATGGTCGAGCCAGCCGCCCTCGGTGATGCCGTTGAGCGACGCGATGACCGGCACCGCCACCGCGGCGCGCACCTTGCGCAGCTGCTCGAGGTACTCGTGCGGCCCCAGCACGAACTCCGCCGGGCGGGGCAGGAACGACGCCGCCTCGGCGTGACTGTCGCTGTGCAGCTCGAGATCATGCAGCGTGCGCGCCTGCTCGCGCTCGATCTGCTCCTCGAACAGCGAGCGCATCACGATGGCCGAGGCCCCGGCGTCCTCCAGCCGGCGCACCATGTCGAGGTCGTCCACCAGCGGCGACGCCCCGGGCATGAACGGGTGCGCCAGCCGGATGCCGCAGTAGTCCGTGCCCAGATCGATCCCGGTCGTCATCAGTGTCCCGCCTTGTCGAGGTTCGCCGCCACCGCCGCCACCGCCGCGGGTCCGGCCCCGCCCGCCAGCGCCCCGGTGGGCGCCATCGCGCGCGACAGCTGCTCGTACAGCGCCCAGCGCGAGCGCACGTCGCGCTGCGCCTCCTCCATCAGCGCGCGGAAACGCTCCGGATCCTGCTGTTCGACCATGCGGTAGCGCGTCTCGTTGCGGGTGTAGTCGGTCAGCTTGCCGCGCGGCACCGTGGAGTCGAGCTTGAACGGCCCCTCGGGGCTGTCGGCGCGCCGCGGATCGAAGCGGTACAGCGGCCAGGCCCCGGTCTCGACCGCGCGCTTCTGCTGATTGGCGCCCTGCGCCATGTCATAGCCGTGCGCGATGCAGTGCGAGTACGCGATGATCAGCGACACCCCTGGATAGGCCGCCGCCTCGCTCAGCGCCTTCACGGTCTGGGCGTCCTTGGCCCCGAAGGCGATGCGCGCGACATAGACGTTGCCGTAGGTGATGGCCAGCAGGCCCAGGTCCTTCTTGGCGCCGGCCTTGCCCGAGGCCGCGAACTTGGCCGCCGCGCCCTTGGGCGTCGCCTTCGACTGCTGCCCGCCGGTGTTCGAGTACACCTCGGTGTCGAGCACCATGAGGTTGACGTTGGCGCCCGACGACAGCACGTGATCGAGGCCGCCATAGCCGATGTCATAGGCCCAGCCGTCGCCGCCGATGATCCACACCGACTTGTCGACCAGGTAGTCGGCCAGCGCCGCGAGCTCGGCCGCGCGCGGGTCGCCGCCCAGCTCGCCCAGCCGCTTGCGCAGCTCGGCCACGCGCTCGCGCTGCGCCGCGATCCCGGCCTCGTCACCCTGCGCCGCGCCCAGCAGCGCCGGCCCCAGCTCGCCCAGCCGGTCGCCGAGGCCCGCCACCAGGCCGCGCGCGCTGGCCACGTGCTGATCGACCGCCAGCCGCATGCCCAGGCCGAACTCGGCGTTGTCCTCGAACAGCGAGTTCGACCACGCCGGCCCGCGCCCATCGCGGTTGGTGGTGTACGGCGTGGTCGGCAGGTTGCCGCCATAGATCGACGAGCACCCGGTGGCGTTGGCAATCAGCATGCGGTCGCCGTAGAGCTGGGTCGCCAGCTTGATGTACGGCGTCTCGCCGCAGCCCGAGCAGGCGCCCGAGTACTCGAACAGCGGCTCCAGGAACTGGCTGCCCTTGACGTCCAGGCTGACCCGGCTGCGCCGCGCCTCGGGCAGCCCGAGGAAGAAGTCGTAGTTGTCGCGCTCGGGCGCGCGCAGCGGCGGCTGCGGCGCCATCTCCAGCGCCTTGTGGCGCGGGTTGGCCTTGTCCTTGGCCGGGCAGACCTCGACACACAGGCTGCACCCGGTGCAGTCCTCGGGCGCGACCTGGATGGTGTAGGCGTCGCCCTGGAACTCGCCGCCCTTGTAGGTCGACGCCTTGAAGGTCAGCGGCTTTCCCGCCAGCGCGCCCTGGTCGTAGACCTTGGCGCGGATGGCGGCGTGCGGACACACCAGCGCGCACTTGTTGCACTGGATGCACACCTTGGCGTCCCACACCGGGATCTCCAGCGCCAGGTTGCGCTTCTCCCAGCGCGCGCTGCCGGTGGGCCAGGTGCCGTCGGGCGGGAACGCGCTGACCGGCAGCGAGTCGCCCTGGTTGGCCAGCATGACCGCGGTGACCCGCTGCACCAGGTCGGGCGCCGCGCGCGACACCATCGGCGAACGATCGACCCGCGCGGTGACGCTGTCGCCGACCTTGACCTCGTGCAGGTGCTCCAGCGCGGCGTCGACCACGGCGAAGTTCTTGGCCACCACCTCGGGGCCCTTGTTGCGATAGCTCTTCTCGATGGCGGCCTTGATGCCGGCGATGGCCTCCTCGCGCGGCAGCACGTTGGCCAGCGCGAAGAAGCAGCTCTGCATCACGGTGTTGATGCGGCCGCCCATGCCGTGCTCCTGCGCCACCGCGCCGGCGTCGATGGCGTGGAGCTTGATGCCCTTGTCGAGCACCGCGGCCTGGACATCGCGCGGCAGCGCGTCCCAGACCTCGGCCGCCGGCAGCGGCGAGTTCAGCAGCAGCGTGGCCCCGGGCGCGGCGGCCTCCAGCACGTCGTAGCGATCGAGGAAGTTCCACTGGTGCACGGCCACGAAGCTGGCCTTGCGGATGAGGTACGACGACCGGATCTGGCGCGGCCCGAAGCGCAGGTGCGAGATGGTGATGGCGCCCGACTTCTTGGAGTCATACACGAAGTAGCCCTGCGCGAAGCGCTCGGTCTCCTCGCCGATCAGCTTGATGGAGTTCTTGTTGGCGCCCACGGTGCCGTCGGAGCCCAGGCCCCAGAACACCGCGCGCACCACGTCGTCGGGCTCGAGATCGAAGTCCGGGTCGTAGGGCAGCGACAGCCGGGTCACGTCGTCGTTGATGCCGATGGTGAAGTGGCGCCGCGGCGCCGGCCGGGCCGCCTCGTCGAACACCCCGCACACCATCGCGGGCGTGAACTCCTTGGAGGCCAGGCCATAGCGCCCGCCGATGATGCGCGGCGCGGCGTGGCCCTGCCAGCGTCCGTCGGACACCGCCTCGCTCATCGCGGTGACCACGTCGAGGTACAGCGGCTCGCCCAGCGCGCCGGGCTCCTTGCAGCGATCGAGCACCACCAGCGTGCGCACCGTGGCCGGCAGCGCGGCCAGCAGCGCCTCGGCCGAGAACGGCCGGTACAGGCGCACGCGCAGCACGCCGACGCGCTCGCCGCCGGCCAGCAGCCAGTCGACGGTCTCGTGCACCGCCTCGGCGCCCGAGCCCATGATGACGATGACGCGGTCGGCCTCGGGGTGGCCGTAGTAGTCGAACAGCTTGTACTGCCGCCCGGTCAGCGCCGCGAAGCGGTTCATGGCGCGCTGCACCAGCTCGGGGCAGTCGAGATAGAACGGGTTGGCCGCCTCGCGGGCCTGGAAGAAGGTGTCGGGGTTCTGCGCGGTGCCGCGCAGCACCGGCGCGTCCGGCGTCAGCCCGCGCGCGCGATGGGCCGCCGCGGCCGCGGCGCCGCCGTCGTCCTCGACCAGGGCCCGCAGCGCGTCGTCCTCGAGCTGCTCGATCTTGGCGATCTCGTGCGAGGTCCGGAAGCCGTCGAAGAAGTGCAGGAAGGGCACCCGCGCGTGCAACGTCGCGGTGTGCGCGATGGCGGCCAGATCCTGGGCCTCCTGCACCGAGCCCGAGGCCAGCATGGCGAAGCCGGTCTGCCGGCACGCCATGACGTCGGAGTGATCGCCGAAGATCGACAGCGCGTGGGTGGCGATGGCGCGCGCCGTCACGTGCAGGCACATCGGCGTCAGCTCGCCGGCGATCTTGTACATGTTGGGGATCATGAGCAGCAGCCCCTGCGACGCCGTGAAGGTGGTGGCGCGGGCGCCGGCCTGCAGCGCGCCGTGCACCGCGCCAGCGGCGCCGGCCTCGGACTGCATCTCCATCACGCGGGGCGTCACCCCCCACAGGTTGGGCCGCTGCTTGGCGGCCCACTCGTCGGCGAGCTCGCCCATGGCAGAGGACGGGGTGATGGGATAGATCGCGATGACCTCGCTGAGACGATAGGCGACGTCGGCGACCCCGGTGTTGCCTTCCACGGTGACTTGCTTGGCAGGGGCCATGGGCCAGCCCCAGTGCAAGCAAGGGGCCGCGGTTTCGGGCCCCTGGGGCGCTGCTGTGCGCAAGCCTTGCGCCGCGCCCCCGGAGCGCGACGCAGAATCTGCGTTTGGCCGCGGCGCCAGCGGGCAAGCCGCCGAGATTGCGGGCCCGGGCACGGCACGCGCGCTGCACTTCCCCGACATGGAGGTACCCATGCGCAACCTCGCCGCTTCCTCCCTGATCTTCGCGCTGCTGGCCCTGGGGCCGGGCTGCAGCGGCGAGTCACCGGCCTCGCCCTCGGCCTCGGTCGCCGACCGGCTCACGCTGGGCAGCCGGCTCCAGATCACCCACGCCAACTCGGTGGCCATGCTGACCGCCCGCGCCCAGCCGCTGGGCGAGGTCCGGGTCGCCGTCGGGGTCGTGGGCGGCCAGGTCGACCTGACCCTGATGGACGGCGCGCTGCACCTCGGCCAGTTCGAGCTCGGCCTCGACGAGGCGACCCTGGCGCCGGGCGGGCTGCAGCTGCGCGTGAGCGGCGCCACCCTGCGCCTGGATGGGACGGCGGTCGCGGCCGCCACCGTCAGCGCCGACGGCGACCGGGTCAGCGCCCAGCTGGTGGTCGCGCTGACGCTGGAGGGCACCGTCAGCCTGGGCAGCCTGCAGGTGCCCCTGGGGCTGCAGCAGCTCATGGTGCCGCTGCACGTCGAGGTCACCCACGACGAGGCCGGCCACCTCAGCGCCGGCCTGACCGCCACCGTGAGTGGTACCTTCTGGGACTGGGCCGGCGTCGCCCGCATGGCCGACCTCAGCCTGATGCTGCGCGCGACCGACTGACCTCCCACCACCATGGCCATGGCGCCCTCGCGAGCCTCTGATCTCGACATCCTGCGCAAGAACCGCGCGCTGGCGCTGCTCGGCGAGGACGACCTGGCGCGGCTGTCCGAGCTACTCGATCAGCTGGTGCTGCCGACCGGCAGCGTGGTGGTGCGCGAGGGCGACCGCAGCGCCGACATGTACTTCGTGCTCGAGGGCGGCGCCAGCGTCGAGCGCCACGGCCTGGAGCTGGCGCCGCTCAGCCCCGGCGACCACTTCGGCGAGCTCGGCATGCTGGGCCAGCCGCGCCGCGCCGCCACCATCACCGCGCGCGGCCCGCTCCGGCTGGCGCGCCTGGGCCGCCGCAGCTACGAGGCGCTGTGCCGCGAGCACAGCCACAGCGCGCTGCACCTGGTCGAGGCGCTGGCCCACGTGCTGGCGCAGAACTGGGTCACCATGACCGATCGGGTCGGCATCCTGCTCGGCGAGCGCATGCTGCCCCGGCGCTCCGAGGTCACGGTGCAGCTCAGCAGCGGCACCGACAGCGAGGGGCTGCGCCGCGTGGTGTCGACCGGCACCCACGTCGGCGACCTCTTGCCCGCCGAGGTCGACGGTCGCCCGCTGGTGGCGGCGCTGCTGGATGGTCGCCCGGTCGCGCTCGACACCCCGATCGCGTCGGACGCCTGGCTGGCGCCGATCGGCCTGGGCTCTCCCGACGGGCGCGACGTGTTCCAGCGCTCGGCGGGCCTCCTGGTCCTGGCCGCGGCGCAGCGCCTGCGCCCCGAGGTCGTGGTCCACCTGGGCCCCGCGCTGGCGGGCTTCCAGCACGTCGATCTCGATCTCGGCCCTGTCGAGGGCGCCGCCAGTGACGGCGCCCCCGACCCGGCGCGCGCGGCCGACAGCGCGCCCGCGCTGGCGCGCCACGACTTCGTCAGCAGCATGAGCCGCCTGCTCGAGCAGCTGTGCAGCGAGCGCACCCCGTTCAGCGAGGAGATCTGGACCATCGAGGAGGCCCGCGACGCCCTGGAGGACGCCGGCTGGGACGACGCCGCCGCGCTGCTCGACAGCTGGCGCGACGGCACCGTGCCGATGGTGCGCTGCGGCAGCGTGCGCGCCCTGCGCACCGGCCCACTGCTGCCCCACGCCGGGCTGCTGACGGGGATCTCGCTGAGCAACGAGGCCGCCGGGGTCGTGCTGCGCTTCGGCCCCGCGCTGGAAGCCGACGCCGCGGCCGCCAGCGAGCTGGCCATCGAGGCGCAGAGCCCACGCTACAACGGCGCCATGGTGCGCGAGGGCGCACGCTGGCAGCGCAGCCTGGGCATCACCTCGGTGGGCGCGCTCAACCGCACCTGCGTCGCCGGCCGTGTCAACGAGATCATCCGCGTCGCCGAGGGCTTCCACGAGAAGCGCATCGGCCAGCTGGCCGACGGCATCCGGGGCCAGGCCAACGTCCGGGTCATCACCATCGCGGGCCCGTCGTCCTCGGGCAAGACCACCTTCATCAAGCGCCTGATGACCCAGCTGCAGGTCAACGGCCTGACCCCGCGCGCGCTGTCGCTGGACGACTACTACGTCGATCGCGAGCGCACCCCGGTCGATGCCAGCGGCGCGCTCGACTACGAGGCGCTCAGCGCGCTCGACCTGGCGGTGCTGCAGCGCGACGTCGCCGCGCTGCTGACCGGCGCCGAGATCACGCCGCCGCACTACGACTTCAAGCACGGGCGCAGCCAGCCCGGCGGGGGCGCGCCCCTGATGCTGGGGCCCGCCGACGTGCTGCTGCTCGAGGGCATCCATGGCCTGAACCCCGGCCTGCTGGGCCAGGCCGCGCCGCCCGGCCGGGTGTTCCGCATCTTCATCCACCCGGTCAGCAACCTCCCGCTCGACCAGCTGAGCCGGGTCGCCCCCGAGGACCTGCGGCTGCTGCGCCGGATCGTGCGCGACCGCCACGGCCGCGCCATCTCGGCGGCCGACAACATCGCGCGCTGGCCCTCGGTGCGCCGCGGCGAGCTTCTGCACATCTACCCCTTCCTGCCCCACGCCGACGTCATCTTCGACAGCTCGCTGGTGTACGAGCTGGCGGTGCTCAAGGTCTACGCCGAGCGCTACCTGCTCGAGGTGCCGCCGCGCCACCCCTCCAGCACCGTGGCGCGCCGCCTGCGCCAGCTGTGTGACCGCTTCGTGGCGATCTACCCCGAGCACGTGCCGCCGACCTCGATCCTGCGCGAGTTCATCGGCGGCTCCGGCTTCGAGTACTGACCCGGCCCCGGGCGGCGACACACGCCACCCGCGCGGGCTGGCCATGGTGTGGTACTTGTCGGCCGTGTTCGTGGCCACCCACAGCGGGCGGGTTCGCTATCGCGACGTCGGTGCCGACCATCCCGGCACCCCGGTGGTCTTCATCCACGGCGCCGGTGCCAGCGGAGCGGTCTGGCTGCCCGCGCTGCGCCGCCTGGCGCGCCGCCGCCGCGCGCTGGCCCCCGATCTGCCCGGCCACGGCCGCTCCGAGGGCGGCTTCACCACCCTGGAACAGGCGCGCGACGCCGTGGGCCTGTTCTGCGCCGCCGCCGGGGTCACCCGCGCGGTGCTGGTCGGCCACTCGATGGGTGGCGCCATCGCCCTGGCTGCCGCGCTGGCCTGGCCCGAGCGCGTCGCCGGCCTCGGCCTGGTCACCACCGCGGGCCGCTTCAGCGTCAGCCCGCAGACCCTCCAGAAGGTGGCCGCGCCGAGCGGAGGAGACTGGCTGGCCGACCTCGGCTTCTCGCCAGCGTGCGACCCTGCCCTGCGCCGCGCCGCCAGCGCCACCGCCCTGACCTCGGACGGCCCGGTGCGGCACCAGGACTTCGCCCTGCTGGCCAACCTCGACCTGACCGCCCAGCTCGGCGCCCTGCGCCTGCCCGCCCACGTCCTCGGCGGCGCCGACGACCTCCTGCTGCCGCCCCGCCTGTCGGAGGAGCTGGCGGGCGCCATCCCCGACGCCAAGCTGGAGATCCTGCCGCGCTGCGGCCACTTTCCCATGTTCGAGCAGGAGGCCGCCTTCGTGCGCTGGCTGGACGGCCTGTGCGCCGCGGCACCCTAGGGCTTTGACCGGAGCATTCTGCTCCGGTCTGAGCCCTAGTCGATCACAACGAGGGCTGCGCCCTCGCCCCGCCGGCAAAGCCGTCGGGGCCCCACTCCGCTCACGGCCAGACTCCTGGCCGGCGCCGCCGTGCGGCGCCTACGGATGCCGATCATGGCTCTCCACGCCGCCTCGTTGACCCCATCTGGCGATCGGGGCACTCGTCAAAGCCCGCGCCCTTGCATCGCGATTGGCCTGCTATAATGGCCGACAGCGATGATTCAGCCTGCGGCCAAGGCCCGGACCCCGGAAGCCACCCCCAACCTGGCCGTCAAGGCCACCATCGGGGCCATGGAGGATCAGGTCAGCCGCGTCATCCGCGGCAAGCCTGGCGCCATCCGCATGGCGGTGACCACCCTCCTGGCCCGTGGCCACCTCCTCATCGAGGACGTGCCCGGCGTCGGCAAGACCACGCTGGCGCGCTCGCTGGCCCGGACCCTGGGCGGCACCTTCCGGCGCATCCAGTTCACCAGTGATCTCCTGCCCTCCGACATCCTGGGCGTCACCGTGTTCCAGCAGGCCGAGGCGCGCTTCGAGTTCCGCCCGGGGCCGATCTTCGCCAACGTCGTGCTGGCCGACGAGATCAACCGCACCACCCCGCGCACCCAGTCCGCCCTGCTCGAGGCCATGAGCGACGGCGCGGTCTCGGTCGACGACAAGACCTACACCCTGGAGCAGCCCTTCTTCGTCATCGCGACGCAGAACCCGCACGAGCACTACGGCACCTACCCGCTGCCGGAGTCGCAGATGGACCGCTTCCTGCTGCGCATCCGCATGGGCTATCCGGCCCCCGAGGACGAGCGCGACGTCCTGCGCAGCCGCCTGGCCGCCGACCCCACCGAGCAGCTGGTCGCCACCGTCAGCCATGACCAGCTCAAGGCGCTGCAGGACGAGGTCGAGCGGGTGCGGGTCGACGATGCGCTGATCGACTACGCCATGCAGATCGTCGGCGAGACCCGGCGCTCGCCCTTCCTGTCGGTCGGGGTGTCGACCCGCGGCGCCCTGGCCTGGTATCGCGCCGCGCAGGCCCACGCCTTCATCGAGGGCCGCGGCTTCTGCCTGCCCGACGACTTCAAGGAGCTGGCCGTGCCCGCGCTGGCGCACCGCGTGGTGCTGAACGCGCACCAGGACTCGCTGGGCCGCACCCGCGACGAGGCCGAGCGCGTCCTGGTCGACATCCTCGGCCGCGTCCCCGTCCCGCTGTAGCCATGCCGCAGGGCCCGCTGACGCTGGAGCCTTCGATCCCGCCCCGCCCGGGGCTGTCGGTGGGGCCACCGCTCAGGCCCGCCAACGCCACCGGGCGCGACGCTGGCGCCAGCCCCGGCGCTGGCCCCGGCTCCGGCGGCCCCTCGGCGCTGGTGCCGACGCCGAAGAAGCGCGATCTGCGCAGCATGCTGCGCCGCGCCCTGCGTCCCCCGCGCCGGCTGCGCTTCACCACCGAGGGCAAGTACTTCGTCGCCATCAGCATCGCGCTCGGCATCGCCGCCATCAACACCGGCAACAACCTGCTCTACCTGGTGCTGGGCTGGATGCTGTCGGTCATCGTGGCCTCGGGGATCCTGTCGGAGGCCTCGCTGCGCGGCCTCACCGTCAGCCGCAGCGCGCCGCAGCGCATCTTCGCCGGTCGCCCCTTCCTGATGGGGCTCGGCCTCAAGAACGACAAGGCGCGCCTGGCCAGCTTCTCGATCGAGGTCGAGGACCTGGTCGGCGGCCGGCCCATCGACAAGAAGTGCTACTTCCTCAAGGTGCCCTCGGGGCGCCTGCAGCAGACCTCGTATCGCCACACCATCCCGCGCCGCGGTGCCTACCGCTTCGAGGGCTTCCAGGTGTCGACCAAGTTCCCCTTCGCGCTGTTCCGCAAGTCGCGCCTGGTCGAGCACGCCGAGGAGGTCGTCGTGCTGCCCGCGCTGCACGGGGTCACCGCCCCCGCCGCGGGCGCGCTAGCGCGGGGCGAGGAGCCGCGCGGCCAGCTGGGTCGCCGCGGCGAGTTCTTCGGCCTGCGCGAGCTGCGCGACGGCGACGACCGCCGCGACGTGCACTGGCGCGCCACCGCGCGCGCCGGCCGCATGATGGTGCGCGAGCTGGAGGACGAGAGCGTGCGCGAGGCGGTCATCCACCTCGACAACGCGCTGCCCGCCAGGCCCACGCCGGCCGAGGACGAGGCGCTGGAGCGCGCGGTCTCGATGGCGGCCTCGCTGGGGGCGCACTACATCGGGCGCGGCTTCGCGGTGCGCCTGATCGCGCGCGGCGAGCAGGTCGGCCCCGGCCAGGGCCCCGCGCACCTGACCCGCCTGCTGCGCGCGCTGGCCCTGCTGCCCACGGTGGCCGACACCGTCTCGTTCGCGGGCGCCCCGCCAGCGCGGGCGCAGAACATCTTCGTCGGCCGCCGCGGCGCCGCGCGCCCGCCCGCCGGCATGACCAGCGTGGTCGAGGTGTAGCCTTGCGCTTCTCGGCCATCCACAAGACGTCGACCTACCTGATGGCGCTGGCGGCCTGGGGCTCGGTGACGCTGGGCGCCGAGCCCGATCCGCTGCTGCTGCTGGCCATCCCGCTGCTGCTGGTGTCGTGGTGGCTGGAGCCGCCGCGGGTGCGCCCCGAGACCATGGCGCGCTGGACCGTGGTGTGGAACGTCGCCACCGTCGCGCTGTTCGTGCTGACCGTGATGTCGATCCTGTCGGGCGAACCCGCGGTGCCCGCCGGCATCCGCTTCCTCGGCTTCCTGCTGGTCAACAAGCTGTGCAACCGACGCGCGTCCAAGGACTACCAGCAGATCTACGTCATCACGTTCCTCCTGCTGGTGGCCGCGACCACGGTCAACACCGAGCTGACCTACGCGGTGTGCTTCACCGCTTACGTGGTGTTCGCGACCTGGGCCCTCATCCTGTTCCACCTGCGCCGCGAGATGGAGGATAACTACCTCCTCAAGCACTCCGACGACGCCTCGTCCGAGAAGGTCGAGGTCACCCGCATCCTGAACTCGCGGCGCATCGTGGGCGGCGCCTTCCTGGCCGGGACCTCGCTGGTGTCGCTGGGGATCTTCCTGGGCTCCGCGCTGCTGTTCGTGTTCTTCCCGCGCGTCGGCTTCGGCATGTTCTTCAACCAGGGTCGGCGCGGGCTGTCCCTGGCCGGCTTCTCCGATGGGGTGCGCCTCGGCGGCCACGGTCTCATCAAGGACAACCCCGCGGTGGTCATGCGCGTCGAGGTGCCGCCCGGGCCGCTGCGCGGCAAGCACGCGCCGGCGCAGCACTGGCGCGGCGTGGCCTTCGATCGCTACGCCGACGGGCGCTGGTCGCGCTCGAGCGACGCCTGGCCGACGCACCTCGTGCTGCGCGACGACCGCGGCTACCTGTTCTTGCGCGACCAGCGCTGGCCGGTGTCGCTGCCCGAGCTGCGCGCACGCAGCGAGGCCGCCACGCGCCTCCGGATCTACCTCGAGCCGCTGGACAGCTCGGCGCTGTTCGCGCCCGGTCGCCCGGTCGCGTTCCAGGCCCAGAAGCCCTACACCCTGCGCGGCATGCCGGTGCTGCGCAGCGGCCTCAACGACGAGGTCCAGATCCCGCACTCGGCGGGCCTGATCTACACCGCCTTCAGCGAGCTCCAGCCGGTGCGCGACACCGAGCTCGTCAGCGCGCCCGACATCGCGGCCAATGACCCGCGCTACGCGCCCTACCTGCAGCTGCCCCCCGAGCTGCCGGCGCGGGTCAAGGCGCTGGGGCGCCAGCTCACCGACGGCCTGAGCGGCCCGCTGGCCAAGGCGCGCGCGGTCGAGAGCTACCTGGCGCGCTTCCCTTACACCCGCAACATGGACACCGACGAGCGCGACGAGCCGCTCGATCACTTCCTGTTCGTGCGCAAGAAGGGCCACTGCGAGTACTTCGCCAGCGCCATGGCCATCCTGCTGCGCGCGGGTGGCGTGCCCACCCGCAGCGTCAACGGCTTCTATGGCGGCGAGTGGAACGAGTACGGCAACTACATCGCGGTGCGCTCGGGCGACGCGCACTCCTGGGTCGAGGTCTACATCGACGGCCACGGCTGGGTGCCCTTCGACCCCACGCCGGCCGACGGTCGCGACGAGATGGGCAGCGGCAGCGGCGGCTGGCGCGCCAAGCTCAGGCGCTGGTTCGACACCTTGCGCCTGAAGTGGTTCAAGTGGGTCATCGAGTACGATCTGTCGCGCCAGCTGTCGGTGTTCCGCGGCCTGCGCGAGTGGCTGTCGCTCAAGGCGCTGCGCGCCACGCGGGCCCAGCTGTGGCGCACCCCGCGGCAGTGGCTGGCGGCGCACACGTGGGACCTCGCCATCTTCATCGGCGTGGTGGGCGGCGTCATCGCGCTGATCATCTGGCGCCGGCGCCGGCGCAAGCGCCCCACCGGCGGCCCGGCCCCGCGCCGTCGCCAGAGCAACGTCGGCGCCGCCGCCATCGCGCTGTACACGCGCACGCTCGACCGCCTGGCCCGGCGCGGCCACATCAAGGCGCCGCAGGCGACCCCGCGCGAGTTCGCGCGCGCGCTGCGCAACCTCGGCGTCCCCGGCGCGCTGGCCTTCGGCGAGCTGACCGAGGTCTACCTGGGCGCCCGCTTCGGCGAGATCGACACCGGCGGCCCCGAGCTGACCAGGCTGGCCGACGCCGTGCGTGACGTTGGCGTGGCGCGTCCGCCGAGCCCGGGCGCCGGCACCGCCGCGCGCGCCTCGTAAGCAGTTGCGGGCCTCTGGCGGGGGTGATACGGCTGGGACAGGATGAGCCGCAATGCCCACGCTGGTGCGTCAATCTGTCAACGCGACCTCCCCGCCGCGCGACATAAGCCGTCGAGATCGCTGGGGAGCCTCGGGGCACACCTGGTGCACACCCGGGGCGCGATGACCGCGCTCCGTCCCCTCCTGCTGGCCAGCGTCGCCGCCTTCGGCGTCCTCACCATGGCCAGCGCCGCCCAGGCCCAGACCGCCCCCAGCAACACCTCGTTCACCCTCGAGGTCAGCGACAAGGGCGGCGCCGCGTTCTCCAACCTGAACGCCACCGAGCGCAACGAGCTGTTCAACCGCGCGCGCTGCGTGTGCGACACCGCGTTCACCATCCGGGTGCAGACCTCGGGCATGTCGGTGTGGACCGAGGACTTTGACGAGGAGTTCGTCGAGATCTGGCTGGGCCAGAGCTGCGACAACCTGACCATGCAGGCCGACACCTGCCGGCACGTCGGCGACATGCTGCTCGGCGACATCCGCGACACCGATCAGGATCTCGCCATCAAGAGCAGCGAGTGGCGCAAGCCCGGCGCCGCCGCGACCTGCGACGACCCCGGCGTGACCAAGGGCAAGATCTGGCTGCTCGCCAACGTCGACAGCGACGCCGAGTACGAGGTCAACCTGTCCTCGGACGACATCAACATCGACTTCTCGCGCCCGGAGGCGCCCACGCTGGCCAAGGTCAGCGCTGGTGACAGCAACCTCGACCTCACCATCACGGTCACCAACACCACCGGGGTCAAGGGCTACCAGGTGCTGTGCTCGCCCGCCCCCACGACCAGGTCGACCGCGCAGTTCAAGACCACCCAGGAGCTGTGCTCGATGGCCGACACCGCCGCGCCCGCCGGCTTCGAGGTCTGCTCCGGCGTCAGCGTCGACCTGACCCCGGAGGCGACCGGCCTCGTCAACGGCACCGCGTACACCGTCAGCGTGGTGGCCATCGACGAGAACGGCAACGCCTCGACACCCAGCCAGACCATGATGGGGACGCCCGTCGAGGGTGATGACTTCTACAAGAAGTACGTCAACGCCGGCGGCGCCGAGCAGGGCGGCTGCGCTGTCACGCCGGCGGCCGGACGTCGCGCGGGGTGGCCCGCCGCGCTGGTGCTGGGCGGGGTGTTCGCGCTCGCGCTGGTGCTGCGCCGGCGGGCGCGCGTCCTCCCGGTCGTGGCGCTGCTGTGCCTGGGCCTCGGCGGACGCGCGCTGGCGCAGGACGCCGACGCCGACGCCGACGCCGAGGTGTCAGCGCGCGCCAGCACCGCGCCCGGCAAGGACCCGCTGCCCGAGCCGCCCACCACGGTGGCCGACGACGACAGCCACTTCTACGGCGACCCGCCGCTGCCCCCCGGCGGCGGCTGGGCCCGCGGTCGCTTCCTGGTCGAGCTCAAGTTCGGCCCCTACAAGCCCAACGTGGACGACGAGCCGGGCCTCACCAGCAAGCCCTATGAGACCGTGTTCGGCAGCGACGACGACGTCATGAGCACGCTCGAGATCGGCACCGCGCTGTACCGCGGCGCCCTCGGCTGGGGCGGCGTCACCGGGTCGATCGGCTACTTCAACGCCACCGCCAACACCTTCGTGGCCGGCACCGACATGCGCAGCAGCGACGAGACCGAGTTCACCCTCATCCCGTTGACGCTGAATGGCATGTGGCGCCTCGATCAGCTGGGCGCGATGGGCATCCCGCTGGTGCCCTACGGCAAGCTCGGGCTGGTCTATGACCTGTGGTACTCGGACGGCGGCAATGGCGAGACCAGCGAGTCCGCGACCGGCGGCAGCGCCAGCGGCGGCAAGCTGGGCTGGCAGGGCGCCATCGGGCTCGGCTTCGTGCTCGACAGCCTGGACCGCGACATGGCGCGCAGCCTGGCAGCGGAGTCGGGGATCCAGCACCTGTACCTGTTCGCCGAGTACCTGCACGCCAGCGTCAGCGGCTTCGAGGACGCGGCGATCCACCTGGGTGACACCACCTGGATGGCGGGGATCGCCTTCGAGATGTGATCCCCGCGCGCGCTGGTGGCGGGCCTGGTCGAAAATTTCGCGCGCGAAATTTTTGACGGGAGGCACTAGGCTGCTGCCCGCGTGCGCAACCTCCGGCTGGTGATCGAGTACGACGGCACCAACTATCAGGGTTGGCAGCTGCAGCCGCCGCCTCAGCCCACGGTGCAGGGCGCGCTGGAGACCGTGTTCCGCGACCTCACCGGCGAGCCCGCGCTGCGCGTGCGCGGCGCCGGGCGCACCGACGCCGGGGTCCACGCCCGCGGCCAGGTCGCCAACTTCTTCACCGAGAGCAGCATCCCGGCGCGCGGCCTCATGCTGGGTGCCAACAGCCGGCTGCCACGCGACATCGTGGTGCTGTCGTGTGAGGACGTGGCGCTCGACTTCGACGCGCGCCGCTGTGCGCGCGGCAAGATCTACCGCTATGGCATCGTCAACCGGCTGGTGCGCAGCGCGCGCGACGACCGCTACCTGTGGCACGTGCGCTTCCCGCTCGAGCTGGCGCCGATGCAGGAGGCCGCCCGGCACCTCATCGGGCGCCATGACTTCCGCGCCTTCCGCGCCGCCAACTGCGAGCGCGAGAACACCGTGCGCACGGTGCGGCGGATCGACGTCACGCGCGGGGACGATGACCGGATCTGGATCGAGGTCGAGGCCACCGCGTTCCTCAAGAACATGGTGCGCATCATCGCCGGGACCCTGGTCAGCGTCGGCCTCGGGCAGCTGACCCCGTCCGACGTCGCCAGCGTGCTGGCCGCGGGCGACCGCCGCCGCGCCGGCATGACCGCCCCGGCGCAAGGCCTCGAGATGGTCCGCGTACTCTATGACCCGAGCGGCACCCCACCCCCCGAGTGGATCGAGACCGAGCGCGAGCCCCGTCGCAAGGGCGCGCCCCCGCCAGGTGTCGATGTCCCAGTACCAGTCGATGATGACGAGGATGATGACGAATAGTGATCTCAGCTACTTAGCGGATGTGCGCCCGCGCACCCGCGAGCTGATTTTCGCTGTAAGCTCGTCGGCCTCCACACGTTTTGGGAGAGTGTGTTGATCTCCGAGCAGGCCGAGGCGCAGCTCCTCGAGGAGGAGCGCAGGCTGATCGAGCGCGCCCAGGCCGGCGACCGCGACGCCATCCGCCCGCTCTTCGAGCGCTTCGCGGAGCCGCTGTACTCGGGGGTCATCTTGCCGCGGCTGGGCGACGCCGCCACGGCCGAGGACGTCCTCAAGGACACCTTCCTCACCGCCATCGAGAAGATTGGCCAGTTCCGCTGGCAGGGGCGCACCGTCTATGTCTGGCTCAGGCAGATCGCGACCAACAAGGTGATCGACGTGCACCGGCGCACCGCCCGGGCGGGTCGGCTGGCGCATGCGCTGGCCGAGGAGCTCGAGACCACCACGGTGCCGACCACCTCGGCCGACGTGGCGCTGATCTCGGCCGAGGAGTCGCGCATCAACCGGGGGCGCATCGCCACCGCCATGGAGGCGCTGTCGCCGCGCTACCGGGAGGCCATCCGGCTGCGCCTCATCGAGGAGCAGCCGCGCGAGGCCTGCGCCGCCGCGATGAAGGTGTCGCTGGGCAACTTCGACGTCCTGCTTTTCCGCGCCGTGCGCGCGTTTCGCAAGAGCTTCGGCGACCCGATGGGTGCCGAGGGCGAGGACTCCGCCTGATGTTCGAGTGCATGCAGCTGGATCACGAGGATAGCCGCCAGTGAACGAGAAGCCTCCATACGACGCGCCCCCAGGCGCCACCGGCAGCGACGCCGACAGCGGCGCCGAGCCCGAGCCCACCGCCGAGGAGCTCGCGCGCGCGGCCTCGCTGGCGCGCCTGGTCGACCGCATCAGCGCGGGCGAGCCGCCCCCTCCGGCGATGCCGGCGGAGGACCGCCTGCTGCTGGACGCCGCCGCGATGATCCACGCCGCCCACCAGCCGCGCCAGCTGCCTGCGCGCAAGGTCAACGAGCTGGTCGCCGCCGCGCTGGCCCAGCCCGACGCCGAGCCGCGGCGCAGCTCTCGCAAGGCCGGACCGGACAAGACCGAGCCGGGCTTCGTGGGTCCGGTCTTGCTCGCCTTCCCCGGGGGCGCGCGCCGTGAGGCCGCGACCGCCACGGCGCCGGGGGACGCCGACGCCGACCTCAGCGCCGCGCCTGAGCGCGGCAGCGCGAGCGGGATCGACCTGCGTCCGCGCAGCACGCGGCTGCGCGTCATGGTCGGCACCGTGGTGCTGGCGATGGCCGCCGCGCTTGCGCTGTGGGTGTGGTCGGCGCGGCAGAACCGCCTCGGCGCCGGGCGCCCGGGCGGAGCCGGCCTGGCCACCGGGAGCGGCCTGGGTCAGAAGCTGCGCTCGCGCTCGGCGGGCTCGCTGCTGGGTGGCCCCATCGCCAGCGCCGAGTCGGGCAACGCGCGCGCGCGCATGGATCTGGTGTTCGCCGACCGGCTCAGCGGCTATCGCGAGGTCGTGTTCCGCGGCCGGGCCCGCCGTGGCGTGGCCACCGAGGTGTCGCCATGAAGCGGGGGGCGGCGTTGTGGACGGCGCTGGGCCTCGGCCTGGTGCTGGCCCTCGGGGCGGGCGCCGGCGTCATCGGTTGCGGCCGCGGCGAGCGCAAGCCAGAGCCAGGTTCATCGACCAACCAGGTCGAGGGACCGCCGCTGGATCGCAAGCTGATGCTGTCGCTGGCGACCGCGCGTGCATATCACCACCAGGCCGACGTCTACGTCGCCGACGGCAACAACGAGGCGGCGCTCGACGTGGTGCGCAAGATCACACAGATGACATGGCCAGATGCACCCGAGGCTCAGGAGGCGCTGGATGACGCCTTCGCGCGCCTGGCCAAGCTGGAGCTGGCCGCCGGTCGCGCCGAGGAGGCGCTGGCGATCGCCAAGCGACGCCTGGAGGCTCCGGTGGCAGAGTCGTTCTTCCGGTCCAACCTGATCAGCGTGCAGGGCGAGCTCCTGAAGGCGCGCGCCGAGCAGCTGGACGCCACTGACCGTGGCGCCGCCAGCGCGCTCCGGCGTGAGGCCATCGCGACGTTCCAGCGCGCCATCGAGATGAACGAGCGGCTGCAGCTGCGCCTGCTCGAGGAGGAGACGCAGCCGTGACCGGGCCACACCAGCACCACCGCCCAAGGACGCGGGCGCATGGGGCCCTCGCGGCGCTGTTCGTGCTCGGCCTCCTCGGCAGCGGCTTCGCCCTCGGCGGCGGCTGCGCCGCCGGCCGCCCACACGGAGCGACCACCGGCGGCGCCGGCGAACCGCAGGGCCGCCGCGGCGCCCTCCAGGCGCGCGTCCGCGAGCTGCGCGCCCAGATCCAGGACAGCTCCAACCAGCTCGGCCTGCCGCGCAGCACCGGCGCCGGCTTCCCGCCAGTGGCGCCGCAGGACGGCTCACCCGAGGCCTCCCCCGGCACCAGCCCGATGCCGATGCCGATGCCCATGGCGCGCGGCAGCAAGTGCGAGCGCGTGTGCGACCTGGCCGAGGCCATCTGCCAGGACGCCGACGAGATCTGCAAGATCGCCGACGAGCTCGGCGACGACGACTCCCGCCAGGCCTGCGACGACTCGCAAGGCAGCTGCCGCGCAGCGACCCAGCGCTGTCGCGGCTGCCGCTAGACACCCAGCGCATCCCACACACCTCGATCTCCGCATGGGCTCGTGCTCGTGCTCGTGCTCGTCCTCGTGCTCGGGCTCGGGCTCGGGCTCGGGCTCGGGCTCGTGCTCGTGCTCGTGCTCGGGCTCGTGCTCGTGCTCGTGCTCGTGCTCGTGCTCGGGCTCGGGCTCGGGTTTGTCCTCGGGCTCGTCCTCGTGCACGTGCTCGTGTTGGCTCGTTCTCGGCGCATGCGCGTGTGCATCCCGCCGTGTTTCGCCGTCCTGTATGATGCGGCGTGCTTTCAGGGCGGGCGCGCGCAGCGGGGCCTTCGAGGGCGCTCCTCGGGGCGCTGGCGCTGGCCGCCTGTGTCGCGACGCCGACACCCGCGCTGGCGACGCCCTTCATGCCCGACCCAGTGGGGCCGCGCGCGATCGGTCGGGCTGGCGCGGTCACCGCGTCGGCCGACGATCCGTGGACGCTCGCGGTCACGCCCGCCGGCCTGGTCCACGACCGCGGCGGCGACGGTCTCGAGCTCGGCGCCAGCCTGGGGTTGCACGCCACCCGACTCTCCTATGGCCGGGTCGGCGTCGACCCGCAGCTGCGCTTCCCCCTCGCCGAGAGCCGCACCGGCGTCACCAGCCTGCCCAGCTTCGGCGTCCGCCTCGGCCTGCTCGGCGGTCGCCTGGCCTTCGGCGCCGCGCGCTTCATCGCCTCGCGCGAGGAGCTCGGCTACCCGCGCAGCCCCGCCACCACCCCGCGCGCCATCGACGATCCGCAGCGCTACCTGGTCCGCGCCCTGACCAGCGAGCGCACCGTGTGGGCGCTCGGGGTGGCCGCGCGCCCGCTCAGCTGGTTCGGCCTCGGCGCCAGCTTCAGCATCAGCCAGCTCAGCTTCGACTTCAGCCGTGACGGCTGGGTCGGCGGCACCGGCGACCTCGCGCGCAGCGAGGATCCCCGCCTCGATCTCCCCACCCAGGTGTCGCTCGCCGACGACGTGGTGCCCGCGCTCGCGCTCGGCATCAAGCTCCGCCCGCCCCACTCCCGGCTCGGCCTGGCCCTCGCGCTGGAGCTGCCGTGGGATGCCAGCCTCAGCGGCCGCGCCACCATCGGCGCCACCCGCGGCGCCCCCGCCGGCCTGCGCTCGGTCCACGCCGAGGGCCTCGGCGAGGTTCGCCTGGCCCGCGCCCTCCCCATCGTCGCCCGCTCCGGCGTGCGACTCGCTGGCGCCCGCGCCGATCTCGAGCTCGACGCCGAGCTCTGCCACCTGCCCAGCACCGGCAGCTGGAGCGCGCGCGCGACCGATCTGCGCCTGGTCGGGGTCGACTTCGCCGCTCAGAGCAGCGTCACCGAGCTTGCGAGCGTCCCCCTGGCCCTGGCCACCCGGACCCGCTACCGCATCGCCCTCGGCAGCGACCTCGTGCTGGTGCCCGGCTTCATGATCGTGCGCCTGGGCTGGGCCCTGACCTCGGCCAGCGCCCCCGCCGCGCTGCGCACCGCGGCCTCGGCGCAGGGCCAGACCCAGGCCCTGGCGGTCGGCCTCGCCGTGCACAGCGCGGGCCTGCGCCTCGAGGTCGGCTGGCAGCACACCCTGGTGACCCGGACCGCCACCCGCGCCTCGGCCTGGCGACACTGGAACCCGCTGGCCCAGGACAACAGCGAGGACGTCGGCTCCGGCGACTACAGCAGCGCCGAGGACCTGGTCGGCGTCGGCCTCAGCATCGACGTCGGCGCCGCCCGGCGCGCCTTCGCCCCACCCCCCGAGCCGCCGCTCGAGGACTGAGTGCCCCTCGGCGAAGGTTTCACCCGCGGAACTTCTGACGGGCGGCACTAGCAGGCTGTTGAGAAAGGCTGGAAGCCTTTCTCAACGGCCTGCTATCCCCCTGATTTCCGGATAGCAGGATTGTTGAGAACCGCGCCGAAGGCGCGTTTCTCAACAACCTGCTAGCCGGCGCGCGCCCGCCCCGGCCCGGCTACTTCTTCTTCGCCAGCGCCGCGGTCTTGGGCTTCGGCTTGCTGTCGAGGGCGTCGTCGATCTCGACCAGCAGGCCCCACAGCACGCCCACGATGGGCGCGAACACGAAGGTGTGATCGGTCAGCGGCCGGCTGCCCAGTGACGCCACTGACAGCCGTGGATCACCCAGCGCGTGGTGCGCCAGCGCATACAGCCCCACGCAGACCCCGAAGCCGAAGATCCCCTTCAGCGCCGAGGTCCACACCGTGGTCTCCTTGTCGATCAGGTTGCGCCAGATCGGGCGCCCCGCGATCAGCCCCACCACCAGGCCGACCGCCCCGTACAGGAGGTACTTCCAGGCGCTGCCCGAGAGCCCCAGCCGGTACGCGCCATAGCCCAGCGCGCCGCCGATCAGTCCGCCCTTCAGGATGCCGAGCCCGAGCGCCTTCATGCGACCTCCTGCCCTCAGTATAGCCGCCACACGCTGTCGCGCTATGCGACGTGTGTCATGCGACCCGCACCACGCGGCCATCGCGGCGCCCGGCGAGGATGGGGCGAGGATGGGGCGAGGACGCCGACCAGGAGCGGCGGGGCTAGGGCGTCCGAGGATCAGGCGCGCCTGGCGCGGGCTGCACCGGCGCCGCCGACGCGGCGGCGGTCGCCGCCTTGGCCTTGCTGTCGATGCGCTGGAACGCCGCCATGCGCTCGGCCACGGTGCGCTTGAAGGCGTCCTGGGCCCCCTTGGGCACCGGCACGTCACGCCGCATCTTGACCTTCTGCGGATCGACGTAGCTGCCGTTCTCCTTGAGCATGAAGTGCAGGTGCGGCCCGGTCGACAGCCCGGTGGTGCCGACATAGCCGATGACCTGCTTCTGCTTGACCACCTGGCCGAGCTTGAGCCCCTTGGCGAACTTGCTGAGGTGCATGTAGCCCGAGGTCAGCCCGCCGGCGTGCTTGATCTCGAGGTAGTTGCCCTTGCCGCGCGACTGCGCCTCGGCCAGCTTCACGGTGACGGTGCCGTCGGCGGTCGACCACACCGGCGTGCCCACCGGCGCCGCGAAGTCGGTGCCCATGTGACCGCGTGTGATGTGCAGGATGGGGTGCATGCGCTTGGGGTTGAAGCCGCTGGAGATCCGCACGAAGCGCAGCGGCGTCTTGAGCATGCTCTTGACGATGTTCTGCCCCTTGTCGTCGTAGTAGCTGCCCTTCTTCCCTGGGGCGCCCTCGGCCTGGAAGTAGAAGGCCCGGTAGGTGCCGACCTTGCCCGAGTACTCGGCGGCCAGCAGCTTGCCGTAGTTGATGTGCTTGCCGTCCAGCGACTGCTTCTCGATCACGACCTTGTAGGAGTCGCCGGGATGCTGGTCGGTGTAGAAGTTGATGTCCCACGCGAAGACATCGACGATGGTGCCCACCAGCGCGGTCGACTCGCCGGTCTTCTTGATGGTCTCGTACAGGGTGCCGTCGATGGGGCCACCGATCTCGACGATCTGGGTGTCGACCGGCTTCTCGTTGCGGCGCGCGGTGAACGCACCGTCGGCGCCACGCTCGACCTCGTAGGTCACCAGCAGGCTGGCGACGTACTCGAAGCGCTCCAGCTCGCCCTCGGGGTTGTAGCCCAGCGCGTAGGTCTGGCCCTCGCGCACGCTGCGGAAGTCGAACACCCCGGTCATCGCCTTGATGATGGCGGCCTGCTCCTGGCGGTCGATCCCCTCGCGCGTCAGTACGCTCGACAGGGTGTCTTTCTTCTCCACCGCGCCCGTCACCATGCGCAGGTTGTCATCATCATCGGCATCCGCGCCCGCCCCGGTGCCGCCGCCACCTCCACCACCTGCATCCCCGCCACCCGCCGCCACCTCGCCGCCACCGCCCCCACCCCCCGCATCGCCGCCGCCAGCAGCCACCGCGCCGCCGCCATCCGCACCCGCGCCGCCCGGGCTGGCCACCGGTGCCCCGGCCGCCTTGGCCGTGCCGCTCGACTTCTTGCCGCCGCACCCGGCAGCACCCGACGCGCCGGCAGCCCCCAGTACGGCCAGCCACAACCACTTCGATGTCGACCGCGTTCGCGTCATCTCGTCTCTCTTCAGTGCTCCAAGCTCCAGGCTGAGGCCTGCCTGCTCAACGTTTGGCCAGCCTGTCCCCTTCCCGTGCGGCGCGCAACATCTCTGCAGCATGCTCCCGGGTCTTGGCGGTGATCTTGACCCCTCCCAGCATGCGCGCCACCTCCTCCTCACGCTCGCCGTCGCCCAGCCGGGTCACCGAGGTCGCGGTGCGCCCCGCCGACTCGCGCTTCTGCACCAGGAAGTGCGCGTCCGCGAAGGCCGCGATCTGCGCCAGATGGGTGATGCACACGACCTGCCCGTGGGCTGCCACCTTGGCCAGCTCGCGCCCCACCACCTCTGCCACGCCGCCGCCGATGCCGGCGTCGACCTCGTCGAACAGGTAGGTCGTCACCGCGTCGGCCCGCGCCAGCACCCGCTTGAGCGCCAGCATGACGCGCGACAGCTCGCCGCCCGAGGCCACCTTGCTGAGCGGGCGCAGCTCCTCCCCCAGGTTGGCTGACAGCATCAGCTCGACGCGGTCCCAGCCCGCCGGCCCCATGCGCTTGCCGGTGTCACACAGCTCGGGCGCGTCGCCCTCGCGCGGCAGCCGGGGTTCGATGCGCACGTCCAGCTTGGCGCCCTTCATGCCCAGGCTGCCCAGCCCCTGGGTGGTGCGCCGGGCCAGATCGCGCCCCGCGGCCAGGCGCGCCTCCGACAGCTTGGCGTGGGTCTCCAGCGCCGCCTTGCGCGCGCTGACCACGGCCTTGCCGAGCTCGGCCCGGCGCTCGTCCCGGCGCTCGAAGTTGCCCAGCTCCTCGGCCATCTCGGCGCGTCGTTCCAGCACCGCGGCCACGGTGCCGGCGCCGCCCGGCCCGCTGGCGTGCTTGCGCACCATGCGTCCGATCAGCGCCAGCCGGTCCTCGACCTCGCCCAGGCGGCCCGGATCATCCTGGATCTTCTCGCCATACCTGCGCAGCGCCTCGGCGGCGTCATCGACCTCGACGCGCGCGCGTTCGAGCTGCTCCACCATGGGCCCGAGCTGCGCGTCGATCGCCGCCAGCGGCGAGAGCTCGCGCAACACCCCCGCGAGCCGGTCACTGACCGCCTCGTCACCGGCATACAGCACGTCCACTGCCATGCCGGAGACCGCGGTCAGCCGCTCCGCCGCGCGCAGCCGGTCGCGCTCCGCGGCCAGCGTGGTCTCTTGCCCCGCCACCAGCTTGGCGTCGTCGATCTCGCGCACCTGGAAGCGCAGCCAGTCCTCACGCTCGGCCCGGCGCCCCTCGGCCCCGGCCTCGTCACTCAGCGCGGCCACCGCTGCGCGCAGCGCCTCGTAGCGCTCGGCACACTCGGCGCGCGTGGACTCCAGCCCGGCGAAGGCGTCGAGCACCTCCAGGTGGCGCACCGGATCGGTCAGGCTCTGGTGTTCGTGCTGCCCGGCCACGTCGATGAGCGGGGCGATGACCTCGGCCAGGGTGGCCGCGGTGGCCAGCGCACCATTGATGAAGACCTTGCCGCGCCCGGTGCGCTGCAGCACGCGGCGCACCAGCAGGGTGCTGCCATCCGACTCGATCCCGGCCGCGTCCAGCCGCGCCGCCACCCCGCGCGCCAGCTTGCCCCCGGCGTCGCCGAGGTCGAACACCGCCTCGACCCGGGCCTCGTCCACGCCGGTGCGGATCCAGTCCGCGCTGGCCCGCCCGCCACGCAGGAGCCCCACCGCATCGACCACGATGGACTTGCCCGCCCCGGTCTCACCCGTGAGCACGTTCATCCCCGCCGCGAGCTCCACGGTCAGCTCATCGACGATCGCGAACCCTCGAATCCGCAGCTGCGCCAGCACCCGCGCAGCCTAGCACCCCCCCCTGACACAAGGCACCACCCAACACCAGCAGGACCACCAGCTACGCCATGCGCTCGCCGCCACCCCAGCCCAGCTTGCCCCGCAGCACCTCGAAGGTGCTGACCCCCGGCGTGGCCAGCAGCTTCAGCGGCCGCGGCGCCCGCGTCATCTCGACCCGGTCACCCTTGCGGAACGGCCGCGCCCACTGCCCGTCCAGCGTCAGCATCACGCTGGCCGCCTCGCCCACCACCTCGACCGTGAGCAGCTCGTCGACCCCCACCACCAGCGGCCGGTTGGTCAGCGTGTGCGGACAGATCGGGGTCAGCACCATCGCGCTCACGGTGGGATACACGATGGGCCCGCCCGCCGACAGGTTGTAGGCCGTCGACCCGGTCGGGGTGCTCACGATGAGGCCGTCGGCGCGGTACGTGGTGATGCGCGCCCCCGCCAGCCAGGTGTCGAGCTCGATGAGCCGGGCCATCGCGCTCTGCGAGATGACGGCGTCATTGATGACCGCGCGGGTCACGACCTCGTCCTTGTCGCGGCTGCGCAGGCGGACCTGGATGCGGGTGCGCTCGTCCACACGCAGCTCGCCCGCCAGCGCCGCCTTCAGCGTGGCGCGCGCCTCCGGCGCACCGCACGTGGTCAGGAAGCCGAGCCGCCCCAGGTTGACGCCCAGCACCGGCACGCCCTGGTCGGCCACCAGCCCGGCGCCATACAGCAGCGTGCCGTCGCCGCCCAGCACCACCAGCAGCTCGACCGCCTCGCCGAGCTCGGCCTCCGACACCAGCTCGACCTCGGGCACCGCGGCCAGCACCACCGCGGTCACCGTCGGCTCGCTGCTCAGCATCACCGGGCGCACCCCCAGCTCGCACAGCCAGCCCGCCAGCTCGCGCGCGAGGCTCACCGCCTCAGGCTTGTCCCGCTTCACGATGACCCCGACGCGGCGCACGCGGCCCTAACCCACGACGCGATTGCGACCGGCGCGCTTGGCCCGGTAGAGGTTCTCGTCCGCGATCTTGATGAAGGCCAGCGCGTCCATGGGCTGGCCCTCGATGGTGGCCAGGCCGACCGAGATGGTGACCTGCAGCTTGTCGCCCTCGAACTCGAACGGCTCGCGCGCGACCATCTGGCGGATCTGCTCGCCGAACTCCTGGCAGCCCTGCGCGGTGGTCTCGGGCAGCACGGCGGAGAACTCCTCGCCGCCGTAGCGCGCCAGCAGCTCCTCGCGCCGGATGCGCGGCTGCAGCCGACGCGCGATCTCCTTGAGGACGTGGTCACCGGTGAGGTGGCCGTGCTCGTCGTTGATGCGCTTGAAATGGTCGATGTCGAACATGACCAGCGACAGCGGACGCCCGTAGCGCAGGCAGCGCGCCATCTCGCGATCGAGGAACTCGAGGAAGTACCGCTTGTTGTGGACGCCGGTGAGGCCGTCCACGATGGTCATGCGGTAGATCTCTTCATGGTAGGCGCTCTCGACGTTGGCGCCGGTCAGGAACTTGAAGATGGCGCCGCCGATCTTGACCAGGTCGCCGTCGCACAGCGCCTGCGACTGGACCTGGATGTCGTTGACATACGAGCCGTTGGTCGACCCCATGTCCTGGATCGACCAGGCGCCGTTGCCGGGATCGCGGAAGAAGCGCGCGTGCCGCCGCGACACCGAGTCGCGGTCGACCTGGATGTCACAGTCGGTGCCGCGCCCGACCACCACCTCGCTGCGCTCGAGCGGGAACTTCTTCCCGATCTCCGCGCCGGGTGGATAGATGAGGACCAGGCAGCCCTCGCCGGCCGTGGCCACCGGGGCGGCCACCTGGATCTTCGTGATGCGGGTCTTCCACTCGCTCATGCGTGCTGGGCGATCCAGGGCGGCAGATCGCCGCTTTCCCCATTTGGCACGCAGACGCCGCGACTGTCAATGTAAGCACCTATCGGGACGTGTCGGACTCTGCAGCGCGGAGGCGCCTTGGCGGGGGTTGGCTGCTGTCAGAGCCCCGTGATAAGCAGCCAGCATGACCACGGTGCTCAGCGACCAGATCCCGGCGGCGCCGTTCGAGCTGCGCGGCCGAGGTGGCATGGGCCATGACACGGCTCGCACCGGCATCCTGTGTGTGCACGGCTTCACCGGCACCCCGTTCGAGGTGCGCTGGTTCGGGGAGGAGCTGCATCGCCGCGCCGGGTACGAGGTGCTGGGCATCCGCCTGGCCGGCCATGGCACCGACGTCGACGCGCTGGAGGACACCCGCTGGCGCGACTGGTTCGCCTCGGTCGAGACTGGCTTCGACGAGCTGGCGTCCCGCTGTGACCGGGTCGTCATCGCCGGGATCTCGCTGGGTTCCCTGCTGGGGCTGGAGCTTGCGCGCCGACGCGGGCGCAAGGTGGCGGCGCTGATCGCGATGGCCACCCCGCTGTGGCTGCCCCCGGTGACCACCGCGGCGATCCGGGCCGCCAGCGCGCCGCTGTGGCAGCGCCTGCTGGGGCGCCGACGCCTCAAGGCGGTGCCCAAGCTGGGCGGCGGCTCGGATATCCGCGACGCGGAGATGAAGGCCAGGAACCCGGCGCTCCCGCGGATGCCGATCCTGCCGCTGGCCAGCCTGCTCGATCTGGCGGCGCTGGTGCGCCTCGGGCTGGAGGACGTGGTCAGCCCGGTGCTGGTGGCGCACGGCAAGCGCGACCACACCGCCCCGCCGGCGTGCGCCGACGAACTCTACAAGCGGCTGTCGGCGCGCACCCGCTGGCAGCCCGACGCGCGCACCGAACAGCTCATGCTGGCGGAGAGCTTCCACGTCATCACCATCGATCTCGAGCGCGACATCCTGGTCGACCGCACGCTGTCGTTCCTGGAGGACGTGCTCGGCACCGCACCCGTGAAGGAGTCCGCATGAGCGACCTGATTCTGGCGCTGGACCAGGGCACCACCGGCTCGACGGCGCTGCTGCTCGACCGCGCCCTGGCGGTGCGCGGCAAGGCGACCGTGGACTTCCCGCAGATCTTCCCGCAGCCCGGCTGGGTCGAGCACGATCCCGAGGCCATCTGGGGCTCCATGCTGGCCGCGGTCAGGCGCGCGCTGGAGGTGGCCGGCGCGGCGCCCGGCGCGGTCCGCGCCATCGGCATCACCAACCAGCGCGAGACCACGCTGGTGTGGGATCGCGCCACCGGGACACCGCGGCGCAGCGCCATCGTGTGGCAGGACCGGCGCACCGCCGACCGCTGCGCCGCGCTGAAGGCGGCCGGCCACGAGGCCATGGTCCGGCGCAAGACCGGCCTTTTGCTGGATCCCTACTTCTCGGGCACCAAGCTGGCCTGGATGCTGGACGCCGATCCGGGGCTGCGGCGCGACGCCGAGGCCGGCAAGGTGGCGTTCGGGACGGTGGACTCGTTCCTGGTGGCGCGGCTGTCGGGCGGCGCGGTGCACGTGACCGATCCGTCCAATGCGTCACGCACCCTGCTGTTCGATCTGAACACCCTGGCCTGGGACGACGAGCTGTGCGCCCTGCTGACGGTGCCGCGCGCCATGCTGCCCGAGGTGCGCGCCTCGGCCGAGGTCTATGCCCTGACCAAGGGCGTGCCCGGGCTGCCCGACGGCATCCCCATCGCCGCCATCGCGGGTGATCAGCAGAGCGCGCTGTTCGGCCAGGCCTGCTTCCAGCCTGGCGACGCCAAGTGCACCTATGGCACCGGGGCCTTCCTGCTGATGAACACCGGCAGCAAGCCGGTGGCGTCGCAGCGCGGCCTGCTGACGACGGTGGCGTGGAAGCTGCCGGATGGTGAGGTCGCGTACGCGCTGGAGGGGTCGGCCTTCATCGCGGGCGCCGCGGTGCAGTGGCTGCGTGACGGCCTCGGCATCATCGGCAGCGCGGCCGAGATCGAGGCGCTGGCGATGTCGGTCCCCGACGCCGGCGGCGTCACCGTGGTGCCGGCCTTCGCGGGGCTGGGCGCGCCACACTGGCGACCGGAGGCGCGCGGCATCATCACGGGCCTGACGCGCGGCACCACGCGGGCCCACCTGGCGCGCGCCACCCTGGAGGGCATGGCGCTGCAGATCGCCGACCTCCTGAGCGCCTGTGTCGCCGACGCCGGACGACCGCTGACCAGCCTCAAGGTGGACGGCGGCGCCTCGGCCAACGATCTGTTGATGCAGTTCCAGGCCGACATCCTGGGCACGCCGATCTCGCGGCCGGCCTCGGTCGAGACCACCGCGATGGGTGCCGCCTTCCTGGCCGGGCTGGCCACCAAGGTGTGGCCGTCCAAGGCCGCCATCGCCGACGCCTGGCGCGAGCAGAAGCGCTTCACCCCGAGGATGCCAGAGGCCGAGCGCGAGGCCCACCTCGCGCGCTGGAGATCAGCCGTCGCCAAGGCCTGAGCGGCGCCGGCCGGCGCTCGTCTCGCCTCCCGGGCCCTACCGGGGCTCAGGCCGGGGCTCTACCGGGGCTCAGGCCGGGGCTCTACCGGGGCTCAGGCCGGGATGCCCAGCTGGGCTTCCGGCCAGGTGTACGCCAGCGAGGCCTCGTCGTCGGACAGCGCCAGCGGGGCGACCAGCAGGGTGGCGCCCTTGCCGCCCAGCGCGGGCTGCGGGGTGCCGCACAGCACGACCTCGTCGCCGGCGCTGAGGGTGTGCTCGCGGACGCGGCCGGCCGGGGGCAGCGGCTGCTCCAGCAGCAGCGCGAGGGCGTCGCGCTGGCCCACCGTCATGGTCGCCAGATCGAGCAGGTGGACATGCTCGGACCGCACCGCGGTCACGCGCGCGGTGGCGAGATCCACCTGGGCGCTGGCGTCGCCGTCGCGCAGCACGGCGGGCACGCCGCGGACGACCTCATGCACCTCCTGCCAGGCGTCGTCGGCGAACAGCTCGTCGACCACGACCCGGGTCCACAGCACGTCACGCTCGGTCAGGGCGGCGCGCAGCTGACCGCCCGCGGGCTCCAGCACGCCCTTGACCTTGCTGGTGATGCGGCGCTGGCCGAGGGCGGCGGCGCCCAGCGGGCGCGAGCGCCGCGCGAACGCCCAGCCCGACAGCCACAGCACCGCGAACCCCAGCGCCCCCAGCCCCAGCACCGAGAGCACCACGATCACACCGGTCGGAGTCAGCCAGGTCAGCACGAGCGGCATTATACGAATGCCCGGCAAAATGTCCCCCCGCCTGGCGAAAGCCACCAGGCGAAAACAACCCCGACGCAGCGCACCGAACCCACAGCCCCAAGAAACATATCGGGATACATGCGCTTACAAAAAGCTTCCCTGGAAAAGGCGATGGCACCTTCGTTGCTAAACAACTCGGCCATGACCAAGACCATCGCTTCTTGCCAGGTTCGCACCGCCACCATCGACCTGCGTGCGCTGACGGACCTGGACCTGCTGGGTG
Organism: Deltaproteobacteria bacterium; assembly: GCA_020853705.1. GTDB lineage: Bacteria > Myxococcota_A > Polyangia > Haliangiales > JADYYK01 > JADYYK01. The sequence continues at coordinate 59,460 of JADYYK010000137.1, forward strand.
AGGTGCTCGCCCGCAGCAACGATGCCTGGAACGAGTTTGTGCGCCGCTTCCGCGGCCTCATCTACCGCTGCGTGTCCAAGGTCATCTGCAAGTACGAGTCGGTCCTGGCCTCCGAGGACATCAACGAGATCTTCGCCGAGGTGCTGTTCAACCTGATGCGCGACGACATGCGCAAGCTGCGCGCCTACGACCCCAACCGTGGCTCCAAGCTGGGCTCGTGGATTGGCCTTCTGTCCATCAACACCGCCTATGACTACCTGCGCGTCACCACGCGCCGCCCCATCCTGGACCGCATCGACGGCGCCCCCGAGGGTGAGACCACCCGCGACCCGCTCGACGACGTCCTGGAGAAGGAGCGCTGGGTCTACCTCGAGGGCATGCTGAAGGACTTCTCGGAGCGCGACCGCGACTTCGTGGCGCTGTACTACGGCTCCGGCATGGAGCCCGAGCAGATCGCCGAGAAGATGCAGATCTCGATCAAGACGGTCTACTCCAAGAAGAACAAGATCCGGAACCGCCTGGTGTCGCTGGTCAAGCACGCCCCGCCCGACTCGCCCATCGCGCTCGCGGCGTAATTCACCACCCCGCCCCGCAGCACCCTCCCCTCAGCTACAGCGGCTTGGTCATGTGGACGAAGTGCGCCGGCCGGCGCAGCTTGCCAGTGTCCTTGAACGCGCTCGAGCCGCTCTCGCGATAGCCCAGGCTGGCGTAATACGCCGGCAGCTCCTCGCGCAGGTTGACGATCTTGAGGTCCATGTGGCGGGCGCCCTCGGCCTTGCACAGCGCCTCGGCGTGGGCCACCAGGGAGCGCCCGAGGCCGGCGCGCTGGTGCCCGGGCGCGATCGACAGCAGGCCGAAGTAGCCGCGGTCGCCCTCGCGCTGGATGTAGACCACGCCCAGCAGGGCGCCGTCGGCGTCAGCGTCGTCCACGGCGCACAGGAAGCGGCCGGCCGCCATCAGCCCGGCGACCTCGGCGTCATGGGTGCGATCGCCGTCGATGAAGAAGTCCTCGACCCGGAAGGCGGCATTGATGAGGGTCGCGATGGCGGGTGCGTCGCCGGCGCCGGCGACCCGGAAGCTGGGAGACATCGCGCGCAGGGTACCAGGACTGCCTGTAAACTGCCGCCATGAGCGTGGACCCCGGGCGGCTGGCAGCAGGGGCGCAGGCGTGCGCCGAGCGTCGCTTCGATCAAGCCCTGGCGCTGCTGGCGCCGCCCCCGGCCGAGACCGAGGAGCCCCACGCGCCGGGGGTCGCGGAGGCCCAGGTGCTGCGCGCGCGGGCGCTGCTGGGGCTCGACCGCAGGCGCGCCGCCGCCGAGCTGGTGGGGCCCCTGCTGGAGCGGCCGCAGCCAGGGGCCGCCGCGCCGCGCGTCGCCCCGGTGACCCTGTGCGAGGCCCGCGCCCTCCACGCGCGCACCCTGCTGCGCGGCTGGGCGCCCTGCGATCTGGTGATCGCCGAGGCCCGCGCGACCATCACGGCGGCGCGCCGCCTGGGCGCACCCGCGCGGGGGGCGGCGCTGGAGGCGGTCACCGACGCCGCGCTGGCGTTCGCCCGCATGCGCTGCCGCGTCAGCGCCGAGCGCGAGCTCGCCGAGGCGCGCTCGGCGTTCGGTGACGATGCCCGGCTGGCGGCCGCCAGCGCCGCGGTGCAGCTGGAGTTCGACGATCGCGCCGCGGCCCGCGCCAGCTACCTCGGCGCCGCCGCGCTGGGCACCGACGTGGTCGGCGGCGGCGCGCGCATCACCGCGCTGGGCCTGAGCTGGATCGCGCACCTGATGGGCGAGTTCGCCGAGGGCCACGCCCGCCTCGACGCGCTGGGCCAGGTGCCCGCCGCCGACCTGGCGGTGCACCGGCAGCGCCTGGCGCTGCTGGCGGCCGCCGAGCGCTGGGCCGAGGCCATCGCCGTGATCGATCACCTGCTGGCGGTCAGCCCGCGCGCCGACGCCGCGCGCGGCTGGCGCCTGCGCCGCGCCGGGACGCTGCTGGAGCTGGGGCAGCGCGACGCCGCGCTGGCGGCCTACGCCCAGCTGGAGGCCGAGCCCGCCGCCGAGGGCGACCCGGTGACCACGCAGGCGCGGCGCACGCTGCAGGCGCTGTCGCGCCCGAAGAGCCCCGAGCGCCGGCGCCACCGCCTGCGCGAGTTCCCCACCGTGGCCCAGCTGCGCGACCACTGCGGCCCCGCCAGCTGCGAGCTGTACCTGCGCTACTTCGGCATCCCGGCCTCGCAGGTCGAGATCGCGCGCCAGATCAAGCTGCCCGGCGGCGGCACGCCGGTGTACGCCATGCGCCGCTTCCTCGAGGGCGCCGGCCTGGAGGTGCGACGGATCGAGGCCAGCCTGCCCGTGATCCGGCGCGTGCTCGACATCGGGCTGCCGCTGATCCTGGAGGAGGAGTACTCGACCTCGCGCCACGTCGCGGTGTGCATCGGCTATGACGACGAGCGCGAGATCATCGAGGTCCAGGACCCGATGACCCACGAGCTGCGCGAGACGCCCTATGCCGAGCTGCCCAAGCTGCTCGGGCTGGCCAACCATGGCGCGCTGATCGGCCTGCCCGCCAGCGACCTGGTGCGCCGCGCCGCGCTCGACGCCGCACGCATCACCGAGGCCAGGTACATCGCGCTGACCGACGCCGCGTTCGCCGCCAAGGAGGTCGAGAGCGACGCCGCCAAGGGTGACGCCCTGGTCGACCAGGCCATCGAGCTGCGCCGCGACTACGAGCTGGCGTGGATCTACCGTTTCGGTCGCGCGCGCGACGCCTGGCAAAAGGAGCCCGGCCCCGACACCCGCGCGCGCCTGGCCAAGATCCTGACCGAGATCCTGGCGCTGTGGCCCGACGACGAGTGGCCGCAGCAGTATGCTGGCTTCGTCTACTACAGCGAGGATCGCCAGGACGAGGCGCGCGCGGCTTTCGATCGGGCCATCCAGCGCGATCCCGGCGATGGCAACAACTGGGCCTCACTGGCCGACTGCTACATCGCGCTGGGTCGCCGCGACGACGCGCGCCACGCGCTCGAGCAGGCGCTGCTGCGGCTGCCCTGGCACGAGCGCGCCGCCGAGAACCTGGCCGATCTGTACGAGGACATCGGCGAGCTGCCACGCGCGTGGGCGCTGAATGAAGCCGCCCGCGAGCGTGGCTCCAAGAACCCCTTCAACTTCGAGGTCGAGGCCCGCCTGCACGAGCGCCGCGGCGACCTGCCCGCGGTGCTGGCCGCCTACACCCGCGCCACCGAGGCCGCGCCGAGCCGGGTCTGGGCCAACTTGCAGCGCGCCCGCACGCTGGCCCGCCTGGGTCGCGCCGACGAGGTCGAGGCCGTGCTCGAGCCCATCCTGCGCGCGCAGCCCACCGACGCCGGCCTGCGCGTCGAGCTGGCCGACATGCTGTACAAGTACGGCCGCCCCGAGCGCGCGATGGCGATCTGCCAGCAGCTGCTGGAGAAGGACGGCAAGCACGCCTCGGCGTTCGCCATCATGGGCGCCTGTCAGTGCGCGCTGCCCGGGCTGCTCGACGCCGGCCTGGTGACGCTGAAGCTGGCGCTGTCGCTGCGCCCTGGCTATGCCTGGGTGTACGCCGAGATGGGGCGCCACCTGGAGGCGGCCGGACGCATCCACGAGGCGGTGGCGGCGCTGGCGGCGGCGACCGGGCTGGTGTCGTCGGCCAACAACCGCTTCGCGCTGGGCTCGGCGCTGGTCAGCGCGGGCGCGCTGGGCGACGGGGTGTCACAGCTGGTCAGCGCGGCGCGTGCCGCGGCGCTGGACGAGGACAAGCTGCTGCGCGTGGCCAGCGCGGTGATGCAGCAGGATGGCCTCGGCGCGGCCGGCAACTTGCTGCGTGATCTGGCGGCGGGTCGCGATGACGACGCCGCGGTGCTGCGCGCGCATGTGCGCCTGCTGGTCGAGGTGGCGGCGCAGCCCATGCTGGCGGGGCCGCTGATCGGGCGCCTCGGCGAGCTGGAGCCCGAGGGGCCGGTGGTCGGGGCCTGGCGGGCGCGCGCCCGCCTGGGCAGCGACGCCACGGCCGAGCCCTGGCTGCGCGAGGCCGCGGCCCCGGCGCCGGCGGGGGCCGAGGATGCGCCATCGCCCACGCGGCCGCCCCGGCTGATGGCGCGCGTGCTGCTGGCCGACGGGCTGAACCAGCTCGGGCGCCACGCCGAGGCGCTGCAGCTTTTGGGTGACGGCAAGCAGACCTTCGCGGTCATGCGCCAGCGCGTGCTGGCCGAGCTCGGCAGCGGCAACCTGGCCGGGGCCAAGCAGCTGCTCGACGGCTGGGCGACCTCGGGGCCGGGGCGCCGCGAGCAGAGCTGGGAGCTCGGCTACCTGGTGGCGCGGCGGCAGGGCGACCACGCCGGCGCGCTGGACCTGGCCGGCAAGCTGGCGGCGGCCAGCGGCGAGCACGAGGAGGACGGCCAGCTCGGGCGCTGGGAGCTGGAGAAGTTCGAGTGCATGCTGCGCGCGGGCGAGCTCGGACGGGCGGAGAAGTTCGGGCTGCGCCAGGTCGCCCGCGTCGAGGACGCCGTGCGCCTGGCCGAGGTGGCGCTGAGCGCGGGCGCCGCGCCGCTTTCGCGCACGCTGGCCGAACATGCGCGTGAGCTGGATCCGGGCGGTGGCCTGTGGGTCGGCGTGCTGGCGCGGGCATCGTCTGCTACCGTATGAACATGTGCATGACGTCGCTCGCGGCCGGGTCGCTGATGGCCGTGGTGCTGCTGATCGCCGCGGCGCTGGCGCTGTGGCTGATGCGCCGCGAGCGTGGCGGTGGCGGCAGCGCCGGGGCGCGCTTCCGGCGGCTGCGCGGCGAGGGCAGCGGCGGTCAGGGCGGCGCTGGTGAGGGTGACGGCGAGGGTCGCGAGGGTGATGGCGAGGGGGACGGCGACGGGGACGGCGGCGGTACCCCGGTGCTCAAGAACGGCCACAAGAACGGCAGCAACGGCAAGCACGTCAGCGCCGGCCCCAGTGAGACCACCCTGGCGGCGCACAACCTGCTCGACGACGCCGAGGCCGCGCTGGCCGGCGGTGACCGGGCCGGGGCGCTCAGGATGATCGACGACGCCTGCCTGCTCGCGGGGGAGGACCCGATGGTGCTGCGCCGCGCCGAGGTGCTGCGCGCCCGCGTCGCCTGAGGTCGTGTCAGGGTTGCGTGTCAGGGTCGCGTGGTAGGTCCCACCCACCCCCAAGGCGGCGGGGGATCCGACGACGCTCCATCTCGAAGGCGGCGGGGGATCCGACAACAATCCGGGCATGAACCGCCCTTGACCGGCGTCATTTAGCCCTCGCGCCCCGGTGCGGCGCTGGTAGACTGCGCGGCGATGTTTCGGCTCTGGAACAGCACCCCGGGACGCAAGCGCGTCAGCATCGAGAACCCCAGTGACGGCGGGGTCCTGTTCTGGCTGGGCAAGCTGTACGGCTTCGTCCTCGCCAGCGTGGTGCTGACCGCGCTGGCGGCCTCGCTGTCGACCTACGTGTTCTACGCCGCCAGCATCGGCCCGGTGTCGGGCGACCGCGAGGCTCACGCCGCGCCCTCGGTGACCCGGATCTACGCGGGTGACGGCACCCTGCTGGCCGAGCTGGCCAACCAGTGGCGCGAGGAGGTCCCGCTGTCGGCGATCCCCGAGCGCCTGCAGCGCGCCTTCATCGCCACCGAGGATCGCCGCTTTTACCAGCACGGCGGCATCGATTTCCGCGGCATCCTGCGCGCCATCCTGAGCAACGTCTCCAGCGGCCAGCTGCGCCAGGGTGGCTCCACCATCACGCAGCAGGTCGCCAAGATGTCGCTGGGCAGCGAGAAGTCGTTCTCGCGCAAGGCCAAGGAGGCCGTGCTGGCGCGCCGCATGGAGGCGCACCTCACGAAGCAACAGATCCTCGAGCGCTACCTCAACGGGGTCTTCCTCGGCGGCGGCGCCTACGGCGTCAAGGCCGCCGCCATGCGCTACTTCGGCAAGCAGCTCGACGAGCTGACCCTGAGCGAGACCGCGATGATCGCAGGGCTGGCGCGCGCCCCCGGCCGCGACGCCCCCACGCGCAGCCTCGAGGCCGCCACCAGGCGCCGCAACGAGGTGCTGCGCGCCATGGCCCAGACCGGCGTCATCACCGAGGCGGAGCGCAGCGCCGCCAGCGCCGACAAGATCCGCCTGCGCAAGTACAAGGAGGTCTTCGGTCAGGTCTCGCCCTACTTCAGCGAGCAGGTCCGCCTCGACCTGGTCGCCCACTACGGTCGCAAGGACCTCTACGAGCGCGGCCTGCGCGTGGAGACCACGGTGCTGCCCTGGGTCGACGCCGTGGCCGCCGAGAACGTCGACTTCGCGACCCGCAAGATGGACAAGCGCCAGGGCTTCCGCAAGACCACGCGTCTGACCAGCCCGCCCGACGAGGAGCCCGGCCGCGTCGCCCACCTGAGCGGCGTCGAGCTCGACGGCTTCCGGCAGCGCGCCGAGGCCCGCTATGGCGAGGCCCCCCTGGTCGAGGGCCGGCGCTACCTCGGCGTGGTCGAGGAGGTCGCCGCCGACGGCGCCAAGGTCCGTGTCGGCGCGCGCAGCTACCCGCTGCCGCTCAGCCAGATGCGCTGGGCCTCGACCTTCACCACCAAGGACGCCACCAACGATCGCACCACCGGCGACGCGCGCACCGCGCTCGAGGTCGGCGACGTCATCTGGGTGCGCTCGGCGCGGCGCTCGCGCGTGGCCAGGTTCACCGACTGGACCTACAACGAGGACGGCGACGCCCTGTGGATGGCCGAGAGCGACAAGCCGACCGGCCCCGAGGGCACCCTGGCGCTGGAGCAGACCCCGCGCGTGCAGTCGGCCATCTTCACCTTCGATCACGAGACCGGCTACGTGCTGGCCATGGCCGGCGGCACCGACTTCGATCGCGTCAAGTACAACCAGGTCACCCAGGCCTGCCGCCAGCCCGGCTCGACCTACAAGCCGATCTACTACTCGCTGGCGATGGACAAGGGCTTCGGCTTCGACTCGTCGTGGAAGGACATCCCCAAGACCGAGGTCGACCCCATCACCGGCGAGGTCTGGAAGCCGACCGACCTCGAGACCCCGACCACCCAGGAGGTCACGCTGGAGTGGTCGCTGGTGTGGTCGCGCAACATCCCGTCGGTCGAGATCTTCAACAAGCTGGGCGCCAGCGCGGTCGAGGCCTGGGCGCGCAAGCTCGGCTTCACCACGACGATCCATGCCGACAAGGCGCTGGCCCTGGGCGCCTCGTGCACCTACATGGACGAGCTGTCGCGCGCGTTCTCCTACTTCGCGCGCAATGGCCGCGGCTACCCCGACGACCTGGTCTATGTGCGGCGCATCCGTGATCGCAACGGCCACGTGCTGGTCGACCGCACCGCCTGGTTCGACCCCGACCTGTCACCGGCCGACAAGCTGGACCGCATCGCCGCACGCGGCGGCGTCAAGCTGCCCCAGGTCATCCCGGCGCGCGCCGCCTACTTGACCAACGTGCTGCTGCGGCAGGCCGTCGATCGCGGCCACGCCAAGCCGATCCGCGCCACCCCCATCGTCGGCGCCGGCAAGACCGGCACCTCCAGCGCGACCATGGACCTGTGGTTCACCGGCTACACCGCGCGCTGGTACACCACCTTCTGGATGGGCGACGTGCAGCGCGAGCGCCAGCTCGGCTACCACGACGCCTCGTTCATGGTCGCGGTGCCGTCGTGGGCGCGCTACATGAACGAGGTCGCGGTCGACCAGCCGCAGCGCGAGATCCCGACCTGGGTCCCCGAGGGCGTCAAGCCCGGCGACCGCGGCGGCCCCGCCAAGCGCGCCGATGCCACTGGCAAGACGCCGCCGCCGGATCCCGACGGCACCTGATGCGGGTGGCGGCCACGGTGGGCGCGCCGCCGTCGGTGCGGCGGCGTCGGCTGCACCTGTGGGCGCTGTATGCGCGCGCCATCATGCGCGAGTTCCGTGGCTCGCTGGCGCTGCTGAGCGGCCTGATGGTGATCGGCACCGCGGTCATCGCGCTGTCGTCCTGGCAGCCGCAGCCGGGGCTGCGCCACAGCTTCGCGGCGGCGTTCGAGCTGCTCTCGGGCGAGCCGCTGCTGGGGCCGCCGCCCAACGCGGCGGTGACGGTGCTGTACGTGGTATTCCCGATCGCGGGGCTGGCGGTGGGCGCCGAGGCCCTGGTGCGACTGTCGCTGCTTCTGTTCTCGAAGCGGCACGGGCAGAAGGAGTGGGCCAAGATCATGGCGTCGACGTTGCGGGATCATGTGGTGCTGTGCGGCCTCGGCCACCTCGGGGTGCGCGTGCTGGACAAGCTGCTGGAGCTGGGCGTCGATGTCGTGGTCATCGAGCGCGATGCCCAGAACGGCTTCGTCGAGACCGCGCGCGCGCGCAAGATCCCGGTGCTGGAGCTCGACGCCAAGAACGAGACCGCGCTGGCCGAGGCCGGGGTGCCGCACGCGCGCGCCATCATCGTGTGCACCAACGACGTCATGACCAACCTCGAGGTCGCGGTCGACGCGCGCAAGCTGAACCCGAAGATCCGGCTGGTCACCCGCATGTTCGATCCCGCGGTGGCGGCCAAGCTGGGCGACGCGCTGGCGCTGGACGTGGCCTTCAGCTCGTCGGCGCTGGCGGCGCCCACGGTGGCGACCGCGATCTTCGACGCCAACGTGCTGTCGTCGTTCGAGCTCGACGGGCGCATGCACCTGGTGGCGCGCGTCGAGGCCGCCAAGGGCGGCGCGCTGGCCGGCAAGGCCATCGCCGGCCTGCAGAGCGAGCTCGAGGTCGCGGTGCTGGCGCTGGAGCGCGCCGCCGGTGGCCCCAGCTTCCGCCCTTCGCTCGACGAGAAGGTGCAGCCGGGTGACGCCGTGGTGGTGCACGTGCGCGCCGACAAGCTGGGCCGGTTCACCAGCGCCGCCCGCGGCTGAGCCGCGGCCGCGCAGGGCATGGCTGCGCGTCAGCCGCGCGGGGCCCCAGCCGCGCGGTGCCGGCTGCGCGTCAGCCGCGCTGGGCGTGGCTGACGATGAGCTTGCCGACGCGACCGATGACGACCTGACGCACGTCGGTCAGGCCGGCCGACAGCAGCGCGCGGGTGTGGGTCTCGCGCGCCACCCCGGCGCGCCCGCCCAGCCAGCCCGGCAACCCGGCGGCGCCCGCCAGGGCGCTGACCAGGATCAGCCGACGCCCCGGCGCCAGCGCGGCCACCAGCGTCGCCAGCTCGGCGGGCGGCTCGGCGGCGATGATGCCGTCGAGGCCCCCGGCGGCCACCGGCAGCCCGTGCGCCCGCAGCACCAGCAGCGCGGGCGGCGCGGCGCCCCGCGCCGGCTTGAGCACCTTCCTGAGCTGGCGCGGGGCGGCGCCGGCCTGGGTCGCCAGCACCCGCGCGCCGCGAGCGGCCAGCGCGCGCGCCAGGGCGAGATCGCCCAGCACCGCCAGGCGCGGCGTCGCCGGGCACAGCGCCATCAGGACCTCGTCGAGCTCGGCGGGGCCGCTCATGTCAGCGCGTGGGCGGCGGGATGCGCAGGTAGCGACACTTGGGCTCTTCGAGGTGCGGGGTGACGCGTAGACGCCACCACAGGTTGTCGGCGATGAAGCGGAAGTTCTGGTAGCTGACCACGAAGAAGTCGATCTTCTGGTGCTTGATGGCGCCGCCCTGGTCGTCGGCGCGCAGGCAGCCGTCGTGGCGGGTGCCGTCGGGTAGCAGCACGCCGTCGAGCTCGGGCAGGTACACGGTGTCGCCGATGGGGATGTAGCGCGGGTCGACCGCGATGGACCGGAACGGCACCAGCGAGCGGTTCTGCACGCCCTTGCCCATCGGGTAGCGCTCGGCGTCGAGCAGCGTGAAGCAGGTGCCGAGGCCCCACTTGCAGCGACCGTCATAGTTGATGACGCGGCCGTCGGACAGGATCCCCGAGCCCTCCATGGCCAGCTCGTCGAGGAACGACATCGGGTAGGTGCCGATGTACAGGCCGTTGGCGGTGTAGATGTCGGTGTCGGGCGGGTCGATGCGGTGCGGCTCCTCGAAGGCCAGCCAGTAGAACGACAGCCGGTAGCCCTCGTCGGCGCCGATGGGGAAGCCGCAGCACTCCTTGACCTTGGACGACGGCTCGACCTTGCCGGTGGGCAGGCCGGGCTCGCGGCCAGCCTCGCCAGGTGCCCGGCGTGCGGCGGCCGTCGGGGTCGCGGGCGGCGCCGGGACATCGGGGGCGGCGGCCGGGGCGCCTGGCCGCAAGGACAGGTACGCCGACGCGACGGCGACGAGTGCGAGCGATCTGCCGAGACGCGGTGACACCATGATGATGATAGCGCGTCCGAGGCCAGTTCAGTAGTTACCCGGGCGGCTGGAGGGGCCCGGGTGGACGGGTGCCGGGGGGCGTGGTACGCGACAGCTGTGCTGCCCGCCTGGCTGGTGCGTGTCCCTGGCGCGACGCCCGCGGCGACCGCCGCGGCGGTCGGCCCGGGCTGGGCGGAGCTCGGCGGCAAGGCCGCGGGGCTGCTGCGCCTGGCCGCGGCCGGGCTGCCGGTGCCCGACGGCTGGGTGGTGACGCCCGAGGTCACCGAGCAGGAGCTGTCGGGGGGCGCCGGGCGGGCGGCGCTGCTGGAGGCGGTGGCGCAGCTCGGCGCGGGGCCGCTGGTGGTGCGCTCGTCGGCCAGCGGGGAGGACGCGGCGGGGGCGCGCGCGCCCGGGGTGTATCGATCGATCGTCGGGGTGCCTCGCGAGGGCGCCGCGCTGGTGGCGGCGGTGGCGGCGGTGCGTGCGTCGCTGCGGGCGCCGCTGGCGGCGGCCTACCGGGCCCGGCTCGGCACCGGCGCCAGCGAGCGCATGGCGGTCCTGCTGCAGGCCACGGTGCCAGGGCTGCAGCTGACCCTGTACACGCGCGACCCCGGGCAGGGTGCCGAGGCGCGCCACCTGCGCCTCGAGCGCGCCGACGGCGCCGCGCTGCTGTGTGAGCGGGACAGCGGCGCGGTCGCGCTGGCCGAGTGGGCCCCCGCCGAGCTGGGGCCGCACTGGCTGGCCGCGGTCAGGGCCGCGGTGCCGGCGCTGGAGCGGGCCTTCGGCGGCGCGGTCGACGCCGAGCTGGTGGTCGGCGCGGGCGCCGTGACCTGGGTGCAGGCGCGGCCGGCGGCGCTGTGGAGCACGCTGGAGCGCGCGCCGTTCAGCGCCCCTGATGGGCGCGCCTGGCGACTCGATGCCACGCACAACCCGGCCCCGCTGTCGCAGGCGCAGGCCGCGCTGGTGGCCGCGGTCGAGGCGGGACGCACGCCCGGCCAGGTGGTGATCGAGGGCTACCTGTACGTCGCCGAACCGATGCAGGTTCACGACCCGAGCCCGAGCCCGAGCCCGAGCCCGAGCCCGAGCCCGAGCCCGAGCCCGAGCCCGAGCCCGAGCCCGAGCCCGAGCCCGAGCACGAGCACGAGTTCGAGCACGAGCACGAGTTCGAGCACGAGTTCAGGCGCTCCTGGCCCACTGTCCCGGGCCCGGCACGCGCTGCATCACATCGAGTCGACCCTGGCCGACGCCGAGGTCGCGCCCGCCGACCTGGAGCACGCCACCGCCGCCTACCGCACCATCGCGCGGACCTACTTCGATGAACTGTCGCCCAGCCTGGCCGCGCTGCGCGACGACCTTCGGCGCCAGCTCGAGGCCCACGGCCACGCCGCCACGCTGACCACCCTGCTCGGCGGCGTGCCGACCTGGGCCACCGAGCGCGCCCTCGCCCTGGCCGCCGCGGGCCGCGCGCTGCTCGCCGGAGACCGCGCGGCCCTCGACGCGCTGCTGGCTGGCCCGATGGGCACCCTGGCGCCCATCTGGGACGTCGCCACCCCGAGCTACCGCGAGGCCCCCGCCGCGCTCGAGGCCGCCGCGCGCGCCGCCGCGATGCACCCGCCCGAGGCGCTGCCCGCCAGCCAGGCCCGCGCCGCCGCCGCGGCGCGCGCCACCCTCGACCGCCTGTGCGCAGCCTTGCCGCGCCACGCCGCCACCCGGCTGCGTCGCCGCGTCGCCCTGGCCCGCGAGGCCGGGCGCCTCGGCGAGCTCGACGACGGCCTGTTCGCGCGCGCCCAGGCCGTGGTCCGCCGCGCCCTGCTGGCCTGCGCCCCCGAGCGCCTGCGCCCCGGCGCCGACGACGCCCGCCGCGCCGCGCTGGTGCCACCGCTGCGCATCGAAGGCGGCGCCTGCCTGTACCCGCGCCCGCCCCGGCATGGCGCCCTGCGCGGCAGCGGTGGCGGCGGTCGCGCCCGCGGCCCCGCCTTCATCCTCGGCGACGCCAGCGTGACCCCGCCGCACGGCGTCGTCCTGGTGGTCGCCACCGTGCTGCCGGCGTTCGCCCACCTGCTCGCGCACGCGGTCGCCCTGGTCACCGACCACGGGGGCCTGCTGTCACACGGCGCCGCCCTCGCGCGCGAGCTCGGCCTGCCCATGGTGGTCAACACCGGGATGGCGACACGCAGCTTTCACACCGGGCAGGCGCTCGTCGTCGATGGCGACAGCGGCTGGGTCTTCCCCGCACCGCAACCGTAGGCCCCCGCTCGGGTCAGCTGCGCGGCAGCTCGGAGCGCGGCGTGGTGCCGGCCTCGCGCGCCACCACCTCGAGCGTCGCCGGCTCGGCGCGCGCCGCCTCGGCCTGGGCACGCCGCGAGGCCTGCGCCTCGCCTGCGGCCTCGACCCGCTGGCGCAGCTCCTTGCCCACCTTGAACACCGGCAGGCGCTTGGGCTTCACGTGCACTGGCTCGCCGGTGCGCGGGTTGCGCCCGTCATACGCCGGATAGTCGCGCACGCTGAAGGTGCCGAAGCCGCGCAGCTCGACGCCCTCGCCGCGCGCCAGCGCGTCGGACAGCGCATCGAAGATGCGGTTGACGACCTGCTCGGCCCGACCGCGCGGCACGTGAGCGCTGGCCGCCACCGCGTCGATCAGCTCGGACTTGGTCTTGCTGGGCTGCATCGTGACCTCCAATGCCCGCGTCCGGGTGCACCGCTTCCCGGGGCGATGGTAACGGGGCGCCGCGTCTCCGATCAAGGCTCGTGGTCGAACAGCGCGTGCTTGACATCCGCGACCGAGACGCCGTGGCGGCGCGCCACCTCGACGAAGGCCAGCTCGGCGACATGTCCGCCCGGCGGGGCCAGCACCTCGGGCAGGAGCTCGACCCCGACCCAGCCCGGGTGCAGGGCACGCCAGGCGGTGAAGGCGTCGACCAGCGCGGGCGTCACCACGCGGGCGCTCGCGGCGCCCTCGGCGCGCTTGCCGTGCCCGGCCAGCCAGCGCTTGACCGCGAGCACGTCACGCAGCAGCGGGTGCAGCGCCGCGCCATGGCGCAGCCAACCTGGCGCCGCCGCCAGCAGCGCGGCCACCGCGGCCTCGTCGGGCGCGGCCGCCGCGGTCACGAGCAGCGCGTCGACCTCGGCCTGGCGGGCCGCGATGGCGCCGGCGGGGGCCTCGTCCCACTCGCGCAGCGCGGCGGGGAAACGGCTCGCGATGGCGCGCATGGCGTCGCGGCGCACCAAGGTTCGCCCGGGCTGTCCAGCGCCCAGGGTGGCCAGCGCCTCGTACTTGTCGGCCAGCTCGGCCAGCAGCGCGCCTGCGGCCCCTCGCCCTCGCACGCGTGCCCTGGGCCCTGCGACCATGTTCTGAGGCTAGTCCAGGTTGCGGCAAAATTGCATCTAGATCCGGCTATTTGCGCGTGATGCGATTGACGATCTGGAGACCCGGGGGCTAACCTCGAAGAAAGCGGTTTCAGGTCCCCACCGAGTGCTCAAACGCCACCCATCGCGCCGGATCCTGGTCATCGGCGTACTCGCGCTGCTGGGTCACCAGGCGCGTGCCGACTCGGTCACCGATCTGGCCGACACCATGTTGAAGGGCAGGCCGGCCCGCACCCGGCTGATCGCCGCCATCGCGCTGGCGCGCACCGGCGACGCCCGTGCCCTGCGCCCCTTCATCGGCGCGCTGGGTGACGAGGACAAGACCGTGCGAGGCGTGGCCGCGACGGCGCTCGGCAACCTGGGCGACGCCCGCGCCATCAGCGCCCTGGAGCGCGCCCAGGCCGACATCGATCCCTTCGTGCGCGACAAGGCGTCGGAGGCGCTGGCCAAGCTGCGCGCCCAGACCGCGCGCCCGCGCGAGGCGGTGCCCAAGGAGACGCCCCGCATCGCGGTGCAGAAGAAGACCTACGTGACGGTGAAGTCGACCTTCAACAAGGCGCCGTCGGGCGGCAAGGTGCTGGCCGGCAAGCTCAAGGAGTTCATCGAGCACGAGCTCGGCGCCAGCGAGGCGGTGTCGATGGACATGGCCGCGCGGGGCAGCGCCGGGGGCTTCATGATCGATGGCGCCATCACCGAGATCTCGAAGAAGACGTCGACCCTGTTCGTGGAGGTCACCTGCAGCGTCAAGCTGATGGTGGGCACCTACCCCGAGGGTCGCGTGGTGACCATGGTGACCGGCGGCGCCACTGTGCAGACGCCCAAGCGGGCCTGGCGCGCGACCATGGAGAAGGATGCCCAGCTGGATGCCCTGGCCTCCGCGGTCAAGGGCGCCAACCAGAGCCTGGTCGGGTTCCTGGCCAAGCAGAAGTAGCGCTGCCGCCGGCCCGGGGCCGCGGCGGGCGAGCCGTCAGCCCTGGACGTGCAGGCCGAGGTCGGCCAGGGCGGCGCGCTCGGCGCGGCGCTCGCGCACGCGGACGACCGACTGCACCCCGACCGGGACGGCGCACAGCACGATCCCCAGCACGGGCAGGATCCCGGTGGCACCAAGGACCAGGCCGCAGACGAAGACCGAGCCGGTGATCAGGGTGGCCGGTGCGGTGCTGCGTGCGGGGGCTGGCGCGGGTGGCGCGGCCTGCAGGCGGATCCGCCGCGACGGGTCGGCGGCCGCGGGGTTGCCGGGGCTGGGCGCGGCGGGGGCTACGGGAGCGCGTCGGGCGGGCTCGGCGGCCGGCACGGCGCAGCGCGGGCAGGCCTGGTGAGACGCATGAGCTTCACAGCAGGTGGAGCAGATGGTCCAGGCGGCGAGTCGCATGGCGGTTTCTACGTGCGACGTCGGCTTTTGTTCCGCGCTGACTGCGTTCATGTCAGAGCAACGTGCTAGCTTGGCGAGGTATGCCAAGGTCCTCGCCCCAGCCCAGAAAAAGCGAGCGAATCCTGCGGGTTTGGCCGCGGGCCGAGCTGTGCGACCGGGCCCGGCTGGAGGCCTCCCCGGCGGCCCGCAACGACCTGCACTGGAGCTGGGACGAGCTGTGCAAGCAGCTGACCGTCGGCGCCCCGGGGTGGGATGGTGTGCGGGCCCGGATCGCGGTGACCCTGGCGCTGGCCCGGGCGCTGGCGGGCCCCCGGCTCGGGCGGGTGCTCGACACCCGGGGGATCCTGGGGGCGCTGGCCCTGCTGGCGAGCGACCTCGCGGTGGCCGGGGTGTCGGCGACCCAGGCTGCCCAGGCCTGCGCCGAGCTGGCGGGCGAGCGCGGCGAACGCTTGCGTGAGCTGCTGCAGCTGCTGGCCGACGCCGAGACGCTGAGCGGTCAGGCGGTGGAGCCGGCGCGGGTGCGCCTGGCCGCGGCGCGGGCTCGTGATGCCCCGGCCCTGGCGGGGGTGGCGCGCATCGAGATCGTGGCTGAAGCGCGCTGGGACCCGGCGCGGATCGCGCTGGTGTGCGCCCTGGCGGAGGCCCGACCGGTGCGCGTGCGCCTGCCCTGTGACCCTGGTCGCGCGCGGCTGATCGCGGCGCTGGAGCCGGTGTTCGCGGCCTTCGAGCGGCTGGGCGAGCGCGCGCCGCTGCTCGATGTGCATGCGGCGGATCCGGCCGACGATGCCGACGGCGCGGTGGAGCGGGTGCTGGGCGCGCTGTTCCAGCGTCGGCGCGGTGAGGATGTGGCGCTGGTGGGCGCGGCGACGCCGGCCAGCGCGGACGGGGACGCGGGAGTCGGGGTGGGAGTCGGGGTGGGCGCGGGCGCGGACGTCGCGAGGCGTGATGGCGAGGCCAGTGCGCCACGACGGCGCGACGGGGAGGCCGCGGCGCCGGAGCGCGCGACCACGGTGTCGATGCCGGAGCTGACCCACGGGGTCGAGGTCGTGGCGGCACCCGGGCAGCGTGCGGCGGCGCGCGAGGCGGCCCGGCTGGCGCGGCGCGCCCTGGATCAGGGGGTCGCGCCCGAGGATGTCATCGTGACCGCACCCGATGCGACCACACTCGGGCTGGCAGCCGACGCCCTGGAGCGCGCCGGGGTGGCGATCGATCGGCCTGCGCCACGCGCCAGCGAGTCGCCCGCGGTGGCGCTGGCGCTGGGCCTCGGCGACCTGGTCGACGAGGGGCTGCCGTGCCAGCCGGTGCTGGCGCTGCTGGCGTCGCGCTACCTGCCGCCACCACGAGCGACCGCGGATGGTCTGCAGCTGACCACCCGCGAGATCGCGGACATCGCGCGCGCGGCCGGCGTCCGCTGGCTGGGCCGCGCGGGTGATGGAGCCAGCCGCCTGGCAGCCCACGCGCGGCGCTCACCGAAGGCGAGACTTCGCAACCCGAGCACGAGCACGAGCACGAGCACGAGCACGAGCACCAGCACGAGCACCAGCACGAGCACCAGCACGAGCACCAGCACGAGCACCAGCACCAGCACGAGCACCAGCACGAGTCCGAGCACGAGTCCGAGCACGGGCACGAGTCCGAGCACGAGTCCGAGCACGGGTACGAGTCCGAGCACGGGTACGAGTCCGAGCACGGGCACGAGTCCGAGCACGAGTCCGAGTACGAGTCCGAGTACGAGTCCGAGCCCGAGTCCGAGTACGAGTCCGAGCACGAGCACGGGTTCGAGCACGAGCACGGGTTCGAGTCCGAGCCCGAGTCCGAGCACCAGTCAGACCGCGAGTCCGAGCGCGAGCACGAGTCCGAGCAGTGCAGCCACGACCGCGGATGCTGCTGGGGGTTCTGCCTCGGGGGGCGGCGACAGCGCGGACGGCAGCTCGCGTCATGCCAGGCGGGTCGCGGCCGCGGCGCAGCATCTGGCCTGGGTCGCCTCGGTGCTGGAGTCGTTGCCTGCGCGCGCCACACCGGCGGCGCACGCGAGCGCGCTCGGACGGGCGTGTCAGCAGCTGGGCCTGGCCGACGGAGCGCGGCGCGGACCGGCCCGGCGCGACGATCCGCAGCTGGCCGACCTGGTGACAGCCAGCGAACGTGCGCTGGCGCGCGATCAGCAGGCCTGGGATGCGCTCTCGGCTGCGCTGGCCGACGTGCGCCGGCTGGCGCCCACGATGGCGCCCGAGGTCGAGATCGGGCGCCGTGCCTTCGCCATCCTGCTGGTCGATCTCATCGATCGACGGCCGGCGGGACGCACCGGCGCGCGCGGTGGGCGGCTCATGCTGGCGCGGCTGGGCTCGGCGGTGGGACGGCCGGCGCGTGTCGTGATCGTGCTCGGGGTCGAGGACGGGCGGCTGCCGGCGCGGGCGCGGCCGCATCCGCTGTACGGCGTGGCCGATCGGGCCCTGCTCGACGGCGCGCTCGGACCCGCGCACCGGCTGCGCCTGCATCGCGACCTCGGCCCCGACGAGGAGCGCCGCGCCGAGGACACCCTGGCCTTCTATCGGGTGCTGGCCGCGGCGGGCGAGCGCGCGCATGTGATCTATGCGCTCGCCGACGACGGCGAGGCCGAGGCGACCCGGTCGACGCTCATCAGTGATCTCCTGCGCGCTGGCGCGCGCCGGCGCGAGGTGGCGCGGCGCCTGGTGCCGACGCTGCTCGACGTGGCCTCGCCGGGGGAGCTGCTGTCGCGGGTCGCGCTCGACCTGCTGGCCGAGCCTGCCGGAGTCCTGCGCAAGGAGCCGCGACCGCCGCTGGCGCGCGCGGCCGCGCTGTACCGGGCCACCCAGGCCATGCTGGGCCCTCGGCTGCAGCGGCTGGCCGAGATCGCCACCATCGAGCGCGGCCGGCTGGCCTTCTTCGAGGGCCGTCGTCCACCAGGGCCGTGGGAGGGCGTGGTCGGGCCGCTGCCCGAGGTGGTGGCGCGCCTGGGCGGCAGCGCGGAGCGACCGCTCTCGGTCAGCGCGCTGGAGACCCATGCACGCTGCCCCTTCCGGCTGTTCGCGGAGCGCGTGCTCGGGGTGCGCGACGACGAGGCGCCGGGCGAGGACATGGACACCCGACGGCGTGGCTCGCTGGCCCATGACTGTCTGGAGGGCACCCTGCGCCGGGTCCTCGAGCGCGGGCTGCCGTGGCCCTGGCCGACCCCGCTCGAAGACGATACGCCGCTGCCGGAGGCGCTGGCGCAGGCGCTCGACGAGGCCTGTGCAGAGGCGTTCCAGCGCGCCGAGGACGAGGGCTTCGTCGGCCACCCTGCCCTGTGGGACGTGCGCCGCGCGCGGGCTCGTGATGATGCCGCGCGGGTGCTGCGCGCCGACACGCGCAAGCCCTTCGGGGGCCAGCCGGTGGCGCTGGAGGTCGGCTTCGGCCCCGGCGCGAGGTGGCCCGCGCTGCGCATCAGCGAGGGCGCGGAAGACGCGTACTTCCAGGGCAAGATCGATCGGGTCGATGTCGGCGCCGAGGGCATGGTGATCGACTACAAGTCGAGCACCCTGGGCAGCGCCAGGAAGGTGCTGCAAGAGGGCACCCGCCTCGAGACCAGCTTCCAGCTGCCGCTGTACACCGCGGTGGCGCAGCAGGCGCTCGAGGAGCGTGGCCTGAGCTGGAATGGGCGGCTGGTGTCCATCAAGGACGCCACCGCGGGGCCGACGCTGCGCGAGGTCGCCGACGCCAAGCTGGCCGACGAGCTGGCGCTGGACGAGGTGGCGCGAGCGGCGGCGCGCGAGCGCGGCGTCGTCAGCCTGGGTGACAAGCTGTGGCAGCACGTGCATGCCCTGCGCAACGGCGAGTTCCCGGTCCGCCCGGTCGACTGCCAGTTCTGTCCGCTGGAGCGCGCGTGCCGCGTGGTCCACCTCAGCAAGCCCGAGGACGACACGTGACGCCGGGCCAGATCATCGCGGCCTTCGCGGGCGACCTGGTGGTGGCGGCCGGCGCCGGCACTGGCAAGACCCACGCGCTGACCGATCTGTATCTGCGCTTGCTCGCGGGGGTGACCCAGCTCGGGCGGGTGGCGCCGGCACGGATCTGCGCGCTGACCTTCACCGACAAGGCGGCGGGCGAGATGCGCACCCGGCTCGGCGCGCGCATCGCGGACGCCATGGCGGGCAACGATCACGCGCTGCTGGCGGCCTACCGCGAGGCGGGCGCGCCGCCGCTGTCGGCGCTGGAGTGGGAGCAGCGGCTGCACGAGCTGGGGTCGGCGCCGATCTCGACGTTCCACGCCTTCGCCGCCACCGTGGTGCGCGCCGCCGCGGCCGAGCTGGGCGTCGATCCGGCGTTCCAGCTGATCGACGAGCGCGCCGCCGGCAGCCTGATCGGCGAGGTCATCGAGGCCGCCTTGCCCCGCGCGCTGGAGCGCAGCGAGCTTACCCACCTCATCGGTGAGCTGGAGCTGGAGCGGGCGCGCGGTGGCGGCCTCCTGGCCTCGCTGCAGCAGCTGGTCGGTCAGCTGGCGGAGCAGGATCTGGAGCGCCCGGCGCTGGCGATCGACGCCGGCGCCGCGCGCGCGGCGCTGCTGGCCGCGATGGCGGAGGTGCGCGCCACCGTCACCACCATGCTGGCGGAGACCGCGCGCTCCCTGAAGCCCGCGGACCGCGAGCGCCGCGAGGCGGCCCAGCGCGGCCTGGCGGGGCTGACCCGGTTCGAGCGCAGCCTGGGCATCGGCCTGGACCTGGCGCAGGACCCCGCGGCGGCTGTGGTCGCCGACAGCAGTGACCGGCTGGCGCGGGCGGCGACCGAGCTGGCGACGACCCACGTGGACCTCAAGACCGCGGGGTTCAAGGCGCGCGACGGCTGGTCGGCGGTGCGCAACGCCAACGAGAAGCTGCACGCGGCGTGGGGCGACGTGGCGTCGGGGCCCCAGCTGGCGGCGCTGGCGCAGCTGGTGGGCGAGGTGCGCCGGAGCTACCAGGTGGCCAAGGCGACCCGCGGGGTGCTCGACTTCGCCGACCTGATGAACGGGCTGTCGCGGCTGGCGCAGGGCCCCGGACGCGAGGCGCTGGCGCGCGGCTTCGACGCCGTGCTGGTCGACGAGTACCAGGACTCCAGCCGGATCCAGGGCGCGCTGATCGATGCCCTGACCAGCGCGGGCGCGCGGCGCTTCCTGGTCGGGGACCGCAAGCAATCGATCTACGACTTTCGCGGCGCCGATGTCGGGGTCTTCACGGCGGCCGAGCGCGCCGTCGTCGCAAGCGGCGGGCAGCGCGTGGTGCTGCGCGAGAACCGGCGCTCGCGGCCGGGGCTGCTGGCCTTCGTGCGCGCGCTGTTCCAGCCCGCGATGCAGCGCGCCGAGCATGACTTCGATGTGCGCTACGGCGCCGATGACGAGCTGACGGCGCACCGCGCGGCCGGGGTCGGGCCGGCGGTCGAGCTGCTCGAGCCCACCCTGGGCGAGGACGACCTGACCTCGCCGGAGCGGCGCCGGTGCGAGGCGCGGGCGGTGGCACGACGGATCGCGGCGCTGGTGGCACCCGCGCCCGCGCCGACCCGGGGGGCGTCGCCGACGGCGGCGCCGGGCGGCGTCATGATCGAGCCGCGCGGCGGCGGGCCGGAGCGGCCGGCGCGCTACGGCGACATCGCGCTGCTGCTGGCGCGCTTCAGCCACCTCGACGTCTACCTGGCCGAGCTGCGCCGGCTGCAGATCCCCTATTACGTGGTCAAGGGGCGCGGCTTCTTCGAGGCCCAGGAGGTGCGCGATCTCGCGGCCGCGCTGGCGGTGCTGGTGGATCCCGATGACACCATGGCGCTGCTCACGGTGCTGCGCTCGCCGCTGGTGGCGCTGTCGGACGTCTCGCTGGTGCAGCTGGCGGCGGGGCGACCGCTCAGGCTGGAGGCGGTGCGCCAGGCCGCGCTGACGGGCACCCCGGCGCTGCCGGAAGCGGAGGCGCGGCGTCTCGGGCGCTGGGTCACCGTGCATGACGAGCTGGTGGGGGCGCTGGACCGCCTGGGGCCGGGCGGGGCGCTGCGCGCGCTGATCGCGGCGCTGGATCTGGAGGCCGTCCTGGCGGCCGGCTTTCATGGTGAGCAGCGGCTGGCCAACCTGGCGCGGCTGCTCGACCTGGCGGATGCCGCGGGGCCGGGCGCGGGCGGGGCGCGGCGCTTCGTGCGCGAGCTCGACGCCGACGTCGAGGCCCAGGCGGTGGCGCCGGCGGCGCAGGTGCTGGCCGAGGGCGACGACGTGGTGCGCGTGATGACGGTGCACCAGTCCAAGGGGCTGGAGTTCGGCGTGGTGTTCGTGCCCGACTGCGCGGCGCAGTCACCGAGTTTCGGCAATGACGTGGCCTATGACCGCGATCTCGGCCTGGCGCTGCGCACGCGCCTGGGCTGGGAGTCGGCGAGCTGGACGGCGGTCAGCAAGCGGCTGCAGCGCCGCGAGGCCGCGCAGTCGCTGCGGCTGTTCTATGTCGCGACCACGCGTGCGCGCGAGCTGCTGGTGCTGTCGGGGGCCAAGCGCAGGCACAAGACGGCGTGCTGGCGCCTGCTGCTCGACGACATGATGAAGGGCCCCGACCGGGAGCTGGTCAAGATCGTCAACGAGGACGAGCTGCCGCCCGGGCTGCCGGCGCGCGAGGCGAGCGCGGCGGAGCAGCTGCCCGAGCTCGAGACCGGGGCGCCGCTGGCGGGTGACAGCGCGCTGCTGGGGCGCGACCTGGCCGACGTGGCGGAGGCGCGTGCCGCGGTGGCGCGCGCGCTGGCGCCGCGGCCGAGGCCGGCGACGCTGGTGACCTCGGTGACCGCGCTGGCCGACTTCCAGCGCTGCGCACGGCGCTACCAGTACCGGCCCGAGCTCGGGCTGGAGGAGCATCCCCGCCCCGAGGACGCCGGCGCCGACGCTGACGAGCTGAGCGGCGAGGACGTGGCGGGCTGGGGTGACGCCGATCCCGATGCCGCACGCGGCGGGCACGGGGCGATCGCGCGCGCGGGCTGGCCCCCCGAGGGGCTGGGGGCGCGGGGCCGGGGCGCGCTGGCGCACCGCGTGCTGGAGCTGTGTGATCTCGAGCTGGCGGCGCGGGCGCCCGAGGCCGCGGTGGACGCGGCGCTGGAGCAGGCCGGTGCTGAGCGCGCCAGCGCGGAGGAGCTCGCGCGCGTGCGCGCCGACGTGCTGCGCTGGCTGGGCAGCGCGGGGGCACGCAAGCTCCTGCTGGCGCGGCCGGCGGCGGTGCGGCGCGAGGAGCCGTTCGCGCTGGTGGTGGGCGACACGCCGCGGGTGCTGCTCAAGGGGCAGATCGACGTGCTGGTCGATGACAGCGAGGCGGTGGTGCTGGACTACAAGCACTCGCGCAGCCGCAGCGGGCGCGACCATGGCTTCCAGCTGCTGGCCTACGCGCTGGCGGCGCAGCAGCTGCTGGGCAAGCAGCGCGTGCGCGTCGGGCTGTGCTGGCTGGGCGATGGCGATCCGACGCCGGCGCTGAGCGCGCCGAGCGAGGCCAACCTGGAGGACTTCCGGGTCGAGCTGGCGACCCTGGGTGGGGCGCTGGCGGACGCACGCGCGCGCGACAGGTTCGCGGGCGTCGAGCGGCCCAGGTGCGAGGCGCTGAAGTGCGGCTACGTCGGCAGGTGCTGGCCGGGGGGGTGAGCGACCGGAGCGGACACGGACAACGTCAAGTAGCCCTGCGGGCTACTTGACCGGAGCGGAGACGGACAACGTCAAGTAGCCCTGCGGGCTACTTGACGTTGATCGCGCGGAGATCGGCGCCGCCGGGGTAGCCGTAGCTGACGAAGCTGTCGAAGCCGTAGACGATGAGGCCGAAGGGCTTGTCGCCGCTCAGGGTGTGGGCGCCGTCGTCCTGGGCGCCGGGGAGGACATTCTTGGGCGCCGGTGGGGCGCTGGGGCCGGTCAGGATCATCGGCGCGGACAGCGGGCAGCGGGTGGCCTCGAACTCGACCTCCTTGCCGTCCACGGTGACGGTGCCGGCGCTCTCCTTGCTGCACTCGGGCGGCAGCGGGCCGCCGTCGTAGGTGATGGCGGTGTCGACCGGCGCCGCGATGAGCAGGAAGTCGAAGGCGTACTTGTTGGGCACCAGGAAGTTGTAGTCGGTGCGGTACTGCTCGACCGGCGGCAGCAGCGTGAACGACGGGTCGCCGCCGGGCAGGCTGTTGGGGATGCCGGTGGTGGCCTGGCTGCCGTTGAACTGCGCCACGATGACCGGGGCGGTCGCGCTGATGACGAAGTCGCGGTCGACCTCGAGCTGGCGGTAGTTGCCCGCGGTCACCGTGAAGCGGTCGTTGGGCGCCGGCAGCGAGGTGTTCACGGTGGTGAACTCCTCGGTGCCCAGCACGCGGAACCACTCCTTCTCGCGCACCACGGCGACGTCGGCGCCGGCGCGCTTGACGGCCTGGGTGCGCTCGGCGCTCTTGACCGCGACGAAGCGCTTGCCTGCGGTGGTCAGCGGGAACAGCTGCTCCTCCATGTGGTCGGCGCAGCACTGGCGCGACGACAGGGTCTGGAAGTCGGGCACGTCGGAGGCCTCGCTGCCCGAGAACACCGCCACCGGCTGATCCGCGGTGATGGTCGACCCGGTGAAGTCGGCGTTGAAGTCGCCGGTCTCCAGGTTCAGCACGTCGAAGGGCCCCAGCTTGACCTCCCAGGTCTCGCCGCGCAGGCGCGCCGGGATGGGCTCGCCAGCCACGGTGCGCCCCGCGATGGTCGCGGTCTTGGCGCGGATCGACACCGTGGTGATGCCCTCGCGCACGCCGACGATGGTCAGCGCCGCGCGCAGGTTCTCCTCGAAGTCGGTCTCGGGCACGTCGGTGTCGGCGATGGTCTGCGGCCAGCCCATCACCATGTAGGTCTTGTCCAGCGCCGCGGTCGGGATCAGCAGCGAGGCGTCGTTGGAGAACACGTTGACGTTCTCCAGCGGGTTGAACTGGTAGGCCACGATGGGCGCCGACGACCGGATGCGGTACGCCGCCGACGACAGGAAGGTCCCCGGCCCGTCGTCGACCAGCCCCGGCGTCGAGCCGTCGATCTCGCGCTGCGGCAGGTCGATCACGCGCAGATCACCCGGCTCCAGGCGCACCGTCTTGACCACGGTGGGCTGCGGGATCGCCCCTGGCATGGCGTCGTTCTGCTCCACCACCACGTCCGCCGGCAGCGGGCTCGGGTTCGAGACCACCACCGAGAACTGCTGCCCGGCCGCGTTCAGCGTGTCCGACAGCCCGGCGTTGTCGAGATCGACCGCGAAGTACTCGCAGCCCTGGTAGCTCTTGTTCTGCGCCGCGACCTCGCAGGCGTTCTTGCACTCGCCATCCAGGCAGGTCTCGCCCAGCGACGCCGAGCAGGTCTCGACCACCGCCTCGCCAAAGCCGTCGGCGGCGCAGCGGGTGACGTCGAAGCCGCGACACCGGGTCAGGTTGGGAAAGCACGGCAGGCAGCCGCGATCGACCACGCACACCTTCGACGGGTTGGCGCCGGTGCCGCACTGGGTCTGCGCGGTGTAGCCCTTGCCGTCGTCGTTGCAGATCGAATAGGTGTTGCCCACGCAGCCCGACTGTCCCGGCGTGCACACGCAGCCCTGCGCCACCGGGTCGTTGCACACCAGGCTGCCGCCGCCACCACCACCGCAACCCTGGATGCTGGCCGCAAAGCCAGCCCCGGCCGCGAACGCCGCGGCCCACAGGGTCATCACCAATGAACGCTTGCTGAGGAGCATCAGACGAGGGGACCTTTCCAGAGGCCCGAAGGACAGGAGAGGGCCCGCGAATGGGTAAGTCGATCGATGATCGTGGACGAGGCGCCCGGATGGCGAGGAGCGGCGAGCACCGGAGCGGAGCGTACTGGGGGTACGTGAGCACCGGAGCGCAGCCGCGACGAAGCTAGTCGGGATGGATCGGCCGCGAGGGCGATCGAGATACCCATCCGCGGGCCCTAGGGGACCTTGACCACGAAGTAGTTCACGGCGTGGGCGCTCCAGTAGCGCTGGTTCAGGTTGTTGTAGGTGAACTGATCGAAGGTGATGCCGGGCACGGTGATCGAGTACACCACCCAGAACAGGTCCGCGGGCGGCGGCGGCACCTCGGGCAGCGTGGCCTCCAGCGCGCGCAGGTCGGGCATGTCGCCCTGGAAGACGTCGCCGCGGGTCACGATGCGCCACAGCGGCACGGACGGCGAGTCGAAGCTCTCCAGCGTCATGAAGTTGAAGGTGCCGATGGCGTCGCCGCCGTCCGGTCGCCAGCGCAGCTGCGGGCCCGACGCGGTGCCGCCGTCGACCGGGTCGATGGCGCGCGGGATGCCGTGCCAGCCCTCGACCACGATGGGCCGGGTCAGGTCGGTGATGCCCTTGAGGATGCGCACCGACTCGGGCGGCCCGCTCGAGGTGTCGCAGCTGGCCACGATGACGTAGCTGGAGTCGCTCAGCGTGCGCAGGATGGGCGGCTGCGAGCCGATGGTCGCCACGTGGGTGCCGACCTCGAGCTCGACGCTGGAGCCCGGCATGATGATGACGCCCTCGCCGCCGAGGTCGAGGTAGGCATCCACGCGCAGATCGGTGGGGCCGGCCAGGTTGGTCAGCGGCGGCGGGTCACGCAGATCGACCTGCAGCGCGACGTCCAGCGGCAGGTCCACCAGCACGTCCACGCCGGTCTTGTTCTCGCCCGGGCCGACCACGATGTTCCGGTGCACGCCGATGGCGAACGGGGTGAACACGACCTCCCCGTTGACGGTGTCCTCCAGGCCGGCGACCGCGACCACCGCCAGCGCGCCCGGGCGCGCCACGATGCGGTACGGCCACGAGCGCACGTTGGCGCCGGGCTGGAACACCACCCGGCCGCCGCTGCCCGGGGCCGGGTTGCGCGAGAAGATGTCGCCCGCGGTGGTGAAGACCTGGGCGACCTTCTTCTCGGTCGGGGTGCGCGGCTCGGGCACCAGATCCCAGGTCGTGGTGCCGACGCCGGTCGGCCCGCCGAACGTGACCGCGCCGTCGATGATGGCGGCGAAGCGCCCCGGCGGCAGGTTGCCCGGCATCGGCGGCGGCGGCAGCGGGACCAGGAAGATGGTGACGTCCTTGGCGTCGAACGATACGAACGACTGCGCCTCGTACTTCTCCTTGGCCGCGGTCACGGTCTGGCGGCCCACGATGTCGGCGCCCGAGAACACGATCTGCCCCATCGCGTTGGTGAGGCCGCGGTGGCTGGTCGTCGCCGGGTTGCCGACGAAGACCGAGGCGCCGGCGACCACGTTGCCGGTCATGGCGTCGACCACGCTGACGTTGATGCTGCCGCCCAGGCTGCCGCCGCCGAGCCCGCCGAAGATGGGATCCGACGAGTCGTAGTAGGTGAAGGCGTCCTCGGCCACGTCGGCCACGCCGCCGGTGGTGATGGTGACGTCGACCGACCCGGCCGCGATGGCGGGCGGGGCCTGACCCTGGATCTCGCCGGCGCTGATGAAGCTCGGGTTGAGAAGGGCGCGGGTGCCGAACTTGACCGTGCTCGAGGGCGTCCACGCGGTGCCCTTGCCGATCATGCGCACCAGCGTGCCGCCGGCCAGCGCCCCCGAGCTGGGGTCGAGGTAGAAGGCGTCGTAGGTGAACGCGCGCGGCAGGATGGCGCTCTCGATGTCGGTCTGCACGATGACGTCGGCGGGGCCGACATCGCCCGGTGGGGTGCGCACGCGCAGGCGGCGTCCATCCAGGATCTCGACGTCCTGCGGCTCGCACTGGCGACCGCCGATGAAGACCTTGATGCCCTCGACGAAGTTGCGGCCGCGGATCTGGACCACGGTGCCGCCGCGATAGGGCCCGTGCGGCGGGTCGATGTTCTGCAGCGCCAGCGCCTGCTGCGGCCCGCCGTCGCCGACCACGTTGCCAGCGTCGTCGACCACCACCGGACCGGCGTCGATCACCGGGGTGTCGTCGTCGTCCCCCTGCCCGTTGCCGGGCGAGCCGCAACCAGCTGCCAGCAGCGCCAGCAACCAGAGGGGCGACGTCCGCGCGAGGATCCGATTAGCCGAATGCATCGCCCGCTCCTGGTAGGCTCTGGCCCTACAACCGAGAACCCATTATCGTCTGGCAAAGGTCCATTGCAAGAGACGTTTGTCACGCCCGGTACGCAACCAAAGTCCCTGTCGCCACGCCTGGGTCGGCCGGCTCGGGGGCAACCATGTCCCCTGCCCTGGCGTCCAAGCCCGGGCGTGCCCCGTGTCCGGACCGTCAGCGCCCGAAGCACCATGACCGAGCCCCGCAGCGCGACCACGACCGCCCTGGCCATGGCGCTGACCGTCGCCTTGCTGGTGGCCCAGGCCGCCACCGCGCAGGCCCAGGATGTCCGCCGCCCCGACGAGTCACCGGCGCCCACGCCCAAGGCGCCCCAGGTCACCAAGGCGCCCGCCGTCATCAGCGAGGTCCCCGCGGTCTACCCGGAGGGCGCCCTGGCCGCCGGCAAGAGCGCCGCCGTCGACCTGGTGGTCACCATCGACGCCACCGGCGCGGTCACCGACGTCACGGTGGCGACCCCGGTCGGCGACGGCTTCGACGAGGCCGCCGTCGCCGCCGTGCGCCAGTACCGCTTCTCGCCCGCCGAGATCGACGGCAAGCCCGCCGCCATCCGCATCCGCTACACCCTGCGCTTCGCCCCCGCGGTGCCGGCGCCCCCCGAGCTGCCCCCCGAGCCACCCGACACCCCACCCGACACGCCGCCCAACGCTCCACCCGCGCTGCCCACCGGCCGCCTGGAGGGCCGCGTCATCGAGAAGGGCACCCGCGAGCCCATCGAGGCGGCCATCATCTCGGTCGGCAGCACCGGCGTCGACCTCTTCACCGACGCCGACGGTCGCTTCGCCGCCGACGTCCCGCTGGGCCAGCACCGCCTCAGCGCGCGCTCGTCGGCGCACCACGACGACGCCATCGAGGTCGAGGTCCGCAGCGACGACATCGCCGCGGTGACCTTCTACCTGAGGCCCCTGCGCGTGAACCCCTACGAGACCATCATCAAGGGGCGTCGCCAGGAGACCGTGGTCGCGCGCCGCACCCTCGAGCGCGAGACCCTGCGCACGGTGCCGGGCACCTTCGGCGATCCGCTGCGCGTCATCGAGTCGCTGCCCGGAGTGGCGCGCGCCCCCTTCGGCGCCGGCCTGCTCATCCTGCGCGGCGCCGGCCCGCGCGACTCCGGCGTCTTCGTCGACGGCGTGCAGATCCCCCTGCTCTACCACTTCCTCGGCGGCCCCTCGGTGTTCAACGCCGAGATCATCGACCGCCTCGACCTCTACCCGTCCAGCTTCCCGGTGCGCTTCGGGCGCTTGCAGGGCGGCGTCGTCGAGGTCACCCTGCGCGCGCCCGCGGCCAAGCGGCGCAGCCACGGCGCGGTCAACCTGAACCTGATCGACTCCTCGCTGTTCCTCGACCTCCCGGTCGGCAAGAAGGGGCGCCTGGCCATCGGCGGGCGGCGCTCGTACGTCGATCTGGTGCTGGCCATCGCGCTGCCGTCCGACACCCTGACGGTGGCGCCGGTCTATTACGACTACCAGACCCGGTTCGACTACGAGCTGTCCCGGCGCGATCTCTTGACCTTGAGCGTGTTCGGGTCGGACGACTTCCTCAAGATCGTGCAGAACGAGGCCGGCGAGAAGCGCGGGGCGGACATCGATCTCAACTCGCACATCGGCTTTCACCGCATCGCCGGGCGCTGGGTGCACCAGCTCCAGCCCAAGGTGCGCCTGACCCTGGCGCCCAGCCTCGGCCTCGACCTCTTGTCGTTCACCGGCGGGCCCACCGCCAGCGCCGACCTGACGGCCTACGAGTGGGACCTGCGCGAGGAGGTCGAGTGGACAGCACGTAAAGATCTCGGGCTGCGTTTCGGTCTGGATCTGGCGTCACGCTTCACGGCTTACGACGCCAACGTGCCGCTGCCCGCCGACTTCCGCACCTACGAGGAGGTCGAGCTGCCCGAGACCCAGCTCA
Organism: Deltaproteobacteria bacterium; assembly: GCA_020853705.1. Classification (GTDB taxonomy): domain Bacteria; phylum Myxococcota_A; class Polyangia; order Haliangiales; family JADYYK01; genus JADYYK01. Next base: position 88,358 of record JADYYK010000137.1, read on the forward strand.
GCCGCCTGGTCGACTTCTACGGCGCCGGGGTCTACGCCGAGGCGACCTGGGACGTGACCCGGAAGCTGCGCGTGGCGCCCGGGCTGCGCAGCGACCTCTACACTTATGTCGGCCAGATGCGCGCGTCGCTCGACCCGCGGGTGACCGCCGAGTACCAGGTCACCGCCAACAACAAGCTCAAGGGCCACGTCGGCCTGTACCACCAGAACCCGCCGCCCGAGGTGCTCGACCGCCAGTTCGGGCAGCCCAACCTCGACCTGTCGCTGACCGCGCAGTACGGCCTGGGCTGGCTGCGCCAGCTCGGCAAGCTGACCACCGTCGACCTGCAGGGCTACTTCATCCAGCGCTATGACCAGATCGCCTTCGCCACCGGCACCCGCTACGAGAACGGTGAGGTGGTGCGCGAGTACTTCACCAATCAGGGGCTCGGGCGCACCTTCGGCGCCGAGCTGCTGATGCGCCGCGAGATGACGCGCCACTTCTACGGCTGGCTCAGCTACACGCTGTCGTACACCGAGCGCAAGCGGCCGCAGGACAAGGACTACGTGCCCTACTTCTTCGACCAGACCCACAACCTGGTCGGCGTCGCCAGCTACAGCTTCGACAACGGCTGGGAGCTGGGCGCGCGCATGCAGATCACCTCGGGGCGGCCGACCACGCCGGTGATGGGCGGGATCCTGCAGTCCGACGAGGACCGCTACCTGGCGCTGCGCGGCGAGATGTTCAGCCAGCGCCTGCCGTTCTACACCTCGATCGACGTGCGCTTCGAGAAGACCTGGACCTTTCAGCGCTGGCGCATGTCGGCCTTCCTCGACGTGCGCAACGTGACCAACAACGAGAACGCCGAGCTGGTGCAGTTCGACTACCGCTGGCGCGAGCAGGCCCCGGTGCGCGGCCTGCCCATCCTGCCGACGCTCGGCGTGCGAGGTCAGTTCTGATGCGCGCAAGGCCCGTCACCCTGCTGCTGCTGGGCGCCGCGCTCGCGGCTGGCTGCGATCCCGGCTTCGAGACCGAGTCGATCGTCAAGGACACCCGCGTGCTCGCCATGCGCTCCGAGCCGGCCGAGGTGGTGGTGCCCGATCTCGACACCGTGATCGACGCGGTCGACCTCGAGGTCCTGTGGGCCGACCCGGGCAGCCCCGCCGAGCGGCCCTGGACGCTGAAGGCGTGCGCCATCAAGACCGTGTTCAACGCCGGGCAAGGCGAGCAGAACCAGATCGCGACGCGCTGCGAGGACGACGTGCTGGCGCTGCTGCTGGGCGAGGGCCGCGCGCTGCCCGGAGCGCCCATCCGCGCCAGCTTCCGCGCCGACGTCGGCCTGCTCCAGCGCGCGCGCGAGGCCGATCCGCTCAAGGGCTTCGACGGCCAGGTCAGCATCGCCATCGAGGTCGCCATCGGCGAGCCGACCGATCCGCTGCGCGTGTATGCGCAGAAGCGAGTGACCTACTCGGTGCCCATCCCGGCGGGCAAGGTGGCCAACCGGAACCCGGCCCTGGCGCGCATCGAGGCCGACGGGGTGGAGCTGGCCGACGGCGCGGTGTTCGCGCCCGGCAAGAAGGTCAAGCTCGACCCCCGCGCGGCCGACGACGCCGCCGAGCCCTACCGCGTCTTCACCTTCACCGGCACCACGCGCGACCTGACGGAGTCCTTGCGCTACGCGTTCTTCGCCACCGCGGGCGAGTTCACCCGCGAGAAGACCGGCGGCGCCAAGCGGGTCCAGATCGGCAGCCAGCCCGCCGAGACCGACACCGAGTGGACCGCGCCGAAGCAGCCCGGGCCGGTGCAGCTGTGGTTCGTCATCCGCGACGAGCGCGGCGGCACCTCGTGGCTGCTGCGCACGGTGGAGATCCGGTAGCGGGCTGTCGATACAGCCTGCTACTCAGCTGGGCTTGCGCGCGAACCACTCGGCCAGCACCTGGGTGTGCAGCGGGAAGGCCAGCTCCTGGGGGGCGCGCACGATGCAGAGCTCGGAGGTCTCGTGGCTGGGCTCGAAGGCGGCGACGTCGAGGGCGTTGGCGGGCAGCGCGCCAGCGGTGCCGAACACCAGCACGGTGCCATCGGGCGCGCTGAGCACGCGAAAGTCGCGCACACCGGCGGTGTCGACGACGAGGCCAGTCTCCTCCTCGACCTCGCGGGTGGCGGCGCGCTGCCACGACTCGCCCAGGTTGATGTAGCCGCCGGGCAGCGCCAGCTTGCCGATGTGCGGCTCGATGCCGC
>JADYYK010000294.1 GCA_020853705.1 Deltaproteobacteria bacterium
ATCGAGATAGGGGCGGCCAGTAGGGACTGGCCGACCCCTCTCACACCACCGGACGTACGGGTCCGTATCCGGCGGTTCACAGGTTGGGGTCCGCCTCCAGCCTCGGCAGTCCCATCGCATCGAAAGCATGGTCTGGCAGGGCGATGCTCATCGCGGGGTGCTTGGCGATGTGCCACCAGCGGCGGAGGTGCGCGGCGGCGCGTCTGGCTGCGTCGGCCGGCACCCCCCTTGCGAGGAGCGAACGGCACGCCGTGGTCCCTCGCTTCCACTGCTTGGCTTGCACCATGCGTAACCGGCGCCTGATCCACTGGTCGAGACGGTGGAAGACCTTGGGGGTCTTCGCGAGGCTGAAATACAGCTTCCAGCCCACGAGGTAGCTCCGCAGCACGCTGACCATCGTGCGCAGGTTTCGTCCGCTGTTCCGGCTCGTCAGGTCCCGGACCCGCTGCTTCATCGTCGCCAGGGTCTTGGCTGCCACGCGCAGGTGCACCGTTTTCCCTCGGCCGATCCAGACGCTGTAGCCGAGGAATTGCCGTGCCCCTGCCCATGCCACCGCACTCTTCGCCTCGTTGATCCGGAGCCGGAGCTTCGCGTAGAGCCGCCGCAGCGTCCCCATCACGCGCTGCCCTGCTCGCTTGGACCGCACGTACACGTTGCAGTCGTCGGCGTAGCGGGCGAAGGCGTGACCGCGCTTCTCCAGCGCCCGGTCCACTTCGTCGAGGAGCACGTTCGCCAACAGCGGTGAGAGTGGACCACCCTGCGGTGTTCCCTCATGCCGCTCCGTCACTACCCCGTGCGCCATGATGCCGGCCTCGAGATAGTGACGGATCAGCCTCAGCAAGCGCCGATCCTCGATCCGCGCCGCCAGCTTCCCCATCAGCACGTCGTGGTTGACCCGGTCGAAGAAGCGCTCCAGGTCCACGTCCACCACCCATCGACGACCAGCCTGGACGTACTTCTGCGCCACACACACTGCGTCGTGTGCGCGGCGCCCAGGTCGGAAGCCGAAGCTGTGCTCGGAGAAGGTCGGATCGAATCGCGGTTGCAGCACTTGCAGGATGGCTTGCTGGATGAAACGGTCGAGCACCGTCGGAATGCCGAGCTCCCGCATTCCGCCGCCGCTCTTCGCGATCATCTGCCTGCGCACTGGCTGCGGCCGGTAGGTGCCTGCGAGCAGATGGGCTCGCACCTCCTCCCAGTGCTTCGCCAGATACACCGACAGCTCATCCACCGTCATCCCGTCCACGCCGGGGCTGCCCTGGTTCTGCCGTACACGCTTCAACGCCGCCTTGGCGTTTTGGCGCTCGACCACCGCTTCCATCAGGTGGTCGCTTCCTGAGCGTCCGTCTCCGTTCGTCGCCGATCGCGCTTCGCCGCTCCAGTCGCCTCTCGGGGCTTCACCCCTACCCGCGTCTGGCAGCTTCGTCTTCTGGCGCCTGGCGTCACCGAGACTCACAGTCGGTTCGCTCTCCCTGTGTTCGGCCCTTCGCCGCCGCTGAAGCTTCCGGCTCTCACGGCTCGCGCCGCTGCCGGCTTCCGCGGTTGCTACTACGGCCTCTGCTGACTTCTCGCTCCGCCTCGCGGCGTCGCTCTTTCGAGCGTCAGGCGAGATCTCCCCGGGTAAGGGTCGTGATCTTCACCGCACCACCGCCGGATCTACGAAGCCACCCTTTGGTCGCGAGAGCTTCGCGGTCATTTGCCCGCTCGCCCTGGATGGCCGCGCCTACTATCCGGTTTCTGTTCGTCGGTCCGCGGCTTCGCTACCGCTTCCTTCAGCGCCAGCCTCACGGCTGGAATCATTTCGCCTTGCGGTTCGCGTGGGGTCCCTGCGACCGGGTTCCCCAGAGGACTTTCACCTCCTGATCACGCCCGTGCCGGGCGCACAAA
>JADYYK010000138.1 GCA_020853705.1 Deltaproteobacteria bacterium
CGTCCTTCAATGGGGCCGCCGCTCTGCAGCGGCGGAGTGATGGCGTCAACGCGTGCCTTGCCCTTCGTCTTGTTCCTTCAATGGGGCCGCCGCTCTGCAGCGGCGGAGTGCTGGCTGGCCGCGCACCCGATGCCCGAGGAGCCGACGTGCCTTCAATGGGGCCGCCGCTCTGCAGCGGCGGAGTGCTGGCACCCGTGCTTCCGGCCCTGGCTCCTGGAGTGCCTTCAATGGGGCCGCCGCTCTGCAGCGGCGGAGTGCGCTCGCTCGAATCTGCGAGCCGTGGTGCGGGGTTGTACCCTTGTTTTCGAGCGGGTTGCGTTGTTGCTCGTTCACACGAGTGCGACGGCGCGCCACGAGGGGCGATGTCGTGGGGTTGCCGGCGCTTGGGCCTTGCGAGCGGGTGCCGGGGGCACGACGGCACCGAGGCGCTCGCGAGGTCGTCACAGTCAACGATGGAGTTGTCAGGGAACGTCGCCGCGCCTGCGCGCGCATGCTTCGACGTCGACACTACACGATCACCGCGGAGCGCGGCGCCACGCCGTAGGGCAGGCCGAGCGCGTCCACCACCTCGTCGCCGCGGCCCTCGGCCGGGCCGAGGTTGACCAGGAGGACCTGATCGGCCTGGTGGTCGATGATGTCGCCGAGTTCGCTGATGAGCTGGGCCTTCTCGCGCGCCGACAGGTCGCAGCGGAACACCGAGTACTGCACCCGCACGCCGTAGCCGCGCATCTTGCGGTGCACCAGGCGGAGCCGCTTCTTGTCGCGGATGTCGTAGCAGACGAAGTACCGCGCCAGCATGTCAGCGCGTCAGGAAGCTCGGCGCCTCGGGGATCTCGCCGGTCAGGTGGCGGCCCAGGAGGCGCGCGTGGACCTCGAGGATCCGGCGGTAGCTGATGCGGTAGCCGAACACCGGGTGCGTCACCAGCTCGTCCATGCGGCGCTCGAACGCCTCCATGAACCGGGCGCGCCCGGCGTCCGCCATCGCGCACCCGGCGCCCCTTCGGATGAAGTCGGCCTCCTTGACGACCCCGGTGTTGATGGCCGTGATGACGACCGAGTCCGCGATCAGCGGCCGGAACTCCTCCATCACGTCCAGCGCCAGCGCCGGCTTGCCGTGGCGCGGCTGGTGAAAGAAGCCCAGATAGGGGTCGAACCCGACGCTCAGCAGCACCACCGCCAGCTCCTTGGTCAGCAGCGCATACGCCAGCGACAGCAGCGCGTTCACCGGGTCCAGGGGCGGCCGGCGGTTGCGGCCCTCGAAGTCGAAGCTCGCGGCCTCGGGCGCCTTGACCATGCGCGCGAAGTGCTGGAAGTACAGCCGCGCCGCCGTCCCCTCCAGCCCCAGCAGGGACTCGGCGGCGCCGCACTCCTCGGCCGCCACGGCCAGCTCGCGCAGCCGGTCCAGCACCAGGTCGGGCACATCGCCGTTGCGCCGCAGCAGGGTGCGCTGGTTGCGGATCTTGGCGGCCACGAAGCGCCGCGCCAGCCCGAGCGCGCGCGACTCGCTGGCCGCCGCGCGGTACTGCGCCAGCCGGAGCTCGACGTTCTTGTGCGGCATCCCGGTGGTGACCCCGAAGAAGCGCCCTCCCGCTGACAGGTACACCACCGGCAGCCCCCGCGCGCACAGCTCCTGGACGGCCTGCGTCGAGATCTGCACGCCACCCACCAGGACGACCTGCGAGGTGCGCAGCAGCGTGACCTCGTGGCGGGTACCGTCGCGCTCCTCGATCACGAGCTCGTCGCCGCGCCGGCCCACCCGCGCGCCAGCGGTGTGGACATACAGCGGCAGCGCGTCGTCACGCGCCGGCACCAGCTTGCGCGGCACCTCCGGGGCCTCCACCCCACGGAGCTGGTTGACCTCGTCAGGCAAGCAGATCCCCACCAGCGAGCAGCGTGGACACTTCGGGCTGTCACGCAGCGGTGGCGGCAGGGCGCCGCTCGCGACCGTCATCCGCAGCGCCGCCAAGAGCTCCCGGGTCCGCGCCCGCAGCGCGTCGTCGAACACGATCTCCACCCGCTGCTTGGACTCGGCGAAGTAGAGGATGCCGCTCTCGCAGCGATAGCCGTGCTCCTCTAGGATGAGCGCCTGCGCGCACAGCTGCACGCGCTCCGGCTCCCACGCGCGGCCCGGGATGTCGGGCGGCTTGCCGCGCTTGTAGTCGACCGGCGTGACCCAGCCGTCCTCCACCTCGATGAGGTCCAGCTTGGCCACCATCCCCAGCCCGGGCGCCGCCAGCTCGACCGAGCGCGCGTGGAGCCGCTCGGTGGTGTCGTTGGCCGGCGGCAGCGCGCCGCCCGGCCGGTCGACCCGCTTGTGCACGCGGCGGCCATCGATGGTGTCCGCGCTGTCGGCGAAGTCGCCCTGTACCCACTCCAGGTACGAGAGCCGCGGGCAGTACGAGAACTCGTTGAGCATCCGCGCAGGGACCAGCGGCACGAGGACGTTCGTCATGCCCTCAGGCTGCCAGCACCCAGTGTCAGATCACGGCAAACTGCCGCTGCCGCGCCGCCTGGCCGGGCGCGCATAGCGCTCCTGCGCCGCCGCCAGCTGATCGCGCACCCGCGCCACCAGCTCCGCGGGCGCCAGGACCTCTGCCTCGGCGCCGAACCCGAGCACCCAGCGCTCGATCTCCGCCAGCCCCGCGACCTCGAAGCTCGCGATGATGCCGCCCTTGGTCTCGGGGTCGTGGGCGATGGTCTGCGAGCCGTGCCAGCGCCGCTCACGGATCTCGGGTGCGCGCCTCGGCGTGAAGCGCACCTTGACCGACTCGACGTTGTTGTCGCGCCAGACCCGGAACGCCGCCCGCAGCGCCGCCTTCGAGCTGACCCCCGGCCTGGGCACGAAGCGCTCCTCGGTCAGCACCACCGACTCGAACCGGTGCACCGCGAACACCCGCGTGTCCTTGCGCAGCCGACAGTGCGCGATGACATAGAGCGACTCCAGCCGCGGATCCCAGTACAGCTCGCAGGGCTCGATGACCCGCTGGGTGACCTCGCCGGTCGACAGCGCCAGGTAGCGACAGGCCACCGCTCGCCGCTCCCGCGTCGCCCGCTCCAGCATCAGCAGGGCCGGCCGATGCCCATAGTCGATCGGCACGCCCTCGGGCAGCTCGATCCCCGGCGCCAGCGGCAGCGCCGGCTGCTGGCTCCCGGGCGCCGCCGAGATCTTGCTGTACAGGCGATCGAGCGCCCGCCCAACCTTGGTCTCGCGCCACGCCCGCGCGAGACGCCTGACCAGGATGAGCGCCGCGAGTTCCTCGGCATCGATCCCCTGCGCCGCCCACGCCGCCCCACGCCCCATGATCCGGTACCGCCCGGGCTCCATCACGGCGACGGGGAAGCCGGCGCGCTCGAGCGCCTTGATGTCCCGATACAGGGTCCTCAGCGGCCAACCATGCCGCTCCCCGAGCGCCTTCAGCACCACGCCTCGCGGCCCTGACTCCACCAGCGCCTTCTCGACCGCCCTCAGCCGGGAAGCCTGATCCGCGCGCGCCATGTCACTACGGAGCCCGACCACAGGACGGGCGTCAAGGCCCGTGGAGCCGAGCCGACAAGAACGCCGCAGCGAGAGACCCCTGGCCATCGGACTCGCGGAGGCATACCGTGGCCTCCGGGGGGGGCGCGACTCTTGCGCGGAGACGGCCAGTCATCAATGGGGACAAGCGAGCCCAAGCCTGAACACGACACCGGTGGAACCGGGTCGCGGCACTCGGGTTCCCAAGACGGCGTCGAGGCGGACGCCGAGGCCGAAGGAGCTGGCGACCTCGCCTATGATCTCAAGGGCGAGGCGGCGGGCATTGGAGGCGGAGATCCGGAGTTCCTCGCCCAGCTTTCTGCGCCGTTCGCCGAGGACGGTCGTGGAGGGAGAGGGGGGACCCGAGCGGAAGGGGATTTGGCCGGGGGCCGCTGTGTCAGGCGCCGCGCGTCCGATGAAAGCGGGACTGGCGGAGGGCGCGCGGCCGTCGGCGAAGGACGGCAGCATGCCCAACCCTAACGTTACCCTCGTGCAGCTCGTGCTCGCTGGCGGTGTCGCCAACGCTCCCCAGAGCAAGTGGGATGCTGACCACGCCGTCGCAGGGCCATGCCAGAAATCCTGTTTGCCACGTTGTGGCAAGGCTAGTGCCTACCGTGAACGGGTGACGGTCGAGCGACGAGAGATCCCCATAGTCCCCTTGTGGCCCTTGGCTCCGGAGGCGTGAGGTGATTTGATGGCGCGGGCTGGAGGCCCAGAGCAGGAGCCGCATGCGCTACACCGGGACACCCAGATCGGGGGTCGCGGTGCGGAGTGGCTACGCCATTTGCTTGGCCTCGGTGAGGGCGATACGCCGTTCCCCTGGCAGGAGCGCCTCCTCGTGGAGCACTTCGCGAAGGGCGCGATCCCCACCTCGCTCGACATTCCCACGGGGCTGGGGAAGACCGCTGTGATGGCTATCTGGGCGGCGGCGCTCGCGGCCGGAGCCAAGCTGCCGCGGCGCTTGGTCTACGTCGTCGATCGTCGAGCTGTGGTGGACCAGGCAACGGAGGAGGCCGAGCGGATCAAGAGGGTCGTGGACGAGACTGACGGACTCAGGCGGGCGCTCGGGATCACCCGGCCGTTGCCGATATCCACCCTTCGTGGCCAGCACGTTGACAACAGGGAGTGGCTCGAGGATCCATCATCACCCGCCATCGTTGTCGGCACTGTCGACATGCTCGGTTCGCGTCTCCTGTTCGAGGGCTACCGCTGCTCGCGGAAGATGCGGCCCTATCACGCCGCGCTGCTTGGGGCCGACGCACTGATCGTGCTCGATGAGGCGCACCTCGTGCCGGCCTTCGAGGCGATGGTGCGGGCGGCCACGCAGGACCAGTCCCTGATGGCTGACCGGAGCGTGCGCGAGGTCGTCCCCCCAAGTCGGGTGATGTCGCTGTCGGCCACGGGGCGCGGCGCGGGCGTCGGGTTTCAGCTCGATGAAGCTGACCGCCGACACGAGGTCTTGGTGCGACGCCTCGACGCAAAGAAGCGCGTTCGCATCTCCGCTGCTGTCGAATCGAGTGCACTCGCGGCGGCCCTCGCGAGCAAGGCATGGGAGGTTTCGGCTCACGGAATGCAGGCCTCGCGGGTGATCGTCTTCGTCGATAGTCGCAAGACCGCTCAGGAGGTCCAGGAGGCGATCGGGAAGCTCGCTGACGGGGAAGGCGAATCGTCGAGGGTCGAGGTCGAGACAGAGCTGTTCGTCGGTGGACGTCGCGTCGCGGAGCGCGAGGCGGCCGCCAAGCGGCTGGGTGAGCTAGGTATGATCGCGGGCTCGACGGCTGCGCGCCAAGGGCCTGTCTTCGTCATCGCGACGAGCGCAGGTGAAGTCGGCGTGGATCTCGACGCTGATCACGCAGTTCTCGACCTTGTCGAGTGGGAGCGGATGGTCCAGCGGTTGGGCCGCGTGAACCGCCGCGGCGACGGGGAGGCCGATGTCTGGATCGTGCCATCCTTGCTCGATGACAAGACGGAGGAGGCGCTGGCGAAGGACGAGGCGCTCCACAACCGGCAGCGCCAGGATGAGGGCGACCTGGATGACTCCGACGATGCCGATGATGACACCGCTGAGGGCGACGATGATGGCGGTAGCGAGAGCGCTGCGAAGGCGCCAAAGAGACTGAAGGATGATGAACGCTCGCGGGTGGATCGCTGGAGAAGAAGGCAGGCGACCCAGCGGGCCCTTCAGAGCCTTTCCTTCTCTGATGGCACCTATGACGCGAGTCCTCGGGCGCTCTCCGAGTGCAAGAAGGACGACGTCAAAGCGGGCCTGATCAAGGAGGGTTCGACGCCCGCCCCACTTCACCCCAGGCTCAGTCGCGCCGTCGTCGAGTCGTGGTCCATGACGTCGCTGGCAGAGAACCCGGGCCGGCCGCCCGTGCGTCCCTGGCTCCGGGGCTGGGTCGAGGAGGATGCTCAGACCACCGTGGTGTGGCGCCGGTGGTTGCCGAGGCGGGCAGACGTCGGGGAGTTCTTCGAGGCTGCCCCGATCGAGACCGCTGAGATCCTCGAGATGGAGAGCGTGCTGGTCATGGACTGGCTCGCCAAACGCGTGAGGCAGGTCAGGCCGTCTCGCCAGTTACCCACTGGGGCCAAGCCCGACGACCCGACGCCGATTGACGAACCGTCGGCAGGAAGTCGCCCGCCCCTCGAGCTCGGCGACACCGTGCTGTTTGTTCTCGGTGATCGCAATCGGGGGTACACGCTTGGGGAACTCGATGGCCTCGACAAGCGGGGGCGTGACCTCCTCTTCCGTGACCTTGCAGGCGCGACGATCGTCGTCGACCTGCGGATCGGCGGGCTCGGCGACGGTGGTCTGCTCGATCCCAAAACGGACGATGCTACCGACGTGAGCGAGATGCTGCGGCTCCCGTTTCGGGTGCGCGAGGTCGAGAGTCTCGAGGAACTTGCGAAGGACGGGGGCTGGCGCGTCGAGGAGACGTTCGTTTCGAGAACCGACGGAGACGGCGAGGCAGCCGCTTGGCTCGTCGTCGAGACGGACCCGATGCAACAGTCCACCACGGCAGATGGCCGATCGACTGGTCGAGAGCAACGCCTCGATGAGCACGAGATGTGCGCGGAACGACACGCCCGGGCAATCGCCGAGCGAGCTGGGCTGAAACCGGAGCACGTCGAGATGCTCGCCTTGGCGGCTGTGCTTCACGACGAGGGGAAGAAGGCGGAGCGATGGCAGCGGGCCTTCCGCGCCCCACCCGACAAGCGGCCACTCGGCAAGACGACGAGCCGCCCGATCCAGTCGATCCTCGCGGGTTACCGGCACGAACTCGGTTCGCTGCCCTATGCCGAGCGTGACGGACGTGTTGCAGTCCTGGCGTCCGAGGATCGTGATCTTGTGCTGCACCTCATCGCGGCGCACCATGGCTTCGCGCGGCCGATCCTGCGGACCGAGGGCTGTGACGATGCGCCACCCAGCGCGCTCGTCGAGCGAGCCAGAGCGATCGCACTTCGATTCGCCCGGCTCGAGAAGCTGTGGGGGCCCTGGGGACTCGCCTGGTGGGAGGCACTGCTACGCGCGGCCGACCAGACCGCGTCGCGAGAGAACGATGAGCGCGGGGTCGAACGTGGCTGAAGCATCGATCCCTGTGGATCTCTTCAATCCTGGCCAGGTCTTCGCGTGTCTCGGCTGCGCTGAGGTCGCGGAGGTGCTGTTCGGCGGCGTGGAGGGATGTTTTGACTGGTCGGATCGCACTGCGGTCCGCTTTCGCTTGCGAGCGAGCGGCGACGACCCTCCAATCAGGGGCGTGCTGCGCTTCCTGTCGCAGGCCAAGGTCATCTCGCAAGCGCCGCATGGAAGTAGCAACATTGCCGCCTGGAAGGGGAGCTGGGGACGCACGCCGGACGAGCTTCCGGAGGGCGCGCCCTATCCCTCACCGGATCCAGAGTCACCAGCGACCCTCCTAGCTCTGCTCCGCACGGACGAAGCTGAGGTGCGCATCGACCACTGGGCAGACACGGTACGTGACAACGTGAAGTTCTGGGCGGGCGCAGGCGGCTACCCGGGGGCTGCGCTCACGCGCGACGCTGTCGAACTCATTCGCGAGGGCGCGTCGGCCGCGGCCGATGACCCGTTTGCGATGGGCGTGCCGCAGAGTAGCAGTTTTCGCCTGGATTGGCGGCGCGACTACGTGCCGATCGACGCCGGGTTCTCGTTGAACGCGCATGGCGGCGCTGTGCGGTCCGTCGGCTATCCTCTCGTCGAGTTGCTGGGGGCGATCGGTCTCACGCACGCTCGGCCGCGTCGTTTTGCGAAGCTCGAGTACGGGTATGGCGTCGTCGGTGCCTCCCGCGGAGTGAAGTGGTCGCCCCTTTCGTTCCTACGCGTGGCCCTCGGGGCACCCGCGATGCCGTTTGAGACTCGCCGTTTTCGAATGTCGCTGAGCTGGCCCGGCAAGGAAGGCCAGGCTCGCGCAATCACTCAAGTCTGGGAAGGATGGGAGTCATGAGCACGAGTCTGGACGAGCATGTGGATCGCTGGCTTTCACCCACAGGCGCGGTGGCGCTGGTATTGAAGCAGGAACTCGAGCCGGTAGAGGGTGATGGGGGCGTGTTCTTCCCGCCAACCTACGCGGACGTCGGCTACAACATCGACAAGCTGGGGGATGGGACGCAGGTTGCGACGGTCGACAGTGTCGGCTCGCAAGCGAATCGCATCGAGCCGATGTTCGAGAAGGGGGCGGGGGGCGACGACGGGGTGGCGGCGCTGGTTCCGCAGATCGAGATCGAGATCGCGGAGGGCCGGCGGGTGTCGATCCTTCGGGCTGGGCACCGGCTGGGCGATGCGATCATTCGGTCGTCGGAACTCAAGGCCGACGCACGAGCGGCGTTTGCGGCCTTCCTCGACTCGGGCGACGCCAGCTTGATCGCGAAGCTCGCGCCGACCTCCTTGGTGTTCGGGGTCTGGGACTCACGTGATACGCAAGCGAAGTTGCCCCGGCTCGTTCAGTCCGTGATTCGGGCATGGGACGTCGATCGGCTGACGCGATCGGCGCAGTATGTGCCTGCGATCGACTATGCGGCCCTCGAACTCTTTTCGGAGGAGGAGAAGGCCAAGCAGGAAGGGGATCCGAAGAGTCCGCTCGCGAAGCGGGGCTTCGTGGCTGTGCCAGCCACTGGCGCCCATGGAGGCATCGTCGCCCGGGGCCCGATTGTGCGTGATGTGACCATCAATCTGGTGGCCGTCCGTCGTCTCCAAGGTGGGCAAGCGAGTGAGGCGCTTCGTCGCTACATCCTTGGTCTCAGTCTGGTAGCGGCGACGGAGCCCCTCGACGGCTTCCTTCGCGCAGGATGCCTCCTCGTCCCCAAGGCCGGCGTGAAGGGCTCGTGGGTGGAGGTTGCACGCACGGGCGGGCGCTCGGAGGTTGCGCTCGATGCCGCCACGGCGCGAGCGTTTGCGGCCCAGGCGGCGGCTGCGTTCGTCGTGGGCGCGGATCGGGTCGTCAAGTTCGATCCCAAGCTCGCGAAGGACGATCTCAAGGGCGGCGACAAGGGTGAGAAGGCGGCCGCGAAGAAGGCCGCCAAAGCGAAGAAGTAGCACGATGGGTCGCCATTTTGCCCTCACGGTTCACCTGCACGACCGGCGCTACCACGGCGCTGATGAGTGGCCCCCTGCGCCAGCGCGGGTCTTCCAGTCGCTCGTGGCGGGGGCTGCGCAGGGATGCCGGGTGCCCGAGGACGCGGCACGGGCTCTGATGCAGCTCGAACGTCTCGCGCCGCCGGTGATCGCGGCGCCTGCGGCACGTCGAGGGCAGCGGCTGTCGCTGTTCGTACCGAACAACGATCTCGATGCCGTCGGCGCTGATCCTGAGCGCGTCGGCGAGGTGCGGACCAAGAAGGCAGTTTGGCCGTACCTCCTGGAGAGTGAGGCGCCCTTCCTCTATGCATGGCCGTTGCCCGAGCCGGGCGGCGAGGGGCTGGTCTCACTTGCGGACGGGCTCTACCAGCTGGGACGTGGTGTCGATCCCGCATGGGCTGTCGGCGAGCTGCTCGACGATGAGCAGCTTTGGGCGCGCCTGCGCGTTCACTCCGGTACCGTGCACCGCCCTGCCGCAGGCGATGGAGCCAACGAACTGGCAGTGCCCGCGCCAGATAGCTTCGGGAGCCTCGTTCGCCGGTTCGAGGCTGGGCGCATGCGCCTTCGTCCGAGCATGGACGGGGAGGCGACCAACTTCGTGCAGCCGCCGAAGGCGCAGTTCAGGATGGTCGGCTACGACGGAACGCCCGCGTTTCACCTCTTCGAACTCCGGCGGGAGGCCGAGCCTGCCAGGTCGTCGCCCTGGGCAGCGTGGTGTGTCACATCCCTCGTGGAGCTGGTCAGGAACACCGCTGTCGCCGTGCTGACGAACGCTCTGCCGGATCACAAGGCCGATATCGATCGGGTTCTCGTGGGTCGCAAGCCGGATGGCTCGAACGCGGGGCCGATCGAGGAGAGGGTGCGGTTCATCCCGCTTCCCTCGATCGGTCATGAGCACGCCGATCAGTCGGTGCGACGAGTGCTCGTTCAGGTGCCCCAGGGACCGATCGCTGAGGGCGATGTCCTGTGGGCGCTCGCAGGGCGGTCGCTCTTCGATCCGGAGACCGGCGAAGTCGAAGGCACGACCCTGGCCGGTACGGCTTCGGACCAGATGGTCGATCGATACCGCGTCCGGTCGCGATCATGGAGATCCGTCACTCCGCTCGCGCTCGGGTCGGCGCCGCGTCGTCGCATCGAGCCGAAGCGCCAACGTGAGGAGTCCAAGTCGGCCACGGAGCGGGAGGCGGAGGAGCAAGTGGCGCGGCACGCCATCGCCCAGGCGCTGCGACACGCGGGGGTCGAGGCTGCACTGGTCCGTGCTCATGTGCAAAAGGAGGCATACGACCGCCATGGCACACGCGCGGAGCGATTCGCTGAGGGGACTCGCTTCGCCAAGGAGACCCTCTGGCACGCCGAAGTGGAGTTCGATCGCGAAGTGGGAGGCCCACTCGTTCTCGGTGACGGCCGGTTTCTCGGGCTTGGGCTCATGGCACCGAGGTCGGAGCGCGGTGTGTTCGCATTTGCTGTTACGGGCGGGCTCCCGAAGGGGGTCGAGCCAACCAGGGTCGCCCGGGCTCTCCGACGCGCGTTGATGGCGCGAGCGCAGGCGACTCTTGGACGTCGAGGTTCGGCCGAGCTGCCCGCCTACTTCCACGGGCACACGGACGACGAGAGCGGCTCGGAGTCGAGTCGATCGACCCACCTCGCCTTCTCCGTGGATGTACCCCGTTCCCGCCTGCTGGTCGTCGCGCCGCATATCCTCGATGGGCTGAGGCGGCCATCGCGGGAAGATGCCCCGCACCTCGAGACTCTTGGGCGGGCGATCGAGGGGTTCGTGGAACTCCGTGCCGGGGAGGCCGGCGTGCTCCCGCTCCGGGCTTCGCCCTGTTCGTCGAGCGATCCACTCCTCAATTCGTCGCGTGTTTTTCGCTCGGTGACCGACTACGTCGCAAACCGGCATGCGAAGGGTCTCTCGGCTGAGGATGCCGTCATCACCGATGTCAGGCGTGAGTGCGACCGTCGCGGGCTCCCGAGACCCAGTGAGGTGCGGGTCGCCAGGGTTCGCGGTGTCGCCCGCGTGGGCCTGGCCGCACGAGTCGAGTTGCGTTTCCGCGTCGCGGTGCGGGGTCCTCTCCTGCTCGGCAAGACGCGCTACCTGGGTGGAGGACTCTTCGAGCCCATGGGGAGGGGGCGACACGAGGATGACCTTGATTCCTGAGGCGCTCGTGGCCACGGCAGCAAGAGGCCAGGCCGTACGAGGCCAGCGCCACCCGCCGCCGTCGCCTCAGTGGACGCGCCGGATGTAGACGGTCACCGACTGAGGCTGGTCGACTGCGACGAGGACGTCCAGGTGTCGGCCCTCCTGTCGACCTGACAGCAAAGTCCCCTCTGGGTCAGGCTTGAACCAGGGCAGGGCGCCCCCTCGCTCCAGCTCGACCCATGACGGGGTCACCCTGGTGAGGGCGGGCATGCCCTCGGCGCCGGTGAACTGGTCGAGCTCCGTGCGGGGAAGCTTGAAGCGGATGTGCAGCGAGTCGTCTGGAACCGTGTCCACCCAGCGGCTGCGGAGGTCGGTCGCCGCCTGGGGTATCTCGATCCCCGTCTTGGCGTGGAGTTCGGCTCGGGAGAGCCCCTCTCGTGGCCCGGCGAAGGTCTCGCCGCGACGGCAGCCGCAGAGGTGAACCGCTGCCAGCCAGCCAAGCAGCAGCCCAGCGCGCAGAGGTGGCGCCGCGGGTCGGGTCAGTTGACCTTGCCGACCAGCTTCACGGTGGAGGTCGTGCCGTAGCCGCGGACCATGACGAAGAGCTTGCCGGGGGTGGTCAGGGGGACGATGCAGGTCTCGTTGGAGCCGTTCTTGTAGGGGCGGCAGACGTAGGACGACGTGGTGGGGGCGCGGCCCTTCTGGACGTAGAGGTCGCCGTCGCCGGTGCCGGTCAGCTCGAACCTGTAGCTGCCGACGGGCAGGACCGGGGTCTCGAACTGCTTCACGGCGGCGCGGGCGACGGTGAAGGAGTCGGTCAGGCCGGCCCAGGTGGTCGGGGTCGGCGGGGTCACGCCGCCCGGGTCGTAGCCGGGGTAGTAGACGTTGTCGTTGTCGCCGGTGACCAGGACGACCTGCGAGCTGTCCACGTTCTTGAAGATCTGCTCGTAGGTCTTGGGGCTGTCGAAGGCCAGCAGGCCGTTGATCATCGCCATCACGGCGCGCGAGTTGGAGTGGAAGTACGACGGCATGCCGTTGGTGATGATCTCCATGTACTTGGTGCCGGTGGGGTCGTCGGGGTTCAGCGCGGCGCGCTTCTGCGCCAGCGAGCCGTCCACGTAGGCGTAGGTGTCGCAGCCGTTCATCCACACGATGACGTACTTGCCGGCCACGAAGCGGCCCTTCTGGGCCAGCGCGCGCACGTTCTGACCCAGGCCGGCGTGGCCGTTGTACATGATGACGTCGGCGGCGGTGCTGAGCTCCTCGTAGCGGTTGTAGAAGGTGGTGCTGGCGGTGCTGACGTTGTCGACCAGCAGCACGTTGACCTGGATCTTCTTGCCGCCGGGCAGGGTGCCCTTGAGGGTCACGTCCACGGTGCCCGGGCCGGGGCTGGCCGGCAGCGTGGCCGGCGTGGTCACCGGCGACATGCCCGCCAGCGCGGTCTTGATGGCGCCGATGAACTGGTTGTAGGCGGCGATGCCGGCGTCGCTGGTGCTGGTGGCGTTGTCCTCGTACTTGCCGAAGACCGCGACCACGTTGAGCGTGCCGTCCTCCCAGACCTTGTGATACTCGGGGTACTTGCCGCTGGAGTTGATGGCGGAGACCTCGGCGGTCGCCGTGGTGCGCACCACGTCGGCGTCAGCCAGGGTGCAGCCCGACGCCTTGGGGCGGTAGTAGTACCACATCGATCCCGAGGTCACGTCGTGCGCGCCGAAGTCGATGCAGCTGTGCGCGTACTTGGTGGTGAAGGCCTCGAGGCCGGCGTAGTCCACGTTGCGCGGCAGGATGAAGTCGTAGCGCGTGGGCAGGTTGGTCTTGGAGCCCCACGCCACCGGCAGGCGGGCGTCGTAGGTGACCTTGGTCTTTTCGCCCTCGCGCACCGTCTTGATGTTCGACAGCACCAGGCGGTCGAGGCGGCCGACGCCGCGGGTGCCGTTCAGGTGACCGATGGTGTAGAGCAGCTGGTCGTTGATGGTCTCGGTGGTGTTCCAGCTGTCGGCGGTGAGCAGCTCGCCCTTGAAGCTGAAGTCGAGGATGGTCGCCTCGACCGAGGAGTCGAACTTGCCGTCGTCGCCAGTGTCGACCTTGAGCTGCTCGCCCGGCAGGTCCTCTTCGTCGAGGGTGTCGTCAGCCGTGCAGCCGAGGCTGAGCGAGGCCAGGAAGGAGAGGGGGAGCAGCGTCTTGGCGAGCGTCAGGGTGCGCATGGTCGGACCCTTTAGCACCGTCCGTGCCGTCGGACCTGGCGCCGATTGTGAAGATGAATCAGCGAGTTGCAGATGTGCGCCCGGGCGCGCGCTGCGCCAGGTCGTCACACCGGGCGGCTACACCAGCCGGCCAGAGCGGGGTCAGCTGACCCTGGGGTGGACACTGTCGACGTTCGACGTCGTCGGGGCCGCCCGGGCTCAGCAGCGCAGCGGGGCCTTGAAGGCCAGAGGTGGCGTGGTGCCAAAACGCGGCTCGGGGTCGAGCACCCAGGTCAGATCGCGGTCGGCCAGGGCGTCGGCCAGCGGGCGCAGGCGCACCCGCAGCGGCACACAGTCGATGCCGTGGCGGGTCTTGACCCAGGCCGCGTACAGGGCGGCAGCGGGCTCGGCGCGGAAGATCCAGGCGGTGCCGCGCCGGGTGTCCCCTGCGGGCACCGGCCGGGCGGGCGACGGCGCCAGGATGAAGACCTCGGGGTCGTCGTCGCCGTCGAACACGGCGGCATAGTCGTCGAGCCGGCGGATCACGCGCCGATCCTACCCGGTTTTTTCGGCTATGTTCTGGCGATGGAACCTGCCCGCGCTGCCGCCCTCGTCGAGCTCGGCTTCGACTTCGTGATGGCGCAGAAGGTGTCCCGCTTCATCGAGCCGGACCGCATGCTGGGCCACCTGCAGGCCGCGCTGGCGCCCGAGCTCATCGAGCGCATCGTGATGAAGCACGTGCGCCCCTTCCTGGAGCGCCAGCACCAGCGCGCCACCGATCATGGCGACCTCGTCGGGGACGCCCTGACCGATGACGCCATCGACGCCCTGCGCGCGCTGGCCGCCATCCCGGTGCGGCTCGACAAGCGCTTCCTGCAGAGCGTGGTCGAGCAGGACGGCGTGCGTCACCTCATCAGGGAGGTCACCGAGGAGACCATCTCGCGCTTCCTCGGCAGCCTCAAGGGCGGCCAGGGCGGCGGCTTCATGGGGAGCGTGGGCCGCGGCGCCTTCGGTCTCGCCAGCAGCATGGGCAAGGCGCTGCTGGGGGGGCTCGGGCCGCAGGTCGAGGCCCAGCTCGGGCGGGCGTCGTCGGCCTTCATCGATGGTTCGCTCAACCTCATCCTGGCCCACGTGGTCGAGGTCATGGCCACCAAGGAGAGCGCGCAGCACATGGCCGACATGGCGGGCATGGCGCTGGAGGGTGTGCTCGACATGCCGGCGTCGCAGGTCTGGGACCGCGTCGCGGCGGTGCCGGTGGCCAAGCGCAACGCGCTCTTGGCCGCGCTGCCCGGCGTGCTGGCGCACAACCTGACCCGGCCCGAGGTGCGCGTCGCCATCGCCGAGGAGGTCGCGCTGTGGCTGGCGGTCGAGGGCCAGCGCACGGTGGGGCAGGTGCTGGGCGAGGCGCCGGCGGCGCTGGCGCACTGGCGCGCCGAGGCCGTGCGCGTGCTGGGCCCGCTGGTCGCCGAGTTCGCGGGCAGCGAGGCCTTCGCGGCATGGCTCGCGCGCGGCTGAGCACCGCCGTCGTCCTGGCCTGCGCGGTGACCACCGGGTGCGCGGGAGCGGCGGCGCTGTGGCTGGCGCTGGCGCAGGGCCACGCCTGGGCCGACGCCGAGCGGGCCGCGCTGCGCGCCGACGCCGGCGCGCGCGCGCGCGCCATGGCCGCCGATCTGGATCGCGAGCTGGCGCGGGCGCACCTGTGGTTCCAGGTCGACACCCACTCGCTGACCGAGACCGACTGGGAGGACTTCGCCTTCGTGCAGGAGCGCTGGGTCAACCGGGCGCCGTTCCCCGCGCTGATCCGCGACTGGTACGTGGCGGTGCCGCGCGCGACCGGCGTCGATCTGTCCCGGTATGACCAGGCCGACGAGGTCCTGACCCCGGTGCCGTGGCCCGACGAGCTGGCGCGCCTGGGCACCGCGATCGTCGACGAGCGTCGCAGCGGCGGCCTCGACGTGGTGCCGTCGCTGGGGCCGCTGCTGGCCGAGCCACCGGCCGTGGTGCTGGAGCTGTGGCTGCCTGATCCCGAGACCGAGAGCCAGGACGACGGCGCACCCGCGGCGCCGCGCCCGTACTGCTATGTCATCGGCACGCTGGACATGGACTATGTGCGCGAGGAGCTGCTGCCGGCGCTGGCGCGGCGCCACCTGGCCCTGACGGCGGGGGGCGAGGCGGCGTGGCAGTACCGCGTGGTCGCCGCCGAGGAGCGCGGGCACGAGATCGTCAGCACCCTGGGCGGCGCGACGCGTGGCGCGCCGGACGCCGAGGTGGGCGCGTTCGCGGTGCCGCTGGCGGGGCTGGATGAGCCGATGCTGGATCCGGTGCCGGCGGACGCCGGCCCGAGCCCGAGCCCGAGCCCGAGTCCGAGCCTGAGTCCGAGCCTGAGCATGAGTCCGAGCCCGAGTTCGGGCCCGAGCACGAGCACGAGTCGGAGGATCTGGCTGGCGCCGCGGCGTGGCGAGGCCGAGCGTGAGCGGCCGGCGTGGCGGATCGAGCTGTATCACCCCGCAGGCTCGATCGGCGCGCGGGTGGCGGCGGCGCGGCGGACGCAGGCGCTGCGCATCGGGGTGGCGCTGGGCGTGCTGGTGCTGAGCGGGCTGGCGCTGGCCGGGCTGGCGCTGAGGCGGCGATCGACGTGAGGCGGCTCGGCGCGCTGCTGCTGGTGCTGCTCGGGTGCGGCGGACCGCACAAGCAGGTGGCCCGGCCGGGCACCGCGGCGGGCGACCGGGTGGCCTGTGAGCGGGGCGAGCTGCGCGCCTGTGTGGATCTGGGGCTGCGCTACATCGAGGGTGAACGTCAGGGCGTGGCGCAGGATCCCATCGCGGCGCGCGCGCTGTTCGAGCGCGCCTGCGACGGCGGCGTGCTGCCCGGCTGTCACGCCCTCGGGGTGCTGTACCAGCAGGCCATCGGGGTGGCGCCCAACCACGCGCGCGCGCGGGATCTCTACTACCGCGCCTGCCGGGGCGGACATCTGCTCGGCTGTGTCAGCCTGGGCGGGATCGACGAGCTGCTGGAGCGGCCCGATCGCGCGCTGCTGCTGTACCAGCGCGCCTGCGCCGGCGGCGAGGAGCTGGGCTGCCAGGCGGCGTGTCGGCTGGGCGACGCCCGCGGCTGCGAGCTGGCCGCGCCCTAGCCGGGCTGGCGGCTACTTCTTCAGCGTCACCTGGGCCGGGAACAGCACGATCTCGATGCGGCGGTTCTTGGCGCGCTTCTTCGAGATGGGGCGGAACTTGCTGAAGCCGACCGCGGCCAGGCGCTCGGGCGCGACGCCGCCGCTGTCCTGCAGGAAGTGCACGACGTTGAGCGCGCGCGTGGTCGACAGCTCCCAGTTGGAGCGGAACTCGGCGGTGGCGATGGGCTTGTCGTCGGTGTGGCCCTGGACCCAGACCTGCTTGTCGGGGAACTCGCGCAGGATCTTGCCGACCGCGGTCAGCATCTTCAGGCCGGCCGGCGTCAGCTCCGCCTTGGCCGAGCTGAACAGCACCTTGTCGACCAGCTCCAGGGTCAGGCGCTCGCCGTCGCGGGTCACCGCGCCCTCGGCGGCCACGGTCGCGCGCGCCAGCTTGTCGGCCAGGGCGTCGGCCTCCTTGGCCTTGTCGGCGGTGACCGCCAGCTGGGCACGCACCGCGGCCAGCTCCTTGTCGAGGGCGTCGCGCTCACCGCTGCGTGCCTTCTCGGCGTCGGCGAGGCGGGCGTCCGCGCTGGCCAGCCGGGCGCGCACCGCGCTGGTGTCGGCCTGCGCGCCGGCCAGGGCCAGGCGCGCGCTGCGCAGCGCCAGCACCATGTAGCCGCCCGCGGCGGCCGAGACCACGGCCCGGAGGATGACCAGCAGCCAGGCGCTGCTGGAGGAGCTCGTGCGCCGTCGCGGAACGGCGACGATGCGGGCGGCGGGTTCGATGAGTGATTCCATGGCCTGCGGTTTTGCAGGCCGCGTGCCGGGGAAAAGCCGGGGGAAATCGTGAGCGGAGCGTGGCTGGGGGCCCCAGGTCGGGGGGGACAGTCCCTGTGGTGGGAGCTTTGGTTCGGGGGCGACGGAGACGGAGACGGAGCGGAATAGCCTCCTCGAAACGCGGAGCGTTTCGAGGGGGCTAGAAGGAGTATTCGGCCTGCAGGGACAGGACGCCGATCATCTGCTCGTAGCGGCCGGCGCCGTCGGGGTTCTTGGAGGGGGGCAGCGAGGAGACCTGCTTGCCGCCGGCGTCGCGGGGGCGGGCGGCGACCGGGCGGTCGAAGTAGAAGACGTGGGTGTAGCCGAGGTCGAGGCTCAGCTTGTGGTCGAGCAGGGTGAACTTGCCGCCCGCCGACGCCGTGATCTTGCCCATGTCGATGAGGGCGGCCTCGATGGTCTCGTCGGGCACGGCGTTGCCGTCATAACCCAGGCCGCCGTAAGCCTCTACCGTCGGGGTGACCCAGTACGAGGCGCCGCCGCGGACGCCCATGGCGTCCTGCCAGTCGCGCTCGATGACGACCAGGATGCCGGCGCCGCCGTTGGCGGTGTCGCTGGCGCCGTCGGCCTTGACCAGGCACTTGCGAGCGGCGTCGTCGGCGTTGATGATGCACTGCTTGTCGAACACGCTCCAGCGCGCGTACTCGCCCGACAGGCGCAGCTCCAGGTTCTTGCGCGGGCGGTAGCGGCCACCGACGCGGATGACGTCGGGCAGCGACTGCGTGACCTCGATGTTGGAGCGCACCGACGCGGTGGTGCCCAGCTTGTTGTCCAGCGTGCCCACCAGGGTGTTCTCGCCGAAGCCGGGCTGGCTCTGGTACGAGGCGCCGATCCAGCTCTGCTCGGTGGGCTGGTAGATCACGCCGAAGGCGGCCGAGAAGTCGGTGGCGTCGGCCTTGAGGTAGCTGCGGCCCTCCTGCAGGTTGCCCGAGGAGTCGAGCAGGTTGTCGGTGCCGTCGGCGTTGCGCGCGCGCACGGTGTCGATCTCGCTGCGCACCACGTTGAAGGCGGCGCCGAAGCTGAGGCGCTGCTTGGGCAGGCGGTAGGCCACGGCGGCCGAGAAGTACAGCTCGCGCAGGGTGCCCGAGATGGTGGCCCAGCGCTGCGGGCCATCGACCGCGCCCGGGAAGCGCGCCGAGCCCTCATAGGCGCTGTTCTTGTCCCACTCGGCCTGGCCGCCGAAGGGCACGAAGAAGCCGAGGCCGACGGCCAGGTTCTTGATGCCGAGATCGCTGGCCGCGCCGACGAAGGGCGAGGCCAGGAGGTTCGACAGTGTCGACTCGCCCGCGTTGGCGGCGATGTCCGCCGCCGGGGTGCCGGCGCCGGTGCTGCCGGTCGCGACCACGGTGTCGATGGCCTCGGGCGAGCGGTCGTAGGTCGCCTTGCGGTAGGCCATCAGGCCGTTGATGCTGATGTGGGTGCCGCTGCGCAGCGCCAGCCCGGCCGGGTTGTAATAGATCGCGGTGGTGTCGTCGGTGGTGGGGTGGCCGTGTTCGCCACCGAACCGGGCGGCCAGAAAGCCGCTCGCGAACGCCTGCTGGGGCAGCAGGGTCGCGAAGACCGAAACGATGCCTGCGCGTGTGATCCAAGTAATGGGTCGCATTGGCCTTTTGCTCCGAGGAGCCATATCTAGGTCTTGACAGTGCACCTGTAAAAGAAACAATCTACCTGCATGACACTAGATTCCAGACGCCGCCTGAAGTCAAGCCTCGCGCTGGGCGCGGTGCTGGCCTTGGGGGCTGGCGCGCTGCTGGCGGGCTGCCCTGATCCGGCGGGCGACTATGACGCCTTCGTGAAGCGCACCCCGGTCGCCGACGCCTCGGTGGTCGATGCTGCGCCGAGCTCGATCTTCGACGTCAGCGGGCGCTTCCTGCTCGGCATCAGCACGCCGATCTCGCCCGACACCCCGCTGCTCTTCATCTCCAACCAGACCCTGACCCCGATCGGCGATGGCACCGCCACGCTGGAGCTGCGGGTGCAGGCGCTGCGCACGACCGATCTGACCCCGCTCGATACTGTCTATGTCGCGACTGGCACCGTGAGCGCGACGGGGCAGTTCTCGCTGCCGGCGGGTTCGCAGAACCCGGCTCACGGCGCCCCCGGCCATGTGCACGCCGATCCCGAGCCGGTGCTGATCATCGCGGTGCCCGGCGAGGCCAACCCGATCAGCGGCGGCGACATCACCGCGGATCTGCGCCTGGATGGCACCCTGATCTCGGCCGACCGCATGTGCGGCACCATCGTGGGTCGCCTGCTGGCGCCCTTCATGGGTGATCTGACCGGCTCGAAGTGGGGCGGCATCCGCGTGCCTGCGGGCGCGGTGGGTGCGGCGCTGCCGGCGCCGGTGGTCGACTGTCCGGCGCAGCAGATGGACGCCGGAGTGCCTGACTCGGGCGTGGCTGACGCCGACACGGACTAGCCAGTGGCAGGGGTGGGGCAGGGGGGGCCAGCGCAGGCGCGGCTGCAGCGGACCATGGCGCGCAGCATCGCCGAGTGGCGCATGCTGGAGGACGGCGACCGCGTGCTGGTCGCGGTGTCGGGCGGCAAGGACAGCTATGCGCTGCTCGATCTGCTGTGGTCGCTGCGGCGGCGGGCGCCCATCGGCTTCGACCTGGTCGCGGTGCATGTCGACCAGGGCCAGCCCGGCTATGACGGGCGGCCGCTCGAGGACTGGCTGACGCGGCTGGGGGCGCCGTTCGAGATCGTGCGCCGGGACACCTATTCCAAGGTGATGGAGCTGGTGGCGGACGGTGAGGCGCGGACCTACTGCGCGCCATGCTCGCGCTTCAGGCGGGGGATCCTGTATGCGGCGGCGCGGCGCCTCGGCTGCAACAAGCTGGCGCTGGGGCACCATCGCGAGGACACCCTGGAGACCTTCGTGATGAACCTCATGTATGCCGGCAAGCTGCAGGCGATGCCGGCGCGCTACCGGGTCGACGAGGGTGATCTGGAGGTGATCAGGCCGCTCATCGCGTGCGCCGAGGCGGATCTGGCCGAGCACGCGGCGGCGGCCGGGTATCCCATCTTGCCGTGCAACCTGTGCGGCTCGCAGAGCGGGCTCAAGCGCGACGAGGTGGGGGCGCTGCTGGCGTCGCTGGAGGCGCGCATCCCCGGGGTCAAGCAGGTGATGTTGAAGTCGCTGGGCAATGTGCGCCCGAGCCACCTTCTGGACGCCGAGGTTGCGGAGGTGTGGGCGGCCAGGACCGGGCAGGCCAGGTCGGAGGCGGAGGCGGAGGCGGTGGGGGAGGGCTGCGCATCCGAGCCGGTGCGGATCGGGAGTCTGCCGGTCGTCCGCTAGCTGGGCCCGTGTTAAGCTGACGCGGGGACGAAGCGCATGAGGCAGATCACGCATGCGCTGGGGGCGGTCGTGCTGGGGGCCGTGGCCCTGGCGGGTTGTGGTGGAGGAGCGGCCACCAAGCCGCACGCTCCGGTCACCACGGCGCGGGTCAAGCCGGTGTCGCGGGGCGCGGTGCAGCCGCAGGCGCGCCTGCGCATGGCGGTGTTGCCGGTGGATCCGGACCGGTTTCCCCGGCTGGCCGCGGCGCTGAGCCAGGCCCTGGGCGAGGCCAGGGTCGGCGGCGTCGATGAGGTGGTGGTGGCCAGGGCGCCGCTCGAGGTGGTGCAGATCTCGATCGAGTGCATCGAGGCGTCGCCCGAGTGCTGGACCGAGGCCGGGCGCTCGCTGGAGGCCGGGCGGGTGCTGTTCGCGCGCCTGGTCGGTGAGCCGCGCAGAAAGAGCGTCAGCGCCACGGTGACGCTGTTCGACGTCGACGCCGGCGTGGAGCTGAAGAGCGCGACCCGGGCCTGGGCCAGCGAGGCCAAGGCGCTGCCCGAGATCGCGGCGCTGGTGGCGGAGGCGACCGCGCCATGAACGCGCCGTGCCCGATCTGTGGCAAGGACCTCGAGCGCGGCACCCGCTCGGTGCAGCGCTGCGGAAGCTGTCAGAGCATGCTGATGTGGGAGCGCGACAAGCTGGTCAAGAACGCGCCCATGCGGCAGGCCAGCCAGGGCGCCGCGCTCAGCGAGGAGCCCGGCTCGGGCGCGGCCTCGGCGCAGGCGGCGGTGCGCGAGACCGGGGCCATGGCCGCGGCCAGGCGCACCGGCACCACACCGGCGGCGACCAAGGCCCCGGCGGCCGCGCCCGCGGCGGCGGCCAGGCGTCCGACCGGGACCATGCCGGCTGCGACCAGGACGCCGACCGCAGCGCCGGCACCCAAGCCGAGCAAGGAAGAGACCCAGGCACGCCTCGCGGCGCTGGCCAAGAAGGCGGAGGCCGACAAGGCGAGCGGAAACGGCTCGGGCACGAAACCGAGCACGAAACCGAGCACGAGCACGACGCCGAGCACGAGCCCGACGCCGAGCACGAGTCCGAGCACGAGCACGAAGCCGAGCACGAGCACGAGCACGAGTCCGAGCACGAGCACGAGCACGAGCACGAGCACGAGCACGAGCACGAGCACGAGCACGAGCACGAGTCCGAGCCCGAGCACGAAGCCGAGCACGAAGCCCGCCACGCCCAACCCCACGCCGACCTCCAGCAAGTCACCCCGCAAGACCGTCATGGTCGCGGCCGCGGTGCCGCCACCGGCGGCGGCCGCGCCAGGGCCGACCGAGGATCCCAAGGCGTGGTTCGCGGGCGAGGCCGAGGATCTGGCCGATGACGAGCTGATCGAAGATCCGCCGACCCGTCCCGAGGCGCTGCCGCTGACCCGCAAGGCGACGGTGCCGCCGCCGTCGCCCGCTGGCGCGACCGCGCCGCGCGCCGCCACCGTGCCGCCGCCGTCGCCGCCGCCGGGCGCGCCACGCAAGACGACGCAGATCCCCGCCCCCGCCGCACCTGCGCCGGCGCCCGCTGCGCGCAAGACGACGCAGGCTCCGGTGGCTGCGCCGCGGGCCGCCGTCCCTGCGACGCCCGCGCGCGAGCCGGCCGCGCCTGCTGCGCCGATGGCGACGGGACCCTCGCGCACCGCGGCCATGCCGGCCGCGACGCCCCCGGGCGCGGCTCA
>JADYYK010000139.1 GCA_020853705.1 Deltaproteobacteria bacterium
CTCTGGTATCCCGGAGCGAGGCGAGCGAAGTGACCAAATCACTCTGGTTCGAAGTGTGGTGGGAGACTGGTCTCGAGGGCCAGTTCTTCATCGTGCTTCACGCCTACTCAGATCAATCGTTCAAGATCCTCAACCCGCAAAGCGCCAACCACGTGGAGGGCGTGTTCACTCGGTACGAGGACGCATATGAGTGGCTGCGCGAAGACGAATATGAACTGGTTGATGGTCGAGTCGAGGTGCCCTGAGCCTCGTGGCCAGCGCAACGAAGGAGCCATCGCTGGACTGGAGTGGCAAGGTGCTGTTCTCGAGCTGGCCGGCGCAGAAGTGACGTGCAGAACTGGCCGTCGGACGGTTCGTGGTGTGGCCGAGGCCAGCGCGCCTCGAGGAGTCGAACCCCGTGGAATCGCCGAGCGCTTCGTTGCAGGCAGAACTCGATGCCAGCCGGGCCTATCATGAGGGGCGCACCCAGGGGCAGACGCCGGCTGACAAGGGCGTCATCTCGTGGTTCGAGCGCGAGGTCGTCGATACCAATCTGGAGGGGGCGGTGCTCATCGATGGCCTGCTGCAGGGGGCCCGGCTGATCAGATGTTGTCTCGATGGCGTGCTGGCCTATGACGCACTGGCGGGTCACTCGGTGTGGGATGGGTCATCGCTGGTGGACGCCGAGTTCAGGCAGGCCTCGATGGTCAACGCCAGCTTGCGCGAGACGGTGCTCGACGGGGCTCGTTTCGCCAAGGTCGACCTCGCGGGAGGAGTGTTCAGCGGTGCCCGCGCGCGGGGCGCGAACTTCTTCAAGGCCTGGATGCCCGGCGCGAACCTCGCCGGGGTCGACCTTCAGGGGGCCGACTTGACCCGAGCCAGGCTGGATGGGGCAGATCTCAGCGGAGCGAACCTGGCCGGCGCCACTCTGACGAGCGCGTCGATCAACTGCAGCACCAAGCTGGCTGGCTGCACGGGGCTGGACTCGGCCAGGGTCGACAGGCTCCTCATTGATGGCAAGGTGGTCGAGGGTGACGATGCCCGACGGGAGCTGGTCGCGCGCGCCTCGGGGTTGCCGGGCGTGCTGCGTGCGGACGATCCAGACGCCGACGAGCCCCAGGAGGGATGAGGTCACGCGCCCGCTGTCACGACGGGGTAGGGCGCCAGGTCATGATGTGACCCCGGGTGGCTCACGCGGCGTCATGCCTCGGGGGGCTTGGCAGGGTTTGCCAGGTGAGCGAGGAACGTCGCCTTGAACTCGCCGAGGTAGCTGAGCGCCTCGCTCAGTGGCTCACGGTCGCCGCCGAGGGATCGCTGCAGGAGTAGCGCGACGGCTTCGTCTCCCGCCTTCGCGGCTGTGATGGCCTGGTCGATGGCTGCCAGGACGTTGTCGCCGAACGCTGGCTTCCATCGGCTCTCGGCTGCGAGGCAGCGCGCGCCCTCGTCGAGGCCTTCGTCGGCGACGTAGGCCATCAGAAGCTGCTCGAGATCGTCCTGCCAGCTCATGGGATGGGGGACCGCGGCACGGCGTCGACGTCGACCGCCTTGCAGGCGCGGACCAGGGCGGCCCGCAGGGGGGCGTCGAAGTGCGGCATGCCGAGGCCGATCGACTCCGAGACTCCCGTCTCGACGAAGCGGGCGGGGCCCGCGACCGCGACGAAGGCGGCCAGCGCCAGGTCGCCGGTGGTGACGGGGTCGCTCGCGCGCCAGGGGTCGTCATAGGTCGTCGCGTCCTCGAGGTGTGGTCGCAACGCCCGCAGGATTGCGTGTCGATCTCGAGGTCGTTCGGGATAGCCCCATCGCCGGGCCCGCCCGAGCAGGTAGGCCGCGAGGGGGCGAAGCACCGGGGCGTTCAGCGCCTGGATCAGGGCCGCGTCGGCGCCGCCGTCGGTCGAGTAGCCGAGGATCTGCAGCATGGCGAGGCGCGCGGCTCGAGGCAGGCGTGCGTCAGCGGACTCGTTCAGCAGTCGCGCCACACCGTCGGGGCCAGCGAGGGCGAGCTTGTCCCCGCGGCGAAGCACATACGGCAACGTGCTCTTCCCTCCGTTGCCGATGGCGTCGAGCGGCGCGGCCTGTACCGCCGCGAGCTCGGCCTCCAGCTCGCCCGTGAGTCGCGGTCCCGGCGCCGGGTGTGGGCTGCGCTTCCCGCCACACGACAGGACCCCGACCAGCGCGAGCAGCCTGACGGTGGGCACGTGACGCACGAGTTCATCATCTCAGGTCTCGAGCTCCAGCTGGTACGCGCGCTCGAATTCCGCTCGCACGCTCTCCAGCTCAGCGCGCGCAGCCGCGAGTGACTCAGGTCGTACCATGTAGGCTCGCTCGAGCAGGTCCAGAATGGCCACGTCGCCGCGCGCAGCGGCGTCGATGCCCCACTGCAGGAGCGCGACATAGTCGCGGTGGAGGTGCTCGTTGTCCTCGCAGGCCAGCGCCATCTCGCGGGCGCCCTCCGCCAGCGACTGGTCGGAGAAGTAGCCCGCGATCAGGTTGTAGAGGCGTTCCGGGAAGACCATCGAAGCGCCAGGTGATGCTGCGTCGAGCGTCGGCGCGGCGGGCTGGTCGGCTTCGGCCAGGAAGCTGGCGACATCGGACAGCTCCATCTCCAGGAGGCTGCCTGGCTCGGGTTTGATCGCGCGCATGCGGGTGCGCAGGGTGGCGACGTCGTCGGGGGGCGCCTTCGAGAGGGTCCTCGCGCGCAGCTCGGCGACCACGGCTGCCAGGGCCGACTGGACGTCTTCGTTCCGGTCGGCGCAGTCGATGAGGAAGCGCATCAGGCTGCGCGGGGGCGGCTCGTCAGGGGGGAGCAGCTCGCGGTACATCGACGCGAGCTGGATGGCGGTGAGCAGGTTGATGCGCGCCCATGGGTCGTCGACCGCGAGGTGCTCGACGAAGCGGAGGACGAGCGGGCCGGCCGGTGTGAGCAGCTGGCGGAAGGAGATCGCGCGGGCCAGGAAGAACGCGACCGTCCGGGCGACGGCGGGATGCGGGGACGCCGCGCAGCGCTCGACCATCTCGGCGACGCCTCCGGGTTGCTTGGCCCAGGGTTCGACGATGGCGAGGACCTGGCGTTGAGCAGCATCGGGGGTTGTCGCCAGACAGACGCGCTCGAGCTGGGCGGCCAGCTCGTCCGGGTTGCGAGGGGGGATCATGCGAGCGCCTGTGCCGGATGGTCTCACGTCAGCGAGCGGAACCGGACGGCCCGCTGGGGGGGGCGTTTCAGCTGACACGCGGCCTGGGGCGGGTCGGGGCGGCGCGCACGTGAGCGGGCCGCGGGCATGCCAGTCAGGCCTCGAGTCCGTCCGCGAACGAGCTGAAGAATGCACGGCGCGCCGGGTCGGGGTCACTTGCCGCACGGCCACGGATGTAGGCGACGACCTGGTCCAGCTCGGCAGCTGGAAGCGCGTGCAGGTTGGCCGTCATGTCCTCGAGCTGCGCCGCGGCCGCGTCGGGGGCCACGACGTCGTCCGGGCTCAGCTCCAGGACATCGACGCCGAATCCTGGCGCGACCAGCACAACTTCGAACGCGACGACCAAGCCCGCGCTGCCCCGCCCGCCGCTTCACGCCTTCGCAAGCGCCCCTGAGAAGGTCACCCCCCGCGTCAGGCCATCCCCAAGATCGAGGCCATATTTCGACGGAAAGCGGTGGCCGTCTACAGCGGCGTCTCGCTCCCGACGCAGACGACGCGCGGGCCAGCGCCGAGATGCCCCTGGCCATTCCAACCTTGGCCGCGGCGGCCGGCGCCAGCGCTGGCGTCTCTGACGGCTGAGCGGGTGCTACCATGACGGGCACGATGACGACGCGAATCGTTGCGCTTGGGGTGCTGCTGGCGGGGTCGGCTGGTGCGGCTGCCAAGGGGGTGCCGGTGTCGTTTGCCCGACCGGCGTCGGATGGAACAAGGACTGCCAAGCAGAAGGTGGGCGAGACCGCGAAGGCGTGGTTGACGGCGGTGGCGGCGAAGGATGGCAAGGCGCTGGCCGCGCTGTTCCCTGAGGGTGGCCAGAAGTACGCCGCGTATCAGCAGCAGGGGCCGGGCACGCTGGACGCGAAGAGTGCCAAGAAGTGCGGCAAGCTGTTCAGGACGACGTCGCGCAAGGCGTATGCGGCAGGGCCGCAGGCATGCTTGTTCGAGGCCGACTTCGTCGCCGCGGCGGCGGCGGCGCTGAAGAGCGGCGGCAGCTATCGCGAGGGCTTCAGCGATATCGAGACCGATTTTCCGGCCCGTGGCGTCGCGCCCGCGTCGCTGGCTGACCTCGGGCTGTTTGCCTCGTTCGCAGTGCTGCCGAACATGGGCGCGCTCAAGCGCTATCACGTCATCCTGGCCATCGCCGAGGAGTCGACTGGCAAGTACCCGCAGGGCGCAGTCCTGGGCGTGTTCGCGGTGGCTGACGACCTGTCGACCTACCACAAGCCCAGCGACGACGACGCTCGGGAGGCTGCGCGCAAGTTCATCGCGGCGATGGCGGGAGGTGACGTGGCCGAGGTCAAGGCGCTGCTCCGGCCAGCGACGGACTTCTTCTATGCCCAGCACCTCCCGACCGAGGACAAGCAGCTCGGCAAGGTCTGCAACAAGGCCAAGACGACCACCAAGGCGACCGAGCTCGCCGCGCTGGCGGGCTGCCTGTTCGAGCCGCGGCTGCGCGCGATCGTCGCCAATCCACCGGCGGTGCTCGACGCCTACGACCCCGACGGCTGGCGCGTGCTCAAGAACGACGCGTATGTGGGCAAGAAGAACGCCGACCTCTTCATGAAGACGACCGAGTATGTGTTCGTGGACGATCTCTCGGGGGAGGGCGGTAGCGCCGAGCTGCTCCTGGTCGTCACCACGCACCCGACGCATGGCACGGTCGTGATCGGGGTCTTCGGCAAGGTCGTCCTGGACGGTTGAAGCAGCGCCGCGAGCACGCTGAGGTCGTTGCCGCAGGGCGTCGAGGGCAGCGGGGTTGGCTGGCCCCTCACTCATCACCCTGCGGCACAGCATCGATGTCGACTGCCCGGCAGGCGCGGACCAGCGCGGCCCGCAGGGGTGCGTCGAAGTGCGGCATGCCGAGGCCGATCGACTCAGAGACTCCCGTCTCGACGAAGCGGGCGGGGCCCGCGACCGCGACGAAGGCGGCCAGCGCCAGGTCGCCGGTGGTGACGGGGTCGCTCGCGCGCCAGGGGTCGTCATAGCTCGTCGCGTCCTCCAGGTGGGGCCGCAACGCCTGCAGGACTGCGCGTCGATCTCGAGGTCGTTCGGGATACCCCCAGCGCCGTGCCCGCCCCAGGAGGTAGGCCGCGAGGGGGCGAAGCACCGGGGCGTTCAGCGCCTGGATCAGGGCGGCGTCGGCATTGTGGTCGGTCGAGTAGCCGATGATCTGCAGCATGACGAGGCGGGCGACGCGAGGCAGGCGTGCGTCAGTGGACTCGGCCATCAAGCGCGCGACACCGTCGGGGCCGGCCAGGGCGAGCGCGTCCCCGCGGCGAAGCACATACGGCAACGTGCTCTTCCCTCCGCTGCCGAGGGCATCGAGCGGCGCCGCTCGAACCGCAGCAAGCTCGGCCTCCAGCGCGACCGTGAGCCGCGGTCCCGGCGCCGGGTGGGGGCTGCGCCTCCCGCCACACGACAGGAGCCCGACCAGCGCGAGCACGAGCAGCCTGACGGTCGGCACGGGGCCAGTTTACGTCGATGAGATCGAGAGCGGCTGGAACACTGTTCGAAGGGGAGTTCCCGCGCGGGCCTGCGCCGCCGGGAAATCGGGGCAAGCGTTTCCTTCAGCTGAAACGCACGACTGGGGAGGGCGGGGGCGGCGCGCTCGCAAGGGGGCCGCGGGCACGCCGTCAGGCCTCGAGTCCGTCCGCGAACGAGCTGAAGAATGCCCGGCGCGCCGGGTCGGGGTCACTCGCTGCACGACCACGGATGTAGGCGACGACCTGGTCCAGCTCGGCAGCTGGAAGCGCGTGCAGGTTGGCCGTCATGTCTTCGAGCTGCGCCACGGCCGCGTCGGGGGCCACGACGTCGTCTGGGCTCAGCTCCAGGAAGGCCGCCGCCTCGAGCACGATCCCGATGAGTGTCGAGTTCATGTCGGTGGTAGCTCCGAGAGCCGCTGCAGGAAGGTCGCCTTGACCTCCTCGAGATACTCCAGCGCGGCACTCAGGGGTTCGAGGTCGCCGCCGAGTCCGCGGTGGAGCGCGGCGGCCACCTCGTGGTCGCCCGCGGTCGCGGCGTCGATGGCTTGCTGAAGGAGGGCGAGCGCTCGATGCGGGAAGGTGGCGGGGTGGTCGCGGCTCTCACCGACGAGGAGGTCGACCCCATCGGTGATGCCCTCGTCGGCGAAGTAGGTGCGCAGGAAGCGTTCGAGTTCGTTGCTCCAGGTCATGGGCGGGGTCGCGGCGTCATGGCGGTCGGCGGCGTACCCAGGGCGCGCTCCCATTCGCCCAGGAGTCCCTCCAGGATCGCGTCGTCGGGAACGCCGCCCGTGATGGCTCCGATGAACTCGTCGTGGAGCTCGAGCGCGATCTCCACCCCGTGGCGCGCGGAGAACGCGCTCAGCGCGGCGATGGTGGCCCTGGTCTCTTCGAACATCGTGCGGTCGACTTCGGGTGGCACATCATCACCCCAGGGCGGCAGGAGCGAGTGCTGCTCGAGGAGGCCGCCCACGGTATGCAGCGGGAGATCCTCGGGGTTGTCTGCAGCCTCGAGGGCGTCGGTGGCGTCGACGAATGCGGGCGGCTCGAGGAGCCAGGTGCGCGAGGTGCCGAGGTCGCTGACGAGCTGCCGCATCGACTCGACGAGGAGCGGATTGACGTCGTCGTGGATGTAGAAGAGCAGCTGAACCGTCGGGTGCTCGGGCGCGATCGCCATGCTGGCCAGGATACCTGAGCCGCCGGGAGTGCCGACGCCCGGCATCACAGGCGGCCCGCGCCAGGGAGCTGGTCCTCGTAGGTGGAGGCGGCCTGGACCTGGCAGCCGCGAGATGCGAAGCCGTGCATCACGGCGGCGACGGCGGCGATGAAGGCTGTCTGGGACATCGGCGTGGCAGCGAAGATGTGGATGACGTGGCGGAAGCCCAGGAAGCCTGGGTAGGGCTCACCAGTGGATGCGTTGAAGTAGTCGTTCTCCTCGTAGTCGAGGATGAGGCTGCGGTGCAGCTTGGCGAGGTCGCGGGTCCACTGCTGGACGGGGTCGTGGAGGTTTGCGGGTTGAACGTAGAGGTGGGCACCTTCGTCGTCGGGCAGCAGGGCCGTGGTGGGCAGGACCTCGTGGGGGATGCCGGCGTCGCTGAGCTCGGCGACCCATGCGGGTGTGGTCGTCGGCAGGGGGAGCATGAGGCCGCCATCGGCCGCGAACTTGTCGATGAGCTGCTTGGCGTCGAACAGGGACATCGCGCAGTGCGCTCTCAGGAACTTGAGCAGGGCGATGGCGGTGGTCTGCACGCCCGAGCGCCAGCCTTTGATGATGAGGTGCTGGGTGGCGGCGTCGTGGGGCTGGGTCATGGAGGGGTTAGAGTACCCCTCGATGGGCGAGTCAGTGGTCAACGTGATGGCCCAGCTCTCGGAGTATCGGGCGCTCCAGGTGGGACTGATCGGCGTGCTGCGTGCCGCTCATCCCGGGGTGCGCGACTGGGACGCCCTCCACGAGCTGCCACGCAGGGGGACGGTCGTGTTCGCGGGTGAGGAGTGGGGCTTCATGAAGCACGGGGCTGGAGTCCGGTTCACCGGGGCGGGGTCGGGGAGGATCGTCGATCCAGATGTCGAGCTCGAGAGGTGCCCGGGCGGTATCGACGCGTGGCGGCTCGTGGACTACTTCGAGTCGCTCGGGATCAAGGGGGTCGAGTGGGATGGCCGTTGCTGGCCAGTGGTCGAGGACGGCGACGTCGAGGTGCTCGTCCAGGCGTTGGCGCGCGCCGGCGTCCTGGTGGCAGCCGGGCGGTCGCGGCTCTTTGTGATGGCGTAGGGCGGCGGCGCTCTCGCTGTTCGGAGCTGGGGTGCTTCAGCGCGAACGCAGCATCCGGAGCGCCGCGCGGAGGTCGCTGTCTCGCTGGCGGAGGACGTCGGCGCGGGTCGTGGTGACGAGGAGATCGGGCGTCGTGCCGCGACCCTCGATGAGCTGGCCGGCGGGGTCGTAGACGCGGATGGTCGAGAAGCCGACCTCGAAGCCGCTGTGGGCCAGGGTGGTGGCGTGACGAGGCGCGCCAGTGCCGCCGCCGGTGGGCCGGCCGATGAAGGTCGTCTCGGGGCGAGTGGCGCGCAGGCAGGCGACCAGGTTGTCGGTCGCGCTGAAGGACAGGGAGTCGATCAGCACGATGACGCGGCCTGGAAAGGGCGTGATGGTGGCCGTGGTCGGGATGGTCACGGCGACGTGGGGAGTGGCGGGGACCGCGCCAGCCGCGGGGGGCTCCAGCTGATAGAAGGTGGTGCCGCCGGGCAGCAGGTGCTGCGCCACGCGCATGCCCAGGAGATCGGTGCCTCCGGTGTCGCCGCGCAGGTCGAGGATCAGCGCGCGCGAGGCGGAGATGCTCGCGAAGGCGTCATCGAGGCTGGCGTATTGCCCGGCGAGGAGCTGGTCCCGGTCGGCCGGGAGCGCCTTCATCCATTGCGTGCGGTCGCGCGCCGCGAGGGAGGCGATTCGCAGATAGCCAATGCCACCGGGGAGGTGCTTCCAGCTCAGCCACTCGAGTGGTGCCGGTGAGGGCGCGGTCCGTGCTAGTGGCGTGGTGGCGAGGTCGCTGGTGAACGGGCGGCCGGAGGGGCGGCGAAACGTGAAGGTGTGGCTGCGCGCGCTGGTGAGACGCAGCGACTGCAGCGCCAGGGCGCGTCGCATGGCGGGGGTCGAGGCCGGCGTTCGCTGGCCGGCCGCGGCGAGGAGGTCGCCGGTCGCCACGCCGTCCACCGCGACGAGCGCGTCACCGCGACGAGGCCGGGCGAGCCCCACGGACACCCGGCCCACGACCACCCCTTCGCGGGTGTCGACGAGCTGGAAGGGCCACACCCGGTCGCGCTGCTCGGTGAGGCCTGGCGTGGCGACCCAGGCGTGGCCGTCCTCGAGGGCAGCGACGAACCGGCGTACCACCAGCGCGAAGTCGGCGCGCTCGGCGGCAGGGGGCAGGCCGTCGATGGTCGTGGCCAGCAGCGCGTCGAGATCCAGCCCCAGGGCGCGGCGGTGGTCGAAATAGGCCCAGCCCTGCTTGGCGGCGACCACGAGCTGTTCGAGGTCGGCGGCCATGTCGCCGCGCTGCAGGCGATCGGGCGCCGCGGGCGCGGCCACGGCCGCGTTCGCCGACACCAGGACGACCAGCCACACCACCCACCCGCGCACGAGGACATGGTAGCAGCGCGGCCACATCGTGACGCGGTCGCGCCGCGACGATGATCCAGCGCAGCGCCGGCGGACAAC
>JADYYK010000140.1 GCA_020853705.1 Deltaproteobacteria bacterium
AGCGGCTCCGTTCTCCCGGGCGAAGCTCGGAGAAGGAGAGCGGTTTGCCGCCCACCACAATCGACAAATCGCCGGCGCGAAACCGGTCGATGAGCACTCGAGCCTTCTCATACTCGGCCCCAAGCTTGGTCCCCATGACGCCCTGCCCGTCCGTGCTCAGGATCATCGGCGTCTGGTGGTACAGCGCCAGCAACAGGGGGTGTCTGGCCACGTCAGGGATCGACTTGGTCGCGAGGTTGCTGCCGATGTTGGCTTCCACGTAGATTCCCAGGTCGCGGATGGCTACCAGCTGGGCCTCGGTGGCGTGGGTGGCGTGGCCGAAGCGGATGATGACGCCGTCCTGGGCGGCCTTGGCGGGGCTGTAGCCCATCGACTGCAGCTGGGTGATCAGCAGCTGCAGGTTCTCGCGGGCCGTGGTCGCGTGCTGGGCGTCGCCGGCCTGGTAGCCCTCGCCCACGTGGGGGCGCAGCACCAGCGGGCGACCGCGCCTGGCGGCGGCGGCGGCGACCTGCTGGTACAGCGCCTCGAAGTTCTTCATGCCCTGGGCGGAGAAGCCGTCCTTCTCGGGGCCTGCGATGTCGAGGCCGATGGTGTCGCCGCGCTCGAGGGCGGCGTCGACCTGGGCGCGGGTCGAGGCCAGCTCCTTGCCGCTCATCTTGCCGGTCAGCGCGCTGGTGTTCACCATGCCGAGGAAGCGCAGGTCGGTGTGAGCGCCCCGGCGCGCCATGCGCTCGCGGATCCGGTTCATCATCTGTTCGTCGAACACGCGACCGTCCCCCTTGCCGTCCGCGCCGACCAGCTTCTTCAGGCTGACCGACTGCTCCGAGTAGTCTACCCCCTCGGCCGCCAGCGACTCGATGACGGCGTCCATGAAGGCCTCGTAGCCGAGGTGCTTCTTGATGAGGGCGTCGCGGATCTCGTAGGCGTGATCGAACGGCGTGCTGTCGCTGGCGCCGAAGATCTTGCGCAGCGCATCGCGGGCGATGGCCTCACCCGCGGGGCCGCTGCGCTGCCGGGCCGGCAGCGCGGCCAGCTTGCGCATGGCCTCCCGCGCGGCGGCCCAGGTCTCGGGGAGCTGCTGCCTCAGCGCCACGCCACCACGCTTCGGCCGCTCCGCCATGGCGCGCACCGCCCGCCCCAGCAGGCGCTTGGCGTCACCATCGCCGACCTGCTCGATCCAGAACCCGAGGTCGGGCACGCCGAGGACGTGGTTGTGCAGATCGGACGTGCCCCGCGTCGGCTCCGGTGTCGGCATGTCGACGCGGCGCTGGCGCCACTTCGCGGCGTCGGCCGCGCTGACGTCCTCGATGATGCGGTAGGCGCGCGCGCCGTCCCGTGGCTGCACCGTGGCCGCCCGCGCACCGGTGGCCGGGTCGGGCGCCTGCAGGGTGACGCCGTCGCCGATGGCGCGCAGGCGCTCGGCCAGCGAGCCGGGGCGCCCCGCCCGCGTCAGCTGCCCCTTCTTGCACAGATACTGCGTCGGGGTCACCTGGCGCAGCTCGAGCGCGATCCGGGCCCGCTCGGTCGCGACCTGCTCGGCCAGGTTGGCGCCGCGCTGGCCGTGCAGCCGGGTCTGCATCGCGTGCAGCCCGGCCAGCTCACCCGCGCTGAAGCGACCACCGAGCTGGCGCGTGCCAGCGTCGATGACCGCACGCTCACGCCGCAGCAGCTCGGCCTGGCGGGCCAGCGCGCGCCGGGCCAGCGCCGGCGACTTGCTGACCTTGACGTCGCGGGCCAGGCGCAGCACGGCCTTGCGCTCGCGCTCGTAGGCGGCCCACTCGGCGCCGAGCCCCGCGCCGCTGGCCTCGAGCTCGGCCATCAGGCCCTGGCCCCAGCGCATGAGCAGCTTGCTGCCGACCATCATCGCCAGCGTGTGCGCCGCGATCTCACCTGCCTTGCCGGGCGTCAGCTCGCCGCCACGCACCAGGTGCTTGCCGGCCTCGATGGCGAACAGGGCCTCGAACTCGACCAGCAGGTTGCCCTGGCTGGCGGCGCCGACGCCGCGCAGCACACTGAACATCGCCACGTTGCCGACGAAGTCGAGGAACAGATCGCCCAGCGTCTTGTCCTCACCCAGCGCGATGGCGCTCAGCGTCGTGAAGGTGCCCGCCTCGATGGCCATGGTGCCGGCCTCGAGCGCGAGCGGCAGCGCGCTCCAGCCGCCGGCGACCAGCGCGCCGCGGGCCAGCGCCGCGGTGCCGGCCGAGACGCCCATGAGGCCGAGGGTGACGCCGAGGTCGATCACCAGCTTGACCCAGCGCTCGAACTTCTCCTTGTCCTTGACGTACCTCTTGGCGACCTCGAAGCCCTGCTCGAAGGTGCGGTCCTGGCGCAGCTGGTCGAGGGCGCGGTCACCGGCCTCGCGGCTGCCCAGGTAGGCGACCTGGACCGCCGCCCACCTTTCGCTCCAGCCCTGGTACCAGCGCCCGAGGCCACGCAGCGTGCTGTTCTTGCCGGTGAACGCACCGATCAGCGTGAGGTGCGCGCGCATCTCGGCGATGAGCTGGTCGGCGCGCTCACGGTTGACCGCCGCGGAGGTCTGCCCGCGCACGGTGCCCACCTCGCGCTGCAGCCCGGACAGCGCGAGGTCCGCGGTGCCCGGGTCGCCCAGCGCGCGCTCGCGGGCGTCGGCCAGGCGGTCGCGCAGCTCGTCCACGCGGCGCTCGGCGAGGTCGTCGCCCAGCCGCGGTTGGTCGCCCTTGCGCGCGTACTGGCCGGCTTGCACGGCGCGCTGGTCACGGCGCGCGCCGCGCAGCTCCTGCTCCAGCTGATCGAAGGCGAAGCTCTGCGACAGGGCGTCCGCGCGCGCCAGCTCGGCGCTGCCGAGGTCGGGCAGATCGGCGTGGGCCGCGGCCGACGCGTAGCCGCGACCGATGGGGCCCAGCAGGGCGCCGACCTCGGGCGGCAGCAGGTCGAGCCTGATCCGCTGACCGCCCGCGAGCTGGCGCAGGTAGCTTGCGGCCTGGGCCAGCCCCTGGGTGGCGCTGACCACGACGTCGAGCTGCCGTGCGGTCTGGGCCGCCCAGCGCGTGACCTCGGCGGGCGGCACGGCCGCGGCGCTCAGCCGCTGTGAGCGCTGCTCCAGGCGGTGACGCGCCTGGCGGACGCCGTCCGCGGCGGCGGCGCCGAACTGGGCCGCGTCGGGCTCGGCCTGCTCGAGCGGGAACAGCGCCAGGCGGAGCTGACTCAGCACCTCGAAGGGGTCGGCCGCCAGGCTGGGCGCCGGCAGCGCCTCGGCGGCGAGCGCCTCCAGATCGAGGCTGCCGAGCTGCGCGAGGGGATCGATGAAGTAGCTGGTCTCGACGGCGATCCCGCGCTGGGATGCGGGCAGCCGTGCCCGAGCGGCGGCGCGTGCCTGGCGGTCCTGCTCCACGGTCTGCATGAAGCGGCTGCGCGCGTCGCCACGCAGGCGAGCGGCCTCGAAGGCGAAGCGGCGCCCGACGCGGTACCGCAGCGTGGTGGCAAGCTTCTCGTCCGCGTACAGCGCGCGCGCCACCTCCTCGGGGCTGACGTCCTCGGGCGACTCGACCCGGATCCACCAGCGCAGGCCGCGCTCGAGCTCGAAGCCGTACTGGACCGGACGCAGCTGCGACGTCGCCACCTGGGCGGGCCGCGCGGCGGGCGCACGCGCAGGCGCGCCCGGCACGTCCACCAGCATGCCCGCCAGCGCCGTGGCGACGATCGGATCGCAGGGGTGGCTGGCCAGCACGCGGCCAGGGGCAGGCTCGCGACCGCCGTCGCTGGCCTGCAGCGCCAGCCAGCGCGGCACCACCCGCTCCAGGGCGTCGCGCAGCGCCTCCAGGTAGGGCATGCGCAGCTCGGTGGCGATCGCCAGCGCCGGCGAGCTGCGCCAGGTCACCCGCAGCCCACGACCGACGACCTCCGCGGACCCGGTGGTCGCGAGCACCGCCGTCAGGTGGTCCCACAGGCTGACCCGCGCGCGCGTGACCGGCGCCAGGGTCGCCAGCACGAAGGCCGCGCCGGTGCCGCTGCGCCAGGCCACGGTGGCGTCCCCGGTGGCGATCCTGACGCTGCCGAGCTGCCGCAGCAGCGCCGCCACGACCTCGACCTCCAGCAGCTCCAGGGTGGCGCGCGGGTCGTCCTCCGAGGCTGGCTTGCGCTGCGGGGCGATCTCGACGGCCGCGGGGGCCACGGCGGCGGTCGGGGCGGCGGCTGCGCTGGCCGCCACCTCGCTGGCGTCGGACGGCGCGGTGACCCGGAGATCGTCGATGGCCGGCATGGCGGCGCCGGCTTGCTGCGCCACATGGGTGAGCTCGTGGCGCAGGAGTTCGTCCCCGTCGGAGGTGCCCGGCGCATAGGCCCCGGCAGCGAAGAAGATCCGGTCGCCCACCGTGAAGGCACGCGCCCCGATGGCGGCCGCGGCACGCTCGGCGCGCGGACCGGTCACGATCCGCGCGCCGGGGACGAGCGCAGCGTCGTCGGTCAGCCGC
Source organism: Deltaproteobacteria bacterium (assembly GCA_020853705.1). Classification (GTDB taxonomy): domain Bacteria; phylum Myxococcota_A; class Polyangia; order Haliangiales; family JADYYK01; genus JADYYK01. Next base: position 4,452 of record JADYYK010000140.1, read on the forward strand.
GCCACCAGCTCAGGGGCGAGGCGCGACCCGCGCTCGTGTTCGAGCGCCTGCCTGACCGCCGCGGGTGGGGCGCCCTCGGGTCGCGCCGCGCCGGGCAGTGGCTCGCGCGCCAGCGTCGCGGTGCCGAGGCGCAGACCCTCTGGCAGCCGCACCGGTCCACGCCCGCGAGCGTCGGCACAGGCCGGCCCCGGCCGGCGCCCGGCGCGACGAGCCGCCTCGACCTCGACCAGGGTGCGCCGCCCCGGCCAGCGCGCGACGGAGGCGCTCGCCTCGGCGTCGTACTCGTCGTCGTAGGCGCGGTCGACGTCCGAGCCCTGGCGGTACTCCCGCCCGTTCACGACCACGCTCCCGGAAGGTGCTCACGCATGCACCAGCGTCATCGGCGCGGCCAGACCGCGGTTGCGTGGCGCGCGACGAAATCGTCAGCAGGGACTGAACCCCAGCAACTTCAGCGACTTCTACTTCGGCGCGCGGGGCGCCTTGCCCTCGGTCTCGCCGAACCAGATGACGCGCCAGCGGCCGTCGCGCTTGGCCAGGCCGATGGTGGCGTGGCGGTGCACGCCTGCGCTGCGGCCCATCTTGGTGGTGAGGTCGTAGACGAAGATGGCGACCTCGCCGTCGGCGCGGTGGGAGACGCGCTCGTAGTAGGTGCGCGGGCGCTCGCCTTCGCCAGCGGCGGCGCCGCGGACGTGGCCGACCTCGATCAGCTGCTGGCTGAGCTCGTCGTGGGCGCGGCCGGCGGTGATGTCGAGGGCGGCGCGCTGGTCGATCTCGACGTAGTAGAGGTCGACGAAGCGATCGGCCACGCGCTCGGCGGCGGACTTGCGGCGGCAGCCGACGCCGCCCAGGGCGACGACCAGCAGCAGCGCGGCGAGCCACCTCGGCGTCATGCCGGTGGGATGCTCGCGCCGCGCTGTTCGCGCGCGCGGTCGCGCAGGTAGATGAACAGGGTCTGGATGATCGACGCCGTCGGCACGCCGAGCAGCGCGCCGACCAGGCCGTAGGTGTGCTCGCCCGCGATCAGCGCGAAGATCACGACCACCGGGTGCATCTTGGCCGACGAGCCCAGGATGCGCGGGTTCAGGAAGTTGGCCTCGATGAAGTGGATCATGAGGATCCAGCCCAGGATGATGCCGCCCTTGCCGAGATCCATGCCGTCCTCGCCCGACACCATGGCGATGGCCACGATCGGGATCGACGACAGGATGGTGCCGAAGATGGGGATCAGGCTGAAGATCCCGGCCAGCAGGCCCAGCAGCAGGCTGTACTTGACGCCGAAGATGAGCAGCCCGACGTAGGTCAGCGCGCCATTGATGAGGCAGATGACCAGCTGCCCGCGCAGCACGCCGGTCAGGCCGCGCGACACCCCGGTCAGGATGTTGTCGTAGTGGCCGCGGTAGTCACGCGGCACCAGCGAGCGCATGAAGCCGTGCACCCGGTCCACGTCGATGAGCAAGAACGCCGCGACCATCAGGACCACGACCAGGGTCTTGAAGAAGTCGAGGATGCCGAGCACCAGCCACTGCCCGAGGCCGAGCAGCTCGTCGACGTAGCTCGACCACTTCTGCGCCAGGATCGACGGCAGCGCGCGGATGCGGTCGGCCACGCGCGGGCGCGCGGACTCGACGCTGGAGGGCCGGATGGTGTAGTGGCCGTCGTCGCGCTTCTCGATCTGGATCGGGCTCTCGATGGTGATGGCGTACTTGGTGTTGGGCAGCGGCGTGATGACGACGTGGGTGCCCGGGGGCACGCCCATCGGATCGGGCGGTGGCGCGGCCTCGACGGGGCGCTTCTGCTCGGGGAAGGTCTTCTCGACCCACTCGCCGATGCGCGGGGCCCACTCCTTCTCGAAGCGCTCGCGATAGGTCGGCAGGTTGGAGAACAGGCGCTCGACGTCGGACGCCAGCTTGGGCACCAGCAGCATGAAGAACAGCCCCAGCGCCGACAGCAGCACCGCATAGCAGATGAGGACCGACGCGCCCCGCGGCAGGTGGCGCTTGCCGATGCGCAGCGCCGACAGGCGATTGACCGCGGGCGCCAGCAGGAAGGCGATGAGGACCGCGAACACGAAAGGCAGGATGACGTGGCGGAAGAAGACGACGACGAGCAGGACGAACAGGCCGAAGCCCCACATGCGCAGGAAGCGGCGCCAGCCCGCGCGCCCGGTGCGCAGCGAGGGGAACGAGCCCGAGGCGCCCGACTCGGGCACCGGCGGCAGCGCCGGGGACGAGGCGCCGGGGTCGGACGGAGGCGGTGACGACGACATGCGCGGCGACTTTCGCACGGGGCGCGGGCGCGGCGCCAGCGTGGCGTCCCGGGGGTGCGTGCGCGCGTTCGCTGCGGGTAGGATGCGGTATGCGCTGGGTCATCAAGCCGTGGCAAGAGCTGGAGCGGGACGAGCTGTACGCGATCATGCGCGCGCGCGCGGAGGTCTTCGTGGTCGAGCAGGACTGCGCCTACCAGGACGCCGACGGCAGCGACCCGGCCGCGGTACACCTGTGGGCGACGGATGACACGACACCGGTGCTGGCCTACGCCCGCCTGTTCGCCCCCGGCGCCGAGGGCGTGGCCGAGGCGCGCATCGGCAGGGTGATCACGACCGCCCCGGGGCGCGGGCGCGGCCTCGGCCGCGAGCTGATGCGGCGCGCGCTGACCGAGATCGCGACGCGCTGGGCAGCGCCCCCGGTCTGGATCGGCGCCCAGAAGTACCTGGAGCGCTTCTACGGCGAGCTGGGCTTCGTCAGGTGCGGCGACGACTACGTGGAAGACGGCATCGACCACCTGCCGATGCTGCGCGCGACGGATTGAGGCACTCGAGCGCAGCCGCTTGACCTCGGCCGCGGGGGTTGCGGCAAGATGGGTCCATGCCACTACCCCACCTGGGGACGATGAATGGAAGTGGGACGCGCCTGCTGGGGGTGCGGCCCTGCGGTGACGGGACGTTCCATGCGACGGCGTGGAGGGTGTGGTCGAACATGCCGCTCCGGCCGCTGTCGCGCCATCGCCTGCGCATGCTGGGGGCGCGCCAGAACAACCTCGGCGGCCTGCTGCGCCGCGAGCGCAGCATCGAGCTGCTCGAGGACACCCCGCTCGAGCCACGCGAGGTCCGCAACACGCGACTGCAGCACTGGGTGCTGGCACCACTGGTGCTGCTGCTGCCGCTCCTGCTGTGCCTGCCGCTGTGGGGCTGGATCGGCGGCGTCGCCGTCGGCATGGGCAAGAAGGCCAGCCAGGGCCAGGCGGCCGCCATCGTGATCGGGTTCCTGTGGTTGTCGCTCGGCGGTCAGATCTGGGCCACGCTGCGCGACCGGCGCCTCGACCAGCAGGGGCCCAGCGACTGAGACGCCAGCGACCGGGCGGGCTTGCTAGGGCTCTTTGCTGGCCGGGGGTGGCTCGGCGGCGACGATGACGGTGGGCTCCGCGGCCGGGGGCGGGGCCGGCGCCTCGGTGGCCGGCGTCGCGGCTGCTGCGGCGGCGGCTGACGACTTGGCTGACGGCGCCGCGGGCGGCGCGGGCTCGGCGGCGACCTCGGGCGCGGCTGGCGGCGCGGCCAGCGCGCGCGGGGGCGCTGACTCCTGGCGCCGCGCGGTGACCTCGCGGGGGCGTGGGGCGTCGTCTTCCTTCTCTTCGGCGGGAACCTTGCGGGTCAGCCAGCCCTTCATGCGGCCCCACAGGCTGGGCTTCTCGGGGGCCAGCTTGGGGTAGCTGCCGCTGCCGGTGGCGCCGACGGGGATGGCGCCGCGGCCTTCGTAGATCCCGGCGTCGGGGGCCTGGGCGGGCGCGGGCGGCGCGCCGCTGGCCAGCTCCTTGGCCACGCGCTCGTGGGCGGCCCACAGGCGCGGGCGGCCGAACACGAAGGCGCTGCCGCCGGCGGCCAGGGCGGCCTGGCTGGCGGCCTCGGGGGTGACCTCGCCGGCGCGGCGGCCCCAGGCCACCTGCGCGGTGTCCCAGCGCCGGCAGCTGGGGCAGCGCCAGAACAGCTCGACGGTGGCGTAGCTGCAGCCGCTGCAGCGGTAGGCGGCGCGCTCGGCGGCCTGGGTGGCCTCGACCATGGCCTTGTACTCGGCCGCGATCTCCTTGGCGTCGCCGCGCGCCAGCACCAGGCGGGCCAGCTCGGCGCGCGCCGGCAGCAGCGCGGGCGAGTCGGCCAGCAGCTTGCGCAGCAGGCGCTCGGACTCGTCGAGGTCGCGCGCGGTCTCCCAGCGCGCGATGGCCAGCTCGACGTGCATGTGATCGGGGTGCTTCTCGCGCGCCTCGGCCAGCGCCTCGCCGACCTTCTCGGGCTCGGCCTCGCAGACCTCGAGCAGCCGGCCGGCCCAGTACGACGCCAGCTCGGGCCAGGCCAGCAGCGCCGCGGTGTAGGCCTCGGCCGCCGCCGCCAGATCGCCGCGGGCGCGGGCGTACTCGGCGCGCACCGCCAGCACGTGCGGGACCTCGCGTCCGCCCGCCTTCTCGGCGTCACGCAGCAGCTGCCGCGCCTGGTCGCCGTCGCCGGCGCGCAGCGCGACGCGCGCGGCCTCGGCCAGAAGGTGCGCCTCGCGCGGGCCGGTCTCGGCCTTGGTCAGCTTGCCCAGCCGCCGCCACGCCGCGTGCGAGCGCTCCCACTGCCCGGTCTCCTCGTACAGCGCCGCCAGCGCGCGCACCGCGCTGTCGTTCTTCGGGTTCTCGGCGATGACGTCCTCCAGCGCCCGCGCCGCTCGCCGCGGGAAGCCGGCGGCGCGAAAGTCCAGCCCGAGCTCGTACTGCGCGCGCGCCTTGATGGCGTCGGTGGCGTCGGCGCGCACCGCGATGGCCTGGTGCACCCGGATGGCGCGCTCGTGCTCGCCGCGGTTGCGAAACAGCGCGCCCAGGGCGAAGTAGGGCTCGACGTCGGTGACGTTCTCCTCGACCACGCCGGTCAGCTCCTCGATGCAGCGGTCGACGTCGCGCGCCAGCAGCGCCGACAGGCCGCGCGCGTAGGCCCGCCCGTGCCGCGCCGCGCGCTTGATGGCGCGCGAGTCGGGCACGTAGTAGCGCCCGATGAGCACGCCGCCGATCAGCGACGCCAGCCCGATGATGGCGATGAGCAGCGCGGAGGTCATGTCAGCGCGCCTCGTCGGGCCCCGGCTCGGGCTCGGGCAACGCCGGCGCACCCAGCTCGCGCAGCCCCGACTCCTTGCGCGCCAGCGAGTCGACCTCGGCGGCCCGCCGCGCCGCGGCCTCGTCGGCCTCCTCGGGCAGATCCTCCAGCGGCGCCGGCGAGCGCACCGGCAGGTTGCGCAGGTCGGCCAGCTCCTTCTCCAGGCGCGCGATCAGCGCCTCGTACTGGCGCCGCCGCCACACGTACAGCGCCAGCCAGCCGCCCATCAGCAGCAGCAGGAACACGAACAGCAGCCAGCCGAAGGCCAGGAACGACGCCGACAGCTCCCACTTGGTGTAGCCAATCGGGTCGATCGGATCGAGCTTGGGCACCGGGTAGCGCAGCATCACCCAGGCGCTGTTGGCCCTGATGAAGAAGCCCATGCCGATGCCGAGGACGATGAGCAGCCCGACCCCGAGGCCGACGGCGGCGATGCGCAGCGCCCGGATCATGTCGGCCCCTGCCCCAGCCCCGCGAAGTGCGGCAGCAGCTTGTCGTAAGTGGCCTCGAGGTGCTCGCCGATCGACCGGGTCTCGGCCAGCACCGGCATGAAATTGTGGTCGCCGTGCCAGCGCGGCACGATGTGGTAGTGGCAGTGCTGGTCGATCCCCGCGCCAGCCACCCGCCCCAGGTTCATGCCGATGTTGAAGCCGTCGGGGTGCAGCGCCGCCCGCGTCGCCGCGGTGGCCTGGCGCAGGAGCTCCGCGGTGGCCGCGAACGTCGCGGCGTCGAGGTCGGACGGGTCACCCACGTGGGCGCGCGGGATGACCAGCAGGTGGCCGTTCTGGTACGGGTACTTGTTCATGATCACGAAGGCCTGCTCGGTCGCGCACAGGATGAGGTTGGCGCGAAAGCGGCTCGGCCCCTCGGCGGGGCGCGCGCAGAAGATGCACACCTCGGGCGCGGGGGTCTCCGCACCCTGAAGGATGTAGGCCATCCGCCACGGGGCGAACAGGGGCTTCACGCCGGCCAGAGTAACCCGACGCGTCCCCGCGGTGTAGAGGTTTGCCAGATCGGCCCTGGGGCTCGGGCGTAGGCAGGCGCATGCGCAGGCTGGCCCTGGCCATCGGCATCACGCTCCTGGTCGCCGCCACGGCTGCCCCGGCGTGGGCGGAGCCCGACGACCTGGACCTGCCACGCCGCTACCCGCTGGACCGGGGCATGGATCCGAACTGGCGCCGCGACCATCTGCCCGAGCTCATCGAGCGCGCGAGCCGAAGGCGCGCCAGCGCGCCGCCGCCGAGCGCAGGCGCATGCGCAAGCGCACGGCCGCCGCCACTCCGCCATCGCCGCCATCGCCGCCATCGCCGCACGCCGCGCCGTGACTGCGCACAAAAAAAGACGGCCGACCCGAAGGCCGGCCGTCTGGGTTCACTGCCTCATCAGCGACAGCTGACGAGAGCGACGACTACTCCTCGTCGCCCTCTTCCGCCGCGCCCTTCTTGCCCTTCTTCTTCTTGCCGCCACCGAGGCCGGCCAGCTTGTCACGCATGACGTCGCCCAGGGTCGCGCCGGCGGCCTGGCCGCCCTTGTAGCCCTGCGCCTCGGCCAGCTCGTTCGACCGCGAGGCGGCCTTCATCGACAGGCCGATCTTGCGCTCGATCGGATCGATCGTGATGATCTCGGCCTGGACCTCCTGCAGGGGCTTGAGGCGCTCGCGGGGATCCTCGACGCGCTCGTCGGCGATCTCGCTGACGTGAATCAGCCCCTCGATGCCACGCTCGAGCTCCACGAAGGCGCCGAAGTCCAGCACCTTGAGGACCTTGACCGGGACCACCTTGCCGACCGGGAAGTCGAACGGGATGCGATCCCACGGGTCGCCGATGAGCTGCTTGATGCCCAGCGAGATCTTGGGCTTCTCGCCGTCGGAGTTGTCGATGTTCAGCACGGCGGCCTCGACGTCGTCGCCCTTCTGGAACATCTCGCTCGGGTGCTTGATGCGCTGGGTCCACGACATGTCCGAGATGTGGACCAGGCCGTCGATGCCCTCTTCGATCTCCACGAAGATGCCGAAGTCGGCGATGTTGCGCACCTTGCCCTTGACGACCGTGCCAGGCGGATACTTCTCGCGCAGCTGATCGTAGGGGTTCGGCTCGAGCTGCTTCATGCCCAGCGAGATCCGGTTGTTCTTGGGATCGACGTCGAGCACGACGGCCTCGACGGTGTCACCCACCGCGACCATCTTGGACGGGTGCTTCACGCGCCGCGTCCACGACATCTCGCTGATGTGGACCAGGCCCTCGATGCCCTCCTCGAGCTCGATGAAGGCGCCGTAGTCCTTGAGCGAGACCACCTTGCCGCGGACGACGGTGCCCGGCACGTACTTCTCCGAGGCGTGCGTCCACGGATCTTCGCTGATCTGCTTGAGACCCAGCGACACGCGCTCGGTCTCGGGGTTGAACTTGAGGACCTTGACGCGGACGTGGTCGCCGACCTGGAACAGCTCGCTGGGGTGGTTGACGCGGCCCCAGCTCATGTCGGTGATGTGCAGCAGGCCGTCGATACCGCCCAGGTCGACGAACGCGCCGAAATCGGCGATGTTCTTGACGACGCCCTTGCGGATCTGGCCCTCGGAGATCTCCGAGAGCAGCTTCTTCTTCATCTCTTCGCGCTGGA
>JADYYK010000141.1 GCA_020853705.1 Deltaproteobacteria bacterium
AAGCGCTCGCCGCCGCGCAGCCGCGCCAGGGCGTCGGCGGCCGAGGTCATCACGGTGACGTCGTGCTGGCGGCTCAGCGCGCGCCGCACCACCGAGCCGATCAGGACCTCGTCGTCGATCACCAGGACGCGCCCGCGCCGGGCCGGGTCTGGCAGCTGTCTGGCCGCGCGCTGGCGCTCGCCGGTGTCGTCCAGACGTGCCGCCGGGACCCATACCCGGGCCACGGTGCCGCCGCCGGGCGGGCTGACGATCTCGATGCGCCCGCCCATCGCGGTCAGGATGCGCTGGCAGATCGACAGCCCGAGGCCGGTGCCGACGCCGACCGGCTTGGTGGTGAAGAAGGGCGTGAACAGGCGGCGCTGCACCTCCAGCGGGATGCCGGGGCCGGTGTCGCTGATCTCGATCATGACGCCGGCGCCATCGACCGCGGTGCGCACGCGGATCTCGTTGGCCTCGGCGTGGCCCTCGGGCAGCGCCTGGGCGGCGTTGACGATGAGGTTCAGGAGGACCTGGCCCAGGCGCGAGTCGTTGGCCTCGACCGGCGGCGTCTTGCCGTAGTCCTTCACCAGCCGGGCCCGGTGCCGGATCTCGTTCCACGCCATGCGCAGCGACGACTCCATCACCTTGCGCACGTCGCAGGGGCCGCTGGTGGGCTCCTCGACGCGCGAGAACAGCTTGAGATCGCGCACCACGTTGCGCACGCGGTCGGCCGACTCGCGGGCGTCGGCCAGCTCCTCGGTGAGGTCGTCGAGGCCGCCGTGGACGCGGCGCAGCTCGGCGACCTCGCGCATGGCCAGGTCGAGGTTGGCCAGCACCGAGGCCAGCGGGTTGTTCATCTCGTGGGCGACGCCCGCGGCCAGCGTGCCCACCGAGGCCAGCCGGTCGGACACCATCAGCTGGGCCTGCAGCTTGGCGCGCTCGGTCAGGTCGCGCGCGATGATCAGCACCGCGGGCACGCCCTCGTACTGGATGGCCTGCGGCGGTGACAGCTCCCAGGTCGTGATCTCGCCAGCCGCGCTGACCATGCGGAGCTCGCTGGCGGTGGCGGACTCGCCTGGACGCAGGCAGGCCTCCAGCCCGGCGACGTCGTCGGCCGCGACCAGGTCGCGCAGGCTGCGCCCGACCAGCGCCGCGGGCCCGTCGTGGCCGAGGCCGTGGGCCAGCGCCGGGTTGGCGAACAGCAGGGTCTCGCCGGAGCGGATCATGACACCGTCGGGCGCGACCTCGATCATCTGGCGGAAGTCGTGGCGGGCCCGGGCCAGCGCGTTCTCGGCGTCGAAGCGCCCGGTGACGTCGCGCAGGATCGCCATCACGCTCGAGCGCCCGCCCAGCTCGACGCGCGAGGCCGAGATGTCGACCACCACGCGGCGGTCGTCCTGGCGGCGCAGGACCACGCCGAGCGACTGCATGGAGCCGGTGGCCAGGAGCTCCGCGAACTCGCGCCCCAGGCGCCCCTGCTGCTCGGGCATGGTGAAGTCGAGGAAGGGCCGCCCGAGCAGGGCGCTGCGCGGCCAGCCGCCCAGCTCCTCGCTGCGCCGGTTGACCTCGACGATGCGACCGTCGAGATCGAAGATGGTGACGCCGTCGTTGGCCTGATCCATCAGGGCGCGGTAGCGCGCCTCGGAGTCGCTGATGCGCCGGAACGACTGCACCAGGGTGATGCCCTGGGCCAGCTGGGCGCTGATGGCCTGACCGAAGCTGAGCCAGGCCGGGGCGCCGAGGTCGCTGCGGTGGCTGGCCAGCACCAGCACGCCCATGACGCCGCGCAGGCTCACCATGGGGTGCAGCGCCGCCGAGGTCACGCCCAGGCTGCCCAGCGCCGCGCGCTCGGCCATGGGCGCGACCTCGCCCGAGGGCAGCACCAGCGGCCGCCTGGTGCGCACGGCGTGCTCGAACAGCGACGGCTGCCCGAGGTGACACTCCCACAGCATGCGCGCCGGCAGCCGCTCGCCGTCGAGGCCGATGGTCGCGCTCGGCGTGAGCTTGCCATCCTGGTAGAGGTACACCGCGCCCAGCGCCAGCCCCGCCGCGTCGAGGCAGCTCTTCAGCGCCGCGCTCAGCGTCGACTCGACGTCGAGCTCGCGGGTCAGCACCTCGGACACCGCGCCCAGCACCGCCAGTGTGGCGGCCTGCACCGAGCAGGTCAGGGACAGCGCGGCGTTGACGCTGGCGCGCTCGCGCAGCTGGCGCGCGCTCTCCAGCGCGACCGCGTCCTCCATCGCGCCGGTGCTGTGGCCGCTGGCCAGCGCGGTGCGCAGCGCCGCCGCGACCGCCTGCATGCCATCGCTGCGGCTGACCAGCGACACCGCGCCGGCGCCGCTGGCCAGCTGCTGGTCCAGCTCGTCGAGGTAGTTGGCCGTGATCAGCACCACCGGTAGCGCCGCCAGCCGGGGCTGCTTGCGCAGCTCGACACACAGCGTGAAGCCGTCCATGCCGTCCATCAGCACGTCGCTGACCACGGCGTCGAAGTCGCCCTGGTCGAGCTCGCGCAGCGCGGCGGCGCCGCCCGCGGCGGTCACGACGTCGCCGCCCAGCGGCGCCAGCGACAGCTTGAGCAGCCTGAGCTGCATGGGATCGTCGTCGACCACCAGGATGCGACGCCCCGCGCACGGCGCGCCGACGTCGTGCGCGCAGCTCTGCAGCAGCGCCTCCACGGTGCGCAGCATCTGCGCTGGCTCGACCGGCTTCATCAGCAGCTGATCGAAGCGGCCCACCAGGTGGGCGTCGTCGAGCCGGGTGCTGGCGGTCGACATCGCGACCATGGGCACGCCGGGGCCGTTCTGCGCGCGCAGCCGCGTGGCCAGCTCGAGGCCGTCCATGTCGGGCAGCGCCAGCGCCTGCAGCACCAGGTCGGGGCGCTGCGCCGCGGCCGAGGCCAGCGCCGCGGCGCCCGAGGCGGCCTCGCGCACCACGTAACCGCCGCCGAGCAGGCTGTGGCGCACCAGGCGTCTGACGATGGGGTTCTCGTCGATGAGGAGGACGGCGGGGCTCATGACGCCTCGGCGATCTCCGAGGGCAGCGCGTCCACCAGGGTGTTCTCGTTGTCGATGTCGCTGGAGTCGAACGACGGCGAGTCGCTGATATCCACCGGCGGCGTCAGCACCTCGTCGATCAAGCTCTGCAGGCTCTGGCCGCTCGACAGGATGTCGCTCAGCGCCTCCTGCTGCGCCGGGGTCAGGGCGCCGGCCTTGCCGTCATACAGCAGGTGGGCGAAGCCGATGATGGCGTTGAGCGGGGTGCGCAGCTCGTGCGACAGGTTGTCGAGCAGGCGCAGGCGGCGCGCGGTGGCCAGGCTGACCTCGGTCAGCTGGGCCTCGTGATCGAAGGGGCCGGGCCCCGGGGCGGGCGCCGGCTCGACCAGCGCCAGCAGGGGCGGGGGCGGCGCGGGCTGGCTGGCCTCGCCCCAGGTGACCTCGGGGAAGGGGCGCCCCGGGCGCGCGAAGAAGTAGCCCTGCAGGAGGTCGGCGCCGAGGTCGACCAGGGCGGCGCGCTCCTCCTCGGTCTCGACACCCTCGGCGATGACGGTGATGCCGAGCTGCGAGCACAGGTGCGTGATGGTGCGCACCAGGCTCTGCTTGGTGAAGTCGTTGTGCAGGTCGCGCACCAGCGACATGTCGATCTTGACGATCTCGGGCTGCAGCTGCACGAAGGTGGACAGGCTGGCGTAGCCGGCGCCGAGGTCGTCGAGCGCGATGCGGAAGCCCTGCTCGCGCAGGCGATCGAAGCGGGCGCGCAGGTCGCCCATGCGGTCGAACGAGGTGCGCTCGGTGATCTCGAGCACCACGCGCTCGGCGTGCGGCGCCAGGGCCGAGCGCGGCGAGTACAGCTCGTCGTCGCCCAGGTCGGACAGGTTGAGGTTGCAGAACAGGTAGGTGTTCGGCGGCAGGTGCTCGACGGCGTCGGCGACCAGGCTGCGGATCTTGCGCCCCAGGTCGGCCACGCGGCCGAGGTCCTCGGCGGCGGCGAACAGCTGGTCGGGGCGCGCCAGCGTCGGCTCCAGCGTGCGCACCAGCGCCTCGTAGCCGTAGACCTGGCGCCTCGACCACGACACGATGGGCTGGAAGGCCATCTGCAGGTTCACCAGCGCGCGCTCGAAGCGCAGCTCGAGCTCGGCGCGGGCGCGGGTCGCGGTGGTGCCGAACAGGCGCGCGGCCTCGCGCTGGATGCGCGCGACCTGGCGCAGGTGGACGCCCTGCTGCACCGACTCGGTCAGCGCGCTCGACTCGACCGGCTTGACCAGGTAGCGCAGCGCGCCGAACTCCAGGGCCTGCACCGCCGAGCTGACCGCAGGGCGGCCGGTCATCAGGATGACGGGCAGGTCGGCGTCGCGCTCGCGCACCGCCTTGAGCATCTGCAGCCCATCGAGCTGCGGCATCGAGATGTCCGACACCACGCAGTCGAAGCTCTGCGAGCGCACCATGTCGTAGGCCGCCTTGCCGTCGGCCGCGACCTCGACCTGGAAGCCGGCGGCGCGCAGCACGCGCCCGTAGGCGCGCTGCAGGGCCGGCTCGTCGTCGACCAGCAAGACCCGACCGCGGGCTGCCGGGGTCGGGGCCGGCGCGGCCGGGGCCGGCTTGACCGTCGCGGGCCGGGCCGCCGCGGTCAGGTTGAGCGTGGGGGCGGTGTGGGCCGAGGCCGCCGGGCTGACTTCGCTGGACTTGTATGCGCTCATGGCCAACCTGCATTGCGAGCCGGGTGCCAGCGCCAGGCGGCATGCTTCGCTCGCAGATCCGAGGGGTTGGCCGCGCCAGGGCGCCGATTGGGTATGGTGGCGCCGCCAGGGTCTGGCGCCGTGACCCTAGCTGCCAGCGCCCTCGTCGCCGTCTGCGTCGCCGCCTGCGGCGTCCTGGTCGCCCTTGCCCACGGCCAGGCCATAGCGGCGGATCTTCAGGTGCAAGGTCTTGTAGTCGACCTTGAGGCGGCGCGCGGCCTGGCTCTTGTTGCCTCCGGTGGCGCGCATGGCGCGCACGATGGCCTGACGCTCGGCCTCCGACGCCGCGTGGTCGGCGATCTCCTTGAGCGAAGCGCCCTCGGGCGCGCTGGTGATCTCGGTGACCTGCTCGCCCGGACCGGGGCGGCTCTGGGCTCGCGTCAGCAGCCGGTCGATATCGGTGTGGGTGATGGTGTGCGCCTCGCTCTGCAGCGAGACCTGGCGCACCACGTTGCGCAGCTCGCGCACGTTGCCGGGCCAGGCGTGCGCGGTCAGCCGCGCCAGCGCCTCGTCGGACAGGCCGGCCACCGGGCGGCGCAGCTCGGAGGCGGCCTCGTCGAGGAAGCGCATGGCCAGCGGGCGCACGTCGCCGAGGCGGGTGCGCAGCGGCGGCAGCACGATGGTGTACTCGGCCAGGCGGAAGAACAGATCCTCGCGGAACTTGCCGGCCGCGACCTCGGCGGCCAGGCGTGCGTGGGTCGCCGCGATGAAGCGCACGTCGATGCGGATCGCCCTGGCCGCGCCCAGCGGGCGCACCTCGCGCTCCTGCATCACGCGCAGCATCTTGGCCTGCATCGCCGCGGGCAGGTTGCCGATCTCGTCGAGGAACAGGCTGCCGCCCTCGGCCAGCTCGAGCAGGCCGGCGCGCCGGCGGTCGGCGCCGCTGAAGGCGCCGCGCTCGTGGCCGAACAGCTCCGACTCCAGCAGGGTCTCGGGGATGGCGCCGCAGTCGACCGCGATGAACGGCCGCGCGCTGCGCTGGCTGCCGGCGTGGATGGCGCGCGCGACCAGCTCCTTGCCGGTGCCGGTCTCGCCCTGGATGAGCACCGTCAGCGGCGACTCGGCGACCTCGGCGACCTGGCGCACCACCTCGGCGACCTTGGGGCTGGGCCCCATCTTCTGCACCAGCGGGTGCTCGGCGGCCAGCCGCTTGCGCAGGACGTGGACCTCGTTGCGCAGCTGGTGGCGCTCCAGCGCGTGGCGCACCGTCAGCACCAGCTTGTCGTTGGCGGTGGGCCGGGTCAGAAAGTCGTCGGCGCCCAGCTTGATGGCCTCGACCGCGCTGGGGATGTCGCCGTGCGCGGTCTGCATCACCACCGGCAAGTCGGGCCACTGCTTGCGCAGCTCGCGCAGCACGGTGAGGCCGTTCATGCCCGGCATCTGCAGGTCGAGCAGGATGAGGTCGGGCGGCGACTTCTCGACCATCTCCAGCGCCTGCACGCCGCCCTCGGCACCCTCGACGGTGAAGCCTTCGGAGCTCAGCAGCGCCGCGACCAGGCGGCGGTTGGCGGCGGTGTCGTCGACCACCAGCACTCGTGGGTCAGCCATGATGGGGATCCTTGTCTTCGCCTTTGCCTTCGCGTTTGCCTGGGCGGTCGGGGTGGCGGCGCGCCGCCAGGATGGCCGCCACCAGGGTGGGCAGCGCGCGGGTGTCGATGGGCTTGGTCAGGTAGTCGTCACAGCCGGCCGCCAGCGCCAGCTCGCGGTGGCCGGCCGACGAGTGCGAGGTCACCGCCACGATGATGAGGTCGTCGCCGGCGGGATCGCGGCGCAGCTGGCGCGCCAGCTCGAGGCCGTCGCGATCGGGCAGCTGCAGGTCGAGCAGGATCAGCGCCGGGCGCCGCGCCGCGATGGCGGCCAGCGCGGCGGCCGCGCTGTCGGCGACGTCGAGGTCGTAGCCGCCGCCGCCCAGCGTCAGCTTGAGCAGCCGGCGGTTGGCGGCGTTGTCGTCGACCACCAGGATGCGGGCGCGCTCGCTCATGAGGTGGCCCCGGTCAGGCCCTGGGCCGCGCCGCGCCCCAGGCCGCGCGCCAGCTCGCCGAGCAGGCGCGCCCGACCCTGCTCGCCGCGCAGCAGCGCCCGCGCCATCGAGGCGCGCAGCCGCTGCACGTCGGCGTCGGCCAGCGTCGCGGTGCCCCACAGGATGATGGCCGGGCGGCGCCCGCCGGGCTCCGCGCGCAGCGCCTCCAGCAGGCGCACCCCGTCGAGGCCTGGGGCCAGCACATCGACGATGACGATCTCGGCGTGGGTGGTGCGCGCGATCTCCAGCGCGGCCTCGTGGGTGGCGACCTGCAGCGGGCGGAAGCCGAGGTCGCGCACCGCCGCGAACAGCGTCGAGTCGATCGACAGCCCGCTGTCGATCAGCAGCACGGTGCGCCCGGGCCCGGGCGCCACCCCGGTGCTGGCCAGGGCCCGCGCCAGCGCGTCGGTCGCCAGCGGCCTGGTCAGCGCGTCATTGACGTGGATGCACACCATCCCGCCCTCGGGCGACAGCGCGGTGACCAGCGCGGCGGCCTCGGCGCTGGGGCCGCCGGCGCGCAGCTGGGCCAGAAACTCCAGCGCGCTGCCGTCACCCGGCGTGAGCGGGAAGCACACCGCGTCATAGCGCCGCGCGCCGCAGCGCTCCAGCGCCTGCGCGACGGTGGCGACCACGTCGATGGCATAGCCGGCCTGGCGCAGCGTGGCCTCCAGCTCGTGACGCCCCTCGGGGCTGGACTCCAGCGCCAGCACGCGCGGCACCCGCGCGGTGGCCACCGGGGTGTACAGCGGCTGCGGTCCGCCGGCGCGCCGCGGCAGCACGGCGAAGAACGTGCTGCCCTGGCCGGGCAGGCTGGAGACGCCGACCTGGCCACCCTGGGCCTCGACCAGCTTCTTGGTCAGCACCAGCCCGAGGCCGGTGCCCTGGTGGCGCTTGCCCAGGCCGGCGTCGAGCTGCTGGAACTGCGTGAACAGGCGGCCCTGGTCGGCCACGCTGATGCCGATGCCGGTGTCGGTCACCTCGAGGCGGAAGCGGCGCGCGCCGTCGCCGCGCAGGCGCAGCGTGATGTGGCCGCCCGCGGGGGTGAACTTGATGGCGTTCGACAGGTAGTTGTAGAGCACCTGGCGCAGCTTGCCGGGGTCGATGAACAGGGTGCCCAGCCCGGGATCCACCACCACCTCGAGGCCGAGCTGCTTGTCACCGAGCAGACCGCGCAGGGTGGCCGCGACCTCCTCGACCAGGGCGGCCGGCTCGACCTCGGCGGGGAAGAACTCCAGCCGCTCGGCCTCCAGCTTGGCCAGATCGAGGACGCCGTTGACCAGCGTCAGCAGGTGGCGCCCGCTGCTCAGGATGTCGTTGATGCAGCCGCGCTGCTCGTCGTCGAGCGTCCCGACCCGGCCGTCCATCATCAGCTCGGCGAAGCCGATGATGGCGTTCAGCGGGGTGCGCAGCTCGTGCGACATGTTGGCGATGAAGTCGTTCTTCAGGCGCGCCGCGGCCAGGATGAGGCGGTTCTGCTCGCTGAGCTCGGCGCTGCGCTGGCGCAGCTGCTCGAGGTGGCGGCGCTCCGAGACGTCGCGCACCGAGGCGCGCAGCAGGCGCCGACCCTGGTCGGGCAGCCGGAGCAGGTGCACCTCGGTGGCCAGCGCGGCGCCGCTGGCGTGCTGGTAGGTCCACTCGAAGGGCTGGGTCTCGCCGCTCAGGGCCTGACGCAGGTAGGCCTGCGCGGCCAGGTGCGAGCTGCGCCCGTCGGGCTGGGTCGGCGGCGCCAGGGCGTCGGGATCGAGGTCGCACAGCTCGTCGCGGCTGCGACCCAGCAGGCGCTCGGCGTTGGCGTTGGCGTCGACGTAGGCGTTGGCGTCGACGTCGAGCACCAGGATGGCCTCGGGGGCGTGGTCGACCAGGGTGCGAAAGCGGGCCTCGCTGGCGCGCAGCTGGAGCTGGGCGTGGTGCTCCTCGGTGATGTTGACGCCGACCAGCAGGAAGCCGCCATCGGCGAGTCGGGCCGGGTGCCAGCTCAGGGTCAGGGGGCCGCGCAGTCCGAGCATGTCGAGGATCATCGGCGCCGCGGCGGCGCTCGCCTCGGTGGCCAGGGCGAGCCGCTCGAGCCGCGTGCGCGCGATGGGTTGGAACAGCGGGGCGCACAGCTCGGTCCAGTCGTTGCCGCGCAGCTCGGTGGCGCCGCGACCCAGCAGCAGCACCGCCGCCGGGTTGAGGTGGCGAATGCGCTGGTGCTGGTCGAGCACGAGGGTGGCCAGGGGGCTACGCTCCCAGGCCGTCTGCGCGACCTCGGTGTCGATGCCCCCGGCCATCCCTGGCGCCCCCACGGCGGCGATGGTAGCAGCTTCGCCCGCGCCCGGCCCAGCCACCGCGGCGGTGCGGCGTTTGTGCGCGCGCTTTACCCGCGCCGCGCTCCATCACATGATGCGGCCATGGCGAGCCGCAAGCCCAAGCACCCCAGCGAGGCCGCGTTGCGTGACTTCGCGCTGGCTTACCCCGAGACCCACGAGGACTTCCCCTGGGGCGAGCGCGCCCTCAAGGTCAAGGGCAAGGTCTTCGTCTTCATGCACGCCGGCACCGGCGGCCTCAGCATCACCACCAAGCTGCCCGAGTCGGGTGCGGCGGCGTTGACGCTGCCGTTCGCGTCGCCGACCGGCTACGGCCTGGGCAAGAGCGGCTGGGTCTCGGCGCGCTTCGCGCCCGACGAGGACGTCCCGGTCGAGCTCTTGTGCGCATGGATCGCGGAGAGCTACCGCGCGGTCGCGCCCAAGAAGCTGCTGGCGCTGCTGCCCGGCGTGACCGAGCGCCACGGCGAGGCGGCACCGAGGCGCCAGCGTGCGCGCAAGGCCGCAGCGCGCGGGGCCGCAGCGCGCGGGGCCGCAGCGCGCAAGACCGCAGCCCGCAAGACCGCAGCGCGCAAGACCGCAGCGCGCAAGGCCCCGCGCAGCTGACGCCGGCTACGGCTGCGGGCGGCCGAAGCGCGCGCGCAGGTGCGCCAGCAGGTCGGCCAGCGCCTGGTCCTCGAAGCGGTCGCCCCAGCGCGGCATGTCGCCCTTGCCCTGGAGCAGCGTGCGCAGCAGCGCGTCGTCCTCGCGCATGGGCACCCGATCGGCCAGCGAAGGGGCGCGTCCGCCGCCCAGGCCATTGACACCGTGACAACGTGCGCAGTTGTCGGCGTACAGCGCGGCGCCCGCCGCGGCGTCGCCGGTGAGGCCCAGCGTGTGGGTCACCCGGGGCCGCACCGCGTCGGCGTCGGCGCCCTCGAAATAGCCGATCTCGGACTGCATGACGTGGGCGAAGTCGTCGACCCGGCTGAACGAGTACAGGTAGTCGGCCGGGAAGACCTTGCGCAGCTGGCGCCGCCCGCTGTCGGGGAAGCGCGCCTCGTCGGCGATGACCTTCTCGAGGATGAAGGGGTCGGGCTTGCCGTCGCCGTCGAGGTCGTGGGCCACGGTGGCGCCGCCATGCTGGTGACAGCCGATGCAGTTCGAGCGCGCGTTGCCGCGGCCGTGCTCCAGGTAGGGGTTCGAGCACCAGGTCGGCGCCCCGGGACCAGCGCCAGCGACCGCCCGCAGCGCCGCCGCCAGCGACGGCGCTCCGTCGAAGCGGCCCGGCGCGTCAGGCGCCAGCGCGTCGTCCTCCCCGTACCAGGCCACCGTGCACATCTTGTAGTTCACGAACACGCCGCCGCGGTCCTTCATCACGGCGGGCCGGTCGGCGCCGAAGTCGCTGTCGGGCTTGTCGCTCCACCACAGCGTGGTCCACTGCCAGTGGCGCAGCTCCTTGGTCATGATGTGCAGCCCGGCCAGCCGGAACACGCTGCCGTCACGCAGGCGGATGGAGTAGATCGCGTCGGCCCCGGGCCGGCTGCGGCGGTCGCCCTCGTCGCCCCAGTCGGCGCTGTTGCCCAGGCGTCGCGCCAGCGCGGCGGCGTCGGTGTCCCAGGTCGGCAGCCCCTCGCCGAGATCGCGCACCCACTGCGCCTTGACCAGCACGGCGTCCCGGGGCAGCTCCTCGCCGAAGCAGACCGAGAAGTTCGCCGCGTCCACCGGCTCGGCATCCAGCTTGACCGCGTCGAGGCCGCCCAGACAGTCGACCACCTTGGCATAGTTGGCGAGCAGGTGCTTCACCGTGGCCGGGCTGTACAGGATGCGCGCGTTGCCCGACACCGCGCCGCCGAAGCTGGCCGCGACTTCGCGGGCGCACTCGTCGGGCGCCAGCCCCGGCGTGCACACGCCGAGCTTCTGCACGAAGTCGAGGTAGCGCTCCAGCGGCCAGCGATCCGACCGGTCCAGCGCGTCGGCGTTCCACCGCAGGGCGTCCTCGATGGCCGCGGCACCGAACGCCTCGCGCGCCGCGCGCCCGCTGGCGCCCAGCCCTTCGTAGAGGTGCACGAAGACCCGCTTGACGTCGTCGATGCCATACCAGGTCTCGAAGCGCGGCACCCTGGGCACCTCGCCCTCGGGCAGCCGCAGCTCCTCGTGCGCCGCGGCCGAGTCGGCCAGCCCCAGCAGCGGGACCTCCTCCAGCACCTTGAGCGCGGTGGCCCACGCCGCGGTGCGCCGCTGCAGCTGATCGGTCCGCAGCACCTCGTCATCGAGCTCGGCCGCCTCGTAGGGCGCCGCCACCCCGGCCAGCTTGCGCCCCAGCACGTCGGCCTTGCCGCCGGCCCCGACGGCCGGGAACTCGCGCGCGCCGCCGTCCGACCCGGCCCCGGTGCAGCCCGCCAGGGCCACCGAGGCGACCAGGGTCGCGAGCGCGGTGGCGCGCGCCGTCGTCACGGGTTCGACGCCTTCAGGCGCAGCGCCGCGTCGCTGGCGGCCAGGTACTCGCGGTCGCCGCCCTTGATGAGGAAGTAGATCCAGCCGTCGGAGCGGAAGTGCGGGAACAGCGCCTTCTGCCCGGCCGGCACCTGCGTGATCTGGCGCTTCGAGCCGTCCTTGAGGTCGAACAGCCACAGGTTGGCGCCGCCCTGGTCATAGTGGTGGGTGACGAAGAAGCGCTCGTCGAACGAGAAGCTGACCTTGGCGCCGGGCGCGCAGATGGTGGCGACCTTCTGGTCGATGCCGATGCGGTACGCCGTCCCGGTGCGCGTCGCGGTCACCTTGCGCACCACGTAGCCCAGCGACTTGCCCTCGGGGCCCGCCAGCCGGCTGGCCACCAGGCGCATCGACGGCGACAGCACCGAGTCACCCTCGTAGGGCGAGTCCACGATCACGTTGGGCAGCTGCTCGTACTTCGAGCCATTGAAGACCATGGGCGAGAACTTCATGGTCGAGGACGCGTTGAACGACGCCGACGGATCCTGGCCGCTGCCGCCGGAGTCGCTGGTGAACTGGCTGTTGATGATGAAGTAGTCGCCGCTGCCGCCGAGGCCGCGCGCCACGTGCTGGTACAGGTTGATCCCCGAGGCGGTGATGCACTCGGGCTCCGAGAAGTCGATGCTGGTGTCGCGCTCGAGCAGGCTCTGGCGGCAGATCCCGGCGCCGCCCATCGAGCCCTGGAAGATGAAGCCGGAGTTGTCCGGGAAGAAGCCGGGGTCGTACGACGCGCTGACCGCGATGTCGCGCCCGGTCATGAGGTCGGTGATGGTCGCGCCCGACATCGCGCCGCCGCCGTTGCCGACGAAGCGGCCGTCGGCCGACGACCGGGTCCAGAACGAAGTGCGGAAGTTGAAGGCGTTGAGCTCGCGCACGGTGCCGGTCTCGTTGCCCCACTGCCCGGTGCGGTCGGTGGCGCTGGCGAAGCACTGCGCCGGATCGGCGCTGGTGCAGCCGAACATGCGGATGCCGGCCTCGCGGTTCAGCGCGCCCCAGCCCTCGAAGCCCATCTCGGTGGCGTGCGCGGCCAGCGCCGGCGCGTCGATCGAGTCCTCGCAGGTCGCCGGCGGCGGCGGCTCGCGCAGCTCGCTGGCCAGGTTGGGCAGGCCATCACCGAACCACTTGGTCAGGATGGCGAACTCGCGCTGGCTCAGGCGCGGGTGGTTGCCCTTGGGCATCGACACGCGCGACTTGAAGCGGGTGTACTCGATGATCCAGTCGTCGCCGTAGGCCTTGCGGAACAGGCGCTGGAACAGGCCGTACTGCACGCCGGTGGTCAGCACGCCGAGCTTCTGCGCCTCGAACACCGAGGTCGGGTCGCTGGGCACCACGCGCATGCAGTTGACCGCGGACACCGCGTCGGCCTGGCTCATGGTCTCGGGATCCGTCTTCAGCTTGCACTCGCGCCACGCCGCCTGGGTGTAGGTGTTCCAGCGCTCGAGGCCGTTCTTCGACACCGAGTGGCACTCGGCGCAGCGCCGGCTCGCGCACTGTCCGCCCGGGCACGACGGATCCGACACGTCGGCGCCCAGCACGGCCAGCGCGGCGCGCGCCAGCGGCGCCCCGGTCAGGTCGATGCTGGGCAGCTCGCCCTCGTCCACGATCGGCTTGGTCGGCAGCTGCGCCTTGGCGCAGGTCTGGCCGTCGCCGCAGCCCATGATGTACGCCATCGCCTTGCCATAGTCCGAGGTCGGGAACGTGGTGGCGTCGAGGCCGTCCACGTCGGGCGGCATCCAGAACACCTTGCCGAACTTGCGGTGGCTCTCGCTGGTGATGCCGGTCCACGAGCTGTCGGTGCCGTTCAGGCGGGTCAGCCAGTCGCGCGTCCAGCGCCCGTCACCCATGCGGTGGCAGCGCGTGCAGGCCGCGACCTCGGGGCCGGTCAGCTGCTGCGGCATGGTCCAGCCCTGGCCGGTCAGGTTGATGAGCGAGTACGGCGCGTCGTTGAAGCCGAGCGCGAAGTTCTCGTGCTCGCCCATCTTGGGCACCACCGCGGTGCCGTCGGCGGCGCGCGCGCCGTCGATCCACGGGGTGTGGATGAAGGGGTCGGCGTCGTGGCAGCTGGCGCACTCGATGCCGCTGCCCAGGCCGCCATGGATCCCCTCCCACAGCGACTCGGACTGCTGCGACGACGCCTCGCTGGCGACCTTGTCACCAGGGTGCGGCACGTGCAGGCCGTCGGTGCGCGAGTACAGCGCGTTCTGGAAGAAGCAGGTCTTGCCGGTGAACGGGTTGTGCCCGATCATCGCGATGTCGTTGTAGGCGCCCTCCTCGGACTTGGCCTTGCGGCACAGCAGCACCCAGCTGGTGCCCTTGTCGTTGTCGCGCCGCGCCACGCGCGGGCCGTTGCTCGACCCGGTGACGGCGTTGGGCTCGCACAGCGAGTAGATGTACTGCGGGTTGTCACACTGGCTGACCTGGGTGTCCGGTCGCTCGACGGTGCCGTCGGCCTTGGTGACGGTGGTCGCGATGGGCGTCGAGTCGAGGCAGTTGTAGGTCTCGTAGTCGCCGTCGCCCAGCTTCTTGAAGAAGGGGATCTCGCCGAGGTCGGCCACGCAGCGCTCCGCATAGGCGGTGGTGCTGGCGATGCGCTCCTCGTCGTTGCCGTCGAACTTGCCGTCCTTGCCGGCCTTGTCGAGGGCCTGGCGCACGTCGAACTCGGCCTTGCGCACCACGCCGGCGCCGTCCATCAGGCAGACGTCGATGATGTGGCCGCCCTCGGCGATGCTGGCCAGCATCGCGGGGGTGGGCTGGCGCTCCAGCCAGCTGGCGTCATAGGGGGTCTCGAAGGCGGCGGGGTCGACGGTGGGGCCCGAGAAGGTGGGGCCGGCGCTGCTGGCGACGCGGAACTGGTCGACCCGCTCGAGCTCGGCCAGCGCGGCCTGACAGTCCAGGGTGCCGACCGCGCCGCGACGCACGCGCGCGTGCAGCGTCTCGCCGTCGGCCAGCTCGCGGTTCATCGTGATCTGGACCCGGCTGGTGACCTCGTCGAACGAGACGCCCAGCTCGAGGCCCCGACTGCCACCACCCGAACAGCCGCTGGCGATGGCGAGTGCGACGCCGATCAGAGCTGCCTTGGTTCCCACGTGCAGGTTCGACATGACGGCCTCGAGGTTGGTCCCTGGGCACAGTGCACGGTGTGTGCCGTGGTGGGATATGGGCCATAAGACATGATAATCACATGTGGAATCGGCGTGATTCACGCGCGAATCGCGTTCGACCAGGTGGCTTGTCCCCCAGCCGGTCTGGGGCTCGATGTCCCCAGCGGCCACCCCACCAGTGTGGCTGCGGCGTTTCGCCCCGGGTCCCGGAATGGGACAGGGCCGACCGAGGGAATCGCCTGTGATCTCGGCGTTCGCGCGCGGCATGGGCGCTGCAAAACGCGGCATCGACAGCCGGCGCCACGGTGGCGTCGCACAACCGAAAGGATCGTCCATGCGTTCGTTCGTCCGCTCCTGCACTCTCGCCGTCGCACTCCTGATCCCGGGCCTGGCGCTGGCCGCGCCCGCCGCCGATGCCCCCAAGAGCGAGCCGCCCGCCAGCGCGACCCCGGCCAAGCCCAAGGTCGCGGGGCAGACCACCAAGACCAAGACCAAGGCCAAGAAGAAGACCAAGGCCAAGGGCAGCAGCGCGGCTCCGTCCACCCCGTCGGCGCCCAGCAAGTAGGACCCACCATGATGGGTCAGCGCCATCTCGAGCCCGGCCACACCCCACGCGTGCTGCTGGCGGACGATGATCGCGAGCTGCGCAGCCTGCTGGGGCTGACCCTGCGGCGCGCCGGCTATGAGGTCATCGAGGCCGGCGACGGCATCGAGGTCGTCAACTTCCTCTATGCCGACGGCAGCGCCGAGTGGATGCCTCCGCTGGACGCCATCGTGTCGGACCTGTGCATGCCAGGGCTGACCGGGCTCGAGGCGCTGACCTGCCTGCGCGACGACGATCATCGACTACCCTTCATCCTGATGACGGCCTTCGGCACCGCGGACGTGCGCGCGCAGGCGCGCCGGCTGGGCGCCACCGCGGTGCTGATGAAGCCGTTCCTGCCTGGCGAGCTCAGGCTGCTGCTCAACCTGCTGCTCGGGCATCACCAGCCCGTGCGCAGCGGTTAACAGGTGCGATGCGGCTGACCTGGAAGCTGACCGCGGCCTTGCTGCTGGGGATCTTGCTGTCGCTGGGGGGCTACGCCTACCTGGGCGCCCGGCGCGAGATCGATCAGTGGTCGCACGACATGCGGCGCGACGCCCTGGTGGTCGGGCGCGCCCTGCGGGCCTCGGTGGCGCAGGCCTTCGCGGCCGGCGATCGCGCCCAGGCGCTGGCCATCGTGCGCGACGCCAACGACGCGCGCAGCTCGATGCAGGTGCGCTGGCTGGAGCCGGGCTCGGACGAGCTCGACGCCGCGGCGACGCGGGCGCTGGCGGCGGGCCACGAGGTCACCCGCGAGGCCGGCACCCCGCGCGCGCTGTACACCTGGGTGCCGGTGGCCTCCGGCGCCGGCGCTGGCGCCATCGAGGTGCGCGAGCCGCTGGGCGAGCGCCAGGCCTATGTGCACACCAGCGTCCTGCGCGCGGTGCTGGCCACGCTGGCGCTGACCGCGCTGTGCGGCGTCATCGCCATCGCGGTCGGCGGTGTGGTGGTCGGGCGCCGGGTCAACCGGCTGGTGGCCAAGGCGCGCGAGGTCGGGCGCGGCGAGCTGGCCACGCCGCTGCCCGCGCTGGGCAGCGACGAGCTGGGCACGCTGGCGGTCGAGATGAACGCCATGAGCGAGCGGCTGGCCGCCGCGCGCGAGCGGGTCGCGGCCGAGACCGAGGCCCGCGTCGCCGCCATGGAGCAGCTGCGCCACGCCGATCGGCTGGCCACCGTGGGCAACCTGGCCGCCGGCGTCGCGCACGAGCTGGGCACGCCGCTGGGGGTGGTCGCCGGGCGCGCCGAGATGATCGAGCTCGGCGAGGTCGAGGCCGACGCCGCGCGCCAGAGCGCCCGCATCATCCGCGAGCAGAGCGAGCGCATGACGCGCATCATCCGCCACCTGCTCGACTTCGCGCGCCGGCGTCCACCCGAGAAGGCGCCCCAGGAGCTGGGCGCGCTGGTGCGCGACACCGTCGGGATCCTGCAGCCGATGGCGCACAAGCGGAAGGTGCACGTGGTGGTCGAGGCCGCGGCGCCGGTGTGGGCCACGGTGGACGCCGGGCAGCTGGTGCAGGCCATCACCAACCTGACCGTCAACGCGGTGCAGGCGTCCCAGGGCAGCGAGGTCACCGTCACGGTGCAGCAGGTGCGCGCGCGCGCGCCGGCCGACACCGGCGTCGGGGCTGGCGGCGGCGAGCGCGACTGGGCCTGTGTGCGCGTGCGTGATCGCGGCCCCGGCATGTCGCGCGAGGTGCTGCTGCGCGTGTTCGAGCCATTCTTCACCACCAAGGGGGTGGGGGAGGGCACCGGCCTCGGGCTGCCGGTCAGCGAGGGGATCGTGCGCGAGCATGGCGGCTTCCTCGCGGTCGATAGCGAGCCCGGGGTCGGGAGCGTATTCTCCATCCACCTTCCGCTGCTGGAGCTCCAAGGCGATGGCCAGGATCCTGATCGTCGATGACGATCCCGAGATGTGCGAGCTCCTGGCGGCCCGGCTGGGCAAGAAGGGGTTCGAGACCGCCTGGCGCGCGGGCGCCGAGGCGGCGTTCGAGCTGGTGGTGCACGAGGACTTCGACGTCGTTCTGACCGATCTGCACCTGCGCGGCATGAACGGCATCGAGCTGTGCGAGCGCGTGGTGGCCAACCGGCCCGACGTCCCGGTCATCGTGCTGACCGCGTTCGGCAGCCTGGACACCGCGGTGGCGGCCATCCGCGCCGGCGCCTATGACTTCATCACCAAGCCGCCCGAGCTGGAGGTGCTGCTGATCGCGCTGGGCCGCGCGGTACAGCACCGCGCCCTGCGCGCCGAGGTGCGCCGGCTGCGCGAGCGGGCCGCGGCCGGCGCCAGCGGGGAGGGCGCCCACGAGCTCGGCCAGAGCGCGGCCATGCGCGAGGTCGAGGGGCTCATCGAGCGCGTCGCCGACAGCGAGGCCACCGTGATGATCACGGGCGAGAGCGGCACCGGCAAGGAGCTGGTGGCGCGCGCGCTGCACCAGCGCAGCCGGCGCCGTGGCGGCCCCTTCGTGGCCATCAACTGCGCCGCCATGCCGGAGACGCTGCTGGAGAGCGAGCTTTTCGGCCATGCCCGCGGCGCCTTCACCGATGCGCGCGCGGCGTCGCCGGGCCTGTTCCTGGAGGCGCGCGGCGGCACCCTGCTGCTCGACGAGATCGGCGACATGCCGCTGGGCCTGCAGCCCAAGCTGCTGCGCGCGCTGCAGGAGCGCGTGGTGCGCCCGGTGGGTGGCACCGTCGAGGTGCCGTTCGACGCCCGCCTGCTGGTGGCCACCAACCGCGACCTGGCGGCGGCGTGCGAGGACGGCCGCTTCCGCGAGGATCTGTACTACCGCGTCAACGTCATCCACATCGGGCTGCCGCCGCTGCGCGCGCGCGGCGGCGACGTGCTGGTGCTGGCGCAGCAGTTCGTGCAGCGCTTCGCGACCGCGGCGCGCCGCGGCGTGCGCGGCCTGTCTCCCGCCGCCGCCGAGCGCCTGGTGGCCTACGCCTGGCCCGGCAACGTGCGCGAGCTGGCCAACGCCATGGAGAGCGCGGTCGCGCTGGCGCGCTTCGAGGAGATCGCGGTCGAGGATCTGCCCGAGCGCATCCGCAACGACCAGCGCTCGCACGTGCTGGTGACCAGCGACGATCCGTCCGAGCTGGTCCCGCTGGAGGAGGTCGAGCGGCGCTACATCCTGCGCGTGCTCGAGGCCGTCGGCGGCCAGCGCTCGGCGGCGGCGCGCACGCTGGGCATGGATCGCAAGACGCTGTACCGGAAGCTGGATCGCTGGGGCGTGCCCCCGAAGGACAAGGACTAGCCGGCACGAGCACGAGCACGAGCACGAGCACGAGCACGAGCACGAGCACGAGCATGCAGACCGTCTCGAGGCCCAGCAGCCGAGCGGGCGCTGCCACCGCCGGCGACTGACCGCGAGCGCGAAGCGGCCAAAGGACCCCGAGCAGCCGGCACCAGCTCGCGGTGAACGGCCGCGTGGCCGAGGTGCGGCTGGTGCCTCGGGCGACGGGCTGCGCGGCGGCGGGCCCGACAAGGGCCGACAAGGGGCCCGCTGGTCGCCGCTCCGCCTGGCGCGGCCACGCCCGGCGGGCGACCGTCAGGCCGGCGCAGCCTCGGGCGCTTGCGCTGGTGCGGCACCATAGGGCCTCCCGTCAGCGTGTCGGAAACCGAAGCCACTCCGCCCACGTGGGTATCGGGTGACGATGACACGGCCGTCATGCACGGCGCGGTGGTGCGCAGTGCACAGGAGGAGCAGGTTGTCGGCGTCGTGGCCGCCCGACTGCGAGCGGTAGACCTGGTGGTGCAGGTCTACCCAGGCGGCGTTGCGACAGCCCGGGACCTTGCAGCGGCCGTGGTCGCGGCGCACCACTGCGGCGCGGGTCGCCGCCGCGACCTCGCGGGTAGCGGGCGCACCGGGGCGTGTGGTGTCGATGATCGAGGCGTCACACAGCGCGACGAGCAGCT
>JADYYK010000142.1 GCA_020853705.1 Deltaproteobacteria bacterium
GAGCACGAGCACGAGCACGAGCACGAGCACGAGCACGAGCACGAGCACGAGCACGAGCACGAGCACGAGCACCTGCCCGCTGCCGACGCCGACTACCTCTGGAATCCCGCCGCTGCGCCGTCCGATCCCGTCGTGCAGGCCCTCGAGCGCTCGCTGGCCCCGCGAGCCCACACACGTCCGCTCGATGACGTCGCCGTGGCCGCCGCCTTTCGCGCCCGCGGCCGGGCCCGCCGTGGCGCCCTGATGAGCCGCTTCATGCCGCTGGCCGCCGCCGCCGCGGTCGCCATCATCGTCGCCGCCTGGCTGCTGCGTCGTCCGCCCAGCACGCCTGCCGCCCCGCGCCAGGGCTGGGCCGTCGCGCCCCTGGCCGGCGCCCCGCGCGCCGATGGTCGCGCCATCGCCGCCGCCGACAGACTCGCGGTCGGCGAATGGCTGGTCACCGACGCGACCTCGCGCGCCCAGCTCGCGGTGGCCGACATCGGCAGCCTCGAGATCGCCGCCGACACCCGCGTCCGCGTCGTACGCAGCGGCCCCACCGAGCACCGCCTCGAGCTGGCCCAGGGCCGGATCCACGCCGAGGTCACCGCGCCGCCCCGCCTGTTCGTGGTCGACACCCCGGCCGCCACCGCGACCGATCTCGGCTGCGCCTACGATCTCGACGTCGACCGCCACGGCGCCGGCAGCCTCCTGGTCACCTCGGGCTGGGTCGAGCTCGGCCGCGACGCCCACCTCGTCGTGGTCCCCTCCGGGGCCCGCGCCGAGCTCACCAGCAGCGGTCCGCACACGCCCTACTTCATCGACGCCAGCCCGGAGTTCATCGCCGCCCTGGCCCGGCTCGACCAGAGCCCCGCCGGGAGCCCCGACGCCCTCATCGCGCTGGCCGACGTCCTGGTCGCGGCGCGTCTGCGCGACAGCCTCACGCTGTGGCACCTGCTGCAACGCGGCAGCCTGGATGGCCGCACCCTGTCGCTCGACCGCATGGTCGCCCTGGGCGTCTTCTTCCCCGACAACGCACCGCGTGAACGGCTGCTGACCCGCGACCCGGTCGCCCTGCAGGCCCTGCGTGACGCCCTCATCCCGGTCTGGTTCCCGGGCGCCCTCCCGCTCGATGTGAGCCCCGGGGGCAAGGGCACCCCAGGTGGCCCCGGCAAGCAGCCCCTGCCCACCGACGCCCCGCCCTGGGGCGGCAAGCTGCCCCCGAAGACGCCCTGAACCGCCGCCCCGGTTGACACTGTCGACAACCTGGTTGACAGTCGATCTCGGAACATCTTGATCTTGCTAGGGCACCTCAGGCCTCTGGCTTGCTCATCCCACCCATCGCCATCAATGCACTCGCGCCGTCCAGCTCACCGCCTCCGCCGCCTGGCGCTCGCCCTGGCGGCGTGCCTCGCGCTGTTCGGCGCCGGCTGCAACACGCCGTCGGTGCCGCTGCCGCCGCCCAGCCCCGACGACTTCGACATCGGCATCGCGTCGTCGTCCTCGCTCATCGTCAGCAGCGGCCCGCAGCCCAGCCGGCCCAGCTATCGCTACGAGATCTTCAACGAGAACCTCGGCCTCGGCTCCATCGTGCGCGCCGCCGCCGACGGCTCCTTCACCAGCCCTCCCATCGACGGCGTGCCCGGCCACCGCCTCGAGATCAGCTACCGCCACGGCCTGGTCGACGACGACGTCAGCGGCATCCTCTGCGTCATCGTGCCCGCCACCGCACGCCGCCTGAACGAGTCCGACCGCTGTCCGGACTGAAGCCGCACACCTCCCGCCCGGCTCCGCCGTTCCCGGTTGCCTGTGGCCTGTGGCCTGCGGCCTGCCGCCTGTTTGTCCGGCTCCGAAAACGAAAACGGCGCCCACCTGGGGCGCCGCTTCGACTCACTCATACCAGGCGCAGCTCTCAGCGCGAGATCTTCACCTTCATCGGGAAGTAGATCGACACGCCGAACATCGCGAACACGTGGTTCTCGATCTGCATGTCGTCGGCGTTGACGTCGAGGTTCTCCTCGATGGTCGTGTTGAAGCCCGACGGGTTGTCCTTGAAGATGTAGTCGCGGAACTCGATGTTGAGCGACACCGACTTCGAGAACCAGAAGTGCATGCCGGCGCCCAGCATGGGGCCGATCTTCATGCTGTTGGTGTCGGGCACGTCATTGCGCGGATCCGAGTCGGCCGCCGCGTTCTGGCACACGCCGGCGCTGTTGGGGCGGCAGGTGGTGTCGGGCGTGCCCGAATCGACCTTGTTCTTGAGCTGCACGAAGCCGACGCCGCCAGTGAAGAACAGATCGACCGCCGGATACCAGCGGCCGAGCAGCGCGACCTTGCCGAACCAGGGCGAGAACGACGCGTGGACGTCGCCCATGAAGCCGATGGTGCGGGCGCGATCCTCGGCCTGATCACGCGACGGACCGCGGTCGCTGCCGTCGGTCACCGGCGTCGCCGGCAGGGTGCTCAGGACCTCGTCGAACAGGCCGGTGTTGATGTTGATGGCGCCGAAACCGGCGGTGCCGCCGATCCAGACCCAGTCGTTGAGGTGGTACTGCACCTTGAGGCCGGGCGCGATGGTGTGCTTGAGGTCGGCCGCGATGCTGAAGTTCATGTGCGGCGAGATCTCGAAGCGGCCACGGTTGATGAGGTAGCGACGGCGCACCGCCGGCTGCCCCGCCAGGGGATTCTTGCGCTCGGCGCGGGCCTCGGCGGCGAACGCCGCCAGCCCGGCCATCGCCAGCACCACGACACCGATTCGCTTTGACGTGCGGGTCATCATCATGATCAGGCCGTCTCCGTTAGCGCAGGGTGCTGTACTTGAAGGACAGCGGGAACCAGAAGCTCAGGCCCGCGTACGCGACGACGTTGTTGATCAGCGCCGAGTCCGCCTTCTCCTTGGCGGTGTCCCCCGACTGCTGGCCGCCCGGCGGGCGGTTCGTCGCCTCGAACTTGTCGAGGAAGATGTAGTCACGCACGCCCATGTGCAGCGCCAGCCAGTCGAAGATGAAGAAGCGCAGACCACCACCGACGTTGGGCTGGATGAGGAAGTTCTTGAACGCCTCGTTGGCGGGGTCGCGCGGCAGGACCTCGCTCTGGCCGACGCCAACGCCAGCGGCGACCCAGCTCTCCCAGTGCACGGTGGCGCGGTTGAACAGCGCGAACTTGCCGTAGAAGGGGATGTAGCTGAAGTTCAGCGCCGCGTTCCAGATGTACTTGTTCGCGGTCGGCACCCGCCAGTGCTGCTGCGGGGTCAGGTTGTAGCGCTCCAGCTCCTGGGCGATGAAGAAGTTGCCCTCGACGCCGATCGACAGCGCGTCGGTCAGGAAGTAGTTGATCTCGGCGCCCTGCGTGAAGTGCCGGATCATGTTGTCGTTGATCGTGATCCCGAGGTGCGGAGACAGCTCGAAGCGCTTGCGCTTCAGGAACTTCTTCTGCGGGATGACGATGATGTCCTTCCACGACTCGCGCGTGCTGCCCAGGCTCTTCTTGGCCGGGGCGCCCGAGGGCGTGGCAGGTTCGTCGATGACAGGACCATCGTCGATGACGGGGCCGGGATCGTCCGCCGGCGGCGTGTCCGCGGGAGGAGTCCCTTCGGTCTCGTCAGGGCTGAAGGTGACGTCACCGTCGTCGCCCCCGGCGTCATCCTGTGCGAATGCGCTACGGGCGCCTGCGGAGGCGGCGATTGCCGTGGCCAGTGCCACGCTGAGGAACTTGAGACCGTACCTGCTCTTCATCGAATCAAACCTCACTGGACCGTGGGGGTTTGCCGTGGAGCCTGCTTGCAGTGGCCCGGGTCATACCATGGAGGTTTTCCGGGAATCAACTTCTAATTCACCGGGTTCGGGGCTGAAAGTGCGTTTTGAACCGCGGGTTTCGGTGCAATTTGCCGTGCTGGACGGCGTTCACGCCGCGTCTTCTTCCTCACGAGCGTAGAGCGCCTCGACGAACTCGGCGGGGTCGAAGTCGCGCAGGTCCTCGACCTTCTCGCCGATGCCGATGTAGCGCACCGGCAGCTTGAGCTCGTCCGAGATCCCCAGCACCACGCCACCCTTTGCCGTGCCGTCCAGCTTGGTCAGCACGATCCCGGTGACCTGCATGGCGGCCTTGAACTTGTCGGCCTGCTGGATGGCGTTCTGCCCGTTGGTGGCGTCCAGGACCAGCAGGGTCTCGTGCGGCGCGCCCGGCATGGCCTTGTCGATGACCCGGCGGATCTTCTGCAGCTCCTCCATCAGATCCGTCTTGGTGTGCAGGCGGCCGGCGGTGTCGGCGATGACGACGTCGGCGCCCTCGGTCTGCGCCTTCTTGATGGCGTCGAAGATGACGGCCGAGGGGTCGCTGCCCTCCTTGCCCTTGACCACCGGGGCGCCGGTGCGCTGGCCCCAGATCTCGAGCTGCTCGGTCGCCGCGGCGCGGAAGGTGTCACCCGCGGCCAGCACCACCTTCTTGCCCTGCTGGGACAGCTTGGCGGCCAGCTTGCCGATGGTGGTGGTCTTGCCGGCGCCGTTGACGCCGATGGTCAGCAGCACGAACGGCGTGGCGCGGGCATAGTCGATGGTCGCGGCGCTGCCGTCGGCCGCCAGCAGCGCGATCGACTCCTGCTTGATGACGCGCCACACGGCGTCGGCGTCGCCGAGCTCGTCCTTGCTGAGGTCGGCCTTGACGCGCTCGAACAGGCGCTGCGAGGTCTTGACCCCGATGTCGGCGGTGAACAGGACCTCCTCGAGCTCGCCGACCAGGCCGGCGTCGAGCTTCTTCTTGCCCTCGAACAGGCGCTTGATCTTGGCGATGAAGCCGCCGCGCGTCTTGGCCAGGCCGGCGCGCAGCGCGGCCGAGCGCTCGTGCGCCGCGGCGAGCTTGTCGGGCACGTGTGACGGCTTGACGTCGGGGTGCTCGATGTCGAGGCGGTCCGCGGTCGACTTGCCCGCGACGATCTTGGGCTCGCGGGCGTCCTTCTCGGGCTGCTTCTCGGGCTGCTTCTTCTCGGCTGGCTTCTCGGGCTTCTTCGCGACGACCTTCTCGCGCTCGGCCGGCGCGGCCCCGCCCCCGTCGTCCTCGTCCTCGCCCTCGTCTTCATCATCATCGGCCGCCGGGGGCAGCTCCTGCTTGCCCGGCTTCTCCAGCTGCTCAGCGCCCTGGATCCGCTCGCGAGCCTTGCGCCGCGCGGCTGACATGATCAGCACCAGCAGCACGATGAGGCCCGCGATCGCGACCACGATGGCGATCTGGGTGTAGTCCATGGGCCGCTTATAGCAGAGAGGCGCCGGCCTGGTCAGCCGAACCAGCGCACGCTTGCCGGACCCTCAGCCGCGGCTCTGGGCCGCCAGCGCCTCGGCGCGGTCGATCACGTCATCGCTCGGCGGGCGCCCCGAGTAGTAGGTCTCCTCGGTCAGGATGGTGAAGTCGCCCAGCGCGCCATAGGCGCCCTCGCCGAGCAGGCGCCGGGCATGGCGGAACAGCTCGCGCGGGGTCCAGTAGCCCCACACTGCGCGATCAGGCATCAGCGGCTCGACCACGCGCCGGTACAGGCGCAGCACGTGCTCGCGCACCGGGAGCAGCTGCACGGTGGCGCCGCGCAGCTCACCGCGGTGCGGCAGCTGGAACTTGAAGCGCTCGCGCACGAAGCCGCGCGCGCGCACCTCGCACGCGTAGGCCCCGGCCGGCAGCCCCTCCAGGCTGAAGCTGCCGTCGGCGCCGGTCACCAGCACGATCGCGGGCACCGCCCCGGCGGGGGCGCCGATCGGGCGCGGCGGCTCCAGCGTCAGCTCGGCCCCGGCCACCGGCAGCTTCTCGTGCGCGTCCATCACGCGCCCCGAGAAGCCGTGATCGTCGGGGCGACGGAAGCGATCGACCAGCCCCGCGCGCGCCAGCTTGAGGCCGCTCAGCGGCTCCTCGCCCTGGCGCCGCTCGCGCGCCAGCGCGGCCACCTTGCGCCACGGCCGCCAGCGCCACAGCAGGTAGCCCAGCACCAGCAGCGC
>JADYYK010000143.1 GCA_020853705.1 Deltaproteobacteria bacterium
AAGATGCTGGCGCACAGCTGGCTCAAGGAGTGGCTGGGCGCGCACTTCAACCTGTACCTGCTGGCGGCGATCCTGGGCATCCTGGCCGCGGGGGTCGCGGTGTCCCTGCTGGCCACGCGCGGCCAGCTCCCCGAGCCGGCGCCCGAGGCGGCCTAGCGACGAAGAAGCCGGACGAACAGGCGACAGGCGGCAGGCGACAGGCGACCGGCCAACGCGAAGAATCGAGGGCCCAGCCGGCCACGGGGCCGGCCCGCCGCCGAGTGGCGGCGTGCGCGGGTGGGGCCCCGTTTGGCTTCGCCAAATGGGGCGGGGCGCAGCCCCGTTGTGATCGACTGACCCCAGGCTCATTCATGAGAGAGAGCGAAGCTCGATCACATGAATGAGCCCGAGGTCAGGGCACGCCCTGCAGGGTCGAGTTGGTGATGGTGATGCTCTTGGCGTTGGTGCCGACCGCGGTGCCGGCGTTGCGGACCGTGCCCGACTGCACCTGGGTCCAGGAGCCCCCGGTGTTGCCGGTCATGTTGGTCTCGGTGATGGTGAGGACACCACCGAAGTCGTTGCTGGTGAAGAACAGGCCGCCGCCGAAGGCGTTGGTGCCGGCGTGGTTGTTGACGATCTTGTCGCCGCACAGGGTGACGTCGAGCGAGGCGCCGTCGCTGTAGAGGGCGCCGCCGTTGCCGCCCGAGCCGATCTCGTTCTGGCCGTTGTTGATGACGCTGCAGCGCGCGGGGTCGTTGTTGTTGGCGTCGTGGCCGGTGGCGGTGTTGTTGTCGAACAGGCTGTCGTAGACGCTCAGCCTGGAGAACAGGCAGCCCACGGCGGCGCCGTTGCTGGCGCTGTTGTTGATGAAGGTGCTGCCCACGATGACGAGGCCGTTCTTGCTGCCCAGCATGCGGATGGCGCCGCCGCCGACGTCGGGGCCCACCGGCGCCGCCTTGTTGTTGTCGAACACGCAGTCGATCACCGACAGGTTGCCGTCGCGCATGAAGATGGCGCCGCCCTCGCCGGCGTTGAAGCCCTGCGAGCACGGCGCGGGCGCGGTCGGGATGGGCATCGAGCCGGCGATGGCGCCGTTGACGAAGCGCAGGTGCTGCACGGTGACGCGGAAGTCGAGGGCGCGGAAGTTGGGGCTATTGAAGCGCAGGATCTGGACCGTGCCGCCGCCGTCCAGGGTGACCTTGCGACCGCCGTCGATGACCGTGTTCTTGTTGATGGGCAGGTTCATGGTGGCGGTGATCGGGATGGTGACCGGGTCGGGGCCGCAGTTGAAGGTGATGATGCCGCCGGCGCTGACCGCGGCGTTCAGCGCGGCGAACGTGCAGCTGGCCGCGGTGCCGGAGCCGACCACGGTGGTCGGGCTGGACACGTTGGCGGGCATGCCTTCGGGGGGGATGGCGCCGCTGCAGGCGCGGTCGGGGTTGCCGGCGAACAGGCCGCCGTCGGGCAGCACGGTGACCGTGCGATCGACGGCGCTGCCGCCGTCGGTCACGGCGCCGCCATCCGGCGTGCGACCGGCGTCGTCGTCACCCGACGAGCCGTCACCGCTGCCGCAACCGAGCCAGGCGACGAGGGGCATGACGAGGAGGCTGAGCTTGCGCATGGCGAGGCTCCCTATCCACGAGGACACGCCATTGTCGGCCATCTCGAGGGCCAAACCCAAGCAGATTGCGGGTCTGGTCAGCGCCGCCTGGCCTGAAACAGCTGGTTGCGGGCCGCGTGCGAGATGGCGACCACCGCGGGGTGGCGCAGCCGGCGCTCCACCGAGATGGCGTAGTAGCGCTCGCGCACGTCGGTGAGCCGACCGACCCGCTGCAGCTGGTACTGGCGCGCGGCCTCGGCCTCGATGACCTCGGGCACCAGGGCCAGGCCGGCGCCGGCCTGGGCGAAGGTCTTGATGAGGGCGCTGTCCTCGAACTCCCCTGCGATGCGCGGCCGCAGCCCGTGCTGATCGAGCCAGCCCTCGAGGCTGCGCCGCAGCACGGTGCCGCTGGCCGGCATCAAGAGCGGCGCCTGCTCCAGCGAGCCCGGGAAGCCGGGGCGGAAGCGCCTGGCCAGCGCCGGCGTGCCGAGCACCACGGTGGCGCACTCGCCGAGCAGGTGGTTGAACGCGCGCACGTTGACGCCAGGGCCGACCGGGCTGTCCGACAGCACGACGTCGAGGTTGTGCATGGCGAGCTCGGCCAGCAGGCGCTCGGGCCGATCCTCGCGGCACACCAGCTGCACTGCTTCGGGCAACGCCAGCGCCGGTGACAAGAGCTCGTAGGCGACCAGCTTGGGAATGACGTCCGCCACGCCGACCACGAGCTGGGACGGCCTCCCGGTCGGGCGGCCTTGCATGGCGTCACCCAGCTCGCGCCCGAGCCCGAAGATCTCCTCGGCGTAGCGGTAGGCGACGCGGCCCATCTCGGTCAGGGCCACGCCGCGGCCGTCGCGCTCGAGCAGGGTCTGGCCGAGGTTGCGCTGGAAGGTGCGCAGCTGGGCGCTGACCGCGGACTGCGACAGGTGCAGGCGGTCGGCGGCGCGGGCGACCCCGCCCTCGCGCGCGACGGTGAAGAAGTACAGCAGGTGGTGGTAGTTGAGCCAGTCGGCCATGGCCTGAGCATGCACCGACACATGCAGAAAATCGATACGTCGTCGCCAAAGTATCAATTTGTCCACGCACCAGGCGGTGGCCATCCTGAAGCTCATCAGGAGGTCAGCCATGAGAGTGTCCATCCGCCAGCGCAACCTGGAGCTCCCCGCCGCGCTTCGCCGTGACATCGACCGCCGAGTCCGCTTCGCCATGAGCCGGCTGGTGGGCGCGGGAGCGGTCGAGGTCACCGTGCTCGATGACAATGGCCCCAAGGGCGGGCTCGACAAGCTGTGCCGCATCAGCGTGCCGTCGGGCGCCGGGGGGCCGTTGTGCGTCGAGGCGCGCAGCCACGAGGTCATGGCCGCGGTGGCCGACGCCTGCCACCGCGCCGCGCGCGTGCTGGCGCGGGACCGCGGGCGTGCGCGTGAGGATCGGAGGTCCTGATGCTCCCGGTCTACCTCGGCTTCGTGACGCTGGTCCTGGCGCTGCTGGCGCTGGATCTCGGCGTGCTCAATCGCAAGGCCCACGTCATCGGGGTCAAGGAGGCCCTGGGCTGGTCGGCGCTGTGGATCGGTGTCGGCCTGGCCTTCGGCGCCTTCGTCTACTTCGGCTACGAGCACCACTGGTTCGGCCTCGGCCTCAACCCCGATCTGATGGTGGAGAACCCCGAGGTTGTCGCGGGCAGCGCGGTCTACAACGACGGCGCCAGCGCGCTGACCAAGTACCTGACCGGCTACCTGGTCGAGAAGTCGCTGGCCATCGACAACATCTTCGTCATCGCCATCATCTTCGCGTCCTTCGGGGTGCCCGCGATCTACCAGCACCGCGTGCTGTTCTGGG
Organism: Deltaproteobacteria bacterium; assembly: GCA_020853705.1. Lineage (GTDB taxonomy): Bacteria > Myxococcota_A > Polyangia > Haliangiales > JADYYK01 > JADYYK01. The sequence continues at coordinate 3,413 of JADYYK010000143.1, forward strand.
GCATCGTCGGGGCGCTGCTGATGCGCGGCGTGATGATCGCCGTCGGGGCCCAGCTGCTGGCCGAGGTGTCGTGGATCATCTACGTCTTCGGCGGCTTCCTCATCATCACGGGCGTCAAGATGCTGGTGGTCAAGGGCGGCGCGACCGACCTGGGGCGGCATCCCCTGGTACGGTTCGCGCGCCGGCTGATGCCGATCAGCGAGCGCTTCCACGGCCAGCACTTCTTCCTGCGCGCCGGCTCGGCCGCCGCCGAGGAGGCCGCGACCCCCGGCGCCGCCAGGGAGGTCGACAGCGTGCTGGCGCGGGCGCGCCGGGGGGCGCTGATCGCCACGCCCCTGTTCCTGGCCCTGCTCATGATCGAGCTCACCGACCTGGTCTTCGCGGTCGACTCCATCCCGGCCATCTTCGCGATCACCGGGGACTCGTTCCTGGTCTTCGCCTCCAACGTGATGGCCATGCTGGGGCTGCGCAGCCTGTACTTCGCGCTGGCCGGCCTGATGGATCGCTTCAAGTACCTCAAGGTCTCGCTGGCCGCGGTGCTGATGCTGGTCGGCACCAAGATGATGATCCATGGCTGGCTCAAGAGCTGGATGGGGCCGCACTTCAACCTGTACCTGCTCGGCGCCATCCTGGGCATCCTGGCCGCCGGCGTCGTGGTCTCGCTGCTGGCGACGCGCAAGCGTCCGCCGGTGGCGCGGCTGGAGAGGAGCGCGTCATGAAGCGACCTGCAAGCAAGGGGGATGGACTGATGGTGTGCCCGCGCTGTGTCGCATCGGTGCTGGAGGAGCGCCACCGCGACGGCGTGGAGGTCGATGTCTGCCCGAAGTGCCAGGGTGTCTGGCTCGACCATGGTGAGATGGCCAAGCTGCTGGCCGCAGAGCTCGCCGAGCGCAGAGAGCGTGAGCTGGTGCGCGATCGGACCCGCGACTGGGACCCGGGCCGCAGCCGGGGCGACGACCGCGACAGCGACCGAGATCGAGATCGAGATCGCTACCGCGACCGCGATCGCGACCCGCCGTCGCGGCGCAAGGGCGGCTTCCTCGACGTCCTGGGAGACATCTTCGATTGAGCCCGGCGAGCTCGCGTACGCGGCGCCTGGTCAACCTGGGCCTGCTGCTGGCGGGCCTTGGGGCCATGACGTGGACGCTGCACGGCATCGGCTTCGCGCGGCTCGCCACCATGGTGGGCACGGTGGGCTGGTGGTTCGTGGTGGTGCTGGTAGTGGAGCTGGCCACGGTGGGCTGTGACGCCGCTGCGCTGCGCTGCGCGCTGCGGCCGGAGTCTCGCATGGTGCGCGTGCCCCGGCTGCTGGCCACCCAGCTGGCGGGCCAGGCCATGAACACGTTGCTGCCCACCGGTGCCCTGGGCGAGGCCACCAAGGTGAGCTTGCTGGCGGGTCACGCGCCGCGGGATCGCGTCCTGGGCGGCGTGCTGCTGGTCAACCTGCTTGGCTTCCTGACCAGCGTGGGCCTCGTCGTGATGGGGCTCCCGGTGGTCGCGCTGCTGCTCGAGCTACCGCCCGCGCTGGAGCGCGCGGCGTGGCTGGCCGCCGGGCTGGGGCTGGTGCTGGCGGCGGCCAGCGTGGCGCTGGTGCAGCGCGGCATGGCCGCAAGCCTGGCCGACCTGCTGCGCGCCCTGCGCGTGGTCTCGCTCGAGCGCAGACGGCGCTGGCAGCCTCACCTGGAGCGCTTCGACGCGGCGCTCAGGCTGGTCGGCACCGGCCACGCCCCGGGGCTGCTGCCGGCGTGGCGCTGGCTGCTGCTGTCGCGCCTGCTGGGCTGGCTCGAGTACGGCATCTTGTTGTACGCCATCGCGGGCAGACTGCCGCTGGAGCTGTGGCTGGCCAGCCTGCCGCTGGGCGTCGTGATCGGGTGGCTGGCGACGCTGGTGCCGATGGGCGCAGGTGTCACCGAGGGCGGCCACTATGCGCTGTTCGCCGCGCTGGGCGTCGCCCCCGCGGTCGGCGTGGCGGTGGTGGTGACCCGGCGACTGCGTCAGCTCGCGGTGGCGACGCTGGGACTGGGCGCGCTGGCGGTGCTCCAGGCCGAGCGCTCGTCGGCGGGGCCCACGGCGCTGCGGCGCGCCCTGGCGCGGCGCAAGGCGGCGGCTACGTCCTGAGCTTGTAGCCGCTGTGCAGCATGGCGTAGACGATGCTGCCGAGGACGGCCGCGGTGCCCACGACGATGGCCAGGCCCAGGTTGGGGTTGGTGTCGGAGCGGCCGATGAGGCCATAGCGCAGTCCGTCGACCATGTAGAGGATGGGGTTGGCGCGCGTGATGGTGCTCCACGGGCGCGGCAGCGCGTGCGGGCTGTAGAAGACGCCGCCCAGGAAGGTCAGTGGCGTGATCACGAAGGCGGGGATGAGGTTCAGCTGCTCGAAGTTGTTGGACGCGATGGCGACCACCATGCCGCCGAGGGCGAACACCACGCCGACGCCGAGCGCGAAGCCGAGGGCGTGCGCCGGGTGGGCGACGTGGAAGCTGGTGAACGCGGAGGCCACCAGCCAGACCAGCACGGCGACGGTCAGCGCGCGCGCCAGCGCGGCGACGACGTAGGCCGAGACGACCTCGAACGCGGTCAGCGGCGCCAGCAGCAGATCGATGATGGTGCCCTGCAGCTTGGACACGAACAGCGACGACGCCGTGTTGAGCAGCGAGTTCTGGATGATCGACTGCATGATCAGGCCGGGGATGATGAAGCGGATGTAGGGCACGCCGTCGAGCTCGCGCAGGTAGCCGCCCAGCGCATAGCCGAACACGACGAAGTACAGCGCGGTGTTGATGACCGGGTTCAGGATGGTCTGCCCGGGCACCTTCATGAAGCGGCGCGACTCTTTCGCGATCAGGGTCTTCCAGCCGATGACGTTCATGCGGCGGCGCCCTTGCGGTGGCCGACCAGGGCCATGAAGACCTGCTCCAGCGTGGGCTGCTCGGTGCGCAGATCGGTGACGGCGATGCTGGCGTCGAGCGCGGCGACCGCGGCGATCACGCGGCGGATCTCGGCCGGCGCGGGCTGGCCGTTGGCGGGCGGGGCCGGCAGGCCCGGGGTGGCGACGGGACAGCTGAGCTCGAGGCCGCCGGGCTCCAGCGTGGCGCCCAGGGCGGCCAGCTCGGCGGGCAGCGCGGTCAGCGGCGCGGCCAGCTTGATCTTGATGCGGCGCGCGCCGTGACGGGCCAGCAGCGCGCCCGGGGTGTCGAGCACCAGGAGCTTGCCCTTGTCGATCACTCCCACGCGATCTGCGAGAGCTTCGGCCTCCTCGAGGTAGTGCGTGGTCAGCACGATGGTGGTGCCGCGGCGGCGCAGCTCGCGGACGTAGTCCCAGAGATCGCGGCGCAGGTTGACGTCGACGCCCGCGGTGGGTTCGTCGAGGAAGACCACACGCGGCGCGTGCACCAGCGCCTTGGCGATGAGCAGGCGGCGCTTCATGCCGCCCGACAGCTCGCGCGTGCCGGCGTCGGCCTTGGCGGTCAGATCGAGCGCGGCCAGGATCTCGTCGATGCGGGCGTCGTCGCGGCGGACGCCGAAGTAGCCTTGCTGGAAGCGCAGCACCTCGCGCACCTTGAAGAAGGGATCGAAGTTGATCTCCTGCGGCACCAGGCCGACCACGCGGCGCGCGGCCAGGGCGTCCTTGACCACGTCGAGGCCGAGCACCCGGGCGCTGCCGCCGGTGGCGCGGGCCAGGCCACACACGATCGAGATCCAGGTCGTCTTGCCGGCGCCGTTGGGGCCGAGCAGCGCGAAGATCTCGCCGGGCTCGATGCGGAGGTCGATTCCGGACAGCGCCTCGACCCCGCTGGGGTAGCGCTTGGCGACGCCGATGGTCTCGACTGCGGGGGCAGAAGACAAGTCTTTACTTGTGGTTGCGGTCACGTTTGGTCGGTTGATTTAGTCAGGCTACCAATTCGCTGAAGCTCGTTCTAGGATGCCCGGCATGAAGCTCATCGAGACGACGCGCGGGGCGCTGGCTGTGATGTTCCTGGCCTGCGCAGGGTACACGGTCGGCGGGTGTGATTCGAGCGGCAGCGGCGGGGGGGACGACGACCAGCCGCCGGTGACCGACGATGGCGGCAACCTGGTGCGCGACGACGCCGGCAACCTGGTGCGGGTCGATGCCGCGCTGGTGCCGGATGGCGGTGTGAGGGCCGATGGCGCGGTGACGCCCGGCGCCGACAGCGCGGTGGCGGCGGGGTCGCCGGCGGCGGCGGGGCCGTTCGCGGCGACCACGGTGATGGCGACGGTGATGCGCGGCTCGCGCAGCGTGCCGGTGATCGCGCACGTGCCGACGCGGCCGGCGGGGCAGCTGTCGCCGGCGGTGCTGTTCATGCCGGGGTTCATGCTGCAGACCAGCATGTACCTGCCGCTGGTGGAGCGCATCGCGTCACATGGTGTGATCGTCGTGCGGGTCGACACCTCGGGGTCCGACCATGCGGCGATGGCGCTGGATGTCGGCGCGGCGCTGGACTGGGCGGTGGGTCCGAGCGGGCCGCTGGCGGGCAAGCTCGACGTCGCCAAGGTGGCGCTGGCCGGGCACAGCCTGGGTGGCAAGCTGGCGACCATGGCGGCGTTCGCCAACCGCACCCGGGTGGCGGCGCTGCTGGCGCTGGATCCGGTCAACTCGAACAGCCCCGATGTGGTGCCCGATCAGGTCACGCCGCTGACCATGCCGGTCGGCTTCATGGGCGAGACCGTCAACGGGAGCGGCGGCTTCATGCCGTGCGCGCCGACCGACTCCAACTTCGAGACCTTCTATGCGGCGGCCACCGGGGCCAGCTGGGCGGCCAAGTGGGACCTGACCGGGGCCGATCACATGGACTTCGTCGACGTGTGCAACTTCCTGTGCTCGGTGTGCCCGGATGGACCGGCCGATGACGCGGCGGTGCGCGGCACCGTCAAGACGCTGGCGGTGGCCTTCCTGCGCCGGCACCTGCTGGGGGATGCGGCGATGGACGCCTGGCTGACGGGCGCCAGCCTGCCCAGCGGCGTGATGATGCAGAAGCGGCCCTGAGGGCGTACATTTCGGCCGCATGAGCGCGGCGGACGGCGAGCGGCGGTATGGCGGGGCGGCGGAGCTCGAGCCAGCGCCGGGTGCGCCGCGCGGGCGGGGCGGGCGCGGCTGGCTGATCGGAGCGGCGGCGCTGCTGGGCGGCGCGGGCCTTTTGCTGGTGGGCTGGTTCGCGGTGCTGGCGCCGAAGGCCGACGCGCCGGTCGAGGCGCGGCGCGCGAAGGACACCCCGGTGACGGTGGTGGTGCCGCCGCCGGACGCCGGCTGGCTGGCGACACCGTCGGGGCTGATGATCGTCAGCGAGGAGGTCGGCAGCGGCGCGCCGTGCCTGCCGCAGCACGAGTGCGTGATGCACTACAAGGGCTGGCTGTGGGACCACGGGCGCGGTGCGCTGTTCGACGAGTCGACCCAGCGCGGGCCGTTCAAGGCCAAGCCCGAGCACCTCATCCCGGGCTTCGCCGAGGCCATCAAGCGTCTGCGCGTGGGCGGCAAGATCGCGGTGGTCATCCCGCCGGCGCTGGGCTATGGGGACCGCAAGATGAAGGTCATCCCGGCCCAGTCTTCGCTTCTTTTCGAGATCGAACTCGTTGACGCCAGGTAAAGGGTTCAGCCGCCCAGCAGCTTGAGGGCGCCGACCTTGTCGGGGCCGGCGGCCAGCACGTCGGCCGGGGTGCAGGCCTCGCAGCCCTTCATGCACGGGCAGCCGTACAGCACGCCCCAGGTCCAGCGCATCAGCTCGTGCAGGGTGCGCGGGTCGAGCGCCTCGGCGACGCCGATGCCGCCGACGTGGCGATCCACGAAGGCCAGCGCGGGGCGCTGCACGCCGCCGAAGCCGTCGGGGTAGATCACCAGCTCGACGTCCTCGGGCTCGACCAGCAGGTGCGCGGGGATGAGCTCGGCGGCCAGGCGCGCGGCGTGGCGCAGCGCGGGGCGCGACGGCACGCTGCCGAACAGCAGCACGGCGGCCTGGGTCGGGTACTCGGCGCTGACGGTCGGGAAGCGCACGGTGGCGGCGGCGGCGCCGCGGGGCATGGCGCCGCGCACCTTCTCGTGGACGTCGACCGCGGCGGTGCCGCGCGCGAAGGTGACCTTGCCCAGGCGGTGCTGCTCGGGCTTGGTCAGCCAGGTCGCCTGGGTCAGCTCGACGGCGAGATCGGGCACCGTGGGGCTGGCGCCCGAAGGGGCCGGGCTGACGGTGAGCTGCGGGGCGCCGGGGGCCAGCGCCTCGCCGCCGACCTGGTACAGCGCACCGCGGGCGCGGAAGACGCGGTTGGGGTGGAAGCGGGTGGCGGCGACGCGGCGGTCGACGCGACGCAGGACGGCACCGTGGGTGCTGCGCACCTCGACCACGTTGGCGGTGATGGTCTCGCGGCGCGGATCGGGCCAGGCGGCGCCGCCGGGGACCGACAGGATGGTCGAGGGTTCGATGGTGCGCGCCTCGGGGTTCCAGCGCGCGCGGCGGCCTTCGCGGCGCAGATCGGTGCGCGCGGCGAGGAGCTCGGTGACCGCGGCGTCGCCAAACGCGCGGCGCAGGGCGCGCTCGTCGGTGCGGCCCTCGTGCAGCGCGGCCTCGAGGTGGGCAGCGGCCAGGAAGCGGTTGCCGAGGCCCGCCAGCGGGCGCGGCGAGGGCAGCTCGTCGGCGCCCTCGAGGCCGAGCAGGGCGTTGTCGCGCAGCAGGAAGCGGGCCAGCGGGCTGTCGGGCACGAACCACAGCGCGGTGTGGGTGCCGCCGGGGACGCGGTGCGCCAGGCCGACGCGGGCGCGAAAGCGACCGGCCAGGTTGCGGTCGTCGATCAGGGCCAGCGCGGTGCGGCCGTGATAGCCGGGGCGCTGGACCGACTTGCGATCGTCGGCGGCGGCCAGCTCGCCGACGGCATCCTCGAGCACGGGTTCGACCCGGGCCAGCGCCTGCGCGGCCGCGGTGATGTCGCTCTGGCCGTCGCCGCGCGCGACGGTGCGCGCCCACACCCGCACGCCCGCGGTGCCGGCGCCCAGTGAGGTGGGCTCGAAGCCGAGCTGCGCGCTGGCCTCGAGCCAGCCGATCGAGCCGGCGCTGCGCTGCGCCAGCGCGACCCACAGCGGGCGGGCGCGCTCGCGCTCGATGGCCAGGGTGAGGCGGCGCAGGGTGAAGGCCATGTGGGTGGCCTCGATGGGGGCCAGCTGATCGACCCGGACCAGGATGACGAGGTCGAGGCCGGCCAGCCAGGACAGGCCGGCCGGGGTGCGCGCGCCCAGGGCCTGGCCGCCCAGATCGCCGAGGTTGAGCAGCGCGATGGCGGGCAGCCGGCTCTGCGCCAGGGCGTCGCGCAGCTCGCCGTCGCCGGCGCACGGCGGGCCGGGGCGAAAGGCGCGCAGCGCGGTCAGCGCGGCGGCCAGGCGGCTCTGCGTCGCGCGCGGGTCGGCGCACACGATGAGGACGCGGGCGGCGCGACCGAGGGCGGCCAGCAGCGCCAGGGCGTCGGCCGTGGCGGCCTCGGTGGGCATCGAGAGATCGCCGAGCAGGGCGCCCGCGCTGGCCGGCTTGCCCAGGCGGGCGACCAGGTCGACCAGGGCGGTGGGGGCAGGACCGGCGCCGGCGCAGGCGTTCCAGATGCGGTCGGCGGAGGGATCGGTGCCGGCGGCGGTGCGCGGTCGCGCCGGGACGGAGAAGGTGGGCGCGCCCTTGATGAGGCCGGCCTGCTTGGCCAGCGCCTCGGGTTCGGGGCCGGCCGGCGCGGGCGGATGGGCCGCGGGGGTCGGGCGGGCGGCGGCGGCGGCGCTGGCAGCGGCGGCGGTCGCGGCGGTGGCGGCGGCGGCGGCGGCGCTGCCCTTGCCTGGGGCCGCCCTGGCGGCGGCGGCCTCGGCGGGCTCGGGCAGGCGCAGGAAGCCGAGCGCCATGCCAGCGGCGATCACCGGGACGAAGGCGACGAAGTCGAGCGGCAGCGCGGTGGCATAGGCGACCGGGCCCGAGGCGAAGGCGCCGCACACCGCGAGCGCCGACAGCAGGCCCAGCGCGGTGGCGGCGAGGCCCAGCGGCAAGGTCGGACGCGGCCGTGGTGACAGGCGCGCCGCCAGCACCAGCGCGCCCGCGAACAGGAAGCCGGCGCCAGCGCCGAGGCGCATCACGGCGTCGGCCAGCGGCGCCGGATCGCTGAAGACCACCCGCTTGACGCCGACCCAGGCCAGCGGCCCGCCGCCGCCCGACAGCCAGTCGAACACGCGGATGAGGGTCCACGCGCCGGCCACCATCAGGGCGGCGCCCCACCCTGCCCTGAGCGCGCGCGCCCAGCCCCAGCTGGCGCCGACGCGGTGGCGGCGCGCGGTGGCGCCCAGGCCGGCGGCCACCGGCAGAAGCCAGATGATGGCGGCGAGCAGGTTCACGCGCGGCCTCGCGCGGCGCTGGCGACGCACCGCCTCACGCGGCCTCGGGCGGCGCAGGCGACGCCACGGTTCACGCGGCCTCGGGTGGGGCTGGCGCCGCGCCGGTTCACGCGGCCTCGGGCGAAGCTGGCGACGCGCCGGCTCATGGGTTGCCGGCTCCGATGCTGGCGCTGTCGAACTCGCCGGCGCTGCGCAGCACCAGGACGCGCGACAGGCGGCGCGCGCCGGCCAGCAGCGCGGCGTCGGGGATGGCCTGGTCGCCCAGCACGCGCTCGACGGTGGCGCGGCCATCGGGCGGCACCACGACCAAGAGCTCGCGGGCCAGGGTCAGCGTCTCCGGGGTGCCATCGCCGCGCTGCGGACGCACACCCAGGCGCAGCGCCTGCGGCACCGCGGCCAGGAAGCGGCGCACCTGCGCGGTCAGCACCGGGCCGAGGTCGGGCCAGGTGAAGACGCCCTCGTCGGCCAGCAGCTGGTGCTGCTCGCGCAGCGCGGCCTCCCAGGCGCCGGCCTCGGCGAAGGGCAGATCGTCACGGTGGCCGCCGCGCACGTAGGCGCGCCCGAGCAGGCGGGCCGACCACAGCTCGTCGTCGCGCACCGCGCGCGAGCGCTCCCACAGCCGGGGCAGCGCGCCGGCCTCGAGCAGGCTCCAGTGCAGCGGGGTCTCGGCGCCGAACAGGCGGGTGAAGTCGTCCCGGCCGGGCTCGTCGGCGGGCGTCACCCCGAGCTCCTTGAGCTGCTTGCGCGCGAACACGCCGGCCTCCAGGACGGCGGCGCGCAGGGCGGCCAGGCGCTCGCGCTCGTCCTCCACGATGGCCAGGGCGCCGCGGGCGATGCGTCGGCGGCGCAGCGCCAGCGAGGACTCGACCGCGGCCTTGGTGCGCCGGTTGCGCGCGCTCTCTGGCGTGGTCGCCTTGTGGGTGTCGACGGCCTCCTTGCTGCGGCTGGCGAACCAGCGCGCCACGAAGGTCCAGGCGAAGCCGACCACCAGGCCGACGCCGAGGCCGATGAGCAGGGTCCTGGTGAGCGGCGCGCCCTCGGGGGGGACCTGGCTGGTGACCTTGACGCCGCCACCGCTGCCGGCCGCGCTGGCCCCCTGGCGCACCCCGGCGACCGCGGCCATCGCAGCGGCGCCCGCGGTGATGACCAGGGCCAGCAAGATCCCGGCGACCACCACGAACGCGGGGGACGCCGCCCGCGCTGGCGCCGCCGCCTCGGCCTCGGCGCGCGCCGCCGCCTCGGCCTCTGCCGCTGCCGCCGCCGACGCCTCGGCGGCCTCGGCGGCCTCGTCGATCGCCGGAAGCCAGCTGTCGGGGGTGGCGGCCAGCGGGGTCAGCCGCTCGGCCGCCAGCGCCAGGGCCTGGTTCACCGCGCGAAAGTTGCCCAGGCCGTCATCGCTGCCCAGGCGCGAATCCACCAGGTCGCGGACCTGCTTTTGCGCCAGCGCCAGCTGCTCGGCCTCGGCGACGTCGCAGGCCAGCACCTGTTCGTCCAGGAGCGCCGCGCCCGGGCCGGTGGCCGCCGCCGCCAGCTCGCGCCCCGGGCGGTCCGAGCCCAGCGGGGCCAGCCAGCCGGTGACATCCAGCTCGGGCGCGCTGAGGCCGCGCGACCCCGCGGTGCGGCCATCACACTGCGCCGCCAGCCGGTCGAGGCCGGCCAGCGCGCTGCGCCAGGCGAAGGCCTCGCTGATCTTCTCGACCTCGACGTCGGCGGCCGCGACCGCCACACAGTCGAGCAGGCGGCGCGGATCGTTCGGCGGCCCCAGCCGGCGCCGGATGGCGTCGCTGTCGCGCAGCCCGGAGCGATAGCAGGCCTGCACGAACAGATAGACCTCGCGCTCGACGTCATCGGCCGACAGCGGCATGACCTCGTTCTGCCGCGGCACCAGGTAGATCCGGTTCAGGATCGGGCTCGGCGGTCCCCCGAGGTGCCAGCGCTCGAAGCTCTGCGCCACCCTGGCCGCGGCACGGCCCCGCTCGCTGTCGATGGCGGGCACCGTCAGCAGCACCACCAGCCCCACCGAGCGCTGGTCAGCCGCCGTCCCGGGCGGGAACATCACCGCGAAACGATCGGCCAGGACTCTTGACAGGGTGTCAACAACTGCGCCCAGCAGCGCGGGCTCGGCCTCCTCGGCGTCCGCGATCAGCACGAGGTCGAGACGCCCGCGCGACTCGTGATCGAGGCTGTCGCCGGCCGGTCGCGTGGCCCCCTCGCGCAGCAGGGCCTCCAGCTCGCCGCCCACCTTGTCGCCCAGCCAGCCCACGAAGCGCGCACGATCCCCGTCAGGCAGCGTGCCCGCGACCTCGCAGACACGCTGGCCCGGCTCCTCCGGATCGGCGGCCAGGCGCGCCGCAACTGCCGCGCCGAAGCCGCCTACCGCGATCACATACGTGGGGGTCACGGAAGGGGCCTAGCCGGTGGGCAGCTCCGCGACCTTCTCCTCGACGACCTTCTTCTCTTCCTTCAGGTAGCGCGCGGCGCCTTCGTCCTCGTTGGCCAGCGCCATCGCGAACTGCTCGGTCAGGCTGCCCAGGTAGCCCTCCAGCTCGGCGCGGAAGTCGCGCTTGCGCGGCATGCTCGAGGTCTTCTCCTTGTAGAGCTTGGCCCCGGCGTTGACCAGGTCTCCGCGCAGCGCGGGGTCGATGTTCCAGAACGCGGTGTACGAGGTGGCGCGATCCGGCCCCAGCTTCTTCTTCACGCTGCCGACCACCCAGTCGTAGCCGCCGTCGGCGTTCTTCTGCACCGACGACGCCAGCGTGGCGAGCACGAACTGCCAGATCCGGGTCTCGCGCTCGGCGATGGCCTTGCCGGCCTCCTCCTCGGCGCGGCGACGCTCCTCGGCCTCGCGGACCTCCTTGGGATCGATGTTGGGCAGGCCGTCCTCCCACGCCGCCTCGATGTGCAGCGGGTAGGACCGGTTGGGCTTGCCCTTCACGGTGCGGTACGAGTGGTACAGCTCGTCGTTGACGCGCTTGTAGAAGTACAGCGGGATGCCCAGCAGCGCGCGGTAGAAGACGATGGAGTCCTCCTCGTTCCAGCCGTCGATGAAGTCGACCCCGGTGGCGACCTGGCGCACCGCGGCGCGCAGGCTGCCGGCGTCGTCGCCGGAGTAGCGCGTGGCCAGGCCGACATAGAAGACCTCGGCCGGCGTCACCGTCGGATCGTCGCGCTTGGTCTTGTCGATGTTGGCCAGCAGCACGCACTGGTCGACCAGCCGGCGCAGCTTGTCGCGCACGTGCTCGTTGACGGTGTTCGACGACACGCCGTCGATGGCCTTGTCCTCCTGGCCTGGCGTCGCGGCGGCACCGGTGGCGGTGGCGCCGCCGGTGCCGATGTAGCGCGCCTCCAGCTCGAGGGCGCCCTTCAAGTCGAAGCCCTGCTCCTCCAGCACGCGGCCCAGGGTCGACTTGGCCAGCTCCTCCAGGCGGGTGCGCAGGTCGCGCACGATCTCCATGGCGTCCTTGGCGCGCACCTTGCCGTCGTCGTCGACCGCAGGCTGGAAGGCCTGGCTGATGGCGTCGAAGATCTTGGCCTCGTCGTAGTAGGCGCTCTTGTCGAGCTTGTGGCTGAACAGGCGGTTCCACAGCCGCTGCCCGGCGCGGTCGTCGCGCAGCACCTCGCTGTCGAGGTAGTAGGCCGCGGCGTCGGACGAGTCACCGCGGGTGGACGGATCCTGGCGCAGCCGCTCGGCCTCGATGCTGACGTTGCGCGCGACCTCGTCGGCGATGGCCGACACGTTGCGGAAGGCGTTCAGGCGCGCCTCGACCGAGCGCTGCAGCTCCTCGTGGAAGCGCTGCCAGAAGCTGGCCTTGAGCCAGTCGCGCTGGCCGGCCTCGACCTGGGTGAAGTAGTCCTGGGTCTTGCGCCGGACCTGATCGAACTCCTTGTTCTCGCGCGACAGCATGCTGCCGAGGAAGCCCTTCTTGGAGGTCTCGCGCAGCCGCTTCTCGAGCTCGCCGAACTCCTTGGAGACGTGCTCGCGGTCGAGATCGTAGTTGTTCTCCTTGGTCTCGTGCAGGAAGGCGCCGTCGGCGGGATCCTCGAACGGCGTCAGCAGGCCCTCGTTCTTGAGCCGGACCAGGAAGAAGCGCTGCCCCAGGGGGCCGACGTTGTTGGCCTTGAAGAAGTCGGTGAAGAAGCGCCCCGACTTGAGATCCGCGATCTGCGAGTCGAGGAAGCTCATCACCTTGGTGCGGCTGGCGGCGGCGTCGCGGCGCAGGTTCTCCTGCGAGCGCGCCAGCGAGGTGTTGCCCTCGTGCACCTGCAGCGGGTCGAAGGGCTGGATCTGGATCTGCTCGTCCAGGGTGCCGAACATGGTCGACAGCTTGCGACCGAAGCTCTCGCGCAGCGGGGCGCCGTCGGTGCCCTTCTGGCTGACGATGGCCGAGTAGACGCCCTTCTCCTGGCGATCCGCCTCCAGGCGCGCGGTGTGCTCGACGAAGCCGCTGAACTTCTCGTCGACGATGCGGTCCTGCTCCTCGCGCGACAGGCGCTGGAACTTGGGATCGCTGTAGGGCACCCGGAAGGCCTCGTCCTTGCCGAACACGAGATAGGTGTCGAGCACGCGGCTGATGTAGCGCAGCCCGGCGTAGTGCAGGATGTCGGCGCGCGGCAGCACCAGCACGGCGGCGCCGAACGAGCCGTAGTGCACCGCGAAGTGCTCCAGCGCGAGCGACTTCTGGTGCTTGTCGTAGTTGTCGTACTCGCCGGCCTGGGCGCCGATGATGGGCGAGAACAGCTGCAGGAACGTGGAGTCGGCGATGGCGTTGGAGTAGCGCTCGACCGACAGCTCGTTGGGCTTGTCGACCAGGTAGGTCAGCGAGAACGGGCGCTGGCTGACCCGGGTGCGCTCGCGCTTGGTGGGGTCGTAGTGGAACTCGACCGACTCCACGCCGCGCTCGTAGCCGAGCTTGGTCATGTACTCGAGCTCTTTGAGCGCCGCGTAGCCGTTGGCGTTGATGTCGGCGTGCAGCGCCTGCTCGACGTCGGCGGTGAACACCGAGGGCAGCATCAGCGTGGCCACCACGTTGGGGCGGCCCCAGCCGTGATCCTTGACCGCGTCCTGCAGCAGATAGGCGACGGGCAGGAAGCCGCCCGAGCCGGTGCCGCCGGCCACCGAGGCGTAGATCATCACGTTGATGACGCGGTCCTCGTTGTCGCGGAAGGGGTTGTCGGGGCGCGACATGGCGTCGAGCACGCGCTTGATGGCGCGGCCGATCCCGGCGCGGTCCTCCTCGAGGTTGTAGTAGAGGCCGAGGCGGCTCTCGACGCGGATCTGGCCGGCGCCGGCGCCCTGGGCCTCGCGGAACTGGTAGTTGGGGTGCACCCACTGCGTCAGCATCTTGTCTTCGCTGAGCTCGTGGCGACCGCGCTTGCGCTCGACATAGGCGCGGCGATCGAAGGCCGAGACCAGGAAGCGGTTGGAGTCCGGCACGTTCTTCATCGCGCCGAGGTCCGCCTTGTTGGTGTCGATGCACATCGCGTGGATGAGCTCGCGGAACTTGGCGTAGTTGGGGTGCCGGCGCACCTTGCCCTGGATCATGTTGACGACCCGCGACCCCGAGCCGCCGAGCCCGACGAACAGCGTCGGTGAGAATCGATCCGCGCGCAGAATACCCATGTCCGCTCCTATCCGATCCGGAAGAAGAACTCGCCGATCCTGTAAATCACCCCGCGTCGAAGGTACCCCGGCCCCTTGGAGGAATCCACCGGCTGGAACTTGCGCGTGCGCGGGTCTTTCTCTTCCATGCCCCGGGCGATGACCTGGGGGTCGCCTTTGGCCGCGCGCAGCACCAGCGAGGCGCCCGAGGCCTTGGCGATGGCGTTGCCGGAGCCGTCGAACGCGACCCGGGCGTCGCGGTAAAAGCCGCGCTTGCCGCCGGGCAGCTCGCGCAGGCGGCGCGCGCTGGAGCGCGCCAGCGCCTGCTCGGTCTTGGCCAGCCGGATGACCTCTTCGCGGTCGAAGTCGCGCGGGCGCACGAAGCCGACCACGATGATGACGAAGATGATGGCGCCGATGACGGCGGCGATGACGCGCCACCAGCACACCAGGAACGGCGTCCTGGCCAGCTTGAAGGTGATGGGCACCCGGATGGCCCCGGGGTGGTAGTGCTTGTCCTTGCCGCGCACCACCAGCGCGGTGTTGGCGGCGGGGCGGGTGTCCGAGCAGCAGCCGGGGGCGATGATGCAGACCTCGGCCTTGTTGCCCTTGACCACCAGGGGACTCTCGATGCCCAGGCGGACGCCACCGGGCAGCGCCTCGGCGTAGGCCTCGAGCGCCACCTTGTCGGCGTTGACCGAGCCGGTGAGATCGACGCTGGTGCAGCGCCGGCTGGGGGTGCGCGCGCCGGTCCAGGCGCCGAAATCCAGCGGCTTCGCGGTCAGCGTCAGCGGCACCCACTCCTCGATGGTGAGGTCGCGCGGCGCCTTCAGGGTGATCCACTGGTTGGTGAAGACGGCCTCGAGCTGCCCCTTGCCCGGGCCGGCGGCGCTGACCGCGATGCGCGCCTTGAAGCTGCCGTCGCCCTGCACCGCCAGCGGCACCGTCTGGTCGCCCAGCTTCAGGTTGGCGGCGAAGCCGTCGGCCTGGAAGAAGGCGGGGTCGTTGAAGGTCTTGCCGTCGAAGGTCAGGCGCGCGACGACGTCGATCTCCTCACCGATCTTGGCGGCGGTCGGCGCGCTGACGATCTCGGCGGCCAGGTCATAGCGCAGGATGATGCCGAAGGCGACACCGCCGGAGCCCGCCTTGCTGTCGACGTTCAGCTTCCACTTGTCGGCGCGCCTGGGATCGTGCGGGATCTTGTAGACCTGGTAGGCGTGACAGGGCGGCTTGTCGCAGCCGGAGTCGCCGGCCTCCAGCGGCACGACCTTGGTGCCGGCGGCGTCGATGCTGGCGTGGATGTCACCGGTGGGGCGCTCGGTGGCGACCGTGACCAGGACCTCGGCGACGTACTTGTTGACGTTGAACTCGTGCGACTGGCCGGGGTCGAGGCGCCCCGACTCGGGGCGCGAGCGGATCGACTCGGCGAAGATGCTGGTGAAGCGGTCGATCAGGCCGCGCGGACTCTCGATCTGCTCCAGACGGCCGAGCGGGGCCAGGAAGATCTTCTGGTTGGCGGCCAGATCGGGATCGACCCCGAGGGCCAGCGAGATGACCTCGAAGGGCGCCGGCCCGGGATCGAGGCCGAGCAGCTGGCGCAGGCCGTCCACCGTGTCGGGCAGGCCGGGCTCGGCCGAGGGCATGCCGTCGGTCTCGATGACCAGGATCTTGCGCGGCAGCGTCGAGGCCTCGAGGATCTCGCGCGCCTTGCGCAGCGGGCCGACGAAGAAGGTGCCCTCGGTGAACTGCAGCCCGCGCACGTCGGCCTGGGTCGGCGGCAGGACGCGGACCTCGCCGGCCTTGCCGAAATTCAGGATGGTCAGCTTGTCGTCGCTGGCCATGAAGGCGCGGAAGACCTGGGTCGCGATGATGGCCAGGCGCTCGGGATCGGCGGCCGGGATCGTGCGGGCGTTGAAGGGTTGCGCGGTCGACATGCTGGCCGAGTTGTCGAGGATGAGGACCCACTCGGTGGCGGCGCGCGCGGGGGTGGCGGCGGCGGCCAGGCCGGCCAGGGCGACATATGTGATGAGGTGTCTACGCATGCTCAGCTGAGCTGGAAGAACAGGGAGCCGATGTTGTAGATGATGTTCTTCGACGCGATGTGGCCATCTTTACCGGTGTCAACTGGCTCCAGCTTCTTCGACTGCGGGTTGACCCGGGTCAGGCCGCCGCGGCAGTCGAGGATGACCTCGCCCTTGCGCGCGCGCAGGATGACCGAGGCGGTGCCGAGCTTGTTCGTCGCCGAGCCGTCCTCGCGCAGGCCGGTGGTG
Organism: Deltaproteobacteria bacterium; assembly: GCA_020853705.1. Classification (GTDB taxonomy): domain Bacteria; phylum Myxococcota_A; class Polyangia; order Haliangiales; family JADYYK01; genus JADYYK01. Next base: position 19,644 of record JADYYK010000143.1, read on the forward strand.
GCGCTGCGGTAGAAGCCGCTGCGGCCGCCGGGCAGCTCGCGCAGGCGACGCGCGGTGGCGCGGGCCAGCCCCTCGCGCTTGGAGGCCAGCTTGACGGCGTCGTGCACCGCGAAGCTGTAGGGCGACACGTAGCCGTAGCCGACGAAGAGCACCAGCAGGACGCCGGCGGCGGCCACCAGCCACCACCAGTGGCAGGCCCAGAAGTTGCGGCCCGAGACCTTCCACGACAGGCGGATCTTGCGCACCTGATCGGGGAAGTCGGGGCTCTTGGCGCGGATGGTCAGCTCGACCGGGGCCGGCGACTCGGGCGAGCAGCGCGGCACGTCGGCCAGGCAGATCCCCAGCTTGGCGGCCTTGTCGAGCTCGAACTCGGACGGCTTGCTGAGGCGATAGACCATGCCTCCGGCGCGCAGCGCGGGGCGCGACACGCAGCCCTTGGGCTTGGTCGACTCGATGATGAAGGTCTGCTCGGCGACGCCGCGCGAGTCGCCGAAGTCGATGGTCTTGCAGGTGCTGCCCCACTCCGAGCCGGCGGCCACGGTGCCGAGGTCGAGGGCGTCGACCAGGCGCAGCTCGATGGGCTCGCGGATGCGCACGGTGCGCTTCTCGCGGACCTCCTTGCCGCCCGCGGTGGCCACCAGCTCGATGTCCATCACGCCGCTGCCGGGCGGGGTGAAGGTGTTGGTCCACGCCGACGCTGGGTCGGCGGGCGCGGGGCTCTTCAGCTTGCCGACGCGACCGCCGTTGGCCCACACCACGACCTCGAGATCCGGGCTGCCCAGGAAGGCCAGGCCGGCGCTGCGCGCGGCGGGCGCATCGGGCAGCTGGAAGCCGCCGCTGATGTCGCACGGGCGCTCGTTGTAGCAATTCTTGGGCAGCGACATCGTCATGCCGATGCCGAGCAGGGTGGTGCGCGCGGTCACCGGGGCGTCGCCGCAGAAGTCGCCGGCGCCGCCCTCGCCGAGCAGGCGGATGACGACGTCCTCGGTGGAGTCGGTCGGGGTCGGCAGCGTGAGCGGCGCGGTGGCCTCGCCGCTGGCCGCCACGGTGGCGTCGAGCTTGAACGAGCGGCCGCCCGAGAGGTCGACCGTGAAGACGGCCTTGGCGCCGTTCAGGTCGGCGGGGGTGATGGCCTTGCCGCCGAGGTTGCGGATCTCGCCGCGCAGCGTGAGGGGCGCCTGGGCGACCAGGATCTCCCCGGTTTTCGGCGACAGCACGAAGCCGCGCAGGCGGCACGACGAGGCCGAGACCGGCGCCGGGGTCGAGGTCACCGGGCCCTCCTTCTCGGACGGCGGCAGCGTGATCGACGTGGGCACGTAGGTGATCTGCAGCGCGCCCGCGATGGGCAGCTTGATCTCGGCGGTGACCGCGCCGCTGGGCTGGGCGGTGACCGGGACGCGCAGCTTCTCGACCCCGGCCTGGTCGGTGACCACGATGTCGCCCGCGCGCGAGCGCCGCATGCGGCCGTCGTCGCCGATGACCACGGCCTCGACCTGGACCGGGTCACCGACCGCGAAGGGGCCCTGGCTGACGTGGGTGATCTGCGCGGTCAGCGGCACCACGCGCGGCGGTCTCGGTTTCGGGCGCTGCGTCGGGCGCGGCGACTGGCCGGGGCCGGGCGAGGTCAGCGGCGCGGGGACGTCGTCCTCCTCGTCGGGCTCCGGCAGCGCGACGGGCGGGATGCGCAGCGTGGAGGGATCGGGCGTGGGCGGACTGGACGGCGTCACGCCGGGGTCGGCGCTGGGTGACGGCGTGGCGGTCGGACTGGGCGACGCCTTGACCGTCGGCTGCGGCGTCACCGTGGTCGCGGGATCCGGCTCGTAGACGCGGTTGCCCGACTTCGGCTCGGCGGGCGGCAGATCCTTGCAGGTCGAGGGATCGCTGGTGCCGGCGCGGAAGTCGGGGTGCTCGACCGGCAACAGGGTGTCGCAGGTGGCGTCCTCCTCGTCCCAGCAGGCGTAGCACTTGCCGTCGCGACGCTTGACGAAGCTGTGGAAGTGCCAGGCGTTGGGGTGGCGGCTGCGCAGATTGCCGCACTCGTCGCGGGTGACGTTGCCGCCGCGGTCGAACTCGAAGCCGCCGGCGCAATAGCTCTTGCCGTGGCCGCCGCTGTCACCGCCGGCGAACGCCATGCGCGCGGCGACGAAGCCGAGCACCAGCGCGAGCCCGAGCAGGACGGCACGACCGCGGGTCATTCGACGGTGCCCTCGTCGTGCTTGGCGGAGGGCCTGGGCGTCGGCGACGGCTTCGCCGTGGTGGTCGGCGACGGCGACGGCTTCGCGCTGGTGGTCGGCGACGGCGACGGCTTCGCGCTGGTGGTCGGCGACGGCGACGGCCTCGCGCTGGTGGTCGGCGACGGCCTCGCGCTGGTGGTCGGCGACGGCGACGGCTTCGCGCTGCTGGTCGGCGACGCTGACGGCGACGGCCTTGCGGTCGAAGCTGGGGTCGGGGTCGGGCTCGAGGTGGTCCCGCGTGGGCGCACCCCGCCATCGCGGCCCGCCGCGGGCGACGCGCTCGGCGTCGCCGACGGCGTCACGCTCAGCCCGGCCGCGCCGCCATCATGGCCGCCCGCCGCGGCGACACCGCCATCACCCTTGCGCCGCGGACGCGAGGTCGGGCTGGGCGAGGTCCCGAACAGCTCGCCAGGCGCCGGCACCGCGGCGTCGACCTCCAGCGCCGGTGTGCCCGCCCCGGCGTCGTCCGGCCCGCCCGCGACCGGCCCTGGCAGCGCCGCGTCGACCGCCCCGGGCACGCCGCCGCCAGGCGACTTCGGCTTGGGTCGCGACAGCCAGTAGAACACCCCGCCGGCTCCCAGCAGGGCCACGCCGGCCAGGATCAGGAGCAGGCCCTTGCGTCGCCGGCCGTCATCCGGCGCCGGCGGCGCCGCCGCCGCGGGCGCCGACGCCCGCGCCGAGCCCTTGCTCGCGCTGCCCGCCGCGGCGTCGCCCTTGCCCGCCGCGCCGCCGTTTCCGGCCGCCGGCTTGCCGCTGCCCTCGTCATGCGCAGTGACGCGACGCCCGCCGGGGCCCAGCGACTTGCTCGATGCCGGCGCCGGCCGGGACCCGATGTCGCGACCATAGTGCAGCACGGTGACCGTGATGTTGTCGTGGCCGCCGCGCTCGTTGGCCAGATCGACCAGCGCCTGGGCGCCGTCCTTGGCCGTGCGCCCAGCCACGGTCTGCGCGACCTCCGCGTCGGTGACCCCGTCATAGAGACCGTCGGTGCACAGGATCAGCGAGTCGCCCGGGCGCAGATCGAGCGGCTCGTCCTGCACCTCGGGCTCCAGCGCGCTGCCGTCGGCCAGCTGGGCGAAGCCGAGCGCGCGGCTGACCACGTTGGCGTCAGGGTGATCCTTGGCCTCCTCGGCCGAGAGGATGCCCATCTGCACCATCTTCTGGACCCGGGTGTGATCGGTGGTGCGCCAGATCAGCGCGCCGTCACGCACGTGGTACAGGCGCGAGTCGCCGACGTGGGCCACATAGGCGCGGCTCCCGCGCACATATGCGGCCACCGCCGTGGTGCCCATGCCCTCGACCTTGAGCCGCTCGGCCTCGCTGACGATGCGCTGGTTGGCGACCAGCATGCCGTTCTTGAGCTTGTCGCGCGGATCCGGCGCGGGAGAGTTCTGGAAGATCTGGCCCAGCGCCTCGACCGCGATCCGGCTGGCGACCTCGCCGTTCTCGTGGCCGCCCATGCCGTCGGCCACCACCAGCAGGACGCCGCCGTCGCCGAGGGCATACTCGGCGCGCGAGTCCTCGTTGGCCTCGCGCTGGCGGCCCACGTCGGTGACCGAGTGGTAGTAGCGGGCGACCTCGGTCACGTCAGCGATTCCCCGGGTCGAAGCGCGTCTTCTTCTTGTCGGACTTGGGCGGCTCGGGCGCTGGCTCCGGCGCCTTGGCAGCGCCCGGGCCGGCCCCGCTCAGCCCCTTGTCGGAGGCCACCTCGGGCGCGGCCTCGACGCCGGGGCGCACCACCCGCAGCATCAGCTGCTGCGACAGCTTGATCTGATCGCCCGGCTTGATCTTGCAGCGCTCCTTGGCGACCAGCTGGCGACCGTTGACCCAGGTGCCGTTGCGCGCGCCGAGGTCGGTGACCCAGATGTCACCGCTGGGGTACAGCTCGAACAGGGCGTGCTTCGACGACACCTGCTTGATGTCGAACACGATGTCGTTGTCGCCGGGATCCTTGGAGCCGCCGACCGCCATCTTGGGCTTGAACAGGCGCCAGCGCTCGCCGGGGGTGATCCAGCCGGAGACCGCCTCGAGGTGCGTCTCGGGCAGCGGATCCAGCACCGGGCCGGTGCCGACGGCGGGCCGCAGCTCGGGCTCGGGGATGGGCTCCGGCGGCGGCGGGGGCGGCGCCTCGACCACCGGCGGCGGCGCCGGCTTCTTGCGCAGCAGCACCAGCGCGGCCAGCAGCAGCAGCAGGCCGCCACCGCCGGCCAGCAGCAGGATGAGGTAGCGCTGCAGG
>JADYYK010000144.1 GCA_020853705.1 Deltaproteobacteria bacterium
ACCTGAACGGCTATGTCCGCGGCGGGCTGCTCGATCTGCGCGAGCTGCGCCGGCTGCCCATGCGCCTGCCGGCCAAGTTCGAGTCACCCACCGGCGTGCGCCAGGGCCACACCCGCGACATCAACGAGGAGGGCCTGTTCATCGTCACTCCGCAGCCCCTGCTGGTGGGGGACCGCACGACCATCATCCTGACCGCGCCCACCGGCGGCGGCACCTCGGTGCTGACCGCCCACGTCACCTATGTGATGGACGAGGACGACGGTGGCCCGGGCATGGGCTTCAAGCTCGAGTTCAGCGATGGCGAGCTGTACGCCCGCCACGTCGAGCGCGTGCATGAGTGGGAGAAGGCGCTGATCGAGGGTAATCTGCCCGACGAGGCGCTGGGCTAGACGGTTTCCAGCTCGCAGGCATCGGACCAAGGGAGATTGGTCATGGGACGCGAGCACTATCTGATTCCGGAGGCACCGTACGCCGACTGGCCGAGCTACCTGGCGGCCACCGGCGGCGCACTGACGCGGGCACGGCAGACGGCGCCCGAGGCGCTGCTGGCCACGCTGGCGGCCTCGGGGCTGCGCGGGCGCGGTGGCGCCGGCTTCGCCACGGCGGTGAAGTGGACCGCGCTGGCGAACCACGCGGCGACCACCAAGTACGTGGTCATGAACGCCGCCGAGGGCGAGCCGGGCACCTTCAAGGACCGCTTCCTCTTGCGCAAGAACCCGTACGCGGCGCTGGAGGGCCTGCTGATCGGGGCCCACGTCATCGGCGCGCGCGCGGCCTACATCGCGGCCAAGGCGTCGTTCACGCCAGAGCTGGCCAGGCTGCGTGCGGCCATCGCCGAGCTGGAGGCGGCCGGCCTGTGCGAGGGGCTGCCGATCAAGCTGGTCGAGGGGCCCGAGGAGTACCTGTTCGGCGAGGAGAAGGCGCTGCTCAACGTCATCGAGGGCGAGGGGCCGCTGCCGCGTGCGCCCGAATATCCGCCCTTCGAGGTCGGGCTGTTCGCGCGTCCGGGTGCGCCGAACCCCTGCCTGGTGAGCAACGTCGAGACCTGGGCCCGGGTGTCGACCATCGTGGCCCACGGCGCGGCGAGCTTCCGCGCCCTCGGCAGCGGCGACACCACGGGGCCGCTGATCTACACCGTGACGGGCGACGTGGCGCGCCCCGGCGTGTACGAGCTGCCGGCGGGCATCACACTGCGCAAGCTGTTCAACGAGGTCGCGGGCGGGCCGCTGCCGGGGCGGACCTTCAAGGCGGCGCTGTCGGGCGTGTCCTCGGGCGTCATCCCGGCCGACAAGTTCGACACCCCGGCCGACTTCGGCTCGCTGCAGCTGCTGGGCGCGGGCCTCGGCTCGGCGGGCTTCATGGTGTTCGACGACAGCGCCAGCATGCCGCGGGTGACCCAGGCGCTGGCGCGCTTCCTGTACGTGGAGTCGTGCTACCAGTGCTCGTCGTGCAAGAACGGCCTGCGCATCGCGTCGGGGGCCATCGACGAGCTGTTCGATCCGCGCAAGGCGACGCCGGATGATCCCGAGCGCGCGGTCATCGCGGTGCAGCGCGCGCCGCAGGGCAACCGCTGCTACCTGCCGGTGCAGGGCGCCACGCTGATCCCGAGCCTGATCAAGCGCTACCGCGCCGAGTTCGACGACCAGGTGCGCGCGCCGCGCCAGCCCACGCGCCAGTTCCGCGTGCCCAAGCTGACCGACTATGACGAGGCCTCGCATCGCTTCAGCATCGACCTGACCCAGGAGCTCAAGCGGCCCGACTGGACCTATGACGAGGCCCCGGTGGGCGCGGCGCCCGAGGTCATCGCGGCGGGCAGCGAGGCGGCGGCGCGGGTCGCGGCCCAGGCGGCGGCGAACGCCGGCAAGGCCAAGGCGACCATCCGCATGGAGCTGCGCGTGCCCGAGGAGCTGGCCGCCGAGCTGCGCGCGCTGGCCGAGCGGACGCACACCGACCTGGCCAAGCAGATGGAGCAAGCGCTGCGCGAGTGGGTCGAGAAGAAGCGCGGCAGCTAGTCACTGACGCGATTGCTCCGAGGGTCGAGCCGGCGCCGAGTGGCGCCGGCCGCCGCGGAGTCGCGGCGTGGGCGGAGTGGGGCCCCGTTGGGCTTTTGCCGGCTTTGGCCCAATGGGGCGAGGGCGCCCGGCCCTCGATGTGATCGACTGACCCCCGAGGTCAGCGCTCGCAGTCGAGCAGGGCCAGCCCGGCGTCGAGCTGGCGCTGCTGGTAGAGCGTGCGCAGCGCGCGCAGGGGCCCGCCAAAGTCGTAGGCCTCGGGGTGCGCGCGCGACAGCGCCAGGAGGTCGCGCAGGGCGACCTGGTCGTCGGGGCGGATCTCGAGGGCGACCACCAGCAAGTCGGCGGCCATGTGGTGATCGCCGGTCTGGAAGTGCGCCAGCGCGAAGCGCCGGTACAGCTCGGAGCGCGCGGCGGGGTCGTCGGTCGCGCTGCGCGCGCGCATGAGCTCCTGGCTCAGCGCCAGCGCCTCGGGCCACTGGCGGGCGCGGAGCAGACGCTCGAGCTCGCCGGCGGGCCCCGCGGCGAGGGCCGGGACCGGGACCAGGGTGGTCAGGTCACCCGGCGCGCAGGGGTCGGCGTCGGCGGCGGCCGGCGTCGCCGGCGCCTGCGTGGTCGGGGGCCGCGTCGGCCCCGGCCGGGCAGCACTGCCACAGCCGAGCGTGAGCAGCATGGGGAGCAGCGGGCTCAGGCGCATGGCCCGACTGTAGTCGAGTTCCGGCCGCCCGGCGCGGGTCGCGCCTCAGTCCTCGAGCATGGCCAGGATCAACCAGCCGTGCTTGTAGGCCTTGATCTCGTTGGTCATGTACTCGAAGGCGTCCCCGGTGTCGAGGTCGGTCACCCCGGCCACACTCTCGGTCGCGTTCCAGCCCACCTGATCGTCGCTGGGATCGTCGGGGTTGCCGGGGAAGTACTGATCGGGCGCGCCCATGTACGCCTCGGCGATGTCGCGCGCGCGCGAGTTGGCCGGGAGCTTGAGGGAAGGCCTGACCTTGTCGAGCTCGGGCACGACCTCGGTGACGATGACCTCGTCGAGCGCGTCCATCATCGCCGAGCTCCACTCGCCCCAGCGCCACTCCAGGTACTTGTTGTCGAGGCTGTCCTCGTCGGCGCGCGGCACGAAGCTCATCGCCTGGTAAGGCTTGCCGCCATCCGCCACCGCGTTCGCGGCGTCGTCCGAGTCGGCGCCCGCGCGTCCGCGCGCCGCGTAGCCGGCCTCGCGCGCTTGCTGCAGCTCCGCCAGCGAGGCGCGCATCGCGGCCACCGCCATCTTGCTGCCCGTGCTGCCGGCCCCGGTGGCGTTGTCGCCGCTGGCGTGCCACTTGAATCCGCCCGCCTCCGCGTCGCCGTTCAGGTTGACGTCGGAGACCACGTCGAGGCCCTTGCCATCGACCAGGTGGAAGGCCTCGGACATGATGTCGGCCATGGTGTAGACCTCGAGCTTGACGCCGCCGAGCGTCCTGATCTTGGACTCGATCTCCTCCTGCAGATCGACGCCGAGCAGGGGGATCTCGGCCAGCCGTGACGAGAACTCGTTCTCGCTCTTGAGGTAGCGCACCATGGTGCGGGCCATCTTGCGGATGATGCGATCCAGCGAGTCGGGGAAGCGCTGCAGGTAGTAGCTCTCGATCTCCTGGCGCGGCGTGCGGATGTGGCCGGACGCGAACATGTCGCTGAGGAAGTGCTGGGCGTAGCCCTCGTAGACCATGGCGTACTCGCGCATGGACTCCTGGCCCGACTGTGCCGCCAGGTAGGTCAGCTGCAGCGCGCCGTGGTGCGCGTTCTCGTAGGTCCCCGGCGCCGCCAGCTTGCCGTAGCCGCTGCGTCGGCCCTGGGTGAAGTGGTCGTAGTTGTCGCCGGCGAGCTTGTCGAACTGATCCTTGATGGGCTGCTTGAGCACCTCCGGGAAGACCGGCTCGGCCCAGCCGTCGGCCTCGCGCTCCTTGCGGTGGCGCGCCCACCAGCGCGCCCAGGCCAGCTCAGCGCGCCCCACCAGCGTGCGGCTCTTGACGAAGATCTCCTGCGGGCTGCCATAGAGGTCGCCGCCCAGCATCACGATGTCGCGGAACTGCAGCGGGTGGCCGGGGTCGGTCTCGAGCGGGATCTCGGCCATGGCCTCGGCGCCGCCCTCGGTGGCCTGCGCCTCGGCCTGCCCCGCCATGTCGCGGTGCTCCTCGGCCCCGAAGCGCGCCACCCCCAGCGCCATGCGCGACACCGTCGCCGGCTGCCCCCGCGTCATCGACAGCGCGGCGTGCTCGGCCTGCCGCTCGGCGGCGTCCCCGGGCTGGCTCAGCGCGGTGAACGGCTGGGTGACCGCCCCCGCCGGTCCCTGCTGCGCCGCGTGCGCGACCTCGTGCGCCAGCACGTGCTGCCCCGTCGCCGAGTCGGGCTGATACTCGCCGGCTCCGAACCAGATGTCCTGCCCGTGCGTCACCGCGCGGGCACCTCGCGACGACGCCTCCCCGGCGTCCTCCGGCCCGGCGTGGATGCGCACGTCTCCCAGCGGCTGCCCCAGCGAACCCTCGAACCTGCTGCGCAGGCCCTCGGGCAGCTGCACCCCCTGGTCCGCCGCGGTCGGCACCGGGGTGGCGCCAGCCTGGGGCGCGGGGCCCTCGAGCTCCCCCGCGCGCGAGCGTCGCCCGGGCGCCGCCGCGGCCGACGCCTGTTGCTCCGGGCCCGACTCCTCGGACCGCTCCCCACCCGACCGATACCGACTCACCTCCTCAGGTTACCACTACCTGCCACGGCGCCGGCCGGGCAGCCGGGCTTCGCCGCTACTTGCCAGCCACGCCGCCGGAGACGATGAAGGCCATGACCTCGGAGCTGTCGAGCGCGATCGGCGTGATCGACGCCTTGGGGACGATGACCACCTGGCCCGCGAAGTTGTAGGCCTGCGGAAAGTAGACCGCGACGCCGTCGCCGGCGCCGTAGTGCGAGACGTCGTCGCGGGTGATGAAGCCCATGGCCTTGACCGCGCCGCCGGGCACCAGGTCGACCAGGACGGGGCGGCCCATCCGCTTCTTCTCGCCCACGAAGGCGGACATCAGGTCCTTCACCGACGTATGCAACAGCCGCACGAACGGCAGTCGATCGAGCGTGCTCTCGAACAGCCCCATCAGCCGCTTGGTCAGGAAGTTGGTCGCCAGGATGCCCACGACGGTGATGCCGACGAGGACGATGGCGACGCCGATGCCCGGGATGTCGAGGCCGATCCAGCCGTCAATGGTGCGGAACGTCCCCAGCACGATCCACACCGTGAGCGCGATGGGGACACAGAAGATGAGGCCCTGGACGAACCAGCGAACGATGCGCGTCATGGCCTCAGGGTGCCATGACGCGCGCGGGGGAGGGGGGCGTTACGGGACGGTGAGGACGCCGAGCTGCGTGGTCTCGAAGCTCAGGTTCGTGTTGGAACCGGCGCCGTTGAGATCGCAGTAGGTCCAGTTGGTGCCGTCGAGCGAGAAGCGGTAGGTGTAGCGGTAGCTGCCCGCCGTCGCCGGCGCGGTGAAGGTGCCCGTGTACTGCTCGTCGTTGTTGCCGGTGCCGGTCTGCTGCACGAAGGTCGCGTTGGTCCAGGTCCACCCCGACTGGTTCTCGGGGTTGGCGCTGGCCGGGCCGACACCGACCTGGGCCGCGAACGGCGCGGCCGCGGCGCCGGCTGCCTCGGTGACGTTCATCTCGTACACGGTGCCGAGCACCGCGGCCGAGGTGGCGCCAGCGGTGACCGTCAGCGTGGCCGGGCTCTGCAGGTTGCAGAAGTCCAGCTCGGGGCCGAGGCCGCTCTCGTTGGCGGTGCGGTCGCCGACTGCGGTGCAGGTGCAGGACATCGCGGTGGTGGCCGTATTGCGGATGACCGGCGTCGCGGCAGCGAAGTTGGTGCTGTTCTGGTCGGTGTCGGTGCAGCCGGCGCCAGCGCGCTGGATGGCCATGGTGTTGGAGCCCGCCGGCGCGTTGCTGGCCACCGCCTGCGGCGTGCCCTCGCGGCAGTTCGCGGTGGTGCCGAAGCCGACCAGGTCGCGGATGGTGGCGCCGGTGGGGCAGGCGACGGCGATCGGTGTCACGCCGTTGACCAGCGCGACCTTGCCTGCGGTGGCGCTCATGTTGATGGCGCCGATGTGGTCCTGCGTGCTGATCGCGGTGCCCACGTTGCCGCCGGTGGCCTCGCGGACGAGGTAGTACTGGCCCGGCATCAGGTTGACCGCAGGCAGCGTGGTGACCTGCCAGGCGGTGCCGTCCATCGAGGTCGCCGAGCCGTACTGCACCGACATGCCCGACAGCGACACCATGGCGGTGCCGCGGTTGTGCAGCTCGACGAAGTCGTGGGTGAAGGTCGCGCCGGTGTTGCCGCCGCCGCCGTAGATCTGGCTGATGACGACCTCGGGGACGCAGCTGGTGCTCTGAGCGCCCGTGCTGAAGCCGTTGGCGCTGGTGAAGTCGGCGCCGAGGGTGCGGCCCGCGCCGGGCGCCGAGGCGGTCCCGAGCACGCGGACCTTGTAGGTCGAGCCGTACGACAGGTGCGGCGACGGCGTGAAGGTCGCGATCGAGTTGTTGGACGCCAGCGTCGGCGCCGCGGTGGCCATGCTGATGCAGGTCACGAAGTTGTCGGTCGACACCTGGACCGACCCAGTGCACGCGCCCTCCGTGGTCTGCGCGGTCAGCGTGGCCGGATCCATCGGCACGTTGAACTGCACGCCGATGGTGCCGTCGACCGAGACCGCCGTGGTGGCGTCGGCCGGGATGGTGGCGACCACGGCGGTGGCCGGGCAGCCCGAGACCGTCAGGTCGGTCGAGGTCCAGGCCGAGATCTGCGCCGCCGAGGCGAAGCGCCACATGGGGGCGCCGT
>JADYYK010000145.1 GCA_020853705.1 Deltaproteobacteria bacterium
ACGATGCCCTTCGCGATGTAGAGGCCGAGGCCGGCGCTGTCGGGGCCGTGGGAGGTGTGGTGCTTGGCGGTGTTGACGTCGGAGAAGGGTTCCCAGATGCGGTCGAGGAGGTCCTGGGGGATGCCGATGCCGTTGTCGCGGACCAGGAGCTTGATGAAGCCGCCGTCGGCGGGGGCGGTGCTGAGGTGGATGCGACCGCCTTCGGGGGTGTACTTGATCGAGTTGGCGAGCAGGTTGGCGACCACCTGGTGCACCTTGCTCTCGTCGACGTCGACGCGCGGGATGCCGGGCGGGGCGGGCTCGACCACGATGGTGTGCTGCTTGAGCTGGGCGAAGGGGCGCAGCTCCTCGACGGCGGCCTCGACGATGACCTGCAGCGGGCGCGCGCTGCGGTGCAGCACCATGCGGCCACCCTCGAGGCGGCTGATGTCGAGCATGTCCTCGATCAGGCGCTTGAGGCGGTTGGCGTTGCGGTGCAGCGAGGCCAGCGGGCGCACCAGCGTGGACGGCAGCTCGCCCATGCGGCCCTGCGAGATCAGATCGAGGTAGCCGATGATCGACGTCATCGGCGTGCGCAGCTCGTGCGCGGCGATCGAGATGAACTCGCTCTTCATGCGGTTCAGCCGGTCGAGCTCGGCGTTCTTGCGGCGCAGCTGGACCTCGGACTCGGCCAGCGCGCGGGTGCGCTGGCGGACGATCTGGTCGAGGTTCGTCATCAGGTTGGTCAGCTCGCGGTTGGCCGCCTCCAGGGCGTCCGACTTCTCCGCCAGCTCGCGCGTGCGCGTCGAGATCTGATCCTCGAGGCGCGCGGTCTCGTCGCTCACCGGGGCGCGCGTGTCCTTGGCCCCCATGCGCTGGATGGTGGCGTGCGCCTGCGCCAGCTCGGCCTCGAGCTCGGCGATGCGCCGCTGCTCGCGAGCCGACGGCCCGCTCTCCCCACTCCTTGTGACCCCCCGACTCACAGAGAGGAAGGTAGCACAGCTACCTTCCTCTCTGTGTCCGGCTCCCCGTCCGGCTCCCCGCCCGGCTCCCCGCCCGGCTCCCCGGTCCGGCTCCCCTGGCTCCATCACTCCATCTCACCCCGGGACCGCCACCACCCCCGCCTCCAGCAGCTGCGCGAACGCCGCCGCGTCCACCCCGCACAGCTCGGCCAGCAGCGCCGCCGAGTGCTGCCCCAGGAGCGGCGGCGCCACCCGCACGCTGCCCGGCGTCTCGCTCAGCCGCACCGGCACACCGGTCATGGTCAGCTTGCCCGCGGTCGGGTGCTCGACCTCGGTGACCATGCCGCGCGCCCGCACCGCCGGGTGCGCCAGCGCCTGGCCGACGTCGAGGATCGGCCCGCACGGGATGCCGGCCGCCTCCAGCGCGGCCAGCCAGTCGGCCACCGGGCGCGCGCGCACCAGCGGCGCCAGCCAGGCCATCAGCTCGGCGTGGCGCTCGACGCGCGCGGCGTTGGTCGCGTAGCTGGGGTCGGTGGCCAGCTCGGGGCGGCCCAGGATGTCGCGCGCGAAGGTCCGCCACAGCGAGTCGTTGCCGACGGCGATGTTGAGCCAGCCGTCGCTGGCCTGGAAGGTCTCGTAGGGCGCCACGCTGGGGTGCGCGTTGCCCAGCCGGCGCGGCGCCTCGCCAGCCATCAGGAACGACGCCGCGTGGTAGGTCAGCAGCGAGACCTGTCCGTCCAGCATCGAGACGTCGACGTGCTGGCCGCGACCGGTGCGGGTGCGCGCGTGCAGCGCGACCAGGATGCCGATGAGGGCGTACATCCCGGCCACCATGTCGGCGATCGAGGTGCCGACCTTGCTCGGCGGCCCGTCGGCGGGCCCGGTGATCGACGGGATGCCGCCCAGACCCTGCACCACGAGATCGTAACCAGGGCGCGGGGTGTGGGCCGGGTCGCCGTGATGGCCGAAGCCGCTGATCGACGCGTAGATGAGGCGCGGGTTCAGCGCCAGCAGCTCGGCCGGCCCGAGACCGAGCCGCGCCAGCGCTCCAGGGCGAAAGTTCTCCAGCACCACGTCGGCGCGGGTCGCGATCTGCCGCGCCAGCGCCAGCCCCTCGGGGCGCTTGAGGTCGAGCGCCAGGCTCTCCTTGTTGCGGTTGACCGACAGGAAGTAGCAGGCCTCGCCAGCCACGAAGGGCGGGCCGTAGCCGCGGGTGTCGTCACCCTCGCCGGGGCGCTCCAGCTTGACCACGCGGGCGCCGAAATCGCCGAGATACATCGAGCAATAGGGGCCTGACAGGACCCGGGACAGGTCGAAGACGAGGAGGTCGTCGAGGGGCAGCACGGGGGGGGTTTAGCACGCTCGCCGGCCCTCGGGCCGGGCAGCGTGTCCGGTCCGTTCCGTCAAAAACTTGCCCCCCTGGATCACAGCGCTGTAATGGCCCCATGGAGACCTGCACGACGTGTGGCCGCACCTTCACGCTCGAGTTTGCATACCAGGTCGGAATGGTGGGCGCCGAGCGCCGCACCTTCTGCCACCTCGACTGCCGCCGCGCTGGCCTGGGTGAAGCCAGCCACTCGACCGCACGCCGCGCGCGTGTGATCGCGGTGCTCAACCAGAAGGGCGGCACCGGCAAGACCACGACCTCGGTCAACCTGGCCGCGGGCGTCGCCGAGAAGGGCTTCGACGTCCTGCTCATCGACATGGACGCCCAGGGCAATGTGGGCGCCAGCCTGGGGGTCAAGGGCGAGCACACCCTGGCCTCGGTGCTGGTCGAGGGTCGCAACCCGATGGACGTCGCCGTCCCGGTGCGCGGTCACCTCGACGTCATCACCGCCGACGAGTCGCTGGCCGCCGCCGAGGTCTGGCTGGCGCGCCAGGATGACGCCATCGCGCCGCACGTGCTGGCCTCGCGCATGACCGCCGCCATGGTGCAGCGCAGCTACCAGTACATCGTCATCGACTGCGGCCCGTCGCTGAACCTGCTCAACCGCAACGCGCTGACCTATGCCGACGAGGTCATCATCCCGGTGACCTGCGACTACCTGGCCCTGGTCGGCGTGCGCCAGGTCCTGCGCACCATCCGCGAGATCGACAAGCATGTCGGCCACGCGGTGCGCATCGCCGGCGTGGTCCCGACCTTCTTCGACCCGCGCACTCGCCTGGCGCGCGAGTCGATCGCCACCCTGCAGGGCCACTTCAAGGAGCGCTGCCTGGAGCCGATCCGCATCAACACCCGGCTCGCCGAGGCGCCCACGCACAGGAAGACCATCTTCGAGCACGCACCGGAGAGCCACGGCGCCGAGGACTATCACCGGCTGGTCGACTGGCTGGTCACGCACCAGGCGGCGGAGGCGGGTGTGGCGACGGGCGCGACGCTGTAAGAGCCGGAGCCGGAGTCGGAGCGAGCTGGTGCTGGACTTCACTTTCTGACGAAGTCAGAAAGTGAAGTCCAGCACCAGCTCGTCGCATCTCTCCTTCAGAATCTTCACGATCACATCATTGATGGTGTCGCCGCGCTCCAGGATCTGCGCGTACGACTTGCTGATCTGCAGATACTCGCGCCACTTCACCTCGAACTCCTCGTAGCGCAGCTTCTTCACCAGGCGGCCGTTGCGCTTGGTGAAGGCGCCGAAGTCCACCCCCGGCCCCACCACCTCGAAGCGCTCGAGATACTGGCGGTACTCCTCCACCAGGTCGGTCGCGGGCGCGCTCATGCCGGCATCCTAGCGCGCCGGACACGTGCCCTTCAAGAGGTCAGCCACGAACCAGCAGGACGTAGATGTCGTACAGCGCGTGCGTGTACACCGCGGTGGCGAAGCTCCGGTAGTAGAAGATGGTCGCGAACACCAGCCCCGACAGCAGCCGGTACGTGAACACCCCGAACTTGAACGGCTCGCCGAAGGGCCCGATGTGGTGCGCCGCCGAGAACAGCACCGACGACACCAGGAACGCCCCCGCCAGCGCGGCGCCGCTCTTGAGCTTGAACACCCGCGCCCCCAGCCAGGCCAGCCCGACCATCAGGCCCATGCGGAAGACCAGCTCCTCGTGCACGCCGGCGCCGATCGACATGACGAGCTCGTCGTAGGCGCCCGAGCCCGCGATGGCCAGGCGCGGCGACAGGTGCAGCACCTTGCTCATCAGGAACAGGATGAACGACCCCATCAGCAGGGCGTAAACCGTGCTCTCCACGAGCATCATCGGGAAGCGCTTCAGATCCAGCTTCTGCTTCTTGCGCAGGTACAGCACCGCGGCAACGAACAGCACCAGGATGCCGAGGTTGACCAGCAGGTACAGGTTGCGCTGGTAGCCCACCACCCAGAACAGGAGGCGCGTCACATAGTCGACGCCGTTCCTGAAGCCCGAGGCCAGGATGCCGATCTGGTACGCCAGCATGAGCGGCAGCACGAACAGGACGCTGGTCAGCAGGCTCTTCTCGCGCGTGGGCAGCTTCAGGGCCCCTGCCCCGCCGCCCTTGCCCTTGGCCAGCCCGCCGCCGCTGCCACCGCCGCCGCTGCTGCTGCTGCCATCCTTGCGTCTGGCCACCGCGGTCGCCATCAGCCGTCCTTGTCCGGGCTGGACTGCGCCGACGCCGACAGCTCCTCGATCAGCGCGGTCAGCTCCTTGCGGAAGCAGGCGTTGGGGTCATTGTCGAAACGGCCGCCGCGCCGCCCCGCCAGCTTGCGCAGCGTCTCCAGGGTGCGCGGATCACTGCGGAAGTCGGTCACCAGCTTGCGCGTCAGCGCCGCCCGCGCCTTGCACTTCACGGCCTGCTGCAGGTCGAGGATCAGCGCCCCCGCGCGGTCGATGCCGGCCTCGGCGCCCAGCCTGGTCAGCGCCGCGGTGGCCCCTGCGCGCACCTTGGCGGTGCGGCCCGCGCTGGCCAGCGCGGTCAACCCCGGGATCCCGGCCTTGCCCTGGTGCCCGAGCAGCAGCAGCGCGCTCTCGTCCCAGGCCCGCACCTTGCCCACCGCCAGCTTGGTCAGGTTCGCGATCAGCTCAGGGTCGGCGACCGTGGCGTCCATCGCCATGGCCTCCTTGTAGGCTGCCAGCGCGCCCTTCAGATCGCTGTCCCACTTCTGGTGGCCCTCGGCCAGCGCGGTCCTGGCGTCGCGCGGCGGCAGCACCACCGAGGGCGACGGTGTCGGCGACCCCGCCGGCGACACCCGCGCGCTCGGCGACGGCGACGGCCTGGGACTCTTGCTCGGCTTGCTCGACGGGCCGGGCTTGGTGGACGCCCTGGGCGAGGTCGCCAGCCCGCCGTGCTTGCCGCCGCCCGAGGCCAGCCCCACGATCATCGCGATCAATACGATGGCGACCGCGCCCACCATCACCGCGACCCAGGGTCGCGCCCGCGCGGCGTCGCGCGCCCAGTGCCAGGCCGCGCCGGCCAGCGTGCGCACCGCGCCGCTGGGCGCCGGCTTGCCCATCCCGGTCACCGTGGTCGGCCGGCCGCCCCCCAGCGAGGTCACCGGCAGGCTGCCGTCGCTGCTCAGCAGGCGGCCCGCGCCCGCGGCCGGCAGCGCGTCGAGCGCCGCCAGGAACGCGGTCGCCGACGGGAAGCGCTCGTCCTTCTTCTTGGCCATCGCCTTGAGCACGATGGCCTCCAGCGGCACCGAGATCCCGGCGTCGGGCGCCACCTGGCGCAGCGGGCGCGGCGTCTTGGTCAGGTGCATCGAGAGCAGCTCGACCTTGTCGCGGCTGACGAAGGGCCGGCGCCCGGTGAGCATCTCGTAGAGCACACAGCCGAACGAGTACAGGTCGGAGCGCGCGTCGGTCTCGTGTCCCAGCGCCTGCTCGGGCGAGATGTACTCCGGCGTCCCGAACACCGAGCCGACCTGGGTCAGCGGCTTGGCCAGCGCGACGCGACGCACCCGGTTGGTCGGCCCGTCATCGAGCGCGTCCGCCCCCGGGCCGTCGCCCTCATCATCCTCCGACTCCGCCATCAGCTTGGCGATGCCGAAATCGAGGATCTTGACCAGCTCGCGGCCGTCCTTCTGCACCAGCATGATGTTGTCGGGCTTGAGATCGCGATGCACGATCCCCAGGCCGTGCGCGTGCTCCAGCGCGGCCAGCACCTGGCGCGCGATGTTGACCGCGCGCTCCTGCTCGATGGGCCCGCGCTCGAGCAGGTCGCCCAGCGACTCGCCCTTCAAGTACTCCATGACCAGGAACAGCGAGCCGCCCTTGGTCTGGCCGAAATCGGTCACCGCGATGCAGTTGACGTGCTCGAGGCGACAGGCCGCCTCGGCCTCGCGCTTGAAGCGCTCGGCCAGCTCCTCCAGGCGGCCCAGCTCCGGGTGCAGGAGCTTCACCGCCAGCTCCTTGGACATCATGGTGTGCTCGGCGCGGTACACCGCGCCCATGCCGCCGACACCGATGCGCTGCACCAGGCGATAGCGCTCGCCGACCACGGTGTCGAGGTACGGATCGTCGACCTCTTGCCCGCACGCGACGCAGTAGCGCACCTCTTCGGGCACTACCGTGGAGCAGGCGAGGCAGGAGCGCGGCACGCGGGAAGTGTACCTGCGCGGCGGCGTCAGCGCTTGCTCAACGTCCAGCGCGACCCGCCGCCGCGCACCACCATCGAGCCGCTGGAGCAGTTCATGCGGAAGGTGCCACCGAGCGGAATTCCCGACAGATCGCCGCCGCGATACGTGCAGCGGTAGCTCACCGTCAGCTCGTCACCCTTGACCGCGCAGCCCGCCAGCGACCCCGAGCAGCGGTCGCCGGTGTCGCTGGAGAAGGTGTACGTGCCGCACCTGGACTCGACCCCGGTGATGTTGACGGTCAGCCCCTCGCCCGACCAGCGGCCGGGGCCGCAGAGGGCGAAGCCGCTGGGCTCGACGGGGGTCGGATCGGGGGTCGGCTCGGGCGTCCCCATGGGCGCGCTCGAGCCCATGCCGGTGCCCGGGGAGGGCGCCGCGCTGGCGTAGCCCTCGCTGGCCAGGAAGGCCACCGCGTTGGCCGGGTCGGTGGCGTTGGCGGTGATCCAGGCCGTCTCCCGGCCTGCCCACTGGGTCTGGTACTGGATGAAGGTGTCGAAGCGCTCGGTCGGGCTGCCCCCGCTGTCGAAGACGCCGATCGACTTGCCCACGGCGGCGACCAGGGCGCCGTCGTTGCTGGCGCTGGCGGCCTGGAACAGGCGGTGATCGCGGTCGCTGAAGGGATCGTCCGCGCCTGGCGCCGACGGCGATGGGGACGGTGACCCCGACGGCGAACCACCCGGGTCGACCGGGCCGGCCACGGTGGGCGACGGGCTGGGCCCCGGCTTGGCCCGGCGCGACAGCGCGATCGCCGTGGCCGCGCCGCCGGCGCCGACCGCGCCCAGGATGAGGACGATGGGCAGCCAGCGCCGCCCGCCGCTCTTGGCGCCCGGGATGGCCGCGATGCTGCCCGAGGCCGCGGTCAGCGCCCGCGCCGACCCGGTCTGTCCGCCGGCGCCCACCGCGGTCATCGCGCCGCTGGCCTTGCTGACCGGGATCTCGCCCTTGAGCGCGCGCGCGAACTCGTCACAGCTGGCGAAGCGGTGCGCCGGGTCGGGCTGCAGCGCCTTGTTGATGCAGGCCGCCACGATGACGTCGAGGCCGGTCGAGCGCCGCTCGGGCGGCTCGTAGGCGCCGCGCACGATCTTCTCCATGACGTCGAAGTCGCTGTCGCCGTCGAACGCGGTGTGGCGCGTGGCCAGCTCGTACAGCAGCGCGCCCAGCGAGAAGATGTCGGAGCGCGCGGTGACCGACTTGGCCTTGCGGATCTGCTCCGGGGACATGTACGCCAGGGTGCCCATGCGGGCGTCGGCGTGGGTCGACTTCTTGCTCGCGGTGCCGGCGCCGGTGGCGTCGCCCTCGATGACCTTGGCGATGCCGAAGTCGGTCACCTTGGGGATGAAGTTGCCCTCGCCCGGGCCCTTCTGCAGAAGGATGTTGGCCGGCTTGATGTCGCGGTGCACCACGCCGCCGGCGTGGGCGTGGCCGACGCCGGCCAGCACCGGCAGCATCAGCTTGCGGATGGTCTCGGCGCTGGGCGGCGCCTTGAGCTCCTGGATGAAGTGGTCGAGGCTGGCGCCGTCGATGTACTCCATCACCAGCGCGGCGACGTCGCGGGTGGCCACGATGTTGGTGACCTTGACGATGTTGGGGTGATCGAGGTGCTTGGCCTGGATCTTGGCCTCGTCGAGGAAGCGCTTGCGCACCTCGGGGTTGGCCCGGTACTTGGGGTCGAGGATCTTGAGGGCGTGCACGGTCTCGAGGAAGCTGTGGCGGGCCTTGTACACGCGCGCCATGCCACCGGCGCCGAGCTCCTTTTCGATCTCGTAGTCGCCTACGTGCTCCCCCGGATTCAACATCTCGGCCATGCCGGAAAGACGCTACGCGACAAGTCGCCATGATGTAAAGTGAAGCCGATGCGGGGGAAATGGTTCTGGATCGGCGCCGCCTGCGCCCTGGGCCTGGTGGCGAGCTGTGGTCCGCCCAAGCTGGCCGCCAACGGCGATCTCGACGGCGATGGCGTCATCAACAAGCTCGACGAGTGTCCCAAGGAAGACGAGGATCACGATCGCTTCCAGGACAGCGACGGCTGCCCCGACTATGACAACGACCGCGATCTGATCGTCGACCGCAAGGACAAGTGCCCGCTGGATCCCGAGGATCGCCTGGGTGGCAAGCCCGGCGATGGCTGCCCCAGCGGCGGCGGTCGCGTCATCGCCAGCAACGATCCCGACGACGTCCCGCTGCCCAGCGTGGCGCCGGTCGGGTCGGCGGGTGATCGCGACGGCGACGGCATCATCGACGACACCGACAGCTGCCCCGACGACCCCGAGGACAAGGACGGCTTCCAGGACGACGACGGCTGTCCCGACCCTGACAACGACGGCGACTCCGTGGCCGACTACTCCGACCAGTGCCCCAACGACGCCGAGGACAGGGACGGCTTCAAGGACGACGACGGCTGCCCCGACCCCGACAACGATGGTGACCGCGTGCTCGACGCCCAGGACAAGTGCCCGACCGAGAGCGGCGCGCGCGGCCGGGCCGACGGCTGCCCCGACAGCGACAGCGACGGCATCGCCGACAAGGACGACAGCTGCGACTTCAGCAAGGAAGACATCGACGGCTACCAGGACGGCGACGGCTGCCCCGATCCAGACAACGACGGCGACCGCATCCCGGACGACAAGGACAAGTGCCCCAACGAGAAGGAGACCTTCAACGGGAAGAAGGACGGGGACGGCTGCGCGGACTGAGGACGGAAACAGGCTACGGGCCACAGGTGACAGGTCACAGGTAACAGGGACTGTCGTGCCGGAGCTGGGGTTGACGCGGGTTGACGCGGGTTGACGCGGGTTGACGCGGGTTGACGCGGGTCAGCGCGTGTTATCGCTTCTTCGCGGGCTTCTTCTTCGTGGCGGGCTTCTTGGCGGCGGGCTTCTTCGCGGCGGGCTTCTTGGCGGTGGGCTTCCTGGCGGCGGGCTTCCTGGCGGCGGGCTTGGTGGGCTTGGCGACCTTGGCGGGCGGCGGGGTCACCAGGGCGATGACGCTCTTGCGCGGGTCCAGGTAGGTGCGCGCGATGCGCCGCACGTCGGCCGCGGTCACCGCCAGGATGGCCGGCGCGTAGCGCAGGTACTCGTCCCAGCCCAGGCCGTAGCACTCGTTGAAGGCGATGATCGACGACAGCGCGCTCTTGCGCTGCAGCCCGATGTCGTGTGAGCCGACCAGGTAGCGCTTGGCGCGCGCCAGCTCCTCCTCGGGCACCAGCTCGTCACGCATCAGGCCGAGCTCGCGATCGATGCCGGCGCGCGCGGCCGGCAGGTTCTCCGGCGAGCACGCCATGTAGACCGCGAAATAGCCGGGATCCAGCCCCTCCAGCGAGAACGCGCTGACCCGGTAGGCCAGCCCCTGCTTGTCACGCAGCTCCAGGAACAGGCGCCCGCCCTGCCCCGACAGGATGGTCGACAGCACCTCCAGCGGGTAGCGATCCTGCGCTGACACCGTGGTGCCCGGGAAGCCGACCACCAGGTGGGCCTGCTGCTTGGGCAGGTGGCGCACCACCTCGACCGGGCCGGTCGCGGGGCGCGGCGGCTCGACCGGGACCCTGGGCGGCTTCGACCGCGTGGGCGGCGCGTCGAACAGCTTGCTGACCTTGGTCACGAAGGCGTGCGGATCGACGTCGCCGACCACCGCCAGCACCATCTCGCTGGGCGGGTAGTAGCGCCGGTAGAAGTCGGCCAGCTTGCGCGGGGTCAGCTCCTTGACGGTGTCCTTGTTGCCCAGCACGTCGAGGCGATAGGGGTGCTTCTTGTACAGCTCCTCGTTGAAGGCGCGGAAGACCACGGCGCTCAGGTTGTCCTGCTGCGCGTGCAGCTCGTCGAGCACCTGGCGGCGCTCCTTCTCGAGCTCGTCCTCGGCGAACGCCGGATCGAGGATGCACTCGGCCATCATCTCGAGGCCGCGCTCCCAGTGCTTGGCCAGAAGCTCGGCGCGACAGCCGAAGGAGTTGCGCCCCGAGAAGCCGGCCAGCGCGCCGGCCATGCCCTCGACCTCGTGCATGATCTGCTCGGCGCTGCGCTTGGACGTGCCGCGCGTCAGCAGCGAGGCCAGGAGGTTGTTGGTGCCGCTGGTGCGCGGGTCCTCATAGCGCAGGCCTCCGTTCCACACCGCGCGGACGGCGATCAGCGGCACCGAGGCGTCGGGCTTGATGAGGACGGTGGCGCCGCTCGGCAGCTTGTGGCGCACCACCTCGGCGCCCGGGCCCAGGGTCGGGCGCCGCTTGCGGTTGGGCGCGTTGTGCACCTCGGTGGCGACCGCGAGCAGCTCGGCCTCCAGCTGCTTGGCGCGCGCGGTGCCGCGCTCCTTGTCGGCGTCGGGCCACAGGCCGGCGAAGGTCAGGTTGCCGACGCGGATGTACTTGGCCAGGGTGCGCTGCAGGATGGCCGGCGTCAGCGCCTGCACGCGGCGCAGGTACTCGTCCTCGAAGGCCAGGCCGCCGGCCACGGTCTCGTAGAAGCCGAGCTTGCGCGCGAAGCCCTGCACGGTCTCCTTCTGGTACACCGCGTCGCTCTCGACCACGCTGCGCGCCTTGCTGAGCTCGGCCTCGCTGACCGGCTCGTCGGCCATGCGCTGCAGCTCGGTCAGCATCGCGCGCGTGGCCTCGGGCAGCCCCTTGGGCGGCAGCGTGGCGCCGACCACGAACAGGCCGGTGTCGCGCGGCGTGTAGGTGTAGCCGTAGACGTCGGTGACCAGCTGGCGGTTGCGCTTGACCTCGAGGTTGAGGCGGCAGGAGTCGCCCTGGCCCAGGATGATGGCGGCGATGTCGAGCGCGGGCACGTCCTCGTGCAGCAGGCCCGGGATGTGATAGGCGAAGGTCAGCTGCGCCTCGCGCACGTCCTGCGTCACCATGGCCATGCGCGCGCCCTGCTGCGGCGGCTCGCTGCGGGTCGGGCGGTTGACCGGCCTCTGCGTGCCCTGGCCAAAGGCGCGCTGGATCTTCTGCAGCGCCTCGGCCTGGTCGAAGTCGCCGACCACGACCAGCGCCATGTTCGACGGCACGTACCAGCGCTGGAAGAAGTCGAGCAGCTTGTCGCGGGTGAAGCCCTTGACGATCTTCTCGAAGCCGATGACCGGGCGCCGGTACGGGTGCTCGGTGTAGGCGGTGGCGAACAGCGCCTGGGTGACCACGCGGGCGGGGTTGTCCTCGCCCTGCTTGATCTCCTCGAGCACGACCTTGAGCTCGCGCTCGAGCTCGATGGGATCGAACGACGAGTTGAAGATGGCGTCGGCCAGGACATCGAGGCCGGTGTCGAAGTAGCGGCTGGCCAGGACCAGGTGGTAGACGGTCTGGTCGAACGAGGTCCAGGCGTTGATCTCACCGCCGGCGCCCTCGACCTCCTGGGCGATCTGGCCGACGCGACGGCGCGCCGTGCCCTTGAAGAGCATGTGCTCGAAGACGTGGGCGATCCCGGCCTCGTCGGGCTTCTCGTCGGCAGACCCGGTCTGGACCCAGGCCTGGAAGGCGACCACCTTGGCCGCGCGGTTTTCGTGCAGCAGAACTGTCAAACCGTTGTCGAGGGTGGCGCGCAAGCGAAAAACCGTCGCATTCGTAGCCGGCAGTGTCAAGGCCGCGTGCGCAAACCGTGCGTGCACCTGACCGTCCACGTCCCGTGTTTTTCCGCCGCTTTACGTGGTTCCCGCCACCATGTTACGGTTTATCGCCCTGGGGTTCCGCGCTGGCCTTCCGCCAGCCGCTCAGGCCCCTGACGCGAGATGCCCGACAAGCCCGAGCGCGAGCGACCCAGCGGTGCCAAGCCCACGCGTCCCGGCGCGCCCACGGGCTCGAGCCCCGCCATGCCGATCCCGCCCGGCGCGCACGGCCCCGGCGCTGGCAGCGACGAAGGTGAGCTGCGCAAGCGCCTGCTGCACGATCCGTCCGACGCCGCCGCGGTCAACTCGCTGGCCACCCGCTATGCCGGCGCGCAGCGCTGGGCCGACCTCATCGAGCTGCACGAGCAGGAGGCCGCCGCGCTGGAGAAGCACGCCTCGGCGACCTCGCCGCGGGTCAAGCTGCGCCGCGCCGGCGTGCACCTCGAGCTGGGCAAGCTGTGGGAGAAGCAGTTCGCGCGCATCGATCGCGCGCTGACGCACTACCAGCGCTCGTTCCAGTGCGATCACGACGCCGCCACCGCCATCGAGGCGCTGGAGGCCGCGCGCCGGATCTATCGCAGCCTGGGCGACGACGAGATGGTGGCGCGCCTGTACGAGCTGGAGCTCGAGGTGCACCAGCCCGAGACCGGCCAGGTGCTGCCGCCGCCGACCTCGCGCGAAGGCAAGGCGCGCCTGGGTCGCATGGTCGAGCTGCTCACCGCGCTGGGCCGCCTGTATGGCGAGCGCCTGGGCGACCTCGAGGGCGGCGCGCGCCGGCTGGTGGCGGCGGCGCAGCACGCCGACGAGGCTGGCCTGACCGCGCAGGCCGACAAGGCGCGCGAGGCGCTGGCCGAGGTCTACGCCTCGCCCGACTACCCCGATCCGCGCGGCGCGGTGCAGGCCGTCGGCCTGCTGGTCGGGCTGTCACGCGCTCGCCTCGAGCACAAGGATCTGCCCGCCGCCGAGGCCGCGCTGCGCCGCGCCCTCGGGGTCGACCCCAGCTACGGCCCCGCCGCCGAGACCCTGCTCGAGGTGCTGGAGCGGCAGGAGCGCTGGGACGATCTCGAGCGCCTCTTGCGCCAGCGCGCCGAGCACGCCCCCGACGAGTTCGAGCTGGCGCGCATCACCGGCGCGCGCGCGCGCGTGCTCGACGAGAAGCTGGGCCGTCGCGAGGGCGCCAAGCGCTGCTACGAGGCGCTGCTGCCCTACGAGGAGCCCTTCGGTCCGGCGTCACGCCGCCTGCGCGAGCTCTACACCGCCGACGGTGACCATGCCGAGCTCTTGGCGCTGGCCGAGCGCGAGACGCCGCACATCCAGGATCCCAACGCGCGCATCCAGGCGCTGCTCGAGCTGTCGGCCATCGCCAAGGAGAAGGTCGGCGATCGTGACAAGGCGGCCGAGTACCTGCACGAGGTGCTGGCCATCGATCCCGGCCACCCCGAGGCGCTGGCCCGCTACGCCGATCACTTCCGCGACAAGCGCGACTGGCGCGGCCTGGCCGATCTGTCGGAGTTCGCGGTCGACGCCGCGCGCGACGCCGGCGCGCCAGCCAGCGAGATCATCCGGCGCCTGGAGGAGCTGGCCCAGGTCAGCGAGCTGCGCCTGGGCGACGTCGAGCGCGCCATCGGCGCCTGGCGCCGGGTCGAGGAGCTCGATAGTGGCCACGCGCGCGCGCGCGAGTCGGTGCGGCGCCTGCTGGCCAAGGCCAAGATGTGGGAGTCGCTGGTCCGCGTGCTGGAGAAGGAGGCCGAGGGCGCCACCGGCCCGGCCGAGCGCTCCGAGGCGCTGAAGCGGATCGCCCAGGTCTACCGCGAGCGCCAGGTCGATCCGCGCCGCGCCATCACCTTGTATGAAGAGGCGCTGCAGCTGTCGCCGCTGGATCCGCCGACGCTGAAGGCGCTGGCCGAGCTGTACGAGCGCGAGGGCGACGACGCCGGGCTGGCCAGCGCGCTGCGCCGGCAGGTCGACCTGGAGGCGTCGCAGGCCGACTCCACCGATCGCACGCAGATCGCGCCCGAGGAGGCCGCGCGCGACTCGCAGAAGCGCGCCCAGGCCTCGGCCGCGCGCGGCGAGCGCATCGCCATGCTGCGCCGCCTCAGCCTGCTGTACGACCAGCGCCTCAGCGACCTCGAGGGCGTGGTGTGGGCGTGCTCCGCGATCCTGGAGCTCCTGCCCGGTGATCGTGACGCGCTGGATCGGCTGGAGCGCGTGCTCACCGAGGCCGAGGACAGCGAGCGCCTGGAGCAGACGCTGGAGTATCACGTGCAGGCGGCGTCGGGCGCCTCCGAGCGCGCCAAGGTGCTGCGCCGCCTGGCCGAGCTGGCGTCCTCGCGCGAGGTCGCCGGCGACACCCCGAGCCGCAAGGCGCTGGAGCGCTGGGAGAAGGTGCGCGAGGCCTCGCCCAACGATCTCGACACGCTGGATCGGCTGGCCACGCTGTACGAGGGGCTGGGCGCGTTCGCCGAGCTCAGCGAGGTGCTGGAGCGCTCGCTCGACATCGCGACCCGCGGCGCGCAGCCGGTGCGGCCGGGGCCGCTGGGGCCGCGTGGCAAGGCGCCGCCGCCGCCGCCGCCGGGCGCCAACGTGCGTGAGGTGTCGGATCCCGCGCTGGGGCCGCTGGGCACCAACGCCGGGCGCCTCGGCCACCTGCGCCGGCTGGCGCGCGTGGTCGACACCGAGCTGGGCGATGACGGGCGCGCGCTCAAGTACTGGCAGCGCGTGCAGGAGGCGGCGCCGGCCGATCGCGAGGCGCTGGAGGCGCTCACGCGCCTGTACGAGAACAAGGCGATGTGGCGCGAGCTGGCCGAGGTGCTGGCCCGGCGCGCCTCGCTGGAGACCGACAAGACCATCGCCACCGAGCTGGCGCTGACGCGCACCGACATCCTGGAGGAGCGCCTGGGCGCGCCCGACGAGGCGGTGCGCGCGCTCGAGGTCGCCATCGCCGAGGTCGATCCGCAGCACCTCGGCATGCACGCGCGGCTGCGCCGGCTGTACGAGATCCGCGGCGACATTGCGGCCGCGGTGCGCATCGCCGAGCGCGAGCTGTACCTGGCCCGGGTGCCCCAGGTGAAGGTGGCGCGCGGCCTCGAGATCGGCGTGCTGTGTCGCGATCGCCTGGGTGATCCACGGCGCGCGCTGGGCGCCTTCGAGCGCGTGCTCGAGCTCGACCCGGGCAACCTGGAGGCGCTGCGCGCGAGCGCGGACCTGTACGGCAAGGTGGCGGCCTGGGACAAGCAGGTCACCGCGCTGGAGACCCTGCACCAGGCCGAGCCGGCGGGGCGCGAGCGGCGCGCGCTGGGGCTGCGCATCGCGGCGGTGCTGGAGGAGCAGGTCGGTGACCCCCGGCGCGCCTTCGAGTGGCTGCGCAAGACGCACAAGCTGGATCCCGACCCGCAGACGCTGGCCGAGCTGGGCCGCGCCGCCGACGCCCACGGCCTGTATGCCGCGCTGGCCGACGTCTACGAGGAGGAGCGCAGCGGCGCGCGCACCCCGGCGGCTTTCGTGGCCGCGTGTCGCGAGCTGGCCGCCATCGCGGTGCACAAGCTGCGCGATCCCGAGCGCGCGCTCGAGGTGCTGCAGGACGCGCTGGATCGGACGCCTGGGGACGACGCGCTGCTGGCCGAGGCGGAGAAGATCGCGCAGGCCGCGCCGGCGCCGGCCAAGGGCAAGGACAAGGACAAGCAGAAGGACAAGGACGACGGCGCGGCGCGCCTGTTGCTGGAGATCTACGGCCTCTTGCTGACCAAGCGCAAGACGCTGGAGGCGCGCCTCGATCTGCTGGGGCGGCGCGCGCGCTGGTACGAGGACCGGCTGAAGCACCCCTCGGGGGCGCTCGACGAGTATCTGCGCGCCTTCGCGCTGGCGCCCGATCGGCCCGAGCTGCGCACCGAGATCCTGCGCCTCGGCGAGCTCAGCAAGCGCATGGAGGAGGCGCTGGCCTGCGAGGCCACGCTGTTCGCGCGCGCCCCCAGCGCGCCCGAGCGCTTCGCCATCGCGCGCCGCGCGGCGGCGCTGGTCGAGGACAAGGTCGGCGACAAGGTGCGCGCCTTCCGGGCCTATCTGCGCGCGTTCCGGCTGCGCCCCGACGACGACGAGGTGACCTCGCACCTGTGGCGGCTGGCCAAGGCCATCGGGCCCTACCCGCGCCCGGCGCCTGGCGCGGTACCGGCCCAGCGCGTGGTGGCGTCGCCGCCGCCGTCCATGCTGGCCGCCGCCGACATGCCGGTGCTGGCGTCGCCGCTGGAGGCGCGCGGGCCCGACACCGCGACCGACATCCCGCTGTTCGTGCCCGAGGCTGCGGTACCCCGCGCGCGCCAGGCCGCGGCGGCGCCGGAGCCCGACACCACCCAGTTCGCCAAGGACGAGCCGACCGACGAGGTCGATGACGAGCAGATCTGGGGCGACGGCCTGACCCCGCCGCCGATGGATCCGACCGACCTCATCCAGGCCCGCCGCCCGGCGCGCGCCGACCAGACCATGGATCTGTCGCCGTCGGATCTGGCCAGCATGATCGTGCCGCCGGGCCAGGGTGGTACGGCGCCGCTGCGCATGCCGGGCGTCAGCCCGCAGCAGCCCAGGCTGCCGCCGTCGCCGATGATCATGTCGACCGGGCGCCCGCGCGAGGACGCCACCCAGCCGCTGTCGCTGGCCGATCTGATGCCGGCCGGCGCGGGGCGGCCGCCGCCGGCCCCGATGGCGCCGCTGATCCCGCCCCCGCCGCCGCTGGCGAGCGCGGGGCCGCGCAGCGCGCCGCCGCCGCCGCCGGCCGCGCCCTTCGTCAAGGAGCTGCCGCCGCCGCCCCGGCCGGCCTGGTTCGAGTCGCCGTGGGAGGAGTTCGCGCACGCCTACGAGTCGCTGCCGGTCGGTGACCTGGGCGCGCGGCTGCGCATGGCCTATCGCGCCGCCGAGCTGTGGGAGCGCGGCCCGGGCGACGTCTCGCGCGCCTTCGAGACTCTGGAGCGAGCACTGGCTGCCCGGCCCAACGACGCCGAGACGCGGGCGCGCCTGGAGCGGCTGGCCGAGCAGCACGAGGCCTGGAGCCGGCTGGCCGCGCTGTACGAGCGCCTGGTCGAGCACGCCGGCTCGGTCGATGTCGCCGCCGAGCTGCAGCTCGAGGTCGGGCGCATCCGCGAGATCGAGAACCTGCCCGCCGAGGCCGAGGAGCAGTATCGCAGCGTGCTCGGCATCCGCCCCGGCGACGCCCAGGCGCGCGCCCGCCTGGAGACCCTGTTCGTGGTCCAGGAGCGCTGGGCCGATCTGGCCGCGTCGATGGAGGAGCGCGCCGATCCGCGCAGCGCCGAGAGCTCCGACGAGGAGCGCCTCAGCGTGCTGCGCGAGCTGGCCGAGATCTACGACAGCAAGCTGGCGCGCCCCTACGAGGCGGCCTCCGCGCTGGAGCGCCTGCGCGAGCTGGCGCCCGACGACGAGTCGACCGCGCAGGCCATCGCCGCGCTGTACGAGCGGCTGGGGCGCTGGGCCAAGGCGGTCGAGGCGCTGAGCCGCCTCAGCGAGATCACGCCGTCGCCGGCGCGCGCCTACGCCGCGCGCAAGCGGGTCGCCGAGATCTACGAGCACGAGCTGGAGCTGTCCGATCGCGCCATCGAGGCCTGGGCCGCGCTGGCCGAGCCCGAGGCCGGCGGCGCCGCCGCGGGCGCCGATGCCCGCGTCGCGCTGGAGGCGCTGGATCGCCTGTACGAGGCCAGCGCGCGCTGGGCCGAGCTCGAGAACGTGCTGGCGCGCCGGGTCGCGCTGGCGCCGCGCGACGAGCGCCCGCAGATCTTGAAGCGCCGCGCCCTGGTGCAGGCCGAGCGGCTGGGCCGCCCCGACGACGCAGCGGCCACCCTGCGCGAGGCGCGCGCCCTGGTGGTGGCCGACAAGACGGCGTCTCCCGAGCTGGGCGAGGAGCTCGGCGAGGAGCTGGTGCGCATCCTGACCAAGGCCAACCGCGCCGAGCAGGCCGCCGAGGTGCTGGCCGATCGCGCCCGCGGCCTGGCGGCCCGCAAGGCGCCCGCCGGGGAGCAGGCCGCCATCTGGGTGCGCCTGGCCACCCTGCGCGCCAACGACCTCGACGACCCCGAGGGCGCGCGGGCCGACCTCGAGCGCGCGCTGGCGCTGGTGCCCAGCCATCCCAGCGCGCTCAGCGAGCTGACCCGGCTGTCGCGCGCCAAGCAGGATCCGCGCGCCTTCGCCGAGGCCCGGCTGCGCGAGGGCATCCAGCTGGCCGACGACGCCGGCGCACTGGTCGCGCTGCTCGAGGCCGGCGCCACCCTGCGCGATGAGCTGAACGACGCCGAGGGCGCCAAGCAGGCCTTCCAGCGCGCGCTGACCCGCGATCCCGGCAACGCCGAGGCGACCTGGGCGCTGGCGGCGCTGGCCGGCAGCGGCGGCAACGTCGAGGAGGCCGCGCGCATCCTGGAGGCCCGCCTCGACACCGAGCTGGAGCCGCCCGAGCACGCCCGCATCCTGACCGAGCTGTCGGCGCTGGCCGCGCGCGCCGGCGCGCCCACGGTGGCCGAGCGGCGCCTGGAGCAGGCGCTGGCGGTGCACCCGCACCTGCCCGCCGCGCTGGCGATGGCCGATCTGCTCGATGGCTCCGACGGCGCGGCGCCCGACGCCGGGGGCACCGAGGCGCGCGAGCCGCGCTGGCAAGATCTGGCCGACTGGGCGCGCACCTGGCTGCCGCGCATGGCCGCCCAGCCGGGCATCGACACCGCGGCGCTGGCCGGCCTGTACCGGCGCGCGGCGCGCGCGTTCGAGCAGCTGGGCCGGGACGACGACGCCTACGCATACCTGCTGGACGCCGATCGGCTGCACCACGGCCAGGTCCTGCTCAAGCTGGCCATGGGCGAGAACCGCTATCGCGCCCGGCGCTGGCGCGAGGCCGCGCTGCACCTGGGTGCGCTGGCCGAGCTGCCCGGCGCGACGCGCTGGCCGCGCGAGGTCGCCGAGGGGCTGTGTCACGCCGCGCTGGCCGAGGTGCGCGCCATGCGGGCCGACCGCGCGCCCGGCCTGTACGAGGCCGCGCTGCGCCTGGCGCCCGACTGTATCCCGGCGCTGCGCGCGCTGGCCGAGCAGGCGCTGGAGCGCGGCGACGACACCCGCGCCATCGAGCTGATGCGACGCCAGGCCGACGCCACCGCCGACGGCGGCGAGCGTGTGCGCCTGTTCGAGGCGGTCGGCGATCTGACGCGCAGCAAGCTGCACGACGAGGCCGGCGCGCTGGCCTGCTACCAGGCCGCGCTCGACGCCGCCTCGCCGGTGGAGGCCCGCCACGTCTCATTGCTTGACAAGCTGTCAACAGTTGCGCGCCAGGCCGGCGAGCTTCCGGCGGCGGCGCGGGCGCTGGAGCTCTTGGCCTCGTTCGCGGGCGACGCCGCCACGCGGGCGGCGCGCCACCGCGGCGCGGCCGAGCTGCGCATGGCGGCCAGCGACCTGCCGGGGGCGCGCGAGCAGGCCGCGCGCGCGCTGGAGGGCGCTCCGCCCGAGACCCTGGAGGCCACCCTCGAGCTGGCGGTCGAGATCGAGGAGCGCGCCGGTGACGCCGAGGCGCTGGCCCAGCTGCTCGGGCGCATGCTGCCCGCGCTGCCCGCAGTGACCCCGGGCGCCGAGGTCGGCCGCGCCCAGCTGTGGGCCACCCTGGGGCGCGCGCGCATGAAGCGCGGCGACAGCCGCGGCGCCGCCGCCGCGCTGGAGAAGGCCGCCGAGCTGGAGGGCGCCGACCTCGCGGTGCGCCGCGATCTGGTCAAGCTGTACGAGGCCGGCGCCGGCGACACCGGCGCGCTGCTGCCGCACCTGCTGGCGGTGGTCGAGGCCGATCCGCTCGACGCCAACGCGCTGCGCACGCTGGCGCGGGCGCAGGTCGCGGCCGGCCAGGTCGCGCGGGCCCGCGTCGTGGTCTCGGTGCTGGAGGCGCTGGCCGCGGCCACCGCCGAGGATCGCGCCCTGGTCGGCGGCGCGCTGACGCTGCCCCCGGTCGGCACCCTGGGCGGTGACGAGCCGCTGGGCTCACTCGACGCGGCGGCGCGCCAGCGCCTGCTCGGCGAGCCCCTGCTGGCCGCGGTCGAGGATACCCTGGCGGCGCTGTTCGAGGCGCCGGCGCCGCTGTTCCCCCATGGCCTGGGCGACGGCCTGGGCACCCTGGGAGTGGCACTCGACGACCGCATCCTGCCCACCGCCGATCACCCGCTGGCGCGCGCCTACCCGCACGTGCTGCGCGCCCTCGCGGTCGACAAGGTGGTGCTCTACGTCGCCCACATGGGCGAGCCGCCCGACGTGGCGGTGGCGTGCGCGCAGCCGACGCCGATCGCTTTCGGCGCGCGCCTGACCGCGGCCACGGTGCCCATCGGCGAGGTCCGCTTCGCGCTCGGCCGCGGCCTCGAGCTGGCCCGCCCCGAACACGTCATCCTGGCCGGCACCGCGCCGGCGCAGCTGGTGCAGCTGCTGGACGGCCTGGCGCTGGCGCTGGATCCGCGCGGCCCGGTCAAGCCGCCCAGCAAGGAGGTCGAGGTCGAGGCCGCCCGCCTGCGCAAGGCGCTGCCGCCCAAGGCCAAGGTCAAGCTGGAGCAGCTGTGGAGCCGCCCCGACGCGCCCGCCCTGGACGCCCGCGTGCTGGTGCCGCTGGTGCAGCGCGTGGCCGATCGCGCCGGCGTCCTGATGTCCGACGACACCGGCGCCGCCCTGCGCGCGGCGCAGCGCCGGCTGGCGCCCGAGCGCGACGGTGACGCCAAGGTCGACCTGGCCAAGGCCTGTGTGCTGACCATCGAGCTCAAGGAGCTCCTGTCCTGGGCGGTCTCGGCGCGCCACTTCGAGGCCCGCGAGCTGCTGGGCATCGACAAGCGCAAGGGCGCCGGGTAGATTCGCGGTCGCATGTATCTCGGACGCGTACTGGGCACGGTGGTCGCGACCCGCAAGGTCCCGGGTATGGAGGGCCGCCGCCTGCTGGTGGTCGAGCCCCTCGATCACAAGCACGTGCGCACCGGCGAGCCGCAGGTCGCGGTCGACACCGTGGGCGCTGGCCCTGGCGACCTGGTCAGCCTGGTCGGCTCGCGCGAGGCCGCGCTGGCGCTGTCGCCGTCGTTCGTCCCGGTCGACGCCGCCATCATCGGCATCGTCGACAGCGTGAACACATGAGGCTCTGTCGCGTGCTGGGCAACGTGGTGGCCACCGCGCACCACCCGTCGTACGACGGCCACAAGCTGATGGTGGTCGAGCCCATCGAGGGCGACGCCAGGGCCGCGGCCACCGGGCCGTCCTTCCTGGCCATCGACACCGTGCAGGCCGGCCCCGGCGATCGTGTGCTGGTGCTGACCGAGGGCACCGGGGTGCGTCAGATCCTGGGCTTCCAGAAGACCGACGACGTGCCCATCCGGTCGCTGATCGTGGGCGTGGTCGACGCGGTCGACACCACGGGCGCATGAGCGGGCTGGGAGCCGAGCGCGCCCTGCGCGCCGCGCTGGTGGAGATCTCGCACCGGCTGCACCGCAAGGGCTGGGTCGCCAACCATGACGGCAACGTCAGCGTGCGCGCCGGCGCAGGCCGCTTCCTGGCCACCCCGACCGCCTTCTCCAAGGCCACCGTCGAGGTCGATGACATCCTGACCATCGGCGGCGACGGCGCCGGCGCCGGCGCCGGCAAGGTGCTGGCGGGCAAGCACCGCGTGTTCTCGGAGTGGAACCTGCACGCGACCTGCTATGCGCGCCCCGACGTGATGGCGGTCGTCCACGCGCACCCGCAGATGGCGACCGGCTTCTCGATCTCGGGCGCGCGCTTCCTGGAGCGGCCGTTCATCGCCGAGGCCGTGGTGTCGCTGGGACCGGGCATCCCGACGGTGCCGTTCGCGATGCCGGGCGCCGCCGCCGCCGCCGCGCTGGCGCCCTTCTGGGCCGAGCACGACGCCGTGCTGCTGGCCAACCACGGCGTCATCACCGTGGGCGCCGACCTCGAGCAGGCCTACCTGCGCATGGAGCTGGTGGAGCACCTGGCCAACATCGCCTACTTCGCGCACCACACCGGGGGCATCAAGCCGCTGCCCGAGGCCGCACTGGCGCCCCTGCTGGAGGCGCGCAAGAAGGCCGGCCTGGGCCCCGCCGCGCGTGCGCCGGGCAACCCGGCCGTGCTGGCGACCGCCGCCACTCCGGTGCCCACGCCGTCCGCCGCGAGCGGCCGCCCCGACGCCGCCGCCCTGGCCCAGATCATCCGCGACGAGCTGACCAAGGCGCTACAGAAGTAGCGCCCCGCGACGCTGGCAGCTGCCAGGCGAGCTACCGCGGCGTCCCCTGCCCGTCGCCGCGCGGCCGCTGCCGCCGCTCCTTGGACAGCCACACGATGCGCGATCGTCGCTCCGACCAGAAGGTCAAGAGCTCATCGCGCGACGGCACCTCCAGCGAGCGCTGGTCGTGCAGCGGCGCGGCATGGTTGCGGCACAGCGTCACCGCCTCGCGGCCCCCGTCGGCCTCCAGCGGATAGGCCGACAGCAGCACTGGATCGCGCTGCCCGCACACCTGGCACTGCGCATCACCCGGGATGGTCACATCGAATGCAGCTTCCATCCCTCGATGCTCGGGCCAGGTTTTCTCGGGGGCAAGTTTTCAGCGCCTCGGCTTCGGCTTCGGCTTCGGCTTCGGCTTCGGCTTCGACCTGGGCTTCGGCTTCGACCTGGGCTTCGGCTCCTGCTTCGGCTCCGGCTTCTTCGTGCTCGTGCTCGTGCTCGTGCTCAGCGCCGCCAGCAACAGATCCTTCCTGGCCACGCCGTGCCCCGCGGCCAGCGCCTCGACCTCCGTCGCGAAGCCTGGCACCTCGTTTACGCCCCGGCGCAGCGCCTCGAGGGCCCTGGCGTCACGGGCCGCGTCCTTGCCGCGCGCCCAGCCTGCCACCCGCCTGAGCAGCACCCGCAGCACCGGCGCGGTCACGCACTGGTCCCAGAAGCGCCAGGTGCCACACATCGAGGTGCCCTCCCAGGGCTCGGCCGCCGCGATCAGCCGCTCACGGCGCGGCTCCGGCAGCAGCGCCAGCGTCGCGCGCAGCACCGCCACCGGCAGCCCCTCACCCTGGCGTAGCGGCAGGCTCAGCAGGCGATCCCAGCGCTCCTCCGGCACGCGCCCACCCGCCGCCGCCAGCGCCGCCAGCGCCGCCGCGACCAGCACCCCATCCCAGTGCGCCGCCTGGGACTCCGCGATGCGCGCCGCGGCATCGGCCAGCGCCGCCTCCGCTGCCACGCCGTGCCCGACCAGCGCGCGCAGCAGCAACCCGACCAGGCTTCCTTGCATGGCGTATCCGCCGGCGCCGACGCCATGCGGATAGCCCGCCGCCAGCAGCGCAGCGCCCACCGCGGTCGCCGGCGGCGTCGCCGCCAGCGCCGCCAGCAGCGCGTCGTCGTCGATCTCGCTCGCCGACCACGCCAGCAGCCAGCGCCACAGCGGCCAGTCCCGCGCAGCGCTGGCGACCACGACCTCGTACGGCCCCGGCGGCGCCAGCCCGAGGTAGCGCCGCAGCGTGGCCTGCCCATCGTCGTCATGGCGGGCCTGGTATGGCGCCAGCCCGGAGCCCGACACCGCGATGTCGGCCGCGGCACGCAGGAACGCCAGCGTTGCCGGGGCCAGCTCCCGCGCCAGCAACGGCGGTCGCCAGCGCGCCGGCTGCAGCAGCGCGAAGCCCTCGGCCAGCCGCAGCGCCGGCTCGCGACCCGCGCGCGCCTCCTCGAGCAGCAGCTCGGCCGCGGCCTGTGGACGCGTCTCCAGCCGCCGGGCCAGCAGCGCCCGCGCCGCCTCGCCGAGGGCGCCGTCGTTCCAGGGCAGCTCCGGCGCGCGCACGCCTCCGCGCACCGCCTGCTGCAGCGCCGCCTCGACCTCGGGGCTGAGCGCCGCCGCATAACCCTGCGCCAGCGCCCCCGCCGCCTGCGCCCACGCCGGCCCGGCGAGTCGCAGCGCCTGGACCTCGTCCGCGCTGGCCCCATCGCCGCGGTAGCCGAGCTGCAACCCCAGCGCGATGGCCGCGCTGGCGCGCACCGCCACCACCTGCTCGACGCCCAGCCGCACCCGCAGGGCCTGCGCCGCACCGTCCGCGTCGGGCAGCAGGCCCAGCAGCCAGGCCGCGCGCGCCCGCACCTCGGCGTCGGGGTCGGCCAGCAGCGCGCGCAGCCTGGGCCCCCCTGCGGTCACCGCCGCGTGGCAGCGTTGCAGCGCCGGATAGGCGTCCTCACGCACATGACCCGCCGCCAGGCAGCGCTCGAAGGCACCCACCGCCAGCGCGCCGAGCAGCTCCAGCACCTGCGCCCGATCGGGCCCATCCAGCGCCGCGAGCACCGCGGGCACCGCGGCCGCGCTGGCGGAGTAGAGCGTCCCCTGATGCACCAGCGCCCCGGCCAGCTTGCTGCGAGCCGCGGCCCGGTCCTGCGCCGTTCGCGCCGCCAGCCCCGCCAGCAGCTCGGGCACGTCGGCCGCGCTGCCATAGGCGTGGCGCAGCTTGCGCCAGTCGACTGTGCGGGCCCGCTTCACGAAGAGACACCAGTGCTCCCCGGCCAGAAGCTCCGCCCTTTCAGGCGGAACCTCTGACGGGCGGAACTAATGATCCCGGATGAACAGCAGGTACTGGTCCTCGAGATCGTCCACTTCCATCTTGCCGCCGCACTTGGGGCACTTCACGTCGGGCAGCTTGGCGTTGTTGCGCTTGACCTCGGCGACCTGGAACAGCTGGTTCGACTCGACGTCGCACTTCTCGCAGGTCATCGGCGCGTAGAACGACACCACCTTGCCCTTGCCCAGGAAGCCCGCGACCATGTTGATCTGGTCGATGACCGGGGGCGGACACTCGATGAACTCGAGGTGCGTCGACTCCGGCACCTTGCGGATGGCGTCGATCCACGAGCGCACACCGAACGAGTTGATGCGGCGCACACCCTTGAGGCTGACGTGGACGCGGCCGGTGAGCTTGGTCAGGAACGACAGATCGGGGTGCTCGTCGATGACGCCGTGCAGGCGGATGAGGCCACCGCCGGCGAGATCGAGGCCGTCGACGCGGAACGCAGGCAGGGGCTCAGCCACGGCGGGCCTCGTCGGCGATGAAGATGTGGAACGACTTGGGCAGCTGCCGGAACTGTTTCATGCTCAGCCTGAGATCGATGAGAGTGATGACCTCGGTGCGCTTGCCGGGGTCGATGTTGACGACGAACTTCGACAGCGAGCTGAAGATGCGATACAGGCCGAGGCCCGCGCCACCCGAGGCGTCGCTCAGCTGGGCCTCGCTCTTGACCAGGCACCGGTTGAGGTAGGTCACGATGGTGTCCTGGGTCAGCGCGCCGAAGGGATCGTTCTGCGACATGCCGATGTAGTTGCCGTCGCAGGCGAACTCCAGCTTGCCGACCTCGTGGTCCTCCAGCACCACGGTCTCGCGGCGCGACAGCTTGGCGTACTTGGGGTTGCCCTCGGCGTCGCGCGGCGCGTTGTAGATCGCGTTGGTGACCAGCTCGTCGACCACGGTCTCGATGTTCTCGACCACTCGCTCGCTGCAGCCCAGGCGCTCGGCGTATGAAGACACCTCGCGCACATAGTCGGCCTTGAGTCGCGAGTCGCGCACCTCGATGCGGTAGGGCGCCACGCCCCACTGCATGTACTTCTCGAGGCCGAACAGGTCGCGGCGCAGGATCTTCTCCGCGGTGACGATCAGCTCCTCGGGCTCCAGCGGGTCGTCGTTCTTGGCGATGAGGTTGCGCACATAGCGGTGCTCGGCCAGCAGCGGCAGGTAGTCCTCGGTGCGCGCGGTGGCGTGCAGGACCAGCCGGGTCTTGGGGAAGCGCGACTTGAACTTGTTGAACATCTCGCGCCACAGCGGGTTCTGCCGCATGGGCGGATCGAAGTTGATCATGTTGAGGTCGTAGCCGTCGACCTCGAGGCGCTCGAGGAGGACACCCTCGTCGCCCGCCACATCGACCTCCGAGCCGGTCGCCAGCAGCGCCCGCTCGGCGGCGCGCTGGGCTTTCGGATCGGGGTCATAGAAGAGGATCCGCGCGCCTTTCATCGAATCCCAGATTACCATCACGGCGAGCCACCCGGAGCATGACTTTGCGCCTGCGCCTGCGCGTCACCTACCACCGCCCTGCCGACCTGGTCAGCGACCACGAGCAGCAGTTCAAGCATGGCGGCCTGTTCGTGCGCATCACACCTGGGGTCGACGGCGCCGAGCGCGGCGGGCCGGTGGAGCTCGACCTGGTGGTGCCCGGGGGGCAGGTCCTCCCGGTGGACGCGACCGTGCTGCAGGTGCTGCCCGGGGGCGTGGCGCTGGAGTTCAAGGCCGCCAGCGTGCCCGGGCTGGCCGACGCGGTGGCGGAGGCGCGGGCGGCCGGGGCCGCGGCTGGGCAGGCGCCGCTGCACGAGTGGCTGG
The DNA here is from genome assembly GCA_020853705.1 of Deltaproteobacteria bacterium. Lineage (GTDB taxonomy): Bacteria > Myxococcota_A > Polyangia > Haliangiales > JADYYK01 > JADYYK01. The sequence goes on from JADYYK010000145.1 coordinate 26,450, forward strand.
ATGCGCCGGAGATCGAGGGTGGGTTCGAGCTGGTGGAGAACCAGGCCGAGGCCGAGGCCGCGTACGGGTCGGAGTCCGAGTCCGAGTCCGAGGCCGAGGCCGAGTCCGAGTCCGAGTCCGAGGCCGACTCCGACTCCGGCCAGGCCGCCCCCGCGCGCGGCACCACCGCGCCCGCCCGCGTCGCCGGCGCCAACAACACCAAGAAGATGCACCTGGCCATGCACGGCTCCAAGGACGAGCGCGCCGCCATCCTGCGTGACCTCAACAAGCAGCTGCACCCGCTGGTGCTGCGCAACCCCAACCTGCAGCTCGACGAGGTCGTCGCCATGGCCAAGATGACCACGGTGTCGCCCGAGGTCCTGAAGGGGATCGCCGACCGCCGCGAGTGGTCGCAGCGCCCCGAGATCGCGCTGGCCCTGGTGCGCAACCCCAAGACGCCGACGCTGATCGCCGTCAAGCTGCTGGCCTGGGTCTCGAACGCCGAGCTGCGCCAGCTGGCCAAGGACACCCGCACCAGGCCCCAGGTCCAGCAGGCCGCGCGCAAGAAGCTGCTCGGCCCATAGTCGGTCGTCCCGCGCAACCCCACCGTCCCCGCAAGAACACGAGAGGAGCCTCACCCATGGATCCCGCAGGCAAGGTCGCCCTGGTCAGCGGCGGCGCATCAGGTCTCGGCGCCGCCACCGTGCGCGCGCTGGTCGCCCGTGGCGCGCGCGTCGCCATCCTCGATCGCGCACGTGACACCGGCGAGGCGCTGGCCCGCGAGCTCGGCGCCGCGCACACGCTGTACGTGCCGGTCGACGTCACCGACGACGCCGGCATGGTAGCCGCGGTGGCCGCCGCGCGCAGCGCCTTCGGCGCGGTGCACATCGCGGTCGGCTGCGCCGGCATCGGCTTCGCCGGCAAGGTGGTCAGCCAGGGCGCGCCGATGCCGCTGGGCAACTTCGCCATGACGGTGCAGATCAACCTGGTCGGCATGTTCAACTTCGTGCGCTGCGCGGCCGCCGCGATGGCCGAGAACCCGCCCGACGACGGCGGCGAGCGCGGCGCCATCGTGATGACCGCGTCGATCGCTGCCTTCGACGGCCAGATCGGCCAGGCCGCCTACAGCGCGTCCAAGGCCGGCGTGGCCGGCATGACCCTGCCCATCGCGCGCGAGCTGGCGCGCCATGGCATCCGCATCAACACCATCGCGCCCGGCACCTTCGACACCCCGATGCTGGCCCAGCTGCCCGAGCCAGCCCGCGTCGCGCTGGGCCAGATGGTGCCGTTCCACAGCCGCCTGGGTCGCCCGGCCGAGTTCGCCGCGCTGGCGCTGCACATGGTGGACAACGCCATGCTCAACGGCGAGACGGTGCGCCTCGACGGGGCGCTCCGCATGGCGCCCAAGTGACCGCGCGACAGAACTTCGCCACCGGCACGCCGTGGGAGCCCATCGTGGGCTACTCGCGCGCGGTGCGCATCGGGCCGCACGTGCACGTCTCGGGCACCACCGCGACCGCGGCCGACGGCAGCCTGGTCGGTCGCGGTGACGCCGCCGCGCAGGCCCGTCAGACCCTCGACAACCTGGTCGCCGCGCTGGCGCGCGCCGGCGCCACGCCCGCCGACGTGGTGCGCACGCGGATCTACGTGGTCGACATCGCACGCGACTGGGAGGCCATCGGCCGCGCCCACGGCGCGCTGTTCGCGACCATCCGCCCCGCCACCTCCATGGTGGAGGTGCGTCGGCTGATCGATCCCGACATGCTGGTGGAGATCGAGGCGGAGGCCTACGTCACGTAGGCGCCCGCCCCGGGGGGGCTCAATTGAACTGGATGTAGACCTGGTAGGCGGCGATGACGGCGTCGTCGCCGTACTCGAACACGTGCGCGAACACGGTGGTCATGGCCGGCACGCTGTAGGTGACCGTGGAGCAGTTGCCGTCACCACTGTCGTCGTCGCTGGCCAGGCTGGCGCCGGCCATGTCGCGGATGTGCAGGTAGGTGTCCATCGACCCGCACTGGGCTGGGCCCAGCGTGCTCACCGTGATCGAGCGCGCCGCACCCGTGGTGTTGCGGATGGCGAAGACGTCCTCGTCGCCCGCCGGCATCAGCTTGGCGTCGATCAGGCGGTCGGCCGTGATCGGCGTGCCCGCCATGGCGCTGGAGAAGTCGTTGCCGGTGGTGCTGCCACCACCGCTCGACACCGCGCCGTCGTCGTTGGGCTCGGTCTCCAGGACCGACGGCAGGGTGCAGGTCGACTGGCAGCCGTCGCCGTCGGTGGTGTTGCCGTCGTCGCACATCTCGGTCGACTCGCGCACGTTGTTGCCGCACTGCGCGACCACGCGCACGCGCAGGTGGTACGCCGCCGCGGTCGAGGTCGTCGAGTACAGCCGCACGCGCACGTAGTAGTCACCGCGCGCGAGGCCGCGCGCCAGCGTGTTGGTGGCCGGATCGATCAGCGAGCAGGCGCCCACGCCACCGTCATCGTCGCTGGTGATGATGGTGGTGCCGTCCATGCCGCGCAGCTCGATGACGGTGTCCATGGTGGCGCACTTGCCGGGGCCCATCTCGTCGAAGGTCTCGATCAGCACATCGGAGCGCGCGTCGAGGTGGAACTTCCAGAAGTCCTCGTCGGCCGCCGGCATGAAGGCGCCGCGGGTCAGCTTGTCGGGGTTGCCCACCGAGGTCGCGGTGCCGAAGGCGTTGTTGGGCTCGACCTCGTTGACGACCTCGTACTGGCAGGTCGCGCTGCAGCCGTCGCCGGCGCCCATGTTGCCGTCGTCGCACTGCTCGGTGTCCTCGAGGCGGCGGTTGCCGCACACCGGGACGAAGCGGCACGACGTGCTGCAGCCGGCGCCGCCATCGCACTGCTCGCCGCCCTCGCGCACGCCGTTGCCACACTGGGTCAGCGCGGTGATCTGCAGCCGGTAGCCCGGGATGACCGTCGAGCCCGAGTAGTGCATGACCTTGACGAAGTAGGTGCCCGCGACCAGACCGGCGGCGCCGGGGTCGGGGAACGCGCCGGCGGGATCGATCAGCGAGCAGTTGCCCACGCCGTCATCGTCGTCCGAGGCCAGCACGGTGGTGCCGTTGGGCGCGTACAGCTCGATCTCGGTGTCGGCCGAGGTGCAGTTGGGGGCGCCGGTGCCATCGAAGGTCTCGATGCGGATGTCACCGCCGGCGGCCAGCACGAACGAGTAGTAGTCGCCGTCGCTGCCCGGGCTGATGGAGCCGTGGGCCTGGTTGTTGATGCTGACCAGGGGGGTCGCGGTGCCGAAGGCGTCGTTGGGCTCGAGCTCGAAGACGTGGCCCGGCTCGGCGGCGCAGGTGGCGTTGCAGCCGTCGCCGGCCATGGTGTTGCCGTCGTCGCAGCTCTCGCCCGGGGTCTGCACCTCGCCGTCGCCGCAGCGCGGCTCCTTGCGGCAGGCCATCGAGCAGCCGTCGCCATCGGCGCGGTTGCCGTCGTCGCAGTTCTCGGCCGGCGCATCGACCACCATGTCACCGCAGCGCGGCTCGCGCACGCAGCGATCCGAGCAGCCGTCGTCCGACACCGTGTTGCCGTCGTCGCAGGTCTCGTTGAGCGGGCTGCCGGTGTCGCGCACGCCATCACCACACTTGGGCGCCTTGCAGTCGAGGCGGCAGGCGTTGGCGGCGGTGTTGGAGTTGGCGGCGCCGGAGTCGCACTCCTCCATGCCAGCGCGGATGTTGCCGTCACCGCAGCGCGGATTGCGGCAGGTGTTGAGGCAGTTGTCGGTGTTCGACATGTTGCCGTCGTCGCAGTCCTCGCCGGTATCGACCATGCTGTTGCCGCACAGGCTCATGCCCTCGCGCTGGCACGACGCCGAGCAGCCGTCGCCGCCGGCGGTGTTGCCGTCGTCGCAGACCTCGCCGGGATCGACGTTGCCGTTGCCGCACAGGCTGCGCTCCATCAGGCAGCGCGCCGAGCAGCCGTCACCGCCGGTGGTGTTGCCGTCGTCGCAGATCTCGCCCGACTCCAGCTTGCCGTTGCCGCAGACCGGGCTGCCATTGCCCGGGTCGTCGCTCGATGCCGCACACCCCGCCGCCGCGAAGCCCAACCCCACCACGATCACCGTCGCCCAGTACTTGAAATTGCGAGCCATGAAGATCACCTCAGGTCGTGCCAGTTGTTACCAGGCGCGCGTCTTAGCACAACCACATGTCGGGCCGCGAGCGACCTTTGATGCACGTGCATTTGCCAAGAGACTTCGTATACTTGGCCCCATGAAGCGTCGTCGGTGGCTGGTCCTGGGTGTGGTTGCCTGCGTACTGATCGTCGGATTTCGGTGGTGGCGGGCGCGAACGTCCGCAGGGCGCGCCGGCACCACGGCGGGCGCCAGCAAGGCCGAGGATCCCCGCCTGATCCTGGAGCGACCCTGGATCGATCGCATCCCCGAGAAGGCCACCGAGCACATGAACGCCTTCCTGATGGTCGACCGCGAGTCGCTCGGGATCTTCCAGAAGGGGTCGCAGTACCAGATCTTCCTCGAGCTGTTCCGCCACAAGCGCAGCGGCACCACCGCCAGGCCCGAGGTCAGCTTCAGCTTCCCGCAGACCGGCAAGCAGGCCAAGGTGAAGTATCGCATCTGGTCTTGCGACGACCTCGACGGCTTCGACCTGTGCCTGGAGCTGTCGAAGAACCCGTGGACCGGGCCGACGCGCTACCACTCGGCGCGCGAGTGGGAAGGCAGCGGGGCGCTGCGCGAGGTGCAGGCGCGGCTGCTCGACGCCACCCACTGACCTCGCGACGGCCTGCGCCGCCCCGCCAGAAATTTGCCCCCTTGCCTACATCACCCTACCATCACAGGATGATGAAGAAACCTGCGCAGAGAGAGCGGCGCCAGCGACGCGCCACCGACATGAGCAACGCCATCACGTACCAGCTCGACGTCTGCGCCCGCGACGCCGCGCTGGAGGCCATGCTGGTGTCGGACGAGAACGGCCTGTGCCTGGCCGCGACCGGCGCTCGCGACGCCTGCGAGGAGCTGGCCGCCGAGCTGCCCATCATCGGGCGCAAGACGCGCGAGTTCGAGGGCGTCCTGCTCGCCGCTGGCGGTGGTCGGCGCGTCACCGTGCAGCGCTTCCACGTCGGCCCCGACGAGCTCTACCTGTGCGCGGTCGGCGGTGACGAGCGTCGCATCCCGGCGCAGATGGCACGCTCGATCAGCGGTCTGTCGCGCATCCTGACGACGTAGCTGACGTCACGTGGGTTGAAGTCCCCTGGGCCGCGCGCGTCGGAGTCGCGTGGCCGTCCGCTGGGAGAACCGATGCGAGCGCTCGTGAGAGTCACCATGCTGGCCGTGGTCGTGGGCCTGGGCCTGACCGCCACCGCCTGCCGCCTGAACCCGATGGAGCGCCCCACCGTGAAGGTGACCGGGGTGACGGTGGGGTCGATCAGCTTCACCGGGGTGGACGGCGTGGTCGACCTGTCGATCTACAACCCCAACGCCGTCGGCCTGCCGCTGGAGGCGATGGCCTGGCGCCTGACGGTGTCGGGGCAGTCCGCGGTCAGCGGCCGCGCCGAGCTGGCCGACACCATCCCGGCCAAGCAGAACGCCAGCGTGCGGGCGCGCATCCACATCGGCGCCGGCGCCGCCCCTGCCCTGGCCTCGGCCATCGCGGGCGGCGCGGTGACCTACCACCTCGACGCCACCTTCACCTTCCGCACCCAGATCGGCGCGCTCTCGGTCGAGACCTCGACCGACGGCACCCTCCGGCGTTAGGCCTGCGCCGCGCCGGGCGCTGATTTTTCGGGTTTACGCGGCGGCGCGGTAAGATGCGCGCCATGTCTCGTCGCTCTGCCCTGCCCTCGCAGCTGCGCGCGGTCGCGCTGCTCGCCGTGCTATCGCTGACCACCACCACTGGCTGCTCCTGGCTGTTCGTGCCCAGGCCCATCGAGCCCGACTACGAGGCGGCCGACGTCGAGGAGCCCGACTGTGTGCGCAGCATCAGCTACCCCGCCATCGACGGCCTGACCGCGCTGGGCACCGCCATCCTCGGCCTGGTCTTCACCGTCAGCGACGCCAGCAACAAGGACTCGTCGAACATCGGCACCACCCTGGGCGTGCCCCTGATGGTGGCCTCGATCCCGTACGGAATCTCGTCCTGGACCGGCTTTTCGCGCGTCAACAAGTGCAAGCGCTACTATCGCGTGTTCGCCCGCCGCGAGCGCGCCCGCGAGGACTGGGAGAAGCGCCGCGAGGCCGCCGCCGGCGACGAGGGCGGCATGTGCCTGTCGTCGGGCGAGGACTGGACCTGCCACCCCGGCCTGGCCTGCGAGAACTACCGCTGCGTCAAGGCCAAGCCCGGCAGCGTCCCGAAGAAGAAGCCGATGACGCCCGCGCCGTCACCCAGCCCGACGAGCACGCCCGCCGCGCCCGCGCCCAGCCCGTCAGCCAGCCCGTCGTCAGGCCGCCCGGTCTTCTGAGGTCCGACGCCGTCCGCCCCGCTACGGGATATGCGCGACGTTACAGGTCGCCGTGCCCGTGGTCTCGAACGGCGCCCACAGCACGGTGTACTGACCGCTGGTCGGGCAGGTGAAGCTGACCGCCGAACAGTTGGTGCCGCCGGCGCAGTCGTCGTTGGTGCCCAGCCCCGGCCAGGTGCAGCCCGCGGTGGTGGCGCCGTCGCAGATGCGCATGATGGTGTCGCCGCTGCAGGTCGCCCCGCCGACGTTGCAGCGAGCGCCGCAGCCGGCGCGCACCGTGGTCCCGGGCGTGCAGGTGAAGGTGCCGCCGTTGGTGTAGCCGCACTCGCGCTGGATGCCCTCGATGCGCCCCATGCACGGCTGCACCGGATCGGTGAAGTCGGCCGGGATGTCGATGGTCGCGGTGGCCACGTTGTTGTCGTAGCGCAGCTCCTCGAAGTAGCGGTCCGGGTTGACGCTGACCTGCAGCGTGTAGCGCCCCGCGGGCACCCCGGTGATGTCGATGAACTGGCAGGTCAGGCCGTTGGCGTAGGTGTCGATCCAGCCCATCGAGATGCCCTGGTTCTGGCAGGTGTAGCGCGGCGTGGTGCGGCCACCCAGCGGCGGGTTGTCCTGGGGCTCGAAGTCCTCCAGGCAGAAGGCGCGCTTGCGACCCTGCAGGACCTCCTGGCCGGTGCCGTCGAGCAGCCGATACAGCGCATAGCCGGCGAAGTGGTAGTGGTTGTGGCAGGTCGCGAAGGTGAAGCGCGGGTTGTTCTGCGGGCTGCCCAGGTGCAGGTCGGAGGTGCCCAGGTTGGGCGTCACCACGCTGAAGTGCAGCAGCTTGCGGGTGCCCGGACCAGTGGTGCAGCCCTCGTCCACCGAGCACGAGCCGTCACCGAAGGTGGTCGGGCCCAGGCCGACCTCGGCCTGCAGGCGGGTGGCATCGACGGCCAGGTCGGGCAGCGGGCACTGACCGACGCCGATGTTGGCGGCGTTGGGTGCGGTCGGCTCGGTGCACACCGCGGGACGACCATCGCAGCACGGCGTGCAGCACAGCAGGCCGTCGGCGCAGCGCAGGGTGCCGGCATCGACCCCGGCGTCGGTGGAGGGATTGACGCCACAGTTGGCGCCCAGGGGCAGCCCGGGCGCGGCGTCGATCATCTGGGCGTCGGGCACCGCGGTGTCGGCCATCGCCGCGTCCGCCGCGGCGGCGTCCAGCCCCCCGCCGTCGCCGTTCATCTTGTTGCCGCTGTCACCACCACAGCCAGCCAGCCCCCACCCCACCACGCTCGCGAAACAGACAAAGCGAAAAATGCCGTTCAAGGGGTGCCTCCTGAAAAACGACGCCTGGAGGGTCCCAAGCGTCTCGGGACCCTACGCTTTGTCTATTTTCGGGTCAAGCAACCCCAGGTTAGGTATGGGATCTCGCTGATTTCGGGTGGACTTAGGCTGACCGAGGCTGGCACCAACTACCTGAAGACGACTCCGAAGTAGTAGTTCCCGACCACCGAGAAGTCGTTGTAGCGCATGACGTGGGCATAGACCGTGGTCGCCGGCGGCACCACATAGGTCAGCTTGGAGCACAGCCCGGCGCCCTCATCATTGTCGAACCCGAGCGAGATCCCGAAGGCGTCACGGACGTGGACCACGGTGTCGACGATGGGGCAGCTGCCGTCCAGGTTCTCGAAGGTGATGAGGTCGACCGTGGCCGGGCTGCCGCCCGGGTTGCGGATGGCGAAGACGTCCTCGTCGCCGGCCGGGCTGATGGCGGCCTGGACCAGGCTGGTGCTGGTGAAGGGCCCCTGGGCGTTGACCACCGAGAAGTCGTTGCCCACGGTGCCGCTGCCGCCGGTGCCCGGGGTGCCGTCCTCGTTGGGCTCGATCTCGGCCTGGGTGGCGGGCTGGCAGCTCATCTTGCAGGCGTCGGTCTCGATGACGTTGCCGTCGTCGCACAGCTCGCGGCCCTCGCGGATGCTGTTGCCACACTGGGACGTCCGCATGCGCAGGCGATAGGCCGCGGCCGCCGCGGTGGCGCCGACGCGGACATAGTAGGTGCCCGGGGTCAGGCTGCGCAGCGCGGCCACGTTCTGCGGGTCGAGCAGCGAGCAGTTGCCGAGGCCGAGGTTGTCGTCCATGGCGACCACCGTGGTGCCGTCGGTGGCCAGCAGCTGCACCGAGGTGTCGAGCGGGGTCGCGCACGACAGCCGACCGCTGTTGTCGTAGGTCTCGAGGTAGACCTCGTTGCTGCGCCCGCCCAGGGCCAGGGTGTAGAAGTCGAACGCGCCCACGGCCTCGATGGTGCCGCTCATCAGGCGCTCGGGCGGGGTCAGCGCGGTGCCGCTGGTGAACAGGTCGTTGGGCTCGATCTCGCTGCTGAGCGGCGGGGTGCACAGGTTGGTGCAGGCGTCGGCGTCGGTGGCGTTGCCGTCGTCGCAGATCTCGGTGGCCTCGCGCACGCCGTTGCCGCACAGCGCGGTGGCGCGCACCACCAGCTGGTAGCTGGCGGCGGCGGTGGCCGAGACGCGCAGGTAGTACATGCCGGGGCTGAGGCCGACCACGGCGACGTCGGCGCTCAGCGCGGGATCGAACTTGCTGCACAGGTCGATGCCGTCATCGGGATCGGTCAAGAGCACGGTGGTGCCATCGGCCGCGATCAGCTGCAGCGTGGTGTCGAGGCCGGTGCAGGTCATGCGCCGCGGGCTGGCGTCGAAGCTCTCGACGTGCAGGTTGATGGGGCGCGTGGTGGTGAAGGTGTAGTAGTCCGACGCCGCCGCGCTGGTGATGGCGCCCGTGATCAGGCGATCCAGGGCGCCGATGGGCTGCGCGCCGCCGATGCTGTCGTTGGGGCCGCTCTCGGCCAGCACCGGCGGGGTGCACAGGTTGGTGCAGCCGTCACCGTCGCTGGCGTTGCCGTCGTCGCACAGCTCGAGGCCCTCCTTGACGCTGTTGCCGCAGCGCGCGGTGGCGCGCACCACCAGCTGGTACGCGGTGGCGGCCACGGCGGCGCTGACGCGGACGTAGTAGGTGCCGGGCTGCAGGTTGACGGCGTTGGCGTCGGCGCTGAAGGCGGGGTCGATCTTGGCGCACAGGTCGAGGCCGTCATCGAGATCGCTGACCAGCACGGTGCTGCCATCGGCGGCCAGCAGGGCCAGGCTGGTGTCGGTCATCAGACAGGTCATGCGCGCGGGATCGGCGTCGAAGGTCTCGATGGCGATGGTCATCGGCCGCGTCAGCGTGAAGGAGTAGAAATCGAAGCCCCCGGCGCTCTCGATGACGCCGGTGGCCATGCGCTCGGGCTCGCCCAGGGCGGTCGCGCTGCTGAAGAGGTCGTTGGGCTCGACCTCGGTGGCGCTGGGATAGTCGAGCACGCACAGGTCGCTGCAGCCGTCGCCGTTGCTGAGGTTGCCATCGTCGCACTGCTCGTAGGTGCCCTTGCTGCGATCGCCGCACACCGCGGTGGTGACGATGCGCAGGTAGTACGAGGCGTACATCATGTTGAGGCCGCCGGAGACGCGCACGTAGTAGGTGCCGGCCTTGAGGCGGCGCGCGGCGACGTCGAAGTTGCTCTCGATCGACGAGCAGTTGCCGATGCTGCCGAAGGTCTCGTTCATGAGGACGTTGAAGCCGTCGGGCGCGCGCAGCTGCAGGTCGAGATCGAGCGGCGTGGGGCACGCCGGCGGGGTCAGCTCGCCCAGGGTCTCGATCTTGACGTCGGACAGCGCGGTCAGGGTGAAGGAGAAGAAGTCCTGCTCGTTGACTGGCGAGATGGCGCCCTTCATGAGCACGCCGGCGGGGCCGACCACGCCCAGGGCCTGCGCGGTGGCCGGGGTGTCGTTGCTCTCGACCTCGGCGCGGAACTCGTAGTTGCAGCTGCCGTCGCAGCCGTCGCCGGTGGCGGTGGCGCCGTCGTCGCACTGCTCGGGCGGCTCGATGCGGCGGTTGCCGCAGGTCGGCTCGATCAGGCACAGCGGGGTGCAGGTGTCGCCGGTCGACAGGTTGCCGTCGTCGCAGGTCTCGGTGCCCTCGGTGATCGAGTTGCTGCAGCTCGACAGCTGGGTCACGGTGAGGCGGTAGTCGTTGACCACCGTGGCGGTGGAGTGGCCGTAGACGCGGACGTAGTAGACCCCGGCGGGCAGGCGCTGCGCGGCCTTGACCCCGGTGGGCGCCGGCAGCGGATCGATCATCGAGCACAGCCCGTCGCCGGCGTCGTCGTCGGTCGCCAGCACGGTGAAGCCGCCGGTGCCACCTGCCTTGATGAGCTGGATCTCGGTGTCGCCGGCGCCGGTGCAGGTGGTGTTGTCGGGGCCGGTGGTGACCGCGCGCAGATCGCCCGGCGTGGTCAGCGTGACCTGGTACCAGTCGCTGTCACCAGCGGTGACGGCGCCGTGCACGCGCAGCCCGAGTGAGGGCAGCACGTTGGCGGTGGCCAGGGTGCCGTTGTCCTCCAGCTCGTAGAAGTGGTTGGCCTCGAACTGGCAAGTCATCGAGCAGCCGTCGCCCGACAGCATGTTGGAGTCGTCGCACTGCTCGCCGCTGTCGACGCGGCCGTCGCCGCAGCGCGGCTCGCGCACGCAGGTGGCGCTGCAGCCGTCGCCGGGCGTCATGTTGCCGTCGTCGCAGGTCTCGTTGGGGGCGTCGATGACCATGTCGCCGCAGCGCGGCTCGCGCACGCAGGTGGCGCTGCAGCCGTCGTTCGACATCATGTTGCCGTCGTCGCAGCTCTCGTTGAGGGGCGAGCCGGTGTCCTTGACGCCGTCGCCGCAGCGCGCGGCGGTGCAGTCGAGGCGGCAGGCGTTGGACGCGGTGTTGGAGTTGGCGGCGCCGCTGTCACACTCCTCCACGTCCATGCGGATGTGGCCGTCGCCGCAGCGCGGGTTGCGGCAGGTGTTCAGGCACTCGTCGGTCTGCACCAGGTTGCCGTCGTCGCAGTCCTCGTTGCCGTCCTTCATGCCGTTGCCGCACACCCCGGCGCCCTCGAGCAGACAGGCGCCCGAGCAGCCGTCGCCGGCCATGGTGTTGCCGTCGTCGCAGGTCTCGCCGAGCTCGGTGCGCCCGTTGCCGCAGGCCGCGACCTCGAGCAGGCAGCGCGGGCCGCAGCCGTCACCGCTGACGCGGTTGCCGTCGTCACACAGCTCACCCGCCGCGGTGTCGAGGCGGCCGTCGCCGCACCCCGCCATGACGTCGTCATCGCCGCCGCTCGCGCCGCAGCCACCAAGCAGCAGCGCCAGCGCGCTGCACATGAGAAGGCCCCTGCTTGCCGACCCCATCTGTCCACTCCAGCTCATTGGGAAAAACGGCCCTACCTACCACGAGGGTGGCGGGACGTGATGTGATTTTGTGCGGGGCCGCGTCATTTCTGCCGCAGCGCCCGATTAGCGTTATGCTTTCGGCAAGATGTCCGACCGGGGAATCGGACCCTTGCTGCCCACGGTGAGCGAGCGCGCGGTCTCGGCGCGTCTCGGCGGCGTGGCGGCGTCCCTGGATGGTCTGACCACCCAGGCCGAGGACGCCGACCACAACGCCAACGTGCTGCGGGTGCGCCGCGTCATGGTGGCGGCGATCGTGGCGTGGACCTCGTGTATCGGCCTCGATGTGGTGGTGACGACGCTGGTGCAGCCGGGGCCGCTGTGGCCGTTCCTGGCGCTGCGCGCCATCGAGTGCGCCATCCTGGGCTTCTCGCTGTGGCGCATGCACCGGGTGCCCGGGCCGAGCCCGCTCGAGCTGCGCGTCCTGACCATCACCATCTACACCAGCGCGTCGGTGCTGATCGGGCTGATGGCGCCCTTCAACATGGGGATCCTGAGCCCGTACGCGCACGGGGTCTCGGCCATCATCGTGGTCGGCGGTATCACCATGCCCGACCGCTGGCGGCGCGGCGCGCCGGCGCTGGGCGGGCCGGCGCTGGCCTATCCGCTGACGGTGCTGCTGAGCGCGCTGTGGTCGCCGCGGATCGCCGCGCAGCTGCAGGACGGCGCGGCGCTCGGGGTCTTCATCCAGCACGGCGCCATCATCGCCATCGTATGGGTCATGCTGGTGGCGGGCGGACACCTCATCTGGTCGCTGCGCCGGCAGGTCTTCGAGGCGCGCGAGATCGGCCGCTACAAGCTGCGTCGGCGCATCGGCGCCGGCGGCATGGGCGACGTCTGGATGGCCAGCCACGCGACCTTGAAGCGCGACGTCGCCATCAAGATCCTGCGCCCGGATCCGACCACGTCGGGGGCCGCGCTGGAGCGCTTCGAGCGCGAGGTCCAGGCCACCAGCGAGCTGACGCACCCCAACACGGTGCGGGTGTTCGACTATGGCAGCACCGAGGACGGGCTGCGCTACTACGTGATGGAGCTGCTCGAGGGCGAGAGCCTGGGCGGCGTGGTCGAGCGTGACGGGCCGCTGCCGCCGGCGCGGGCACTGCACCTGGTGCACCAGGCGGCGCGCGCCATCGCCGAGGCGCACGGCAAGGGGATCGTGCATCGCGACATCAAGCCCGAGAACCTGTTCGTGACCCAGCTCGGGGGCGAGCCCGACTTCTTGAAGGTGCTGGATTTCGGCATCGCCAAGGTGCTGGCGCCGGAGCAGCGCGGGACGCTGACCGGCGAGGGGCTGGTGGTGGGGACGCCGGCGTTCATGTCGCCCGAGCAGGCCATCGGGCAGCCGCTGAGCCCGCGCTTCGACGTGTATTCGCTGGGCGCGGTGCTGTACTACCTGCTGGTGGGCAAGCCGCCATTCGAGGGTGGCAACGTCGCGCAGGTGATGCATGCCCAGACCAAGCAAGCGCTGGCGACGCCGACGGCCCGCGGCGTGCGCGTGCCGGCGGATCTGGAGGCGGTGGTGATGCGGTGCCTGGACAAGGACCCGGAGGCGCGCTTCAAGGACGCCGGAGCGCTGGCGGACGCGCTGACGGCGTGTGAGGACTTCGGCAGCTGGCGCGCGGGGGGCGTGGCGACGGCGCGGGCGGGCTAACCGTTGCGCGCGGCGGGGCCCACCGGGCAGGAGACGCCGGTGCCGCCGAGGCCGCAGTAGCCGCCGGGGTTCTTGTCGAGGTACTGCTGGTGGTCGTCTTCGGCGTAGTAGAACTCGGGCGCGGGCAGGATCTCGGTGGTGATGGTGCCGTGGCTGGCGCGGGTGAGCTCGGCCTGGTAGGCGGCGAGTGAGGCGGTGGCGGCGGCGTGCTGCTCGGGGCCGTAGGTGTAGATCCCGGAGCGGTACTGGGTGCCGACGTCGTTGCCCTGGCGCATGCCCTGGGTGGGATCGTGGTTCTCCCAGAACACACGCAGCAGGTCGGCGTAGCTGACCTTGGTGGGGTCGTAGACCACGCGCACGACCTCGTTGTGGCCGGTGGCGCCGCTGCAGACCTCCTTGTAGAGCGGGTTGGGGGTCAGGCCGGCGGCGTAGCCGACCGCGGTGGACAGGACGCCGGGGGTGTTCCAGAACTTGCGCTCGGCGCCCCAGAAGCAGCCCATGCCGAACAGGGCCAGCTCGGAGCCGGCGGGGAACGGTGGCTCGAGGGCGGCGCCGGTGACGGTGTGGCGCGCGGCGACCCGCATGCGGGTGGCGCGGCCAGGCAGCGCCTCGGCGGCGGTGGGCAGCTTCAGCTTGCGCGGGTCGGTGCGGTAGAAGAGAGACATGGGGGGAGTTTGACGCATGTCAGGGCGGACGGCACCATGGGGCATGTCGAGGGGCGGAGCGACGGCGCTGGCGGCGCTGGTGGTGCTGGTGTGCGCGGGGCTCGCGGGGGCGGGGTGCGGCAAGAAGAAGCCGAAGGTGGTGGAGGGCGATGGGGTCAAGGTGCGGACGGTGGACGAGCCGGGCCCGAGCCAGGGTACGAGCACGAGCGCGAGTTCGGGGACGGGACCGGGGACGGGGACGAGTACCGGTGCGAGCGCCGCAGAGGTCGAGAGCTGGCCGGTGTGGACGCCCGCGCTGGTCAAGCATGGGGCGGCGTTCGCGCCGGCCACGCCGCCGGCCGAGAGCTATGACGCGCCGGTGGCGGCGGCGGGCATGGACGAGTTCGAGACCCTGGCGAGCGCGGCGCTGGAGCGGGTCGCACAGCGGGCCGGGGTGGCGGCGCCGGTGCTGGATGTCCGCCTGTCGGCGCTGGCGCGCAGCCAGGCGGCGCTGCCCGAGTCCGAGGCGGGCGCGTCGCGCGACGTGGGCCGCTTCCTGCTCGAGCATCACGGGATCTTCGACCAGCGCGTGCGCTTCCAGGGCGCCGGCAGCAACGGCTCGCTGGCAGCCGCCCTGGCCAGCTACGAGGACGGTCTGCTCGAGGTGGTCAACGCGCTGAAGCGCGGTGGGGTGCTGCGCTTCGGCGCCGGGGTGAGCCCCACGCGCGAAGGTGGGATGCGCATGCTGTGGGTCGCGCTCAGCCGCGACATCATGACGCTGCAGCGCGTGCCGCGCGTGGTGGCGACCGGCGCGGGCTTCGAGGTCCGCGGCACGCTGGTGCCGCCGCTGGGCGACGCCGCGCTCGAGGTCACCGGGATCGACGGCCAGGTCAGCAGCGTGACCGTCACGCACCCCACGCCCGAGAGCTTCGCCGCCACCGTGACCTGCCCTGCCCGCCCCGGGCGGATCGTCCTCGAGGTGCTGGCAAGCGACAGCTCGGGGCCGATGGTGGCCGGGATCTTCCCGGTCTATTGCGGCGTGCGCCCGCCGACCTCGGTCGTGGTCGATGAGCTGGAGCTCGGCGGCTACACCGATCTGGCCGACGCCGAGCGCCAGGTCTTCACCCGCCTCAACGCCGACCGCGCCGCCGCCAACCTGCCCGCCCTGACCTGGAGTGACGAGGCCGCCGCGGTGGCCCGCGCCCACAGCCAGGACATGGCGACCGGCGGCTTCTTCGCGCATGTGTCGCCCACCCACGGCGACTTCGAGGCCCGCACCGCCACGCTGTCGGGCCGCGCCAAGGGCGAGAACATCGGCATGGGCCAGTCCCCCGCGGGGATCCAGTCCAGCCTGATGGGCAGCCCCGGCCACCGCGGCAACATCCTGTCGCCCGACTTCACCGAGCTCGGCGTCGGCGCCGCCAGCAACGCCGACGGCCTGTACATCACACAGATCTTCCGCGCGCCCTGAGCTGCAGGCCGACGCTCAGGGTCCGATGCGGAACGACTCGTTGTAGATGAAGTCGAGGTCGTCGTAGGTGCTGTAGAGGATGTTGCCGTAGGTGTCGACGCCCAGGCCGGCGAAGGTGCTGGGATAGAAGTTGCTCGACAGCACCATGGTGCCGTCGGGCGAGTAGCGCTTGATGTCCTGGGTGGCCACCAGCACGTTGTCGCCAGCGTCGATCTTCAGGGCGTTGATGTACTGGGTCAGGGTCAGGAACGCGCTGGCCACACCGGCCGGGGTGAACTTGCGGATCGCGATCGCCGTCCCGGCGTGGGCGGCCAGGATGTTGTCCGCGCTGTCGACGGCGAGATGGTAGATCCCCGAACCCACGATGGCCGGGGAGTGGGTCCAGAGCACGGTCCCGGTCGGACCATACTTGCGCAGGAAGGTCTGGCGTCCGCTGGCCAGGCCCTCCTCGCCGCCGAGGATGACGTTGCCCACCGAGTCGATGGCGACCGCATAGCCGTGATCGTAGACCCCGGCGGCGCCCGCGTAGGTGGTCTGGAACACCAGGGTGCCTGCGCTGTCGAACTTCGCGACCACCATGTCGTACGAGGCGCCGACGTACTGGCGCCCGGACACCGCGACCTCACCCGCGGCGTTGACGGCGACCGCGAGCGGGTAGTCGTTGATGCTGCTGCCGCCCCAGGTCTTGGCCCACACCGTGGCGCCGGTTGGGCTCACCTTGGCGACCGCCATGCCACCGTTGGCGCCGCGATCACCGACCAGCACGGCGTTGTCCGAAGCGTCGACGACCATGGCATCCACGCTGATGGTGCCGCTGACACCGGTGACCGAGACCGGCTTCTTGAGCCAGTTGTCGGTGCCGTCGGCGTTGAGCCGGCGCAGGTAGTCGTAGCCTCCCGAGTAGATGATGGTGCTCACCCTGCCGCCGGCCATCGGGCCGCCGCCCTCCTCGTCGCCGCCCGAGCCACCCCGGAAGGTGCTGGGGCCGGCGAGCATCTGCACGCCCACCCCTCGCGCCGCCGTCATCGCCACGGTGCACTTGTTGGCGATCCGCGTGTCGCAGCCCGTGATGGCCGCGATGCTCTGCCGCGACGGTGACACCGACACCGTGGTGAGGACCACCGAGGCGCCCGTCGTGAAGCTCGCCGAACAGGTGCCGGGACAGCTGATCCCGGCCGGCGCCGAGGTCACCGACGCCAGGCCGCTCAGCGTGACCGTCAGCACCTGCGAGCCCACCGGGGCGCCGGTGCCCGACAGCCCCACGTTGCCGCTCTGCCCCGCCGACCACGAGCTCGTACCGGTGATGGAGCCGGTCGCGGACGGTGAGAAGATGAAGCGGACGGTGCACGACGCGGCGCCGGCGAGGGTCGTGGTGCCGCTGACACAGTCGGTGCCCAGGCCGGTCTGGCGCACGAAGTTGCTGGAGCCGGTCTGGGTCAGGGTGACGACGGGCGAGGTCGCCTGCCCGTTGTTGGTCAGGGTGTAAGAGAACACCGCGCTCGAGCTGCCGACCACGACGCTGCCGAAGCTGAGCGACGTGACGCTGGCGACCACGTTGGCGGCGGTCTGGCCGGTGCCCGACAGCCCCACGTTGCCGCTCTGCCCCGCCGACCAGGAGCTTCCGCCGCTGCGCGCTCCCGAGGCGGTGGGCGTGAACACGAAGCGCATGGTGCAGCTGCCGCCGCCGGCCAGCACCGTCGTCCCCGACACACAGTCGGTGCCGAGGCCGGTCTGGCGCGCGAAGTCGGCGGCGCCGGTCTGCGTGAAGGTCAGGACCGGCGCGGCCGCCTCGCCGCTGTTGCTGAGCGTGTAGGTCACGACCAGGCTGCTCTGGCCGATGACGAAGGTCCCGAAGCTGAGCGAGGCCGGGCTGGCCGCGACGCTGGCCGGGGTCTGGCCGGTGCCCGACAGGTTCACCGTCCCGGTCTGGCCGGCCGACCAGGCGCTGGTGCCCGCCTTGGCGCCCGAGGAGGTCGGGGTGAAGACGAAGCGGACGGTGCACGACGCGCCGCCCGCGAGGGTGGTCGTGCCGGGCACGCAGTCGGCGCCGCCGCCGGTCTGGCGCACGAACTCGGCGCTGCCGCCGGCGGTCAGGTTGACCACCGGCGAGGTGGCCTGGCCATTGTTGGTCAGCGTGTAGCTGACGACGCCGCTCGAGCTGCCCACCGTGACCGCGCCGAAGGACAGCGTCGTCGGGCTGGCCACCACGCTGGCGGCGGTCTGGCCGGTGCCCGACAGCGCCACCGTGCCGGTCTGGCCGGCCGACCACGCGCTGGAGCCGCTTCGCGCGCCCGCCGCGGACGGCGTGAACACGAAGCGCACGTTGCAGGTTGCGCCGCCGGCCAGCGCCGTCGTCCCCGAGACGCAGTCATTGGCCTGGCCGGTCTGCTGCACGAAGTCGCTGCCGGTGTTGGTCAGGGTCAGGACCGGCGCCGTCGCGCCGCCGTTGTTGGTGAGGACATAGCTCACGACGGCGCTCGAGCTGCCCAGCGTGATGGCGCCGAACCCCAGCGACGCCGGGCTGGCGGTGACGCCAGACGCGGTCTGCCCGGTGCCGGTCAGCGCCACGCTGGCGTTCTGCGCCCCGGCGGACCAGCTGCTGGTGCCGCTGCGCGCGCCCGCCGTCGTCGGCGTGAACACGAAGCGCACCGTGCACGACGCGCCGCCCGCCAGGGTGGTGGTGCCGGGGACGCAGTCACCCCCGGCGCCGGTCTGGCGCACGAACTCCGTGCTGCCGCTCGCGCTCAGGCCGACCACGGCGGAGGTCGCCTGCCCGGTGTTGGTCAGGGTGTACGACCGCACCGTGCTGCTGGCGCCGATCACCACCGTCATGAAGTCGAGGCTGGTGGTGCCCGCGACGACGTTCGCCGGGGTCTGCCCGGTGCCGGTCAGGGTCGCGGGCGCCGAGCCGCCCGGCGAGCCGGTCACGCTGAGCGAGCCGGTCTTGGCGCCGCTGGTGGTGGGCGCGAACTGGACCGTCACGGTGCAGGGCGCGCCGCCGGCCAGCGTCACACCGGCGCAGGTGGACGGCGCGACCACCGAGAAGTCGGCGCCGGTCGCCGACACCGCGAGCGAACCGGTGCTCTGGTCGCCCTCGTTGCGCACCGTGAAGCTCCTGGTCGTCGTGGTGCCGGTGGTGAGGATGCCGAAGTCCTGGGTGGTCGGCGTGACGCTGAGGCTGGCCAGCGCCAGGCCGGTCCCGGACAGCGACGACTGCGCAGTGCCGCCCGGCGTACCCGCGACGGTGAGCGACCCGGTGCGCGAGCCACGCGCGCTCGGGGTCAGCCGCACCACCACGGTGCACGCGGCCGCCGCCGCCAGCGTCTGGCCATGGCAGGTGTCGCTGATCTTCTCGAACTCGGTGGCCGAGCCGCCGCCCAGCGTGGTGGTCAGCGTGCCGCTGGTCGAGCCGCCGGTGTTGGTCACGGTGAAGACCTCGTTGGCGCTGCTCTGGCCGAGCAGGACGCCACCGAAGTCCTTGCTCGCGGGGGAGATCAGCAGCGCGCCCGCGGTGACCGCGCTGCCGGTCAGGGTCGCCGTCGCGCTGCCGCCGGTGGTCGCGGTGACGGTCAAGAGCGCGCTCTTGCTGCCCATGCTGGTGGGCAGGTAGCGCACGATCACGGTGCAGCTGGCGCTGGCCGCGAGGCCCGCGGAGCAGTTGTTGCTGGTGATCGAGAACTCCGCCGCGGCCGCGCCGCTCAGCGTCGGGGTGGGCGTCGTCGACATGACCCCGCCGGTGTTGCGCACCGTGAAGGTCGCGGACGACGAGTTGTTCACCACCAGCTGCCCGTAGTCCTGCGTGGTCGGCGTGAGCGACAGCGCGGCCGGCCCGAGGCCGACGCCCGACAGCGCCGCGACGGCCGCGCCCCCAGGGCTGCCGCTGACCGTCAGGCTGGCCGACTTGGCGCCGGCGCTCGCCGGGTTGAAGCGCACCGTCACCGCGCAGGTGGTGGCCGCGGCCAGGGCGACCTGGTTGCAGCCGTCGCTGACGATGGCGAACTCGCCCGCGTGGGTGCCGCCCAGCGCGCTCTGCAGCATCCCGGTGGCCGAGCCGCCGGTGTTGGTCACCGTGAAGGACTGGACCGTGCTGCTGGTCCCGGTGAGGAACGAGCCAAAGTCACGCGTCGCCGGCGCGATCGAGAGCGCGCCCTGCTCCAGCCCGACCCCGGTCAGCGCCGCCACCGCGGTGCCTCCGGGCGAGCCGGCCACCGACAGCGTCGCGCTCTTGGCGCCCGCGCTGCTCGGGCCCATGCGCACCGTGATGGTGCACGCCTGCGCGGCCCCCAGCGCCTGTCCATTGCAGCCGTCGGCGGTGATGGCGAACTGACCGGCGTCGGTGCCGGCGAGGTTGGTCATCAACGTGCCGGTGGCCGAGCCGCCGCTGTTGGTCACCGTCAGCGTGGTCGGCGCGCTGGTCTGCCCGAGCACGACCGAGCCGAAGTCGTGGTTCATGGTCGACAGCACCAGCGCGCCCGGCGTGACCGCCATGCCGCTCAGGGTGGCCTGCACGCTGCCCCCCGGCGTCCCGCTCACGGTGAGCGTGGCGCTCGGCGTGCCCTGCGCGGTCGGTGTCAGCGTCACCGTGATCGGGCAGCTCGCCGCGGGCGCCAGCGTCACACCGGCGCAGCCATTGCTGGCCAGCGCGAACAGCCCGGCGTCGGCGCCGCCGAGCGCGACCGTGAGCGCCCCCGAGGTCAGGGTGCCGCTGTTGGTGACGGTGAAGCTCGCGGGCGCGCTGGTGGTGCCGGTGACCACGGTGCCGAAGTCCTGGGTGGTCTTGTCGAGCACCAGGCGCGCGTCGCCGGCGTCGAGGTCGGGGCCGCCGTCGCCCGGCGTGGCGTCGCTGCCGCCGTCGAGCAGCTGCTCCTCCATGCCGAACGTGACCACCAGCGTCAGGGTGTCGCCGCGCACCACGGCGCCCGACCTGGAGCCGACCGACAGCGAGCGCGCGCCCGCGAAGGCCTCGCCGCGCACACGCAGCGTGCCCTCGCCGTTCCTGATGCGGAACACGACGCTGGTGGGCAGGCTGATCGCGGCGCCGCCCTCGCTCAGGGTCTGGCTCGCGGGCTGCCCCGCGAGATCGAGCGTGACCTCGATGCGATCGACGGGCTCGGTGAGGTTGCCCTGCTCGAAGCGGACCACGACCAGGGTGTCGTTCGAACCGCCGCACGATGCCAGCGAGCTGGCAGCCATGAGGCCGAGCACAAGCAGGCGACGCATGGTTTCCCCCCTCGAGCTAGTAGACGTCGATGGTGCCGAAGTGAGAGTCGGGGCTGTCCCCGCCGCCCGAGGTGGCCACGATCACCGCCGCGGTGCCGACCGCGACCGCGCCGATCCCCGCCCAGAACCACCACTTCTTGTAGATCGGCCGCGAGCCTCCGCCCCCGCTGTCGACGCGGGCGGGCGGCGGCGTGCGCTGCTCCTCGCCGGCGGCGCTGGCGCCCGCGGTTTCGCCGGGCGACGGGATGGACGACCGGGTGGCGTCGCCGCCCGCGGGCCCGACCTTGCCGCCCGCGGGCCCGGCCTCGCCGCCGCTGCTGCTGCCAGCGCTGCCATCGCCGGTGCTGGTGCCGGTGCTGGTGCTGGTGCTGGTGCCGGTACGAGCACCGCCGGTGCCCGGGGCCACCGGGCCCGTCGGCGGGCTGTCCGCGGTCTCCTGCTGCTTCTGCAGCGCGCCGTTCATCTCCTCGATGCGCTTCTCGACCTCGGCGCGGTTGACGGCGCCGGGCAGGTTACGCAGGAAGGACTTGTAGAAGAACAGCGCGTCCTCGAACCGCTTCGACAGGCGATAGGCCTGGGCGATGTTGTAGAGGAAGACGGCGTCGGGCTTGAGCTCGAAGCCCTTCTTGTAGGCCTCGATCGCGCGCGGGAAGTCACCCAGGCTGTAGAACTTGGTGCCCTCCTCGTAGAGGCGCTTGGCCTCGGCGTCCTGCTTCGGATCGGCGGCTGCGCGCCCCGCGCCCAGCGCCAGCGCGAAGGTGACGACGAGCGCGGCGGTGAGGATCTTGATCGCCTTCATGGCACTCCCCCTGGACGCACAGCTGGTGCGCGCCCATGGCCATGGTGCGACAACCGCGCGGACGGCCCCTGACGGGCGTCAAGTCGCGGGCGATGCGGGGGAGCGCCGCGGGCTACTGCTGGCCGAGCACCGTGAACTCGATGCGCCGGTTCTGCGCCTTGCCCTTCTTTGTCGCGTTGTCCGCCTTGGGGCGGCTGTCGCCATAGCCGGCCGCCTCCAGGCGACCCTCGGCGATCCCCTTGCCGACGAAGTAGGTGCGCACCGACTCGGCGCGCGCCTGCGACAGCGCCTGGTTGTCCTCGGGCTTGCCGACGTTGTCGGTGTGGCCCTCGACCCGGAGCCGCAGGGCCTGGAACTTGACCAGCACCGCGAGCGCCTTGTCGAGCACCTTGAACGACTTCTTCTCGATCACTGCGCTGCCGGTCTTGAAGAAGATCCCCTGGATGGCGCCGGTGAACTGCTCGACCTCCTTGGGCAGACAGCCCTGCTCCTCGACCAGGCCCGGCTTGTCCGGGCACCTGTCCTCGGCGTCGGCCACGCCGTCGCCGTCCTTGTCGGGGCAGCCCCCGAGCGTCGCCACGCCGGCCTCGGTCGGGCACCTGTCCTCGGCGTCGGTCACGCCGTCACCGTCCTGGTCGGGGCAGCCCGCCAGCTCGGGCTTGCCGGCCACCTCGGGGCAGCTGTCCTCGGCGTCGGTCACGCCGTCACCGTCCTGGTCGGGGCAGCCGCCGAGCTCGAGCTTGCCGGCCACCTCGGGGCAGCGATCCTCGGCGTCGGCCACGCCGTCACCGTCCTGGTCGGGCCAGCCGCCGAGCGCCACCACACCTGCGTCGTCGTGGCACGTGGACCCGTCGTCGCTCTCGGTCTCGCCGTCACGATCCGACGTCGGCGCGGGCGGCGGGGCGGCCGGCTTGCCGCCCCTGACCCAGAACAGATCGAGCCCCGCCGTGAGCTCGAGGTTGTGCGAGCCGCCGCCGTCGCTGCCGTCGCTGATGAGATCGCGCCCCATCACGCGCAGCGCCATCCACTTCGTGAGCAGCCCACGCAGGCCGACGCCGGCATGCACGATGGGATCCTCATCGCCCTCGAGCCCGCCGCCCGCGCCGTTCAGGTAGCCGCCGCCGCCGGCCTCGACGAACGGCGCCCACTTGCCCGCCGTCAGGTGGTAGAGCACCGCGAGGTCCAGCGCGAACACGCTGGTCGAGTCGCCACCATCGGGCGTCATGGGCAGATAGCCAGCGTTGACCTCGATCGCCAGCTGCCGGAACAGCTGCAGACCGAGCCGCAGGTCGACCACGAGTGACGTCGCGGGCTTCACGCCCTTGTCGAGCTTGTTGCCGAGGTCCCAGTCGCGCGCCGGCACATGACCGCCGGCGGCCACACCCAGATAGGGGCTCATGCGAGGCCATTCGGCGCGCGCCTCGCCGGCCTGAGCCGCCAGCGCCAGCGCACAAAACCAGAGCACCTTCTTCATGACGTGCCTCCGTTTCGGGGTCCGTGGTTCCTGCGGCAAGGTGGACCCAGCCACCCGCCGGCGACTTGACCCCCGTCAAAGTCGGGCCCAGCCCCTCGTGCCCGGGTGGCCGCGGGCCTGGGCACGGGCCGGCCTCGAGGCTCGCGGGCCTTACGGGATCTGGGTCTTGTGCGAGGTCACACAGGCCAGCAGCGTGGGGCAGTCCTTGCCGGCGAGGTCGCAGTAGGGCACCGCGTAGACCTCCTTGTTCTTGTCGCACAGCTCGACACACTTGGCGGCGCTGGCCTTGACCGGCTTGAGCGCCTGGCAGGTGTCGGCGCGGGCGCACAGGGTCTGGCAGTAGTCGGGCTTCTCGCGATCGAGCAGCTCGTGCACCGTCGGCCCGCAGGCCTGCGCGTGCGCGGCATCGAGGCGCGAATCGAAGACGTCGCCGGCGTCGGGGTGCATGAACAGCATGACGCCCTCGAGCTTGAGGCCGCCGCCCGCCGCGGGGCGGAACTCGACCGCGCCGCGCCACTGGGCGCCCTTGATCATCTGGCAGGTCAGGCCCTCGCAGCGGAACTGGTAGCCCTCCTGATCCATGCGCTTCATCAGGCGCTTCATGGGCTCCACGCTGCTGCGCAGGGCGTCGCCGCACAGGCGGCGCTCGCTGCCGAGGTCGCCGTTGTAGTAGGCGTAGTAGGCGCCCTTGTCGAGATCGACGACGGAGGCCATCGCGAGCTCGCCGCGGCCGAGGTCACGCACCAGCTGCGGCGTGGGCGCGTCCATGGTCAGCGGGTCGGGCTTGACCACGGTGGGCACCGGCGGCGCCGGCGGCTTGCGCTTCTTCTTGGGTGCACAGCTGAACAGAGCGATGGCGGACAGCACGTACACCAGGCGGCGCGTCATGGGTGGCGAGAGTTGCAAGCCGGGCCGACGCGCGCAAGGGCTATGTCTCGGGACAGCGGCGGCTGTCCCGGGACCGTCCCAGGGCCGCGGCAGCTTCCGCGCTGGCTCGACTTGTGGCCTGGAGTCACCGGCGCCGTTCTTGCAAAATGTCGCGCCATGACTCCCCTCGCGCGGATTGGCCTGCTGCTGGGCGGCCTCGGCCTCATGACCCTGGCGGGCTGTGGTGATGATGACGCCGGCGGCGGCGGCGACGCTGGCGACCCCGCGGTGGATGGCTCGATGCAGCCGCGCCCCGACGGTGGCCCGCCGGCCACCGGGGTGCGCGTACACCTCGAGCGCAACGGCGCCGCCACCACCACGCTGGCCGCCTTCGGTGTGCCGGTGCCGCCTGGCGCGCTGGCCAGCATGGCCGAGGTCCGCCTCAGTGTGGGCGGCAACGCCATCGCAGGCGCCACCGCGACCCAGACCCTGGCCGAGCACGGCCCCACCGGCGCGCCCACCGGGGTGCGCGCCTTCGTGGTCCAGCTGCCCATCAGCGCGCTGGCCGGCGGCGCCATCGACATCGACATCGGCTTCGACGGCGGCGCCGGCAGCGCCCCCGCCGCCACGCGCCAGCCCTACACCATGGCCAGCGTCGCCGGCCCCGAGAACGTCGACACCGCGGTGCGCAGCATCCGCGCCGCCGGCGGTGGCCACGAGCTCTACGAGATGTCCACCGCGACGCGCACCCTGTTCACCGGGCGCGAGCCCGCCGCGCTGGCCAGCTTCCCGGCCGGCTACCTGGCCGAGACCGGCATCCTCGGCGCGCAGCGCACCGCCGCCGACGTCGCCGCGCAGCCGCGCCTCGCCGGCATGAAGTTCCTGTCCGACGCCCTGCTGCCGTTCGCGCGCTCGGCGATGTACCGCGATGGCTACCGGGTCAACCCCGACGCCGTGGTCGACCCGGTGGTCGAGTACGAGGGCTGGCTGTACGACCGCTGCGCCACCTTCCTGACCGTGCATGTGCACACCGGCGACGCCGAGGCCTACCGCCACGCGCTGCGCAGCTGCTCGTACTACGCGTCGAAGATCAACCTGACCGGCGCCGACGCCGGGATCTTCAGCGGCAAGCCCGACCCCGACACCAAGTACTCGCACCTGCGCGGCCTGTACGCCTACTACGCGCTGACCGGCGACGACAGCGCGCTGGCCGCCGGCACCGCCATCGCGAACCTGTGGCTGAACGACGCCACCTTCGCGGTGCCCTATGCGCAGGGCCGCCTGCGCGGGATCGATCGCCTGTGGACCGAGCGCCTGCTCGGCACCGCGTTCGAGGGCCTGTACTACGGCCACCGCCTGACCGGCGAGACGCGCTACCTGACCGCGTTCCAGGCCATGCTGACCACCGCGCACACGCACATCACGACCACCGATCAGGCCGCGCTGATGACCATGACCGGCAACGCCTTCCCGCCGCAGAACTGCTTCATCCACAACGCCGCCCAGCACGCCGAGGGCGACACCACCGAGCCGTGGTGCTCGGGCTGGATGAGCGAGCTCACCCTCGACGCGCTGCTGGCCTACCAGGCCCAGACCGACGACCCGCGCGTCGATGAGATCTTCATCCGGCTGGCGCGCTTCCTGCGCGACGTCGGCTCGTCATACTTCACGTCCGACATCCTGCCCGACAGCTTCCTGGCACCCTCGGCGTGCTACCGCGCCAGTGACGGGGACAACGCGCGACGTCTGGTGCCGCTGTACGGCGCCGGCCTCGCGGTGGGCGGCGCGCGCATGACCTATGGCGACTACAGCGACTACGAGCACTGCACCGACGCCACCGCGCTGACCGCGGCGGCGCTGCGCGGGCTGCGCCGGCAGGGCAAGTTCGACGCCGGCCCCGCCATCGGGCCGTTCGCGACCGAGGGCGCGTCGCTGCTGGCGCTGCACCATGAGCTCAGCGCGTGTGCCCAGCGCACCTTCGCGGAGTGGACCCGCCTCAAGCGCGCGCCGTCGAGCTGGACCAGCGCCGAGCTCGCGGCCGGCGCGGCCAACCCGGCCGCCTTCATCACGGCCAACAAGATCGGCTGGCCGGTCCGCCCGAGCACCCCGCAGCGCAAGCTGTCGTGGTGGTTCAACATGTCGATGCTCGACTTCGCGCTGCTCGACGAGGCCGCCGCGGACGTCACCTCGCTGAACCCGGGTCGCGTGCAACCTGCTGGAATGACTTGTAACTGACGGGGCGCGTCAGTGGGCGCCGAAATCTTCGACATCAACTCGAAACATGGCTGACTCACCGTCGCAACAAACGACGGAGGTCCCGCCTTGATCGACAAAGCCGACACCGCCTGGCTCATGGTCTCAGCCGCACTGGTGCTCCTGATGACGCCAGCGCTGGCGCTGTTCTATGGCGGCATGGTGCGCCAGAAGAACGTGCTGTCGACCCACATGCACAGCTTCTTCGCGATGGGCCTCATCACGGTGCAGTGGGTGCTGGTGGGCTACACGCTGTCGTTCGGGCCCACCCAGGGCGGCTTCATCGGCGGCCTCGATCACGCCTTCCTCGAGGGCGTCGGCTTCACGCCGCGCGCGGGGCAGACGGTGCCGCACCTCTTGTTCATGGTCTATCAGCTGATGTTCGCCATCATCACGCCGGCGCTGATCTCGGGCGCCTTCGCGGAGCGCCTCAAGTTCTCGGCCTTCGTGGTCTTCACGCTGGCGTGGACCACGCTGGTCTACAACCCGCTGGCGCACTGGGTGTGGGCGCCGGGGGGCTGGCTGCTCGAGCGCGGCGCGCTCGACTTCGCGGGTGGCACCGTGGTGCACCTGGCCGCGGGCGCCAGCGCGCTGGTGTTCGCCATCGTGCTGGGCAAGCGCGCCGGCTGGCCCAAGCGCAAGTCACCGCCGCACTCGCTGCCGATGACGCTGCTCGGCGCCGGGATCCTGTGGGTGGGCTGGTTCGGCTTCAACGCCGGCAGCGCGGGCGCCTCCAACGAGCTGGCGGTGCTGGCCCTGGTCAACACGCACATCGCGGCCGGCGCGGGCGCCATGATGTGGGCGGCCATCGAGTGGGGACGCCTGGGCAAGCCGTCGTCGCTGGGTGTGGCCTCGGGGCTGGTCGCGGGCCTGGTCGCGATCACGCCGGCGGCCGGCTTCGTGGGGCCGATGCCGGCGCTGGCCATCGGCGCGGTGGCGGGCGCCATCTGCTTCGGCGGTGTGCTGCTCAAGAACCGCTTTCACTACGACGACTCGCTGGACGCGTTCGGCGTGCACGGCATCGGCGGCCTGTTCGGCGCGCTGGCGACCGGCGTGTTCGCGCACGTGCGGTGGAACCCGGCTGGCAACATCGGCCTGGCCTACGGCAAGACCAAGCTGTTCGTGGAGCAGCTCATCGCCATCGGCGTCGCCGCGGCCTACGCCATCGTGGTCACCTTCATCCTGCTCAAGGTGATCGAGAAGACCATCGGGCTGCGTCCCACGCCGGAGCAGGAGAACGAGGGCCTCGACGCCGCGCTGCATGGTGAAGAGGGCTATGCGATGGGTGAGGGCGGCGGCCACGGCTAGGCCGGCTAGAAGACGACCGTCTTGTTGTCATAGACCAGCACCCGATCCTCCAGGTGCAGTCGCACCGCCCGCCCCAGCACCCGGCGCTCGAGGTCCCTGCCCTCGCGGATCATGTGGTCGATCTCGTCGGCGTGGCTGATGCGCACCACGTCCTGTTCGATGATGGGGCCGGCGTCGAGGTCGGCCGTCACGTAGTGCGCGGTGGCGCCGATCAGCTTGACGCCGCGCTCCCAGGCGCGGTGGTAGGGCCGCTCGCCGACGAAGGCGGGCAGAAAGCCGTGGTGGATGTTGATCACCGGGCGCGCCAGCGCCTCCAGGAACGGCGCCGACAGCACCTGCATGTAGCGCGCGAGCACCACCAGGTCGAGCTGGTGCTCGCGCAGCAGGGCCAGCAGCGCCGGCTCCTGCGCCGGCTTGGTCGCGGCGCTCACCGGCAGGTGGTGGAACGGCAGGCCGAAGCTGCGCGCGACCTCGCCCGCGACCTCGTGGTTGGAGATCACGCAGGCGATGCCGGTGGCGAGCTCGCCGGCGCGCTGGCGCAGGATGAGGTCGTACAGGCAGTGATCCTGGCGCGACACCAGGACGGCGGTGCGCTGGGTGACGCGGCTGCGCCGGATGCGCAGGGTCATGCCGAGCTCCGCGCAGCGCGCGGCGACCAGGGCGTCGAGCGCGGCGTCGTCCACGCTGACGCCGGCCAGGTCGGCCTGCACGCGCTGGAAGAAGCGGCCGGCCTGGCGATCCAGGTGCTGATCGGCGTGCACGATGTTGGCCCCGACGTCGTACAGGAGCTGCGCCAGCGCCGCGACCAGGCCGCGCCGGTCGGGGGCGGACACCAGCAGCGTGATGTGATCGGCGGGCGCGGCAGGCGCGGCGCCCGTCACTTGCTGGCCTGCTTCATCTGCTCCAGCAAGCTCTGCGACTGGTCGAGCTTGGCCTTGGCCGCGGTCATGGCCTCGAGGTCGCCGCGCAGCCCCTTGACCAGCAGCTCCAGCCACTCGCGTCGCACCACCACATATTGCTTGCCCAGCGCCGCCAGGCGAGAGGCCACGGGGTTCTCGCCCTTCAGGTTGGCGACCTTGACCTCCATGGCGCGCCAGCCCGGCAGGATCTCGCTCTCGATGGTGGTGGCGACCTGCTCGCCGCTGAGCTCGCCGGCCTGCATGCGACCGACCTCGGTCTGGAACCGGGTCAGGAGCTTGGGCTCGTCGGCGAAGGCGCTCTGGAACTCGTTGCCGAAGCCGGTCTTGCCGGGCAGCGCGAAGGCGCCCGCGGCCGCCAGCACGGCGACCAGCCCGAAGCTGGCCAGCGCACGCTTGCCGCGCAGGTGCAGCCCGGCGGCGTCGATGGGACGCGCCAGGATGAGGCCAGCCAGGAAGCCGCCGGCCAGGCCGCCGAAGTGCGCCGCGTGATCGATGTTGGCGATGCGCGCGCTGCCCACCACGTTGATGACCAGGAAGAAGCCGCCCGAGCGCATCAGGCGCTTGACCACGGCGTCGGGGATCGACCCGCGCGCGCGCACCAGGAAGCCGAACATGGCGCCGAACAGGCCGAAGATGGCGCCCGACGCGCCGACCGAGACACGGTCGCCGATGAACATCGCGCTGGCGATGCTGCCGGCCAGGCCCGCCGCCAGGTAGGCGCCCAGGAAGCCAGCCGGCCCGGTCAGCCGCTCCATGAAGCGACCGATGTCGATGAGCACCAGCATGTTGAGCGCGATGTGCAGGATCCCCGCGTGCAGGAACATCGCGGAGGCCAGGCGCCAGGGCTCGCCGTGCGTGGTCATGGGGCCGAAGTTGCCGCCCCACCTGACCAGGTCGATGACCCTGGGCTCCAGGGCGTCGACGCCCGAGGCCAGCATGATGGCGAACACCGCGACGTTGGCGACCACGATGAGCCAGGTCACCCAGACCAGCGGGGTCTGCTGGCGCAGCAGCTGGTTGAAGTCGGCCATCGCGCTGCTGGCGGCGGCGGGGCCGCGGGCCAGCACGCCGGGGATCGGCGCCGCGGGCGTCGGCCCAGGCGCGAACACCCCCGGGATGGGCGCCGGCCCTGGAGGTGGCGGCGCGTCAGGTGGTGGCGGCGCGTCGGGGGGCTGGTCGCTCATCGCGAGCAGCATCTCGCGAGGGGCGGACGTGCGCAACGGCTGGATGCGGTAGGATGCCCGGCATGAAGACCGTGGCGCGGTGGGCGAGCCTCCTTGTGCTGGCGAGTGGGCTGGTCGCGGTGGGGTGCAAGAAGAAGGCGGACAAGCCGGTCGGGACGGCGTCGCCCTCGGCCAGCGCGAGTCCCAGCGCGGCGAGTGTCGATGCGGGCGCGGCCGCCAGCGAGCGCTGGGCCGGCAAGGTCGCCCTGCCCGGTGGGGACAAGCTGGAGTTCGAGGTCCGCTTCCGCGCCGAGACGCCGCCGCGCGCCAAGATCGCCATCCCGTCGCAAGGCCTGCCGCCGACCGACCTGACCGACGTCGAGTACGGCGAGGTCATCGCGTTCACCCTGCAGCAACCCGGCGTCAAGCCCGAGGCGCTGCCGCGCTTCAGCGCCAGGCGCGCCGCCGACGGCAAGACCGCGGAGGGCACGCTGAGGCAGAACGGCCTGGACATGGAGCTGACGCTGCGGCGACTCGCGGAGGGCGAGACGCTCGAGAAGCCCAAGCGTCCGCAGACACCGGCGCCGCCGTTCCCCTACGACGAGCGGCCAGCCAGCATCAAGGCCGGCGACGGCGTCACCCTGGCGGGCACCTTGACGGTGCCCCGCGAGGGCGGCCCACACCCGGCGCTGCTGCTGATCACCGGCACCGGCGCCCAGGATCGTGACGAGACCGTGTTCGAGCACAAGCCGTTCGGGGTGCTGGCCGATCACCTGACCCGGGCTGGCTTCGCGGTGCTCCGCCTCGACGATCGCGGCATCGGTGGCTCGGGCGGCGACACCGGCGCCAGCGATCACGAGGTCCGCATCACCGACAACCTGGCGGCGCTGGCGTGGCTGGCCGCGCAGCCGGGCATCGACCCGGCGCGCCTCGGCCTCATCGGCCACAGCGAGGGCGGCACGGTGGCGCCGATGATCACGGTGCGCGCCGCGGCCGGCAAGGGGCCCAAGGTGGCCTTCCTGGTGCTGCTGGCCGGCACCGGCCTGCCCGGGGTCGAGGTCATGCGCAGCCAGATGGAGCTCCTGACCAAGGCCCAGGGCGCGCCGCCCGAGGTGCTGGCGCGCGTGATGGCGGGCCAGAAGCGGCTGCTCGACGCCGTGATGGCCAAGGCCGATGTGGCGACGCTGAGGGCCGCCGTGGTCAAGCAGGTCGACGAGGCGCTGGCCGATGCGCCCGGCATCAGCGAGGCGCAGAAGCAGCAGATGATCGAGGGCGCCATGGCCTCCCTGAGCTCGTCGGCGGCGCAGGCCTTCATCCGGTCGGAGCCGCAGGTCGCGCTGGCCAAGGTGACCGTCCCGGTGCTGGCGCTGGGCGGCTCGCTGGATCTGCAGGTGCCGGCGCAGGCCAACCTGGACGCCATCAAGGCGGCGCTGGCCAAGGCCAAGAACGCCGATGTCACCACCGAGGTGCTGCCCGGGCTGAACCACCTGTTCCAGCCCGCCAAGGTCGGCGTGGTCGAGGAGTACGGCGAGATCGAGACCACGTTCGATCCGGCCGCGCTGGACAAGGTGACCAGCTGGCTGAAGTCGCACGCCGGCGTGAAGTAGCCGTCGGCCACCGGATCCACCAGCGCGAGCCAAGAAGACCCGAGCCAGCGAGACCAAGACGAGATGAGTCCGAGAGCGAAAGGGCGCGGTCGTGGGCGCGGGGGCGTGGTGACCGAGGCCGAGGCGGCCGGCGCCGAGGCGGACGTCGGCGCAGCCCCGGCCAGCGCGCCCGAGGCCGGGCCGGTGGCGAGGCGGGACCGGCTGCTCCGGCGCGCCGGCTGGGTCGTGCTGGCGGTGGCCGCGCTGGTCTACACCTACCGGCTGGGCGATCCGCCCTCGAGCTACCGCGCCGTGGGCGCGCCGCCGGTCTATGTGCACGACGAGTGCTACCAGGCCTTCACCGCGAACCGCTATGTGCGCGGCGACCGCTCGGCGTGGGACCCGCGCGCCGGGCGCGAGAAGGCCGAGCTGTTCGACAAGCGCGACATGACCGAGAACACCACCTACGAGTGGATCCACCCGCCGCTGGCCAAGCTGGTGATGGCCGCGGGCATCGGCATGTTCGGCTTCGAGCCCTTCGCCTATCGCATCGGCGGCGTGCTGATGGCGCTCTTGGCCATGTTCGCGGTGTGGCGCCTCGGGCTGCGCATGGCGGGGCCGGCCTACGCGCTGCTGGCGCTGGGCATCCTGGCCGTCGACGGCATGGTCTTCAGCATGGCGCGCGTGGCCATGAACGACATCTATGTGACCGGGTTCTCCGCCTGCGTGCTGCTGGTGGTGTATCGCTTCTGGACCGACGACAAGCATCGCGCGCGCTGGCTGTACCTGGCGGGCGCGCTGGTCGGCCTGGCGCTGGCCAGCAAGTGGAACGCCATGCCGATGTGGCTGGGCGTCATCGTGCTCAGCGCGGGCAAGATCGCCTGGGACGCCCGCCAGCGCGTGCTGCGCGGCAAGGCGCTGGCCTTCCACGGCGTGGCCTGGGTGGTCGGCCTGCTGGCGCTGCCGCTGGCGGTGTACATGATGAGCTTCATCCCGTACTTCGCCAACGGCTACAGCTGGCACGACTTCGTCGTCCTCAACAAGGAGATCATCCACTACAACCGCACCCTGCGCGCGACCCACTCGCGCAGCTCGGTCTGGTACACCTGGCCGCTGGTGACGCGCCCGGTGTGGATGTTCCTGCACAACGACGGCAACACCTCGCGCGTGATCTACGCCATGGGCTCGCCCGCGCTGTGGTGGCTGTTCCTGCCCGCGCTGGCCTGGACCGCGGTGCGCTGGGTGCGCGAGCGGCTGCCCGCCGACGGCGTCATCCTGGTCGGCTTCTGCGCCTTCTGGCTGCCCTGGGCCTTCATCGGCCGCGTCACCTTCATGCAGTACCTCCTGCCGGCGGTGCCGTTCGGCGCGCTGGCGGTGGCGCGGCTGGTCACCGACGCGGCGACCGCGCTGGGCAAGCGCGGACGCTGGGTGCCGCTGGGCTATGCCGGCGTGTGCGTGGCGCTGTTCGTGTGGTTCTACCCGATCTGGACCGGGCTCCCGGTGGCCAAGTCGGCGCTGGCGGGCTCGCGCTGGTTCTGGTTCGCCAGCTGGCGATGAGATCCGGAGCCGGGGCAGCCTCGGGCGCTGCGCGCCTGGGGCGGAGCCGGAGCCGGGGCAGCCTCGGGCGCTGCGCGCCTGGGGCTGGATCTCACCAGGTCGGGTAGCGCGCCGCCAGCGCGGTGGCCAGCGCCAGCGCGGCGTCGCTGGTCGGGCGCATGTACTGGTAGCCCAGCACGGAGTCGGCGATCAGCGCCAGGCGGGCCGGCAAGGGCGGCGCCGGCAGCGCGGGCAGCGGCCGGGCCTGGTAGGGCGAGGGCGGCCGCACGAACTCGAAGCCCAGGCTGACCCTGGGACCGCGCGCCCGCGGGGACGAGCGCCCGCCCCAGTGCAAGAGCTCGTGGTTCCACAGCAGCGCCTCGCCGGGCCGCGCCGGCAGCGCGCGCACGTGCTGCAGCTCGGGCGGCTCGACCGCGCCGGCGTCGCCCGAGCCATGGAAGCGATCGCCATCGGGCGCCAGCACATAGATGCAGCCGTTGTCGGGCGTCGCGGGCGTCAGCGCCAGCCACAGCGTGACCGAACCCAGCCGCCCGTCGCGCCCCAGCGAGCCGGCCCGGTCCCGGTGCGGACGCCAGCCCGCGCCGCCCCCCGGCTCGACCCAGAACACCGTCAGCGCGGGCAGCTGCTGGAAGTCGTCGCCCAGCGCCGCCGCCAGCAGCGGCCGCGCCAGCGCGCCGAGCTGCCAGACCTCGTCATAGACCCAGCACAGCTCCAGCGGTAGCCCGCCCTGGCGCAGGCGACGCACCAGGCCGAGCAGCCGGGCCGCCTGCGCGCCCGCGATCAGCCGGCCCGCCACGTGGTAGCCGTCGCTGAGCAGATCGCCGAGCAGGCGGGTGCGGCGCGCGGCGCTCAGCGCCGGCGGCGCGGGCTCGCTGCGCCCAGCGGACAGGCCCTCGACCTGGAAGCCCGGCTCGCGCGCGCGCCAGAACGCGGCATCGCCCGCCTGCACCACATCGACAGCAAGCGCTTGCACAGGGAGAGCATACCCGGCACGCCCCTGTTGTGTACGACCCGGCGCGAGGTTACCCTGCTGCCAGACTTTTTCTGGGGAGATGGCGATGAAGATTGGTCCAGTCCTGATGCTCGTCGGCGGCGGCGCCGCGGCTGCTTCACCCTTCCTGCCGTGGATCACGGTCATGAACCAGAGCGCCAACTTCATCGGCACCAGCGACGGCAAGGCCATCCTGGGCTGCGGCGTCGTGGTGGCCGCGCTGGGTCTGCTGGCGCTGATGGGCAAGGGCGTCCCCAAGGCCAGCCTGATGATCGTCGGCATCCTGGCCGGCCTCGGCGCGGCCGGGCTGGCGGGCTACGACTACAACAAGATTCGCGGGCTGGTGTCGGGGTCGCACGGCGCCGCCAGCGTCGGGTTTGGCGCCTACCTCGGCATGATCGGTGGTGTGCTCGGCGTCATCGGCTCGGTGCTCAAGCCCAAGCCGCAAGGCTAGCCCCCCGGTCGTGTCGGAGGGGGAGCAGTCGCCGCAGCGCTCGCGCTGGGGGCGATGGGCCGAGCGCCTGCTCGACCCGCTGGGCTGGTCACCGGCCGAGCGCTGCCTGCTGGTCATCGCGATCCTGCTCCCCGGTTCGCTCGTCTTCGTCCTCCTCATCAACTTCCGCTCGGGATGGCCCTACCTGCCGCCGGGCGCCGACCGCGCCGCGATGCGCGAGCTCGGCGCGCTGGCGTGGTGGGTGCTGGCGCCGTGGAGCGCGCTGGGGATCGCGGCCCTGGTGGCGCGCCGGCGCCCCACCGGCGCGCCTGTGCTGGTGCACCTGACCGTGCAGAGCTACGCGCTGACCATCGCGGCGTTCACCTACATCACGGGGCCGCTGTACAGCCCGGGCTGGATGGCGGCGATGGGCGGCGCCATGGTGGGCTTCCTGCTGTTCGAGCGCGCCGCCGCGCTGGTCGGGCTGCTCACCTTCGTGCTCGGCTTGACCGCGGCCATGGTGGCGGGTCGCCAGGGCTGGGTCCCGGTGCCGGTGCGCGCCGAGCCGCTGGCGGGCGGCGGCCTGGTCGGCTTCGGCGTCACCGCGGTCTTCTTCATGGCCTTCACCATGGGGCTGGCGATGTTCCTCATCACGCGCTGGCGCCAGCACGAGCGCAACGTGGTCCAGCTGTCGCGCACCGACGCGCTGACCGGGCTGACCAACCGGCGCCGCTTCCTCGAGGTCTTCGAGCGCGAGCTGGCGCGCGCGGCACGCTACCAGCGGCCGCTGTCGTGCGTGCTGGTCGACCTCGACCGTTTCAAGCACGTCAACGACACCCACGGTCACGAGGTCGGTGACCGCGTGCTGGTGGCGTCGGCGCAGGCGCTGGCGCGCGGGCTGCGCGAGGCCGACCTGGTGGCGCGCTGGGGTGGCGAGGAGTTCGCGCTGCTGCTGCCTGACACCGGTGCGGAGGGCGCCATGGAGGTGGCGACGCGCTGCCTCGACGCGCTGCGCGCGGCGCGCACCATGCTGCCCGGCGGTCCGCTCGGCATCACCGCCAGCATGGGGGTGGTCGAGATGCCGGCCGGCGGGGCGCGGGCCAAGGACCTCCTGCGCGTGGCCGACGAGGCGCTGTACCGGGCCAAGGCGGAGGGCCGCGATCGCGTCGTGCTGGGCCAGGTCGCCGCGGCTCAGGCCGCCGCCAGCTCCAGCGCGCGGCCCAGCGAGTAGGCCACCTCGTAGAGGCGCTCCAGGTTGTCGATCGACTCCAGGTCGAAGCAGCCGACCTGGTGCAGCGGATCGGGCGCCGCCAGCGCGGCGCGGAACTCGACCCCGAAGTGGCCCAGCACGTCGCGCAGACAGCTGTCGGCGCACAGCACGAAGACGCGGCGCTGACCGCGCGCCAGCGCCTTGTTGACGATCGACAGCAGCAGCGCCTTGAGCACGTCGAGGTGGGCGTGCTCGTCGAGCAGCCCCAGCGAGCTGGCGAGCGCGAACGGGCCCCTCGAAGCGCCACTTCGAGGAGTCCCGCTCCGTTCCGGGTCCGGTCCCAGCCCCGGGCCGGGCGCCCACGGCGTCCACTCCAGCTCGCGCAGCGCGAACAGCGCCACCGGGCGGTAGGCCGCGCCGACCCCGAAGCCGAGGGTGTGCACGCGCGGATAGCCGAGCTCGCCGAGCAGCCCGCGCGCGGCGCCGGCCAGCGCCTCCAGCGTGTTGGCGGTGGCGACCGCGTGGGGCTGCCCGAGGCGTACCCGGTAGTGCTGGTGGAAAGCCCTGGCAAAGCGCTGCCCGGGCGCCATCAGCGCGGCCACGAAGGCGGCCGCCTGCGCGGGTGGCAGCGAGGCCAGCGGGCGCTCGAGCAGCGCGCGGGCCGAGATGCTGGGAACGTCGTGGGTGCGCAGGTCCATGCCTGGCGCTGTTGCAGGTGGCGGGCCGCGGCGAGGGGCGCGAAAGCACGCGCCGCCGGTGTCAGAAGTTCGACGCCTGTGGTGATTCGGGCCCGCACGGCTTCTTGCCGCTGGGGTGCCAGACCCACATCACGGTGCCGGCCAGCACCGCGCTGGTGGCCGACATGGTCCAGTACACCCAGTCGAGGCGCCAGGCCACGATGAAGGTGCCGATGAGGTAGCCCACCGCGGGCAGCGCGAAGCGCCACTCCAGCGTGATGGCCAGCATGCCGCCGAGCAGCGACCAGATGAAGAAGTGCAGCACGTAGGTCTGCTTGGCCGGGATGCCGAGCAGGTAGGCGATGCCGTGGCTGGCCAGCATGCTCACCGTCATCATGATGGCGGACAGCGCGATGCTGCGGTTGAAGCCCGACCTCAGCATGGCGCCGCCGGTGCCGATGCTGAGCAGCACCATCAAGACCATGAAGCCCAGCGGCACCGTCATCATGCGACGGTGGGTCTCCCAGCCCGAGGGGCGGATGGCGACGATGAGCGGCGCCAGCGTCCACACCAGGGTCATGCCGATGGCCAGCCAGCCGCGCGTGGCCTGGCCGACGCGGGGGTCGTGCTCGACCTTGAGGCGCGCCAGGCGGGCCTCCTCGGCCTCCTGCGCGGTCAGCGCATTGCCGACGCGGGCGCGCACTTCTGTTGACACGTCGTCAATGTCCGCGATCAGCGCGGCGGCGGCGCGGGCGTCGTTGCCGCTGAGCTCGTAGTCGACCATGGCCTCGGCGGCGCGGGCCAGGCCGGCGCGCGCGGCGTCATGGGCGCCGCCCGGCCACGCCGCCAGCGCCTCACGGAAGCCGAAGGCGCACTCCGACCACAGGCCGTACAGGGTGAGGCGGCGGGCACGCGCGTCGGGGCGCGCAAGCTCGGCGCGCAGGCGCTCGAGGCGCCGCTCGGCCTCGGCGGCCAGGCGGGTGGCGCCGCGTCGCGACAGGTAGCCGGTGAGGGCCAGGCGCAGCTGCTCGGGGGTCTCGAAGCGGGCGTCGGGGTCGGCGTCCAGCGCGCGGGCGCAGATGCGCTGCAGCTCGGCGGGGGTGTCGGGCGGGAAGCTGGGCCGCGAGGTCATCACGCTGGTGACCAGCTCGGCGAAGGTGTCGCCCTGGTGCGGCGGGTCGCCGGTCAGGATCTGGTACAGGATGCCGCCCAGCAGGTAGACGTCGGTGCGCGCCGACAGGCGGCGACCGTGGCCGTCGAGCATCTCGGGGGCCAGGAAGCTGGGCGTGCCGGCCAGGTCACCGGCGTCCTTGGCCAAAGGGATGCGCCCGGAGCCGTCGTCACTGAGACTGACGGCGATGCCCCAGTCGAGGACGTAGCACTCGCCGAACTCGCCCAGCATCACGTTGGCGGGCTTGAGGTCGCGGTGGATGATGCCGCGCGAGTGTGCGAAGTGCGCCGCGCTGCACACCTGCATCAGGACGTTCAGGTTCCACTCCAGGGTGTCGCTGACCCGGAAGCGCCGGCGCTGCTCGGCGGCGTCGTCCATCAGGTCGTCCCACGAGGTGCCCTCGATGCGCTTGAGCACGATGACCGGGGCGCCCGCGGCGTCGAGGGCGACGTCATAGATGGGCACGATGTTGGGGTGCTCGAGCGAGCCGGTGACCCAGGCCTCGGTCAGCATGCGCACCGCGGCGGCGGGGTTCTTGTGCTCGTCGCGCAGGGTCTTGACCGCGACCTTGCGGCCCAGCGACTTCTGGGTGGCCAGGCGCACGATCCCCATGCCGCCCTCGCCCAGGGTGCGATGCATCTCGAGCTCGCGCGCGATGTGGACCTCGCCGGCGAGGCGACCGAGCATCTCGAGGGCGCGCCCGCCGGAGTCCTCGTGGCGCTGCGGCTCGATGGTGGAGTCGGGGCGGTTCTCGACGGTGGCGGCGGCCACCATGGTGGACAGGCGCTCGATCGAGTCCTCGAGGCGGCGCTCGGCCATTGGGCTATGGTAGCGCCGGTCGGCGGTTTCGGCCAATCAGCAGGCCGAGGGCCAGCGCCAGGGCCAGCAGCGGCCCGGGCCAGCGCGGGCTGCGCGGGCCTCGGGTGGTGGCACAGCCCGAGGCGTCGGCCGGGGCAGCCGGCTCGCGCAGGGGCACGAAGCCGGCCTCGGAGAAGGCGGTCTCAGGTGCCGCGGTAGCCGGGATCGGTGCAGTCGCGGGCGGGGTTGGCGGGGTCGACGGTGCCGTTGCCGCCGCGCGCGGCGACGCCGAGGACGGCGCCGCTGGCCGCAATCGCCGGGCCGCCGCTGTCGCCGTGACAGGTGGACTCGCCAGCCTCGAACTCGCTGGCCGCCAGACCGGGCTGGGTCCTGGGGCCGACCCGGGTGGTGACCACGCCGTCGCGCCGATGGCGCTGCGCGGGCAGGCCGGGGCCGCTGTCGGTGACGCCCCAGCCGATGGCGGCGAAGGCCTCGCCGCGCGCGGGCGGCCGGTCCAGGCGCAGGGCGATCGCGGGGGCGTCGAGCTCGCGGTCGAGCTCGAGCAGCGCGAGGTCGCCGGCGCACACGTCGGCATCGTCGGGCACGAACAGGCGCACCCCGCGCGGCGCGCTGACCAGGCTCGCCGCGGTCACGGTGGGCAGCGCCGACCCGGGCGGCATGACGTAGAGGTCGGCCGGCGCGCGATCCGCCATCACGGTGCCGCCAGGGCCCTCGGCCAGGCTGCCGTCGCTGGCGCAGGAGTAGGTGCCGGCGCTGACCGCGGCGACACAGTGGCGCGCGGTCAGCACCAGGTTGGGCGCCACCAGCGTGGCGGTGCAGGTGCGTGACAGGGACTGCTGCTGGTTGAAGGCGACCAGCAGGACGACGGCGTCGTCGGCGGCACCCGAGGGGGCGCCGGCGATGATGGGCTGGCTGCTGGAGTGGAGGTCGGCGGCGGCGAGGCCGCCGGTGCTCAGGACGATTGTGAGGATGGTGAAGCCGGACCGCACCAGGCCAGGGTAGCCCGGAACCCGGTGCTCGTGCTCGTGCTCGTGCTCGTGCTCGTGCTCCTTGCTAGTTCCGGCGCAGGGTGAGGGCGACGTCGTAGTCGGTGCCGCGCAGGCGCATGTTGCCGCCGGTGCCGCTGACCGTGAACGTCGCGCTGCGGCCGGCGAAGATCTCGTTGCTGTAGCTCAGCATCACGGTGTTGCCGAAGACCTCGTAGCGGCCCTCGCCCAGCGCCAGCTTGACCAGGCAGCGCGGGTTGCCGAACGCGCACGCCGGCTGCGCCACCGAGGTGAACGAGCCATCGGGGCTGAAGGTGTAGTCGTAGTGCGCCGCCGGCTGGTAGGTCCAGCTGCCGGTGATGTCAGGGTCGGTGCACGAGCCGACGCGCATCACGCCCACGCCCGCCTTGAGGGCGTTGCAGCTGCCGTCGTAGGTCTTGCCGTCGCAGCCGCACACCGGGGTGTAGCGGATGCCGCGCGGGCACTGGGTCGGCTTGATGGTGCAGGTGCCGGGCGCATCGGCGAAGCCGCAGATGTCACCGGGCACGTAGTTGCAGACCAGGCCGCTGTCACACACCATCGGCTCGCGGGTGTGGCCGCCGCACGACTCGCCGGGCTGCTGACGCGCGCTGCAGTTGTCGGTGCCGCCGCGGCAGCCCAGGGCGATGATGACCTCGGCGGGCAGCGGCGACGACGTCACCGTGACCAGGTACAGCCGGCGCGGGGTGTTGCGCGGCGCCTTGTAGGTGACGACGGCCGAGCCGTTGTCGCCCGAGGCCTGCGCGACCACCACGAAGCGGTAGCCGTTGCCCTGCTTGACCAGGCGCTGCAGCTTGAAGCCGACGTGCACGCCCGGCATCGGGAAGTGGTTCTCGTCCTCGATCACTGCGCTGACCTTGAACTCGCTGTCGAACGAGCCGAACCAGCGGTAGGCCAGATCCTCGCGCACCGGACCGTCCTGATCCTCGCTGAGGTACACGGTCTCGGGGGAGTCATAGTAGAGGTGCTGCGCGCCCGCGGGCAGCCCGAACAGGGTGTCGGCCTTGGCGTCGCCACCGTCCTCGAGGGACGCCAGCTCGGCGGCGGAGAGATCGTCGCCCTCGTCACCGGCCTGCTCTTCGCTTGCACACGAAGCCAGCAGCGTCACCGCCGCCAGCGCCACGAACCACTGCTTCGAGATTGTCATGAGCGCGCCCCTAGCACGCTGTGTGCCCGGGACGATGGCGCTGACGGCGACGGGATTTCGATCAGTTGCGCTGCGAGGCGGGCGGGAAAGCTGTCGCGTTCGACGACGACGGCGGCTCGACTGGCCGGCTCACCAGCTGGCTACTTCGCCCACAGCTGGATGCGCGCCTTGCCACCCCCGGGCAGGTTGCCGTAGCGGAACATCACGTGGGTGATGAAGCGCGCCTTGCCGGGCAGGTCGATGCTGCGGCTGCGCGCGCCCTGGTCGAAGACCAGCTTGGTCTTGGGCGAGAACATCTCGCCGTTGCCGAAGTGCACCATGATGTCGAACAGGGCCAGGTCGCTGCCCTCGGCGCGCAGGATGATCTTCTGGAAACGGCCATCCTTGACGCCGACCTTGATGGTGTCGCGGTCGACCTTGCCATTGACCTCGCTGACGCCGAGCAGCTGGTAGCCGGGCTCGGGCGGCACCGCGGCGGCCGGCACCGTCGGGGGCGGCGGCACCGGGGCCGGCGCGGGCACCACCACCGGGGGCGTCGGCGGCGTCGGGGCAGCTGCGACGAACTTGGCCCACAGCACGACCTCGGCGGCGCCGTTGCGCGGCAGGTCGCTGTAGGTCAGCTCGACGAGCTTGATGTTGCGCGCCTCGCCGGGCAGGTCGATGACGCTGGAGCGCGCGCCGTCGGCGAAGCGGACGTTGGCGTCGATGGTCGCGACCTGGTTGTTGCCGAACTTCACGGTCAGGCGCTTGAGCACGAAGGCGCCGTCACGCGACACCAGCATCAGCTTGGTGAACTTGGCGGGCTGCTTGCCGACCTTGATGACGTCGCGGTCGCGCTTGCCCTGGACCCGGGTCACGCCGAGGCGGGTCCAGCCCACGGTGATGTCAGCGGGCGCGGCCGGCGGCGGCTTGATGGGCGGCGGCAGCATGCGCGGCGGCGGCGCCGGCGCCGGCGCTGGCGACATCGGGGGCGGCGGCTTGATCGGCGGCGGGATCATGCGCGGCGGCGCCGATGGGGGCGGGGCGGCGGGCGTCTGCGCCCCCGCGATGGACAGCGACATCAGGCCGGCACAGAGGCCGGACAGCAAGCTCACTTTATGGGTCATGGCGGTTCTGACTCCTGGCTGTCGCGGATGGTTAAACGGCGTCTTCACTGCCCAGCCAGGCGGCTCCGCGGACTCCGCTGGCATCGCCGAAACGTGGTGGAACGATGGGGGTATCGACCCGATCCGAGAACACCCAGTCGGCCAGCTGGGCGGGCACCGCAGCGTACAGGCGGCCGAGCTTGGAGAGTCCACCGCCGAGGACGACGATGTCAGGGTCGAGAATGTTCACCACGACCGCGAGGGCGCGCGCCAGGCGGCCTTCATAGCGCACCAGGGCGGCCTCGGCGGCGGCGTCCCCGGCGGCGGCGCGCAGCACGATCTCTTCGGCGCTGGCCGCGTGGCCGCCGGCGCGCCTGAAGTCGGCCAGCAGGCCGGGGCCCGACAGGAAGGTCTCCACGCAGCCCTGCTTGCCGCAGTAGCACGGCGGCCCCGGGCGCTCGGCGTCGGTCGGCCAGGGCAGCGGACCGTGGCCCCACTCCCCCGCCACCGCGTTGCGACCGGTCCAGAGCTGGCCGCGCACGACCACGCCGCCCCCGGTGCCGGTGCCCAGGATGACACCGAACACGACCGCCGCGCCGGCCGCGGCGCCGTCGCGCGCCTCCGACAGCGCGAAGCAGTTGGCGTCGTTGGCCAGGCGCACCGGGCGGCCCAGGCGACGCTCCAGGTCCTGGCCCAGCGGCTGCCCGTTGAGCCAGGTGCTGTTGGAGTTCTTGAGCCGCCCGGTCGCGGGTGACAGCGCGCCCGGGGTGCCGACGCCGACGCTGGCGCGCGCGCCGGTGTCGGCCTCCAGCGCCTCGACCAGGCTGGCGATGGCCTCGAGGGTCGCGGGGTAGGAGTCACGCGGGCTGGCGACGCGGCGGCGCAGGAGCTCGCGGCCGTCCGGCGCCAGCACCACGGCCTCCAGCTTGGTGCCGCCGAGATCGACGCCGATGCGGTTTTTCGGCGCGGTCATCGCGGCGCGAACAGGCCGTCGCCGTCGGCGTCGATGAGGATGGGGTTGGCCAGCGACGGGATGCGCTTGCCGATGACCGGGTCGCCGTCGCTGGCGGGCTCGGCCAGGACGACGACGGCGCTGTCGCCGCTGACCGGCAGGCGCAGGGTGGCGGCGTAGCGCAGCACGCTGCGCTCGGCCTGATCCAGCGTCACCATCGTGGTGCTGCCGCCGACGATGACGCGCACCGCGCGCAGCGCCAGGTAGGGCGGGGCCTGGACCTGGATGGCGACCTCGATCTCGCCGTCGCTGTCGGTCACGGTGTCGCCGATGCTGGCCACGCCGCCGCCGGGGCGCGCCACCGTGAAGGTGACGAAGGCGCCGCCCGAGGCCATCACGCGGCGCTCCTTGATGGCGCGCGCAATGAGGCGGTCGTCGAGCGTGGTCGGCGCGGTGTCGTTGCCGACGCCGACGAAGACATAGGTGCGCGGCACGCCGGCCAGCGCCGACGGCCCGTGCGAGTCGCTGGCGCCGGTGGCCGCCGCGGGGTGGCCGCTCCGCACCAGGGCCAGCCAGTCGGCGAGCTGCTCCTCGAAGTCCTCGTCGCCGATCCCGTTGGCGACCTCGACGGCGTCGAAGTCGAAGTCGCCGAGGTCGGTGGTCGCGGGCAGCCCCAGCGCGCCGGGGTCGCGGCGCGCGCGCGCGGTCAGCGGGTCGAAGTCGATGACGTCGAACAGGCTGCCGCCGCCGAAGCGCGGGTGGTTGACCTGGACCACCCGCGTGGCGTCGCCCTCGCGCAGGGCGTCGAAGACCTCGCCGGGCGAGCGGCCGTCCCAGCGCACCGCGCCGGCGCCCGACCTGGTCGGCTGCGCCACCATCGGCCAGGCGTTGAGGTGGCCCCAGACCACCGACGACAGCTCCTCACCGGAGGCCGCGCGCAGCGGCAGCCCGAGCTCGTCGATGAGGTCGTCATAGCTCGAGATGAAGTCGTGATCGGTCGACACCACATACTCCAGCCCCTCGGCCGCGCAGGAGCGGATGCGCTCGGGCAGCGGCATGGTCGAGTCGGTCGACATCTCGCTGTGCAGATGAAAGTCGGCGGCGACCCAGCCCGCGGTGTCGAGCAGCCGCGTCAGCGTCAGCGTCTGCGTGGTGGTCTGGCCGGCCGTGATGGTGAGGTCGGCCTCGGCCAGCGACCACTCCATGCCGCGCGAGACCGCGACGTGGTAGGCGCCCGGGGGCAGCGGGAGCGGGTGCGGAGGGGCGCTGGGGCCGAGGTAGATCGTGCGTCGCGTCGCGCCGGTCAGCGTCAGCCGGGCCGGACTCGGGGCGCCCAGGTCGTCGTGCACGGTCAACGCCAGCAGCCCCTGCGGCGGCAACAC
The DNA here is from genome assembly GCA_020853705.1 of Deltaproteobacteria bacterium. Classification (GTDB taxonomy): domain Bacteria; phylum Myxococcota_A; class Polyangia; order Haliangiales; family JADYYK01; genus JADYYK01. Next base: position 69,966 of record JADYYK010000145.1, read on the forward strand.
CGGGGTCACCATGGTGGTGCTGCCGGCGCTGATGGTCGCGCTGACGCCCTGCCCGGGTGCGCGCTCGGGGCTGTCGATGCGCACGTCGACCTGCCCGGGGGGCAGGCTGACGCGGAAGCTGCCGCTGGCGTCGGCGCGCGCCACCGTGAGCGGGCGCATCGCCACATCGCTGATCAGGATCGGCACCCCGGCGGCGGCGGCGCCCAGGTCGCCGGCCAGCACACCGCTGGGGCCGCCGAAGAGCTCGCGCGCCTGGTCGGTCAGCGCCGCCACCGAGCCGTCTCCGACCACCAGCCAGCGCTCGACCGGGTGGCCGGCGCGCGCATCGGGCCCCAGCACGCCGAGGATCCCGCCGGTGTCGAGCACGCGCACGCCGACCTGCATCGCGGGCTGATAGACCATCGCATAGCTGGTGCCCAGGCCCTGGCTGGCCAGGTACTCGCCGTTGCCGGCGCCCTCGTGCTCGAAGCCGCTGCCGGGCAGGAAGACGCGGGCGTCACCGCCCAGGAAGACCACGTCGGCGACCGCCCCGCTGGGGACCTTGCCGGTGCTGCCGGCGCGGATCACGGTGCGGACGAGGAGGCGGCTCGCGTCGGGGGCCAGGATGTAGTGCTGCTCGAGGATGCCGTCGATGGGGCGCCCGCCGATGGTGGCCGCCAGCACCGGGGGCCGCAGCATGGGGCCGCGCACCACGACCTCCGCGGGGCCCGCACCGCCGGCAGCGGTGATGGCCAGCTCCTTGTAGTCGCCGGCGTTGAGCGCGAACAGCGGGATGATCTCCTTGAGCACGTCCTCGCCGCCGGTCAAGGTGGCGTCGATGGGCTGACCGCCGCCGCTGCCGAGCAGGAAGTGGCCCTCGCCGAGCTGCCGGATCACGAAGCGCGCGCGGCTCGACTCCAGGATGACGTCGCCCAGGCGCGCCGAGGCCAGGCGGCCACGGGGGATCTCCTCGCTGCACTCGACATACTTGGCCCGGACCTGCCCGGCCGCCGGCGGCGTGGCGCGACAGCCGCGCTCGACCGCGGGGTCCTCGCGCAGCGCCGGGGCATCGTCGTCCCCTGCCCCACCGCCGCAGCCGGCCACCAGGCCGGCGCACGCCCACATCAACAGAAGCGGCCCCCTCGCCATTGGGCGATTCTACTCTGGGGGACGGAGCGACAGGCGACAGGCGACAGGGAACGGAGGCCCCCCCAGAGCGCTCACGAGAAGGTCAGTTGCTCCGGTGGCCAAGCCGGCCACGTGGCCGGCCCGCCGCGGAGTCGCGGCGTAGGCGGAGTGGGGCCCCGTTGGGCTTTGCCCTCACGATTCGTCACATCTCGGCGGCCCCGCATTGCAGCGAGGCCGCTCGGGCATGGCGAACTGAACGAGCAGCGTTGTCGCCACCGCCACGGGCGGCTCGGACGGGCGGCTCGGGTTGGCGGCCGAGGACG
>JADYYK010000146.1 GCA_020853705.1 Deltaproteobacteria bacterium
CACCCGGTCGGCGCCATCGCGCCCCGTCGACTCGGCCAGGTTCAGCGCCACGCTGGTGGCCGCCCGCCGCACCTGGTCTTCCAGCGAGCGATCCCGCCGGCGGACCGCCTCCAGCGGACCGCGCAGCTGCCCCGCGAGCGCAATCGCCATCTCGAGAACCTTGAATGCCATCCTGCCTCCTGTCTGACCCGTTCTTGGGCCCTCACCCCAGTGAGGGGCCCAAGAACGAGGTCAGACAGAGCGAGCGCCCAAGACGCAGCCCATGACGGCGCCAGAGGCGGCCCGCGCAGCTTGCGTGCCAGCGCTCCTTGCTGGCGCGCAAGCTGCCGCCGCCGAACCCAGCACCCGCCCTCGACCGCCACGCAAGGTCGGCCGCAGCCCCCGCCACACCACCACCCGCCGCCCTCTCCTGCTCGTGCTCGTGCTCGTGCTCGTGCTCGTCCTCCTCCTCGTCCTCGTCCTCGTGCTCGTGCTCGTGCTCGTGCTCGTGCTCGTCCTCGTCCTCCTCCGCCACCCCGGGTCCTCGTGGTGTACCGTCCGGCATGACCTCTGAACAGCCGGTGCCCCGCTTTTTCCTGTTCCTGATGGCCATCGCGATGCTCCTGGTCGGGGCCGTCTTCCTGCCCCTGGCCAGCGAGCTCCTGATCGCGTGCGTCCTCGCCAGCGTGCTGTGGCCGCTGCGGCAGTGGCTGACCCGCACGCTGCGGGGGCGGCGTGGCGTCGCGGCCGGCGTCCTCACCACTGGCGTCGTGCTGGTGCTGCTCGGGCCCATCGCAGCGGCCGCGACCTTCATCATCCGCGACGGCAGCGACGGGGTCGCCTTCGTGTACCGGACCGCGCACGGCGAGGAGGCCGCCAAGCTGATTGCCGAGCTGCCGGCCTCGGCGCGCAACGTCGCCCTCGACGCCATCGACCGGCTGCCGCGTGATCTCGGCGAGGCCATCGGCCAGCTCGGCGATCGCGGCACCCGGGCGGCGGCGGCGCTGGGCGCGGCCGGCGTCGGCGCCACCCTGATGATCGTCGCGCTGTTCTTCCTGCTGCACAGCGGTGATCAGCTGGTGAGCTGGCTCGACAGCGTGTCACCGCTGCCGCGCGGCAGCACGCGCGAGCTGCTCGGCATGTTCGGTCGGGTGTCCTACGCCGTCCTGGTGTCGGCCGTGGTGACCGCCGCGGTGCAGGCGGCGGCGGCGCTGGTGGGCTACTTCATCGCGCAGGTGCCCAACCCCTTCTTCTTCGCCACCGTGACCTTCTTCGTCGCCTTCGTGCCCGCCATCGGCGCCGCCAGCGTGTGTCTGGTCGCGGCGGCGCTGCTGCTGGCGACCGGGCACCCCTACCCGGCGCTGTTCCTGGCCATCTGGGGGGTGGTGGTGGTGGGGCTGGTCGACAACGTGATCAAGCCGCTGCTGATCAAGCGCGGCATGGAGATCCATGGTGGCGTGGTGTTCTTCTCGCTGCTGGGCGGGCTGGCGGCGTTCGGCGCCATCGGCCTCCTGATCGGGCCGCTGGCGGTGGCCTTCTTCCTGGCGCTGCTGCGCATGTACCACCGCGACTTCACGCCTGGCGAGAGCCGGGTGCCGGCGGTGCCAGGGCTGCCCGCGACGGACGCGGCGCCGCCAGCGCCAGCCTCAGCGAGCGGGCAGACTGCCTGACACCAGGTACTGCTCGGGCAGCTCGTCGTCGTCGTCACCCGCGATGTGCGCCACCAGCCCCGCCTTGCCGAGCTCGGCGGCCACCGCCTCGGCGGTCAGCCGCATGGCCGGCGGCGGGCCCATGGTGCTCTGCTTGGTGAAGTCGACCACCAGCACGAAGCCGCCCGGGCGCAGCGCGCGGGCCAGCTTGCGCGCATAGGCGACGCGGTCCTCGATGTGGTGCCAGGTGTCGACGATGAGGATGCGGTCGACCGAGCCCTCGGGCAGCCCGGGATCGTCGAGCGCGGCCAGGCGGACGTCGACGTTGCCGAGCTTGGCGTCGATCACGCGGCGCTGCATGTGGGTGACGAGGTTGGGCTCGACGTCGAGCGCGATGACCTGCGCCGCCGCGGCCGCCAGGTGGGGCAGCATGTAGCCGGTGCCAGCGCCGAGGTCGACCACGGTCATGCCCGGCTCCAGCGCCAGCGCGGCGATGACCTCGCCCGGCTTCTGCCAGCGATCCCGGGCCGGATCGTCGAACACCTTGGCCCAGCGCTCGGCGTCGTCGAAGCGGTGCGGCATGTCGCCGTGGTCGTGGTGACCATGCTGACCATGGTGGCCATGGGGACCGTCACCGTGACCAGGCTTCGCCGCGCCGCCACCACCGCCACAGCCCGCTGCTGCCATCAACACTGCCAGGACCATCGCACGCCTCGTCTTCATGTCGTTGTCGCGACCCGCGTCCATTCTGCCTTCGAGCGTGCCACACAGTCCTCGATGGCCAGCCCCGCGAAGTAGTTGCCGGTCAGCGCCAGGCGGGTGCCGGCGAGGCCGCGATCGAGCTCCGCCACCACGGCGTCGTGGCCCAGCGTGGGCGACGGCAGCGTGGTGCTGCGCGTGTGCACCACCTCGAGCGCGTCGGCCGGCACGCCGAGCACCCGCGTGATGCAGGCCAGCCGCTCGTCCTGGCTGTGGCCGGGGCGAAAGTGGAACGCGAACGCGCGCCGCGTGGGATCGGGCAGCGGATCGCGCGTCACCGCCGACCAGAAGATGTCGGCCGCGGGCACGATGAAGGCCAGCTCGGGCAGGGCCACCGCGCTGCGCGCCACCACCACGCCCACGCTGTCGACGTCGACCGTGGCGATGCGGCCCAGCGGCGCCGCCAGCGCGGGGAACGCCGGGGCCAGCAGGCGCGTCGCCGTCGCCGGGCCGACCGCCAGCGCGACCGCGCGTGCGCCCAGCGCGGTGCCGTCGGCCAGCTCGACCTGATAGCCGCCGCCGTCGCCATCGGCCCGGGGGCGCAGCGCGCTGACCACGGCGCCAGTGCGCGTCTCGACCAGCCCCGCCAGCTTGTCGACCACCGCGCCCAGGCCGCCGTCGAAGCTGAAGGTCTTGATGACGTCCTTGCGTCGGGTGCGCTTCTTGAACAGCGAGCCCGCGCCGCTGGCGGGGAAGTCATCGACCGCCTGCGAGGGCACCGCCGACAGGAAGGGCGCCAGCACGCGCTGGTAGTTGTCGGCCCCGACCAGGCGCGAGAAGTGCGCCCGCGTGGTCAGCCCGGGCCGCTTGCGCGAAAACAGCGCGCGCAGCAGCGACCCCGCCAGCTGCCACCAGCTGAACTGGCGGAACACCGACAGCGGCCCCATCGTGGTCAGGCGGCCGTCGCGCAGCAGGGCGAAGCGCTTGCGGGCCTCGCCGCGCGGCCGGATCAGCGCGCCGAGGCCGGTGGCGTCGGCGATCTCGAGCAGCGCCTGGTACGAGTTGTAGCAAGTGTGCGCGCCGAGCTCGTACCAGTAGGCCGCGCTGCCTGCGCCCACGCGACGGCTGTCGAGGCAGCCGCCGGGGCGCGGCGTCGCCTCCAGCACCAGGGCGCGCTGCCCGGCTCGGGTGGCGTGCCAGGCGAACGACAGCCCGGCGATGCCTCCGCCGATGACGATGACGTCGCGCTGCTCCACGCCGTGGTGTTAGCAGAATCCCGCCAGCCGCGCGAGGCCCGCCCTATACTGGCGCCATGCGCTGCGGCTGGCTGGTGGTGACGATGCTGGTGGGCAGCGCGGCGGCGGACGCCAGCGTGGTCGCCATCAAGAAGGTGGTCGCCACCTCGGAGCGCAAGAGCGAGGACGGCCGCGACGTCGCGCGCTACGCCTTCGACGGCATCGACTACCCCGGCGTGTACACCTCCTGGTGCACCGCCGACGGCGAGGGCCAGGGCGGCGAGCTGACCGTGACCTTCATGGCCGACGAGCGCATCGATGGCATCTCGATCGACCTCGGCGCGGGCGCCGAGGTGCGCGCGCTCGACGTGGTGTCGGGCGACCAGGTCTTCCGCGCGGTGCCGGTCAAGGGCCGCGCCGACGCCAAGCTGGGCGTGATCACCCGCAGCCTGACGGTGCGCCTGGCCGACGTGGCCTCCTCCAAGGAGGCCGCCTGCCTGAGCCAGATCACCCTGGAGCGCGACGGCCTGTCGCTGATCTCGGTCCTCGGCGTGCCGGCCAAGGCGGTGACGCCCGCGGTGCTGGGCAAGGCCGTGGTCAAGCTCAGCGCCGCGGCCCAGCGCTGCAAGGCTGGCGAGCTCGGCAAGCTGAGCGCCTTCCCGGTCGGCTACGACTACATCGGCGGCGGCGACCAGACCGCGCACGGCCAGCACAAGGCGGCCGGAGTGCTGGCGCGCTACTGCAAGGGGCGCGGGCTCGGCACCGTGGCGGTCACCACCCCCGAGGAGGCCATCGACGCCCTGCGCACCGGCTCCGGGGTGGGCGAGGTCCGCGTCGAGGTCGCAGATGGCAGGGTCTGGCTGCTGCGCTGGCGCCGCGGGCGCTGGCTGCTGGCCGCGCTGGAGGGGCTGGTCCGGCCCGACAAGAACTGAAAGTTCGCGCCCGGTCGTCCGTATATCCCGCGACCCCCGAGTGGGTGGAGGCGGAGCCATGCGGAATCGAGTCATGTTCGTGGTCGCAGCGCTGGTGGGCGGTGTGCTGATAAACTGCAGCACCTCGATGAAGATGGGCGGCGACGGCGGCGTGCCGGACGCCGGTGCGCAGGCCTGCTGCACCGCGGGCGCCACCTTCACCAAGCTGGCCGAGGGCGCGCTGACCGCGACCACGCGCGACACCGGGCCGATCGCGGTGGGCGCCTACCGCGAGGTGGTGCTGTACACGCGGCGCAGCGGCGTCAACTCGACCAGCACCTCGTGCCGCATCCAGCGGCCGCAGTTCCGCCCCGACGCCGACACGCCGTTCGGCGACACCGGGCCCGACGTCACGCTGAGCGAGGGCGGGCGCATCCAGGTCAACGGCAGCGACATGGTGCTGGCGGTCGACTTCGTCGCCGGTGGGACCTGCTCCAACGTGACCATCGACTGGGTGGTCGCCGGGGTGCGCTGACGCTGCGACGTGGGGTAGCATGGCGCGCATGAGCGCCGCGCCGCCGCCCCCTTCGACCGACTGGCGCGAGGAGATCGCGCCCGACGAGGACGACCGCTTCACCCGCCACGCCGAGACCCTGCGCGAGCTCCAGCGCAGCAACGACAAGCGCTCTGGCAAGGGCCGCGGCCTGCACCGCAAGGGCCACGTCGGCGTCGAGGGCAGCTTCGAGGTGCTGGACGGGCTACCCGAGGAGCTGCGCGTCGGGCTGGCGACGACGCCGACGAAGTACCGCGCCCTGGTGCGCTTCTCGAATGGCGGCCCGGTGCACCAGGGCGACGGCAAGCCCGACATCCGCGGCATCGCGATCAAGCTGCTGGGCGTGCCGGGCAAGAAGATCATCGCCGGCATGGAAGACGCGGTGACTCAGGATCTGCTGGCCATCCACATGGCCTACGGTCCGTTTCGCGGCCCCGACGAGTTCGTCGGCTTCGTGCAGGCGGCGCGCTCGCCCGCGCTGGCGCTGCCCCGCCTGATCGGGCGCTTCGGCTTCGGCGGCGCCCTCAAGATGCTGCGCGGGTTCCTGAAGGGTGTCGGCAAGCCGCCCCCGACGCTGGCCACCATGAGCTTCTTCAGCGGGCTGCCGCTGCGCTGGGGCGAGTACGCCGCCAAGTTCGTGCTGCAGCCGGTGGCGGGCGTGGGCGACGCCGCGACCGACAGCAAGGGCGACGATCGGCTGCGCGCCGATCTGGGCGCGCGCCTGGCCCGGGCCGCCATGGCGTGGGACTTCTGCGTGCAGCTGTACCGCGACGCCGAGCGCACCCCGATCGAGGACGCCCGCGTGGAGTGGAAGCCGGACGTGGCGCCGCTGGTCAAAGTCGCGCGCCTGACCCTGCCGGTGCAGGACGTCGCCAGTCCGCGCGGCGTCGCGCTGACGAAGTGGCTGGAGCAGCTGTCGTTCGATCCCTGGCACGCCCTCGAGGAGCACCGCCCGCTGGGCGCCCTGATGCGCGCGCGCAACCAGGCCTACCGCCTGAGCACCCTGGAGCGCGGCGCCGCCGGCGAGCCCGCGGCCGACAGCCAGCCGCCGGGTGCGTGACCTGTTGTTGACGGCATGACAACATTGTTGAAGCGGTTGCGGGCCGAGCTGGTGGAGGCCTCCGACCCGGGCCGGGCGCCGGCGATGCAGGCGTACATGAAGTCGGAGATGCCGTTTCACGGCGTGCCGTCGGCGCTGCTGAAGGCGACCTGCAAGCGGGTGTTCGCGGGGGCCGCGCTGGTGGACGCCGCGAGCTGGCGCGGCGAGGTGCTCGGGCTGTGGCGCGGGGCGCGCTTCCGCGAGGAGCGCTATGCGGCCATCCAGCTCAGCGGCGACCGGCGCGCGCGGGCGTGGCAGACGCCGGCGACGCTGCCGATGTATCGCGAGCTGATCGTGACCGGGGCGTGGTGGGACTTCGTCGACGAGGTGGCGGCGCGGCGCATCGGGCCACTGCTGGTGGGGTTCCCCGACAAGCTGCGACCGCTGCTGCTGCGCTGGAGCCGCGGGGCGGACCTGTGGCTCAGGCGGACGTCGATCATCTGCCAGCTGCACGTGGGGGCGGCGTGCGACCTCGAGCTCATGTACGCGTGCATCGAGCCGTCGCTGGCGTCGAAGGAGTTCTTCCTGCGCAAGGCCATCGGCTGGGCGCTGCGGCAGCTGGCGAGGCGGCAGCCCGACGAGGTCCGGCGCTATGTGCGCGCGCACCGCGCCGAGTTGTCGGGGCTGTCGCAGCGCGAGGCGCTCAAGCACCTGGGCCCGCTGTGAGACTGGAGGAGCTGGGCGCCGACGACCTGGCGGCGCTGGTGGCGCTGCCGGCGTCGGTGGGCTGGCTCGACAGCATGGCCGACTGGCGCACGCTGCTGGCGTGTGCGCGCGTGTTCGGCCATCGCGATGAGACGGGAGCCATCGTCAGCTGTGGCGCGCTGGTCGATCACGGCGGCGTGGGCTTCGTGGCCAAGATGGTGGTGCGGCCCGAGCTGCAGGGGCGCGGCCTCGGGCGCGCGGTGCTCGCGGAGGTCATGAGCGCGGCGCGGCCGGGCACCCTGCTGGCGCTGGTGGCGACCGCGATGGGAGCGCCGGTGTATGCGCGCGCCGGGTTCGTCGAGGTCGGGCGGATCGACAAGCTGGTAGCGCCGGATGGCGCGGGGCAGCGGGAGGTGGCGGGTCGCGCGCCCGGGCCGGGGAGCCGGGGGGCGTCGCCGCAGCTGGAGCTCCTGGGCGCGGCCGACGTGGAGGCGGTGCTCGCGCTCGATCACGAGATCTACGGGGCCGACCGCGGGCGCATGCTGCGCGCGCGGATCGCCCAGGCGCGCGAGGGGCGCGTGCTGCGCGCGGGCGGACGGGTGGTCGGGTTCGGGCTGGCCACCGCGCAGGGCGCGCTGACCGTGCTGGGGCCGGTGCTGGCGCCGGATGCGGCGGGTGCGACGGTGCTGGTGGCGGCGCTGGCCGCGCGCGCGCCAGGTGCGCTGCGCATCGACGTGCCCGCCGAGCACACCGAGCTGACCGCTCGACTGGGGGCGCGCGGCTTCGCGCGGGTGGATCACCCCGCCGTGATGACGCTCGCGGGCGTCGCGCTGCCGGGTGCGCGCACGCGGCTGTTCGCGCTGGCGGCGCAGGCGTTCGGGTAGCCAGCGCCGCTCGTGTCTCGTGCTCGTGGAGATCGCGTCTCCCCACAGACACACACATCGGCGCGCCCGGCCAGATTCGCGCACTTGGCGCTGGCATCGGGGCTGCTTTGTAGGGATGGCGAAACGGGAGCCGAGGCTCCCAGGCGGTTCGTCATGGGTCGCATCAAGTCGTCGCGCTGGGGTCGTCTCGCACTGTGGGCCGGGCTGGGGATCGCGCTGCTGCCGGGCTGCCGGCGTCCGCGCGCGCGCCACCAGCAGCAGCCGCGGGCCAGCGCACCCGCCCCGCCGGTGGCGCCGGCACAGAGCCCGGACGGCACCCCGAACGTCACGCCGGTGGTCGCGCCGTCGCCGAACCCGATCGCGGTCGCCGAGCCCGAGCCTGCCCCGGCGCGCCCGGTCGGCCGCGACGACAGGCCGCTGACCGTGCAGGACCACCTGCGCGCTGGCCGCGAGCTCGTCGCCAGGGCGCAGCCCGACGCCGCGCGCGCCGCCTTCGAGGCCGCGCACGCGCTGGCGCCCAGCAGCGCGCAGCCGCTGATCGAGCTGGCCCGCCTCGACCTCGCCGCGCACCGCCTGGGCGACGCCGAGATGCGCGCCGAGGCCGCGGTCGAGGAGCAGCCGTCCTCGTCGTCGGCGTGGAACACGCTGGGCCGCGTGCGCCTGGCGCAGGACGATCTGCCCGGCGCCGAGCTGGCCTTCATGCGTGCTGCCGAGGAGAACCCCGGCAACCTGTACGCCTGGAACAACCTCGGCCTGACCCTGATCCTGTCGGAGCGCTTCGCCGACGCCGCCGCCGCGCTGGAGCAGGCCACCCAGGCCGACGGCCCCGAGCCGTACATGTGGAACAACCTGGGCGTCGCCTACGAGCGCCTGGGCCGCCTCGAGGAGGCCCGCGCCGCCTACGGCAACGGCGCCAGCGCCGGCAGCGAGCCGTCGCGGCTGTCGCTGGCCCGCCTGGAGGGCGTGCGCACGCTGGAGGTCAGCAGCAAGCCACCGGCCACCCTGACCGAGTGAGCCGCGCCCTGCACCTTGTCATGCTGTCCACATGATGACCGTTCCATCGCCGACCTTCTCGCGCACTGCGGCGACCTCGACGTCCGGGCGTCGGCCCCCGTCGAGGTCGCGTCGCAGCGCCGCCAGCCCGGCCGCCAGCACCGCGGGCGCCTCGGTCTCCAGCTTCTCGAAGTAGGACGTCTGCGCACGCGCCGCCGGGTCGAGCAGCCGCGCCGGCGTCCGGCACAGCGCCGCCAGCGAGCCATCGCTACCGTCCGAGAACCGCAGCGGCACCACCCGGGCCCCCGGCAGCTCGGCCAGCACCTCGGCCAGCGGACCGTGCCAGTCCTCGACCCAGGCCCGCGTGCTGGGGAAGTAGTCGAACACCCAGTGCACGCCGAGGTTCTCGCGCGTGTACAGCATCAGCGCGCCGCGCCCGCCGGGGCGCAGCACGCGGCGCAGCTCGCGCAGCATGGCGCGCCAGTCGGGCACCAGGTGCAGCATCGAGATCGACATCACCACGTCGGCGCTGGCGGTCGCCACCGGAAGCGCGGTGGCGTCGCCGCGCAGGCACGCAAGCCCCTTGTCGCGCGCGCGCGCCAGCATCGCCGGGGCGCGATCGATCACCAGCGGCGCGAAGCCACGCTGGCGCAGCGCCGCCGCATAGTTGCCGGTGCCACCGCCGACGTCGACCAGGCGCGGCCCCGGCTCACCCGCCACCGCCTGGGCCAGCAGCGCCACCAGATCCGGGCTGGCGGCGCGCGTCCGATCGTAGCGCGCCGCCTGCGCGGCATAGTCATGGCGGGTGGCCTCCACGCGCAGCGGGTCAGGCCGGGACGGTCAGCCGCGCCTTGCGCTCGCCGTGGTACTCGACCAGCTTCTGGTTGGCGCTGACGATGCCGCCCAGCTGGTCGGCCACCGCGGCGATGTCCCGCCCGCGCACCGCCACATAGGCGTGGCCGTCGGCCAGGTCGGTGTAGATCCGGTTGCCGATGCAGCCCAGCGACATGGTGGCGCCGCGCGCGACCGCGGCCGGGATGGCCATGCAGGTCGGACGGCCCAGCGCGGCCAGCCCCGAGCTGACGCCCGCGAAGGCCGCCGCCTCGTTGAGGCGCATCGCGGCCGACGCCGTCAGCGCGAACATGACCACGTCGGGCGGCAGCGGCGCCTCGCCCAGGCGGGCGTAGACCACCGCGGCGGGCGGGGTCTCCCAGCGCGGGATGCCGGGCACCTCCTCCATCTTGAGGTACCCGATCTGGGTCATCAGGCCGAGCACGTCGCCCAGCTCGGCGGCGCGGTCGGCGGGCAGATCGATCTGGTGGGTGTAGCTGCCCACCGGGCAGTTGAAGTGATCGGAGGGCACGGTATAGAAGGCGCTCTTCCCGGCCGGGGCGCTGGCGGCCATGCTCCAGAACGAGCAACCGGAGGGCACCTGGCCCATGAAGCGGCGCACCCCGGTGGGGGCGGCGCCGAGCAGCGAGATGGCGATGGGGGCGCGGTCGAGGCCGAGCAGCTCGGTGAAGCGCCGCTCGAGGGCGGCGAAGTCGGTGGTCATGGCGGCCACCCTAGCACCCCTGTGCCCAGGGCCCGAAAGGGGGATTGTTGCCCCCGCTGTTTCGCGTGTCCTACACTTGACCACATGCTGGATCATCATGCGTGGTTGGACCCCAGACGGGTGGCGCCCCGGGTCGAGATCGAGGCCCTGTGCAACGAGATCGCCGATGGCGACGAGCGGCCTGGCTTCGTGATCGACCTGTCGGGCAGCGGGATGCGCCTCGAGCGGCCCTTCGTCAAGCGCGGCCTGGCGCCGCTGGGCGCGCTGCAGCTCGAGATCGAGCTGCCCGGGATCGACGAGATCATCTGGGCGCGGGCCCAGGTGTGCTTCGACCGCGTGCGCCCCGGCATGGACGGCAAGCTGACCCGGACCACCGGGGTGCGGGTGGCGGCGGCGGCGTCGCGCGACCTCAGGCTGCTGCGCGACTATGTGATCGAGCTCGGCCGGGCGCGCCGGGCGCGCGAGGCGCTGGAGCGCGCGGTGTTCGCGGTCGACCAGGCGGCGCTGTACCTGCACTGAGGTGCCGGGGTGAGGTTGGGTCGGCGCTGACGCGCGACTGACGTAGAGTGGGCGCGTGCTGGCGCTGCCCATCGATCCGTTGCTGCCGGAGATCACGGCGGCGCTGGCGCGGGCGGGCACGCTGGTGATCGAGGCGCCGCCGGGCGCGGGCAAGACCACGCGGGTGCCGCGCGCGCTGCTCGATGCCGGGGTGGCGGAGCGCGGCGAGATCTGGGTGCTGGAGCCGCGCCGGCTGGCGACGCGCCTGGCGGCGCAGCGGGTGGCCGAGGAGCTGGGCGAGCCGCTGGGGCAGCGCGTGGGCTACCAGGTGCGCTTCGATGAGGTGTCGTCGGCGGCCACGCGGGTGCGCTTCGTGACCGAGGGCGTGCTGACGCGGCGGCTGCTGGGCGATCCCGAGCTGCGCGGCGTCGCGGCCGTGCTGCTCGACGAGGTCCACGAGCGCCACCTGGCGACCGATCTGGCGCTGGCGCTGCTGGTGCGGCTGCGCGCGCGCCGGCCCGAGCTGCAGCTGGTGGCGATGTCGGCCACGCTGGACGCCGCGCCGCTGGCGGCGCTGCTGGGCGGACCGGTGCTGCGCAGCGAGGGCCGGCCGTTCGAGGTCACCATCGAGTATGACGAGGCGCCGGGGCGCGGGCGTGACGAGCTGCCGCTGGAGCGCCAGGTCGCGGCGGCGCTGCGTCGGGTGGCGCCGGGCGACGACGGCCATGTGCTGGTGTTCCTGCCCGGCGCGGCGGAGATCCGGCGCGCCCGCGAGGCCTGCGCGGAGATCGCGGCGCGCCACGGGCTGGAGGTGCACGCGCTGCACGGCGAGCTGCCCGCGGCGGAGCAGGATCGCGCGGTGCGACCAGGGCCGCGCAAGCTGGTGCTGGCCACCAACGTGGCCGAGACCTCGGTGACCATCCCGGGCGTCAGCGTGGTCATCGACAGCGGGCTGCACCGCGTCGCGGCGCACTCGCCGTGGACCGGGCTGCCGGAGCGGCGGGTGGCCAAGATCTCGCGCGCGGCGGCGACCCAGCGCGCGGGGCGCGCCGGGCGCACCCGGGCCGGGCGCTGCGTGCGGCTGTACGCGCGGCTGGATCTGGAGGCGCGGCCGGAGCATGACGCCCCCGAGATCCGGCGCGTCGATCTGACCGAGCTGGTGCTGGCGCTGCGCGTCGCCGGCGTGCGTGGCGCGGGGCTGGAGGAGGTGCGCTTCCTGGAGGCGCCGCCGGCGGCGGCGGTGGCGGCGGCGAGCGTCCTTCTGGAGCGGCTGGGGGCGACGCGCGACGGTGTGGTGACCGAGCTGGGGCGGCGCATGGCCGAGCTGCCGGTGCATCCCCGGCTGGCACGCGTGATGGTGGAGGGCGAGCGCCGCGGGGTCGGCAAGCAGGCGGCGCTGGCGGCGGCGCTGCTGGGGGAGCGCGCCATCGGGCTGGAGTCACGAGCGTCGTTCGCGGGCGGCGGGCGGGCGTCGCGGGCGGAGAGCGGGCCGTCGGACGTGCTGGACGCCATGGAGCGGTTTCGCGAGGCGGAGGCGGCGCGGTTCGAGGCCGGGCGGGTGCGCGGGATGGGCCTGGATGTGGGGGCGGTGCAGTCGGTCGCGCGCGTCGCGCAGCGGCTGGGAAGAATGGTCAGGCCACGCGGTACCAGCAGCACGAGCACGAGCACGAGCACGAGCACGAGCACGAGCACGAGCACGAGCACGAGCACGAGCACGAGCACGAGCACGAGCACGAGCACGAGCACGAGCGGTGAAGACGAGGCCGTGATGGTGAGCTTGCTGGCGGGCTTCCCCGATCGCGTGGCGCGTCGGCGGGCGGCGCTGAAGTCGTCCGTGCTGCTGGCCGGCGGCGGCGCCGGCGAGCTGGCGCCGAGCAGCGTGGTGCGCGAGCCGATGCTGATGCTGGCGCTGGAGGCCGAGCAGCAGGGCCGCGGCGTGCTGATCCGGATGGCGAGCGCGATCGAGGCCGAGTGGCTGCTCGATCTGCAGCCCGAGGCCATGACCAGCAGCGAGACCCTGGAGCTCGAGGGCGGCCGCGTGGTCAAGGTGTCGCGCCTGCTGTACGACGCCATGGTCCTGGAGGAGTCGCGCACGCCGGCCGAGGCCAGCGCCGACAGCGCGCGGCTGCTGGTGCGACACGCCCTGACCAGGGGCCTCGGCGCGCTCGATGCCGAGCTGAAGGCACAGCTGGCGGCGCTGCGGGCGCGGGTCGACTTCGCGCAAGCCGCGGCGCCCGACGCCGGCCTCGGCGCGCTGGACGACGCCGCGGTCGAGACCGCGCTGGCCGAGCTGGCGGCCGCCACGCTGAGCCTGTCGGGGCTCGACGCCCGCGCGGTGATGGCCGCCCTGCTGGCCAGGCTCGACACCCGCGCGCTGGCGCGCCTGGCGCCCGAGTCGCTCGAGCTGCCCGGGGGACGCCGCGTGCGGGTCAACTATGCCGAGGGCCAGCCACCCTGGATCGAGTCACGCTTGCAGGACTTCTTCGGCCTCGCCGAGGGGCCGCGCATCGGCGGCGGCCGCACCCCGGTGGTCCTGCACCTGCTGGCGCCCAACCAGCGCGCGGTCCAGGTCACCACCGATCTGGCCGGCTTCTGGCAGCGCCACTACCCTGCCCTGCGCCGCGAGCTCGGCCGCCGCTACCCGCGCCACTCCTGGCCCGAGGATCCGCTGACGGCGGCGCCGCCCGCGCCACACACCCGCCGGCGCTGACGATCAGCCCTTGCGCCACTCGTCCCAGACCTCGGGCTGAAACCCCAGCGTCGCGCGCGAGCCGTCGCGCACGATGGGCGTGCGCAAGAGCAGCGGATCGTCGAGCAGCGCCTGCTCGATGCGCGGCCCGGTCGGCGCCGCGTACTTCAGCCCCTTGTCGACGTAGCGCTTGCCGTCGCGATCGATCAGCGCCTCGACGCCGCCGACCCGCGCGGCCACGCTGCGCAGCTCGCCGGGCGACATGCCCTTCTGCGCCAGATCGATCGACTGCACCCGCACGCCGCGCTCCTTGAACCAGCGCTCGGCCTTGCGGGTGTCGGCACACTTCTTGGTACCGAAGATCTGGATGTTCACGGCCACCTCGACGACAGTTGCGCAATTCCTGCGCAGCGAGCCTACACGGTGGACTTCCGGCATCCAACCCGATACCAAAGGAGGCACCATGGAATACACACTCCCCGAACTCGGATACGACTACGGCGCGCTCGAACCGCACATCTCGGGCAAGATCCTCGAGCTGCACCACGGCAAGCACCACGCCGCCTACGTCAAGGGCGCCAACGACACCCTGGCCCAGCTCGACGAGGCGCGCAGCAAGCGCGACTTCGCGCGCCTGCCTGCCCTCGAGCGCGCGCTGGCCTTCCACCTCTCGGGCCACGTGCTGCACGCGCTGTTCTGGCGCAACCTCAGTCCCAAGGGCGGCGGCGAACCGCAGGGCGAGCTGGCCAGCGCCGTGACGCGCGACTTCGGCGGCTTCGAGCCGTTTCGCGAGCACTTCAGCAAGGCCGCCGAGACCGTGATGGGCTCCGGCTGGGCCGCGCTGGTGTGGGAGCCGGTGGCGCGCCGCCTGCTCATCACCCAGATCTACGATCACCAGTCCAACGTCGGGCAGGCCGGCGTGCCCCTGCTGGTGCTCGACGCCTGGGAGCATGCCTATTACCTGCAGTACCAGAACCGCAAGGCCGAGTTCTTCAAGGCAGTGTGGAACCTGTGGGACTGGAACGACGTCAGCGAGCGCTTCCTGGCCGCCCAGAAGGCCAACCTGATGCTGCCGGGGGCCGCCCGCTGAATGCGCCGCGTCCTTGTCATCCAGCACGTCGCCGACGAGCCCCCGCTCGCCATCGGTGACGTGCTGGCGGCCAAGGGGATCTCGGTCGACATCATGCGCGTCGACCGCGGCGACCCGGTGCCGACCACGCTGGCCTCCGATGGCCTGGTCATCATGGGCGGCCCGATGGGTGTGGCCGACACGGCACGGCTGCCCCACCTGGGGCAGGAGATCACGCTGCTGCGTGACGCCCTGGCCCAGGGCAAGCCCATCCTCGGCGTCTGCCTGGGCAGCCAGCTGCTGGCGGCGGCGCTGGGCGCGCGGGTCAGCCCCGGCCCGGCCAAGGAGATCGGCTGGCACCCGGTCACGCTGGAGCCAGCCGCGCAGGGTGACGCCCTGTTCGGCGCGGCGCCGCAGCAGTTCATCGGCTTTCACTGGCACGGCGACATCTTCGAGCTGCCCGCCGGGGCCACCGCGCTGGCGCGCTCCGAGCGCACCGCGGTGCAGGCGTTCCGCCACGGGCGCGCGTGGGGGATCTTGTTCCACCTCGAGGTCTCGCGCGACGCGGTGCACGGCTTCACGCGCGCCTTCGCCGACGAGCTGGCCGCCGAGCAGCTCGACGGCGCCGCCATCGCGGCCGCGGCCAGTGACCACTGCGCCACGCTGGAGCAGCTCGGCCGCGAGGTGTTCTCGCGCTGGGCCGAGCTGGTGCTGACCCTGGGCCCGCAGCGCACCCCGTTCGCGGATCTCGGCGGCGCCGCCGTGGTGCACGACCTGGCGATGCGCTTCTATGACGCCATGGAGGCGCACGAGCCAGCGCTGACCGCGCTGCACGAGTGCGAGTCCCCGGGCAAGGTCAGCCGCGGCGCGCGCGAGCGCTTCGCCCTGTTCCTGGCCGGCTGGCTGGGCGGACCGCAGGACTACACCGCACAGCACGGCCCGCCGCGGCTGCGCATGCGCCACCGCGAGGTCCCGGTCGACGCCGGCATGCGCGACGCCTGGCTGCGCTCGATGACCCTGGCGATGGACGCCGCCGGCATCACCGGCGACGTGCGCCGCTACCTCGACGCGCGCTTCGCCGAGGTCGCCAACTTCCTGCGCAACATCGACTGAACCGTTCACTGCCGGGGCTTGCCACGCGGCGGCGACTTGCTTCGGGTAGCATGGGGCATGTTCGTCCT
Organism: Deltaproteobacteria bacterium; assembly: GCA_020853705.1. GTDB lineage: Bacteria > Myxococcota_A > Polyangia > Haliangiales > JADYYK01 > JADYYK01. The sequence continues at coordinate 15,640 of JADYYK010000146.1, forward strand.
GGCCCGCCTGGCGCCCGTGCTCGCCGTCGCCGCCGTGCTCGCCGCGCCCACCGGCTGTGCCAAGAAGCTGGAGCGCCAGCTGGTGGCGCCCGGCGACGCCGCGCACCTCGATCGCGACTCGCGCTTCCTCAAGGCGCACATGAAGAACGGCGACGTCATCGTGTTCGGGCGCTGGCAGGTCAACGAGCTGCGCCGCGAGGTCAGCGGCCCGGCCCGGCGCTATGACGTCGACCGCGAGCCGATGACGGCGCGCCTGACCACGATCCGGATCGACGACGTCGCCATCTTCGAGACCAACGTGGCGCGGAACTCGCGCAGCGTGGCCGGGATGGCCATCGTGACCGGCATCTCGACCGCGGTCACGGTGGCCTGTCTGGCCAACCCCAAGGCCTGTTTCGGCTCGTGCCCGACCTTCTACCTCGATGACGGCCAGCGCCCCGTGCTGATGGCCGAGGGCTTCTCCGACAGCATCGCGCCCAGCCTGGAGGCCGACGACCTCGACGCCCTGCCCGCGGCGCGCCCCCACGACGGCCGCCTGGTCGTCACCATGACCAACGAGGCGCTGGAGACCCACGTGGTGCGCCACGTCGACGTGCTGGCGGCGCCCCGGGCACCTGGCGAGCGCGTGTTCGCCACCCCGAGCGGCGTGCTGCGCCGTGCGCCCGCGCTGGCCACGCTGGTCGGGTGTCACGACAGCGCGGGCGCGCCGTGCCAGCCGGCGCTGCGCGGCCTCGACGGCGACGAGCGGGTCAGCCAGACCGACGGCGTCGACCTGGCCAGCCGCGAGACCATCGACCTCGAGTTCCCCGCGCTGGCCCCGGGGGACCTGGCGCCGCGCGGCCTGGTGCTGGCGTCGCGGCAGACCCTGCTGTCGACCTATGTGCTGTACCAGGCGCTGGCCTGGGTCGGCGGCGACATCGGCGCCGTGCTGGCCGCGCTGGAGCGGCGCAGCGACGCGGCCGGCGCTGGCGCCAGCAAGCGTGGCCCGGGCCCCGACGCCAGCGACGTGCACGCGCTGCTCGGCTTCATCGAGGTCCAGGTGCCCGACGGTGCCGGCGGCTTCCGCACCGTCGGCCAGCTCGGCGAGACCGGCCCGCTGGCCACCGACGTCAAGCTGCTGGAGCTGCCCGCGGGCGCCGGCCAGCAGGTGCGGCTGCGCATCGCCCGCGGCCACTTCCGCCTCGACTGGGCCGCGCTGGCGACCCTGGGCGACGCGGTCACGCCAGTGCGCGTGCGCCCGAGCCGCGTGGTCGGCCAGACCCCGGATGCGCGGCGCGGCCTGGTCACGCTGCCCGGCGACCGGGTGCGCTTCGAGTACCAGCTGCCGCCCGGCGACCACGAGCTGTTCCTGCACACCCGCGGCTACTATCTGGAGTGGATGCGCGACGAGTGGCTGCGCGAGCACGCTCCGCTGAAGGCGGCCCGGCTGCTGCTGTCGCCGGCCGCGGCCCTGCGCGAGCTGGCCCCGGCGTTCAAGCGCGTCGAGCCCGAGATGGAGCGCCTGTTCTGGGCCAGCCGCTTCCGGCGTCGTGACAGCGCGCGCCTGCCCAGCGGCAGCGGTGTGCCGGCCGCGGCGCCCACGCTGTCCACGCCCGGGGTGCGGCCATGACCGGCGCGCGCGCGCGCAGCTGCGCCACCGGCGGCGTCGCCGCGCTGCTGCTGGCGCTGACCCAGGCCGGCTGTGTGTTCAGCGCCGAGGGGCCCGCCAGCCTGCCCAGCGTCGCCAACGCCGGCGCCACGGTGCGCGGCGGTCGCATCGACCTCGTCTACCGCGGCAGCGAGCGGCGCGCCCACATCGAGGGTGAGCTGCTCGCGGTCGACCGCGGCAGCCTGGTGGTGCTGACCGACGTGCCGTCCCTGATCGCGGTGCCCATCGATCGCCTGGTCAGCGCCAAGCTGTATGGCTGGAAGAGCCAGCCCGGCAAGGTCAACGCCGCGGCCAGCCTGGGGACGCTGAGCACCCTCACCCATGGCGGCTTCCTGCTGCTGACGGCGCCGATGTGGGGCCTGGCCGGCGCGGTGGCCTCCAGCTCGGAGTCCTCGGCCGCGCGGCTCGACATGGGACCCCGGGACACCGGCCGACAGTTTCGCAAGTTCGCGCGCTATCCCGGCGGCCTGCCCGAGCTGGGCCAGAGCCACCTGGCCAGCATCCCGCGCTATGGCATCTGGGACGAGGTGCTAAGGGCTCGTGTGATCGCCCGGCGGCGCACGCAGCCCCGCGCACCGGGCCAGGCAGAGCCGCTGTCGGCCAGTATCCGCGAGCAGCTGCGTCGGGCCGCCGCCTGCGGCACCGGCGCCGATCTGCCGCTGTGGTGCACGCTGGCCGACGAGTGGCCGGTGGCGACGCGGCCGACGCTGGCCGCCCCCGACGCGCGCCACCTCGGGCTGCACCTGGTGATCGCCCCGGGCACGACCTGGGCGCTGGCCATCGCCGAGGCGCGCCCGGTGCTGGTGGCGCTGCAGCCGGGGCCGCCGCCGACCCTGCGCAGCGTGCTCGCCGAGGACGCCGCGCTGGGCGCCGCGGTCAACGAGGCGCTGCTGGGCGCCGAGCCCGACCCCGCGGTGACCGCCTGGCTGGTCGCGGCCGAGACCTCCCTGACCTCGCAGCCCGCCAGCACGATGAGCGCGACAGCCGCCTATTACGTGCTGCCGCGGGGGCAGCTGCGCGCCAGTCGCGAGTGGCTCTACCTGGCCGAGCGCGACGCCTCGGGCGCGCTGACCCTGTGGGTGCTGTCGGCCGCGCCGCTGCCCTGAGCCGGCGCCAGCGCGGGGCGTCGGCGCGTCACCATCACCGCGACCGCCGAGGCGATGAGGCCGGTGGCCGCGATGGCCTCGGGGCCGACGTGTTCGCCCAGCGCGGCGCCCAGCACCACCGCCAGGGCCGGGTTGACGTAGGCGTAGCTCATCGCCAGCGCGGGGCGCGCGTGCTGCAGGAGGTAGGTGTAGGCCGAGAAGCCCAGCAGCGAGCCGAACACGATGAGGTAGGCCAGCGCGCCCAGCGCGGCTGGCGAGGCTGAGGTCGGCGCGCGCTCGCCCAGGAGGAGGCCGGTCAGCAGCGTCAACACGCCGCCACACAGCATCTGCGTGGCCGCCGCCATCAGGCCGTGGCCGGCCAGCTTGCGCCCCAGCAGCGAGCCCAGCGCCCAACCCACCGGGGCCAGCAGCAGCAGCACCGCCTCCAGGCCGCCGGCGCCGAGATCACCGCCGCCCAGCAGCGCGACGCCGCCCAGGCCGAGCAGCATGCCGAAGAGCTCGCGCCGGCTGGCGCGCGCGCCCGTGAAGAGGCCCAGCGCCGCGGCCCACAGCGGCATGGTCGCGCACACCACCGCGGCCAGCCCCGACGACAGCTTGCGCTCGGCCAGCGCGACGAAGCCGTTGCCGACCAGGAACAGCAGCGCCCCCGCGGGCAGCGACCACAGCCAGACCCGACGCGGCGGCAGCGGCAGCCCGCGCGCGCGCAGGATGGCCAGCAGCACGACGCCCGCGGTGATGAAGCGTACCCCGCCCATCAGGAGCGGCGGCAGCCCGGCCACCGCCCAGCGCATGGCCAGGTAGGTCGAGCTCCAGATGAGGTACACGCCGGCCAGCGCGAGCCCGAGCTTGCGGCGCTGGTCGAGGACGGGCAGCGCCGCGGGCACCAGCGCGAGGGGGGAGGCCGGCAGCGAGCCCGACGAGGACGGAGTCATGGCCCGACTGTGGGCCGCGTCGCCTCACCAGCACAGATGCAACAGCGACAAGCACAGGCCGGTACAGATGGCCCCTGTGCCAACAAAACCGGCCACAATCTGTACTGGTCACAATGAAATAGCGACCAGTACAATGCCCCACATGGCCGACGCACCCCACCTCTACGAACAGCTGGCCGCCGATATTGCAGGCGCCATCACCCGCGGCGCCCTGCGCGCCGGCGAGCGCCTGCCCTCGGTGCGTCGGCTGTCCGAGCAGCGCGGCGTCAGCGTCGCCACCGTGCTGACCGCCTACCTGGCGCTGGAGAACCAGGGCCTCATCGAGACCCGCCCCAAGTCGGGCCACTTCGTGCGCGTGCGCCGCGCCAGCGCCCTGCTCGGCCCCACCGAGCCGCGTTCACGCGCCGGCGCCCCCGCCCGCGTCACCGTGGGCACCGGCGTGGCCGCGCTGCTGGCGGCCATGCGCGATCCCGCCATCGTGCCGCTGGGCGCCGCCACGCTGTCGCCCGAGCTTCTGCCCATCGCGGCGCTGAACCGCATGATGGCCGCCATCTGCAAGGAGATGTCGACCGCGGGCGCCAGCTACGACGCGCCGCCCGGCCTGCCCACGCTGCGCCGCCAGCTGGCCCGCCGCGCGGTGACCTGGGGCGCCGAGCTGGGCGAGGCCGACTTCATCACCACGGTGGGCGCCATGGAGGCGCTGCACATCGCGCTGCGCGCCACCACGCGCCCCGGCGACGCCATCGCGGTCGAGAGCCCGACCTACTTCGGCGTGCTGCAGCTCATCGAGGAGATGGGGCTGCGCGCCATCGAGATCCCGGTGCACCCGGTGAGCGGCCTCGACCTCGACGCCCTCGACGAGGCGCTGCGCACCCAGCGCCCGCGCGCCATCCTGTGCGTGCCCAACCTGCACAACCCGCTGGCCACCGTGATGTCCGACGACGCCAAGCAGCGCCTGTGGCGCCTCGGGCAGCGCCATGACGTGCCCATCATCGAGGACGACATCCACGGCGACCTGATGCACGACGGCACCCGGCCACGCCCGCTCAAGGCCTTCGATCGCGACGGCCGCGTGCTCCTGTGCGGCTCGGTGTCCAAGACGCTGGCGCCGGGCTACCGGGTCGGCTGGCTGGCCGCGGGGCGCTACCAGGACGCCGCCGAGCGCCTCAAGTTCTCGCAGTCGGTTGCGACCCCGACACTGCCGCAGATGGCGGTCGCCGAGTTCCTGGCCTCGGGCGGCTATGATCGCCACCTGCGCCGCCTGCGCCGTCAGCTCAGCGCGCAGGTCGCGCGCATGCGCGAGGCGGTGGCGCACAGCTTCCCGCCCGGCACCCGCGTCAGCGCCCCGGCCGGCGGCTTCGTGCTGTGGCTGGAGCTGCCCGCCGGCTGCGACGCGCTGGCCATCCAGGCGCGCGCGCTGGAGCACGGCGTCGCCGTCGCGCCCGGCCCCATCTTCTCGGCGCGCGGCCGCTTCGGCAGCTGCCTGCGCCTGTCGTGCGGCTTCCCCTGGTCACCGCGCCTGCAGGCCGCGGTCGACACCCTGGGTGCGCTGGCCGCCGCCGAGGCCGGCCGCATCGGTCCCGGCGGCCGCAGCCGCCCCGGCGCCGCCAACTAGCGATCGAGGGGTCTGGGGTAGGGGAACGCCTCGGTCGGCTGGGTCGGCTCGACGGCGTCGAACTTGCGCAGGTCCAGCAGCAGGCGCCCGTCGGGCAGCTCGCTCAGCACGTCGACGTGGCGCGCGCCCCACACCACGTCGGCCGCGTACCAGCGGTGGCGTGCGTGCAGGGCCTGCATCGAGGTCTCGTCGAGGCCGTTCAGCGAGGCCATGATCTCGACCTCCTCGGCCTGCATCTGCTCGGGGGTCATGCCCCACAGCGGGCTGCCCGGCTTGACCTGGTGCATCACGGTCCACGAGCGCGAGAACGCCGGCGAACGGTCGCGCGTCAGCTCGAGGTCGACCATGCGATAGAAGGTGCCGCCCTCGGGCGGGTGCTCGGTGCGCACCAGGGCCAGGCGCAGCTGGGCCTCGACCACCAGGTTGCCCCGGCGGTTGCCGGCGCGGAACGCCAGCGTGGGCACGCCCTGCATCGGGCTGATGACCAGCTTGCTGGTGAAGACCACCCGCGCGTTGGAGCGCGAGAACTTGGCGAACACCAGCCCGGTCGCCATCGCGGTCACCACCAGCGAGGTCACCGCCTCGACCACCACCACGGTGTTGGCCACCGCGGTCTCGGGATACATCGCGCCATAGCCGATGGTGCCCATGGTCTGCACGCTGAAGAAGAAGGCGTCCGACAGCGAGTGGTGGCGCGCGTGCGCGACCCCACCGAGCTCCATGTACAGCACCGCGAAGAAGAGGTTGAGCACCAGGAAGACCCCGGTCAGGCCGAGCAGCGCGACCGACCAGCGCGCGCGCAGCACCGCGTGGTAGAGGTCGCGCAGCACCGTGGTCTCCTGGCCGACGACCACCACGTCGCCGCCGCTGGCGGCCACGGTCGCGCTGCCGGGGATCGCAGGGGTTCCCGGGGCGCCGGGGGCGGGTGCCGAGCTCACGCCACCACCTTGTGACGGGGCCCGCGAGCGGGCAACAAAACACCCTGATGTCCCGCGAACCTCGGGGTATAACGCCGTTCATGCGAGGGCTCCCCGTCGTGCTCGGCCTGCTGCTGGTGGCGGGCTGCGACGTCACCAAGGGCAAGTATTTCGGCCGCATCCGGCACCGCGCCGACACGCGCACGCTGTACTTCGGCAACTCCGCCGAGCCCGAGTTCATGGATCCGGCGCGCCTGACCGCGGTCAACGACGGCAAGGTCGCCGACCAGTGCTTCGACGGCCTGACCGAGCTGGATCCGCAGACCGCGCTGCCCATCCCCGCGCTGGCCGAGCGCTGGGAGGTGTCCCCCGACTGGATGCACTTCACCTTCCACCTGCGCCCCGGCCTCAAGTTCTCCGACGGCCGCCCGCTGGAGGCCCGCGACGTGGTCTACAGCTGGGCCCGCGCGCTGCACCCGGCGTGGGCGGTGCGCGACGCCGAGGAGTTTTACAAGATCGACGGCGGCGAGGAGTGGAACGGCGGCAGGCTGCGCGGCCTGCGCGTGGCCACCCGCAAGCTGCAGCCCGGGCGGGTCGTGGTGGTCCAGCAGATCTCGCCCGCCGCCGCCGAGCCCAGCGACAGCACCCTGCGCAAGCCGCGGGCGCGCATCGAGGCGCGCACCGACCCCGACGCCGGCGCCAAGGTGGTGCACCGCTTCGGCCCCGGCGACGATCTGCTGGTGTTCGACGAGAGCCCCGACGGCAGCTGGCTGCACGTCTGGGAGTCGGTCTCGCTGGCGGGTGGCTGGGTGCGCGCCAGCGACGTGGTGCAGCCGGCCGCCGACGTGGTCTACGTGGTCGAGGGGCTGGACGGCGCCCAGAAGGGCGTACGCGACTTCGCCTCGGGCAAGCAGCTGGCCTTGACCTCCAGCCTGCTGGCGGTGCGCGCCAAGGACGCCACCACGCTGGAGATCGACCTGGCCAAGCCGACGCTGTTCTGGCTGCTCCAGGTGGCCGACACCACCTTCCGCGTGGTCGATCGCTACACCCTGGATCGCCTGGGCGCCGAGTGGCACCGCCACGCCGGCGACTTCGTGTGCTCGGGCGCCTTCTGCCTGACCGAGTGGAAGCTGCGTGACTCGCTGACCCTGCTCAAGAACCCGCACTACTGGGACGCCGCGCGTACCCGGCTCGACAAGCTGGTGATGATGTCGATCGACGAGCAGGCCACCGCCACCGCGGTCTACTTCGACGGCCGCGTCGACATGCTGACCGCCAACAGCATCCCGGGCTCGATGCTGCCCAGGCTCAACGGCAGCATCGACGGCAAGCCCAAGGCCGACTACATCCGCCTGCCTTACCTGGGCACCTACTTCTACGTGGTCAACGTCGACGAGAAGACCGGCCCGCCGGCGCTGAAGAACCGCGCCCTGCGCCGCGCCCTCGGCCTGGCGCTCGATCGCCGCGAGCTGCCCGCGCTGCTCAAGAGCGGCATCGTGCCGTGGAGCGCCAAGGTGCCGCTCGGCATGGAGCCCTTCACCGGCTACAGGAGCCCGCCCGGCCTCGACTTCGACCTCGTCGCCGCGAAGAAGGAGCTGGAGCAGGCCCGGCGCGAGCTCGGCGGCAGCATCCCGCGCATCACCATCCGCATCAACACCGGCGTCGAGCAGCACCAGATCATCGCCGAGTGGGTGCAGGGCCAGTGGAAGAAGCACCTCGGCCTCGACATCGGCCTGGAGTCGCAGGAGTGGAAGACGATGCTCAAGGCGCTGCGCCAGCACGACTTCGACATCATGCGCATGGGCGGCATCGCCTCGATGCCGGAGCCCGAGGACTTCGTCGGCGACAACTACCGCAAGGGCAGCCCCAACAACCAGCCGGGCTGGAGCTCCGACGAGTACATGGCGCTGCTCACCAAGCAGCAGCTCGAGCCCGATCGTGCCAAGCGCAACCAGTACATCTACGAGATGGAGAAGCTGGTGCTCGACGAGGGCGTCAACATCCCGCTCTACACCTACGTGCAACACCACCTGGTCAAGCCCTACGTGTGCAACGCGCCGCACAACATCCTCGACAAGATCGCGCTCAAGTACGTGTGGATCGACTTCACCTACAAGTGTGAGGGCGCGGCGCCGCGGCCCACGCTCGAGGGCCAGGGGAGCATCACGCCATGAAGCGGCTCGTCATCGGGCGCATCCTGTTTGCGATCCCGGTCCTGCTGGTGGTGTTCTCGCTGGGCTTCCTCTTGATGAAGAAGACGCCGGGCGGACCGTTCGACGCCGAGAAGCGCCCGCCGCCCGAGGTAGAGAAGAACCTGCGCAAGCGCTACCACCTCGACGATCACTGGACCAAGCAGTACTGGCGCGAGCTGTCGGGCTACCTGCGCTTCGATCTCGGCAAGTCGCTCAAGCGCGAGCAGTCGATCAACGAGATCATCCGCAAGGCCTTCCCGGTGTCGGCGACCATCGGCCTCATCGCGCTGCTGTTCGCGGTCGCGGTCGGGGTCTCGCTGGGCGTGCTGGCGGCGTCGCGGCAGAACTCGTGGTTCGACCACGGCGCCATGTTCATCGCCATCATGGCCATCTCGACGCCGTCCTTCGTGCTGGGGCCGCTGCTGGTGCTGGTGGCCTCGATGTGGCTGGGCTGGCTGCCGGCGGCGCGCCTCGACGGCGCCAGCAGCTACATCTTGCCCGCGCTGGCGCTGGGCCTGATCTATGCGGCGTCGATCGCCCGGCTGGCGCGCGCGTCGGTGCTCGACGTGATCCGCCAGGACTACATCCGCACCGCCCGCGCCAAGGGGCTGTCGGAGGGCAAGGTGATCTGGAAGCACGCGGTGCGCGCCGGGCTGCAGCCGGTGGTGACCTACCTCGGCCCCGCCACCGCCAGCATCATGACCGGCGGCTTCGTGGTCGAGACCATCTTCCAGCTGCCCGGCCTGGGCACCTACCTGGTGACCGCGGCCAAGGACTCCGACGCCACCATGGTGACCGCGCTGATGGTGTTCTATGCCTCGCTGCTCATGATGATGAACCTGCTGGTCGACATCGCGTACGGCTGGATCGACCCCCGCGTCCGGGACGCCCGCTCATGAGCGCGACCCCGATGCTGACCGGCGTCGCCGCGGCGGCGCCCCCGCGCAGCCCGTGGCGCGAGGCCTGGCTGCGCCTGCGGCGCAACCGCGTCGCGGTGGCCTGTGGCCTCTTGCTGATCGGGATCGTGCTGTTCTCGATCGCCGGGCCGGTGCTCGTGAAGGCGACCTGGGGCTACACCTTCGACAGCATGAACGTGGCCTATGGCGCCCATGGGCCGAGCCTCCGGCACTGGTTCGGCACCGATGCGCTGGGGCGCGACCTCATGGTGCGCGTGATGTATGGCGGCAAGATCGCGCTCGGGCTGGGCATCATCGCGACCGCGATCACCACCGTCATCGGCGTCATCTGGGGCGGCGTGGCCGGCTATGTCGGCGGCCACATCGACAACGCGATGATGCGCGTGGTCGACGTCCTGTATGCCCTGCCCCTGCTGGTCATCATCATCGCCATCCAGGCCTCGCTGGCGGCCAAGTTCAAGAGCCCCGACGCCCGCCTGGTCCTGATGTTCATCCTCATCGGCTGCCTGAGCTGGCTGACCATCGCGCGCATCGTGCGTGGCCAGATCCTGTCCCTGAAGAACCGTGAGTTCGTCGAGGCCGCGCGCGCGGTCGGGGCGCCGGGGTCGCGCATCCTGTTCCGCCACCTGGTGCCCAACACCCTGGGCCCGGTCATCGTGTACGCCACGGCGTCGATCCCCGGCATCATGCTGACCGAGGCCTTCCTGTCCTTCCTGGGCCTCGGCGTGCAGCCGCCGCGCTCGAGCTGGGGCGTGCTGATCAGCGACGGCTCGAAGCAGCTCCTGGTGTACCCGTGGATGCTGATCTTCCCCGGGCTGGTCATGGCCTTGACCATCCTGGCGCTGAACTTCCTGGGTGACGGCCTGCGCGACGCGCTCGATCCGCAGACGCGAAAGGTGGGGTGAGCGCAGCGCGAGCGGAGGCCGCCGACGCCGCGCGCGCGACGCGGCTCGCCGCCGCGTACGACCCGGCGCGCTTTCGCGCCGACGGCGAGGCGGTGGTCGCGCTGCTGGCGGAGGCGCTGGCCAGCGCGCAGCGACGCCAGGGCGCGGTGTTGCCCTGGGCGGCGCCCGAGGCGGCGGCGCGCGCGTGGGCGCACGACTTCGCGCAGCCCGACGCCGGCGGCGCGCGCGAGCTGCTGGCCCGGGTCGTTGCCGGGTCGCACCACCTGCACCACCCGCGTTATGTCGGTCACCAGGTCACAGCGCCGCTGCCGCTGGCGGCGCTGTGCGATCTGGTCAGCGCCTATCTCAACAACGGCATGGCGGTGTACGAGATGGGCCCGGTGGCCACCGCGATGGAGCGCGCGGTGATCGAGTGGATGGCCGCGCGCATCGGCTTCGCCGTCAACCCTGGCGGGCCGGGCGGCGCTGGCGGGGTGCTGACCTCGGGCGGCTCGGCGGGCAACCTGACCGCGCTGCTGGCGGCGCGCCAGGCCGGCGCCGGCTTCGATGTCTGGCAGCGCGGCCTCACCACCGGGCAGCCGCTGGCGGTGCTGGCGGCCGAGACCACGCACTACTCGGTGGCGCGCGCCGCCGAGATCATGGGGCTCGGCGCCGAGGGCGTCTTCCCGGTGCCGGTGGACGCCGCGTTCCAGCTGCGCGCCGAGGCCCTGCCGGCGGCGCTGGCGACGGCCGAGCGCGCCGGGCGTCGCGTCATCGCGGTGGTCGCCAGCGCGGGGTCGACCGCGACCGGCGCCATCGATCCGTTGCCGGCCATCGCCGACTTCGCCGAGGCGCACCGGCTGTGGCTGCACGTCGACGCCGCCCACGGTGGCAGCGCGCTGACCTCGGCGCACGAGCGCGCGCGCCTGCGCGGCATCGAGCGCGCCGACTCGGTGGTGTGGGACGCGCACAAGATGATGCTGGTGCCCTCCCTGGTGACCGGCGTCATCTTCCGCGACGCCGCGCGCGGCCACGCGGCCTTCGCGCAGCAGGCGGACTACCTGTTCAGGGACAGCAGCGACGAGCTGCCACCGTGGTGGGACGTCGGGCTGCGCACCCTGGAGTGCACCAAGCTGATGATGGCGCTCAAGGTCTATGTCGCGCTGCGCGTGCATGGCGAGGCCTTCTTCGGCGACTACGTCGATCACGTCTTCGCGCTGGCGCGGCGCTTCGCGGCGCGGCTGTCCGCGGCGCCCGACTTCGAGCTGGCGCTGGCGCCGGCGCAGAACATCGTGTGCTTCCGCCACACGCCCGCCGGGGTCGCCGCGGCCGACCTCGACGCGCTGCAAGCGCGGGTGCGCGATCGCGTCATCCAGGCCGGCCAGGCCTACCTGGTCAAGACCGGGCTGCCCGCCGGCGTCTTCCTGCGCACCACCATCATCAACCCGCTGACCACCGACGCCGATCTCGACGCCGTGCTGGACGCGGTGCGCGCCGCGGCCCGACCGGCCCCGCAGGCCCCACCCGCCTGACATGGCCGACTCCAGCGACAGCCCACGCCGCCCTGCCGTGCTGCCCGAGCTCGAGCGCCGCCTGGCCGAGCTCTACCCGGGGCAGGCCCCGCACGACGCCGCCCCCTCGGGCACCCACGACTACCCCATCGATCTCATCCGCGTCCACGCCAGCGGCCACGGCGCACCGCACTGGCACCACGTCAGCTATGGCCTCAGCGAGTCGGGCCACGACTTCGAGCTGACGCTGCGCCTGGCGCGGACCGCCACCGAGCGTGAGCCGCCGCGCTGGGGCGCCGCGGTGCTGCTCGAGCTGTCGCGCTATGTCGCCGAGTCGGGCCGCGCGCTGCACGCCGACGATCACCTGGCGCCGCGCTGGCGCGACCTGCCCGGGGCCGAGCCGACCGAGATCCGCGCCTTCGTGCTGGTGCCCGATCCCGAGCTGCCCGCGCTCGGCCAGGGCCAGGTCGCGCTGCTGCAGGTGGTCGGCATCACCACGGACGAGAGCGCCCTGCTCGACAGCCCGGCGGCGGTAGTCCCCCTGCTGGCCGCGCTGCGCGAGCGCAGCCCGCTGCTCATCACGGATCTGCGCCGGGCCTCGCTGCTGGATGACCCTGTCCAGGCCGAGGCGCTGGCGCGTGCCACCGGCACCGCGCTGCCGGTCGGGGCGCTCATCGATCCTCACCTGGTGCTGCGCCGCACCGGCGTGGGCACCCGACGGACGGTCGAGATCAGCCTGGGCGCCCAGGTGGTGCCCGCGCTGCTGCGCACCGCACAGGCGGCCTTGCCGCGCGGTCAGCAGGTCATGCTGGTCGGTGGGCGCGGCGCCCTGGTCGTGCTGCGCCCGGCGCCGGCGACCGCGCTGCACCTGGAACCCGATGGGGTCGTGCTCGACCTCGGGCCCGACGACGTCGGCGCCCTGGCCGGCGCGCTGCAGCCGACACGGGGCCGCTACCAGCTGGCGACGCTGCCCGAGCTGACCTTCGAGGTCGTCCCCTTCGAGATCCGCGACGCCGCAGGCACCCTGCTCCGCACTCTGGGCTGACGCGCCGGCAGTCCCTGTTGCCTGCCGCCTGTTTCCTGTCGCCCGTGCCTGTCGTGCGGTCCTCAGTCGACGCTGGCGTCGCCGGTCGGGCTGGGCTCGGGCGACGGCGCGGTCGGCGCGGCGCCGCCGTCGCCGTCGCCGCCGGGCCCGGGAGCGCTGGGGTCGTGGGGCTTGCTCTTGACGCCGGTGCAGATGAGGAACTGTTCGCAGTCGCCCTTGGCGATCTCGTCACAGCGCTCCATCTCGTTCTTGGCCTCGGGCGGCATCTCGCGGCAGGCGCGCTCGGGGTTGGGCTTGGCCTCGTCACAGGCCAGATAGCGCTCGACCCGGCGCACGCACTCGCTCTTCTTCTTGCAGCCGGACGTCAGCGCGGCGGTGGCAAACAGGCTGACAAGGACCCACATTCGCATCGCTGACTCCTCCGCAAGCTGCGGCAATTCTAGCACTTTTCGCGTACAGAACGAAAGGAGTCAGGGCGCGTATATCTCTCCATCGTCGCAACGACCAACGCCGCGACGACAACCACCAAGCAGGACCAAGGAGACGACCGACATGAAGAAGCTCGCCGCCATGATCGCCCTCGCGCTGACCACCGCCATCGCCGTGCCGGCCATGGCCCAGCGCAACGGTGCCAAGGCGACGCCTGCCAAGGCCGCCACCAAGCCCGCCAAGGCGAAGGTGCAGAACATGACCTTCGACCCCCTGGAGATGCAGGGCACCATCGGCGGCCCCGATGGCCTCATCGGCACCGTCGCGGGCAGCGAGAAGTTCGAGGCCTTCAAGCTGGTGCGCACGACCTTCTATGACAAGCTGGTGAAGTCCACCGAGCGCTTCGAGTAGCGCCGAAGGCGCGTACTCGAAGCGCGAGTCCGACTCCGGTTTGCTGCGCTTCGAGGAGCCCCGACCGCCCAAGGTCCTGCGCCTCAGTCGTCTTCTTCGGCCTTCCCAGCCACCACCGGTCGCCCGTCGTCATCCCTGGCCGCCTCGGCGCGACGCTCGCGCTGGCGTGCCGCGGCGACCTCGCGCCGGTCGAGCTGACGCTGGTGGGCCTCGCGCTCGCGTGACACCGCCGCCAGCGCCTCGCGCGCGGCGGTAACCCGGGCCGCGGCCCGCCCCACTTGCTCCTCGGCGCCGCGCAGCTCGGCGGCGCGCTGGACCCAGATCTCCGCCAGACGCTCCTCGCGGGCCCGCAGCGACACCAGCTCGCGCGCGGCGCGGGGTACCGTGCGAACCCGCTCTTCGCGAGCGGCCGCGAGGAGCGACCTGGCATCTTTCTCGGCACTTGCGGCGCCAAGGTGCAGCGCCTCGGCAGCCGTGGCCGCGGCCACCGCCTGCGCCAGCGCCAGCTCGGCCTGGTCCTCCGAGGCCTGCTCCAGACGCACCAACGTTTGCAGCGCGCTGGCCTCGCCCCCGTCCCGACCGGCCATTCCCAATGATACACTGACGTGGCCGATGGCCGCACCTGACGCACGAGGGCACGGCGGGCCGCTGGGCCCGCAGCAGGGTGGCTCTCCGCACGATCGCTATGTCGTCCTCGAGTACCTGGCCGAGGGCGGCATGGGTGCGATCTACCGCGGCAAGAAGCTGGGCGCGGGCGGCTTCGAGAAGGAGGTCGTGCTCAAGCAGCTCCTGCCCGAGTTCACCCAGCAGCCCGAGTTCATCGACCTGTTCCTGCGCGAGGCCAAGCTGTCGGCCACGCTGGACCACGCCAATATCGTGCGCACCATCGACCTGGTCGCCGCCGATGACGCCTTCTTCATCGTCATGGAGTACGTGCGCGGCGGCGACCTGCGCACCCTGGCCAAGCGGGCCAAGCGGCGCCGGCGCTGGCTGGCCGCGGCGGCCGCGCTGTATGTCGCGCGCGAGGTCTGCTCGGCGCTGTCCTACGCGCACGCCAAGCTGGGGCCCGACGGCAAGTCGCTCGGGCTGATCCACCGCGACGTGTCGCCGTCGAACATCCTCATCAGCGGCGCCGGCGAGGTCAAGCTGACCGACTTCGGCATCGCCAAGGCGTCGACCCACCGCTCGGTGTTCTACAAGGTGCGCGGCAAGGTCGGCTACATGTCGCCCGAGCAGGCGCGCGGCGAGCCGCTCGATCACCGCTCCGACCTGTACTCGCTGGCGGTCTGTCTGTACGAGCTGGTCACCGGCGAGCGCCTGTTCGTGGCCGCCACCCTGACCACCACGCCCGAGGAGCTGTATGGCCAGCCCATCCCGCGGGTGTCCAAGAAGCGGCCCGGGCTGCCCGAGGACCTGGACGCCCTGATGTGGCGCGCGCTCGACGCCAAGCCGGCGGGCCGCTTCCAGAACGCCGCCGAGCTGGCCGACGCCATCCTGCGCGTGGCGCACAAGCACAAGCTCCTGATGTCGGGCCCCGAGCTGGCCATGCACCTGCGTGAGGTCTGCGGCGAGCACGTCGAGGACTGGCGCTCGACCGAGGTCAAGGCCGACGAGCGCATGCGCAGCGAGCGCACCGAGGGCTTCAACGTCGAGGAGACGGGGAACGCGTCCTCCAGCCACGACAGCGGCCAGTTCAGGCGCGCCACCGCGGTGCTGCCCGACAACGAGCAAGGCGGTGAGGACGACCACAGCCAGGTGCACGAGGAGCCGCCCGCGCGCGGACGCGGACGCATCGGCAGCGCGGACGACGATCTGCACATCGAGCCGCAGCAGCGGGGCGAGGACTACATCGAGCTGTCGGGCGCCGACGGCTGGGCCGACGAGGTCGACCCGGCGCAGATCGAGGCCGCCAAGAGGGCGGCCATCGAGCAGCTGTCGCGGCTGTCGCGCGTCGAGCTGACCTCGATGATCGATCCCGCCGACGATCGCAAGGCCATCAAGGAGCGCGCCGCCCGGGCGGCGATGCGGCCGGCGTCGCAGCAGATCGCGGTCGCGCGCGCCGGGGTGGCCGAGGTCAAGGCGACCCGGGCGGCGGCCGACCGCGGGCTCGATCCCGAGGCGTCGATCGAGACCGAGCAGGTCGAGCGGCTGTCGGCCAGCGAGCTGTTCGGGCCGGACCTGGCCCGGAAGGCGGCGGCGCGCGGATCACCCACCGGGGCCATCCCGCTGGAGGAGGCGCGCGCGCTGCTCCCTGGCCTGACGCCGGCGACGCCGACGCCGGCTGCGCCGGGCGATCACGACGACGGGGTGGTGGGGCGCGCCAGCGCCAAGGAGCGCACCGCGCGGGTGGCGTCGGAGCCGCGTGGCGCCCGGGCACGGGTGCGGCCCGGCAGCGAGGCCGAGGACAGCGGCAGCGTGCAGGCGCTGGACGAGGCTGACGATGGCCGCATGCGCCCCTGGGTGGTGGCGCTGGCCGCGATCGTGATCGGCGCCATCGTGGCCACCGTGGTGGCGCTGACCGGGCCCGAGGTGCCGGAGCCAGCCAAGCACCCGAGCCTGCCGGTGCCGAGTCTGGCACCGCGGGTCGAAGGCGTGGGCAGCGGCAGCAATGGTGGCGGAGGCGCAGGGACGCCGGCCGGCGGCGGCGCCGGGACGACGCGGGCGCCCGTGGTCACCAGCGGCGTCGGGAGCCGGGACGCCGGCGACAGCTACAGCGCGCGGTTCGCGAAGGATCCCCCCGCTGGCGGCTCGGCACCGTCGTCGCCGCCGGCGCTGTCTCCGTCGCCATCGCCATCATCGCCTGCCATGGTGGAAGAGCGCGGCATCGCGGTGGACTCGTCGCCGAGTGGGGCGATGGCGGCGCTGGGTGGACCAGGCGCGGGCGGCGCGGGGTGCAAGACGCCGTGTGTGCTGGAGGCCAGGCCGGGGATCCACGTGGTGCGGGTGACCGCCAAGGGCTACCAGGGCTGGGCCGGGCTGGTCGAGGTCAAGTCGGGCATGGCCGCGCGGGTGCTGGCGTCGCTGGTGCGGCCGCGGGCCAAGAACGTCGCCACCGGGCTGCTCGAGGTCAAGGCGCTGCTACCGGCCGAGATCTACCTCGACGGGCGCGAGACCGGCCGGGTCACCGGGGATCCCCCGTTCGCCCTGCCGCCCGGGACCTACCAGGTCACCCTGGTGGCGCCGTCGCGCAGCGCGCGCCCGACCACCGAGGTCATCATCAAGGTCGGCAAGACCACCACGACGCCGCTGCTGCGCTTCCGCTGAGGTCCGAGGTCCGAGGTCCGAGGTCCGAGGTCTGACGTCTGGCGATTGACCTCGGGGCCATGAGCAACGTACCTTGAATGGCCGTAGCGCCCCGTCCGATGGCCTCCAGAGACTCCAACGTCACAAGCCTCCTCGACGAGGCGCCCGCGTTCACCCGCCAGCGTGGCGGCGGCACCTTCATCGTCATCAAGGGGCCCGATCGCGGCGAGCAGATCGCGCTGCGCGAGACGGCGGTGACCTTCGGGTCGAGCCCGTCGTGCAGCCTGGTGCTGACCGACAAGACGGTGTCCCGGCAGCACCTCGAGGCCAAGCGCGAGGGTGAGGCGGTGGTGCTGCGCGACCTCGGCTCGACCAACGGCACCTTCGTGCAGGGCGCGCGCTTCAAGGAGCTGACCATCGGCTATGGCGGCGAGTTCAAGCTCGGCCGCACCGTGGTCAAGTACCTGCCCGACGAGGAGGTCGTGGAGCCCGAGGAGTCGGAGCTCGAGGCCTTCGGCAGCCTGATCGGCCGCGACATCAAGATGCGGCGACTGTTCAAGCTGCTCGAGGACGTGTCGGCCACCGACGCGACCATCCTCATCGAGGGCGAGACCGGCTCGGGCAAGGAGCTCATCGCCGAGGAGATCCACAACCACTCGCCGCGCAAGGGCGGGCCGTTCGTGGTCTTCGACTGCGGCGCGGTCCCGCGCGAGCTCATCGAGAGCGCCCTGTTCGGCCACATGAAGGGGTCGTTCACCGGCGCCCACACCGACCGCAAGGGCGCCTTCGCCGAGGCCAACGGCGGCACCATCTTCCTCGACGAGATCGGCGAGCTGGCGCTGGATCTGCAGCCGTCGCTGCTGCGTGTGCTCGACAAGCGCGCGGTGCGCCGGGTCGGCTCCAACACCTACGACAAGGTCGATGTCCGCGTGGTCGCGGCGACCAACCGTGACCTGCGCAGCGAGGTCCAGAAGAAGCAGTTCCGCGAGGACCTGTACTACCGGCTGGCGGTCATCCGCGTGACCCTGCCCGCGCTGCGCGAGCGCGGCGGCGACATCCCGCTGCTGGTCGACCACTTCATGCGCCTGTTCTCGGGCGGCAAGCAGCGCCTGCAGATGAGCCCCGAGGACATGCAGCGCCTGGTGCGCCACTCGTTCCCGGGCAACGTGCGCGAGCTGCGCAACATCATCGAGCGCGCCTGCGTGCTGTCCAAGGGTGACTTCCTGAACCTCGACGACGCGCTGCCGGCCGACGCCGCGCCCGCGCTGGGCATCCGCACCGACCTCCCCTTCAAGGAGGCCAAGGGCCAGCTGGTCGAGCTGTTCGAGCGCGAGTACATCGTCGACCTGATGCGCCGCCACAAGATGAACCTGTCGGCGGCCGCGCGCGAGGCGCAGATCGATCGCAAGCACCTGCGCGAGCTGATCCGCAAGTACGGCCTCGACGCCCGCGGCGGCGGCGGCCTCGGCGACGACGAGGCATAGCCGTGGCTGCGGCGGTGACGCGGTGACGCGGTGACGAGGGGACGCGCTATCCCGACCTCTGGCCCCGCGCGAGCCACGCGCGGTGGGGGGAGGCTCGCCCGGCTTTGCTGGGCGAGGGGGGACGGGAAGGTCTCCCATGGTTGACGACCCCTGGCTGGACGAGAAGCAGGAGCTGTTCGCCGAGCTGCGGCTGTTTTCATCGCTGGATGACGCCGCGCGCGAGGGCCTGATCGCGGCCGGAAAGGTCGAGCAGCGCCACGCCCAGGAGGTCATCGTCCTGGAGGGCGAGCCGGGCACCGCGTTCTACCTGGTCATGCGTGGCACCGTCAGCGTGTCGGCGCTGAAGCCGGGCGCGGCCGCCGAGGTCACCCTGGGGGTGCTGACCCGCGGCGGCTGCTTTGGCGAGGTCGCCCTGCTGTCGGGCCAGCCGCGCACCGCGACCGTCACCGCCAGCGAGGACGCCCTGCTGGTGCGCTACGACGACGAGGTGCTCGAGCCGGTGCTGCAGAAGTTCCCGCGCGTGCGCAAGCTGCTGGAGGGGCTGGTGGCCGGCCGGGCGCGGCACGCGGCCGAGAAGCTCACCGAGTAGCCGCTTCCGGACCCGCGCGAGCCACGCGCGGTGGGGGGAGGCTAGAAAAAGTACCAGATCCCGGCGCCGCCCAGCAGCTGGCCGCCAAGGCCGAGGAAGTCGTCGGTGCCGTCGCCCCCGGTGGCCACGAAGCCGGCGCCCAGCGAGGCGCCCACCGCGACCGCCTGGTTCAGGAAGGCGCGCAGCTGGATGGCGCCCTCGACGTGGACGTCGGTGACGTCGGCGTTGCCGTTGCGGAACACGCCCGCGCCCGCCCCGATCGACAGGTCCGCTGGCCCTTGCTGGTGCATGCGATAGAAGAAGCGCGCCCCGAAGAACAGGTCGGTCTCGCCCTGGACCTCGACGGCCAGCAGGCCACCGAGGCGCCACTTGCCGGCGTCCCACACCACGCTGGCGCCGCTGGCGCCGGTCGACATCTGCTCGGCGCCGACGCCCAGGTGGCCACCGCCGCCGCCGCTGCCGGAGCTGGCGCTCCACTCGCCGCTGGCGCTGCCAGACGCGCCCGACGCGCTGGCGCTGCCGGTGGTCGCGCCGTCCTGCGCCATTGCCGGCGCCGCCGCGGCCAGCACGGCCGCCGTTACCACGATTCGAGTCAGGGTGGTCATCATGGCGGCGAGCTTATCCCACCCCACGCCGCGCTTGCAGGATCCGCGCGGGCGCGATATTCCCGAGGGGTGCCCCCCGGGAGCGATGGCAGTGACGGCGAAAGTGGCAGCTCGACCGGCGGTGGAGTCTCGGGGCGATTGAGCCAGCGGCTGGCGCGTGTGCTGCGCCGGGTCGCCCGCGCGCGCCCACCCGGCTGGGCCACCCTGGTCAACACCGCGACCGCCCTCCCCAGGATGATCGGGGCCGGCACCGACGCGGCGATGCAGGACCTGACCGGCGGTCGCCACGCCCTGGCCTACGTGCGCCACCTGCTGCGCGGCAACCGCATCCAGCGCCGCGCCTTCTTCGACAACGTCAGCGAGGAGCACCCGCCGGTGCTGCTCATCCATGGCTTTCTGGGCACCCGCGGCTCGATGTACGTGCTGGAGCGGCGCCTGCTGGATGACGGCATCTGTGTCTTCTCGTTCAACCTGGGCACCTTCAACACCCGCGACATCCGGGCCTCGGCCTTCCTCATCCACAGGAAGATCGAGTCCATCCTGTCGCAGACGTCGGTGCAGAAGATCGACATCATCGGCCACTCGATGGGCGGCCTGATCGGCCTCTACTACATCAAGAAGCTCGGCGGCCACGAGAAGGTCCGCAAGCTGGTGTCGATCGGCACCCCGATGAAGGGCACCTGGGTCGCCCTGCTGGGGATCGTTACCATGGGCCTGCTGTCGTCGTCGTCGTGGCAGCTCTTGCCGCGGTCGCGCTTCCTGCGCGAGCTCGAGCAGGGCCCGCTGCCGCCCAACGTCGAGTACTACACCGTCGCGGCCGCGCGCGACTGGGTGTGCCCGCCTGAATCCACAAGGCTCGACGGGGCTTACGCGATGACGGTGCCGCTCGGCCACTCCAGCCTGGTGGTCAGCGAAGAGGTCTATCAGAAGCTGATCTGGGCCCTCCGGCGGTGAGACGGCGGTGACGGCAGCGCGCCAGCTGGACCTAAGCGCGGTATGTGCGGTATGTGTCGATTTCGACTCCCGTTTCTTGACGGGCGAGGGCCGAGGCCCCTAAGATGACGCTTGCCGAGATCGCCGTGAGTCAGCCGACCTACGCGCTACGCTTCATCTCCGGGAAGTATCAGGGGGGTGAGTTCCCCCTCCGTATGGACCGGGAGATCATCATTGGCCGGTCGAGTGATCTCGACATGGTCCTGGTGGAGGACATGGTGTCGCGCAAGCACGCCATGATCTCGACCATGGGCACCGGCATCACCATCCAGGACATGGGCTCGACCAACGGCACCTTCGTCAATGGCGAGAAGGTCAAGAAGGTCCGGCTCAAGGAGGGCGACCGCATCCTGGTCGGGACCTCCATCATCAAGCTGGTCGCGGTCGATCCCAACCAGGGCGAGCTGTCGGAGAAGGAGGCGCGGGCGCGCCTGGAGTCGACCGGTCAGCGCCGGCAGGCGTCCACCTCGGCCGCGGGGCGGCCGATGTCGGGGTCGATCGAGGAGATCCCGCTGCCCGACCTGCTGCAGCTTCTGTCCACGTCACGCAAGAGCGGTGTGCTGTCGGTGCGCTCGACCGAGGGCGTCGGCAAGATCTACCTGCGCAAGGGCCAGATCTACTTCGCCAGCATCGACGACGCCTTCGACGTCAGCCCGCGCAAGGCGGTGTATCGCCTGCTGACCTGGAGCACCGGCACCTTCGAGCTGGAGCCGCCCGACGAGAAGCAGGTGCTCGAGGAGATGCAGGAGTCGACCGAGGCGCTGCTGATGGAGGGCGTGCGCCAGCTCGACGAGGTGCGCCGCTTCGAGGCCGACATCCCGCCGCGGGCGGCCCGCCTGGCGGTGCCGACGCCGCTGGCCGCGCGCCTGCGCGACCTGACCCCCGAGGAGCTGGACTGCTTTCAGCTGGTGCTCGACTGGGGTGCGGTGTCCGCGGTGGTCGACAAGTACCCGGGCACCGACCTCGAGGCCTACACGACGCTGGTCGCGCTGCTCAAGCGCATGTACGTCATCGCCCGCTAGCCAGCGCGACCGCGCTCGGCCTGCTAGCGCAGGGACGGGCTGACGTAGGTCTGGTGCCCGCGGGCGGCGACCAGCAGCGGGATCAGGCTGGCGAGCGGCGTTTTCGGGTGCGCGGCGATGGCGACCAGGGCGCTGGGGCCGAGGTCGGGGCCGCCCAGGGCGGTGGCCAGGGCGGCGGGGGCGTCGGCGAGGACCACGGTGGTGGTCTTGCCGCGCGGGCCGATCAGCTTGACCTTGCCAGTGGCCTCGATGAGGACGTCGATCATCAGGGGGCGCGAGAGCATGTCGGGTGCGCCGGGGTGATAGGCCAGCGCGGCCAGCCCCACCGGTGTGCGCACCAGCAGGTGGGTCGGGGACAGGAAGGTCATCGGGATGGTCGACGCCGTGACGCGGGCGTCGAGGATGGTGAGCTCGGGCGGAGGCACCGGCGTCTCGGTGCGGCGCGCCGGGCTGGGGGTGTCGTCGAGGCTGATGATGCCCTGGCCCAGGGTCATGACCGGGGGCGGGGCGAAGTACGGCTCGCCCTGCAGCGGCACGATGTGGGCGGGGCGCGGGGCTGGCAGGGGGTCGCCGATGGCCGCGGTCGGGACCGCGACGCCCTCGACCACACCGGTGGCGCTGGCCTCGTAGGGCACCACGACGCCGGCGGCGAGCAGCTGCTCGAGCGCCTCGGCCTCGGCGCGCCACGGGCCGGCGCCGCCAGGGCCGCTGCGCAGGCGCTCGAGGGCGTCGTCGGCCTCGACCAGGACGCGGCGGATGAGCTCACGCTCCAGCGAGCGCGCCTCGCCCAGCGGCGGCACCTGGCTGGGGCCGAGCTTGCACGCCGGCAGCTTGCTGCGCAGCGCGACCGGGTCGACCGGGGGCGTGCCGGCCTCGGGCAGGGCGGCGAACAGGGCCGGACAGGCGGCCGGGAAGCTGCGCGCCAGCAGGCGAGCGCGGGTGTCGGCGTCGGCGCTGGCCGGGAAGCTCTGGGTCAGCGCATGGCGCGCCTGCCAGACCAGCGCGCCCTGGGCGGCCTGGGCCAGCCCTGCCGGCATGGCCACCGCGGCCGGCGTGGCGCCCGCCGCACCCGAGCTGGGCGGCGCCCCGGAGGCCCACAGCAGGGCCTCCGCGACGCGTGCCAGCAGCATGTTTTCTGTTGACACCTTGTCAAGTGCAGCGAGCGTGTCATAGCGTCGCGCGGCGGCCTCGCCGAGCGGGGCGGCGCCCCACAGCTCGCCCGCCGCCTGCATCGCGGTGGCCAGCTCACCGACCTCGGCCGGGCTGAGCGGCGCGCCCGTCAGCAGCAGCCGCTCCAGCCGCAGCCCGACCAGCCGCGACGCCCGCTCGAGAGGATCCTCCATGCCGCCTGCCCCCGGCTTCGTGCTGGTGCTGGTGCTCGTGCTGGTGCTCGTGCTGGTGCTCGTGCTCGTGCTCGTGCTGGTGCTCGTGCTCGTGGGCCGCGGCCTGGGGCCGCAGCCAGCGCCGCTGATCACCAGCGCCGCCGCCAGCGCCCGCACCATCGAGGCTGTCGGGGACATCGACCGATCAGACTTCGAGGGTCAGCCCCTCGGCCGCCGGAGTCAGCGCGATGTCCTGGCCACCCAGCTCATCGAGCGCGGCGCGACAGCGGTCGCGCATCGCGTCCACGATCTCGTCGGTGTAGTCCTGGTCATAGTGGAACATCACCAGGTGCTTGGCCTTGGCGCGCACCGCGGCCTCGGCGGCGTCCTGCCAGGACGAGAAGCCGCGCTCGATGCGCGCCGCGCGATCCTCGGGCGAATAGGTGCAGTCGTGCAGCAGCATGTCGGCGCCCGCGTAGTGCGCCAGGATCTCGTCGCTCGGCCCGCTGGCGGGATAGCCGACGTCGCTGGCATACACGAACGAGCGCCCGTTCTCCTCCAGCCGGAACGCCAGCGACTCGGTCGACCCGTGTGGGTTCGACAGCCCGCGCACGCGCACGCCGAAGACCTCGAACGAGTGGCCATGCGGCACCGGCATCAGCGTGATCTGCGCGCCCAGGTTCTTGATGGTGTGCATGGGCGAGAAGTGCGGGTTCATCTGGCCCTCGAGGATGCCCTCCAGCATCTCGTTGGAGTGGCCGGGGCCGTGCAGCGTGAACTTGTTGCCGGGGATGAAGATGGGGGGGAAGAACGGGAAGCCCTGGATGTGATCCCAGTGCGCGTGCGACAGCAGGATGGCCGCCGACCCGGCCCCCTTGCCGAAGGGCGTCGGCATCAGGGCGCCGCCCAGCGCGCGCATCCCGGTGCCCATGTCGATGATGATGAGGTCGTCGGCCGCGGTGCGCACGGTGACGCACGAGGTGTTGCCGCCGTAGCGATTGGTCTCCGGCCCTGGCGCGGGGATCGAGCCGCGCACGCCCCAGAACGAGACCTTCATCAGAGCGCCGCTCCGCCGGCCCCGATCTGGATGGTCATCTGCTCGTAGGCCGACAGCACCTCGGTCGACATCCCGAGTTCCCGGGCCCGGGCCTGGTACTCGCGGGTGATGGCGTCCTGGGCGTCGTCCGTCCGGGCAGGGTCGTGGTGGAACAGGACCAGCTTCTTGACGTTGGCCGCGCGCGCGACCTCGAGGGCGTTGTCGGGCGTCGAGTGGCCCCAGTGCGGACGCTGGCGGTATTCGTCCTGGGTGAACTGGGTGTCATAGATGACGACGTCGGCGTCCTTGCACAGCCCGACCACGCCGTCATACATGGCGCTGAGCTTTTCGCGGTCCTCTTCCGACAGCGGGTCGCCGGGCTTGGGCGCGACCTTGATGAACTCGTGCTCGAGCAGGATGTCGGTGAACGGCGCGGTGTCGGTCACGTAGACCACCGAGCCGCCGTCACAGTCGAGGCGGTAGGCCATCGCGATCCACGGGTGGTTCAGCCGGGTGCACCCGATCTTGACGCCGTCGATCTCGAACCGGGTGCCCTCGACCAGCTCGCGGAAGGCGATGTCGGCCTTCAGGGCGTCGAAGGTGACCGGGAAGTACGGGTCCATGGTCTGCGAGTTGAACACCGCGCGCAGGTGGGTGTCGTCGCGCTGCCGGGCATAGATGAAGAAGCTGTTGCCGGCCACATAGAAGGGCGCGAAGAAGGGCAGCCCCTGGATGTGATCCCAGTGGGTGTGCGAGATCAGGAGGTGGGCGGTGCCACGGCCGTGGCCGAACTCGCCCTTCATCATCTCCTTGCCCAGGCGCCGGATCCCGGTGCCGGCGTCGATGATGATGAGCGGGCCGCCTTCGGGCTGGACCGACACGCACGACGTGTTCCCGCCGTAGCGGTTGGTCGTTGGTCCTGGCACCGGGATCGATCCGCGAACCCCCCAGAAGCGGACGATCATCGGCGGCAGGCCCTTCTGACAGTCAGCGTGGGTCGACCAGGGCCACCCATTGGCAAGACGGTATCATCCAGGGGGGGAAATGTCGAACCCGCGCAAGACAACTGGCTAATTGGACCCTGTCGGGGTGCGGACCAGGTGGCGGGCGGCGGCGATCGAGCGCCGGCCGCCCGCGCTGACGGCGTACAGCAGGATCCCGCGGTCGCCCTCGCGACGCACCGCCGGGCCGGTCTCGTCGGCACCGCCGGCGCCGACCACGGGGTTGCCAGGGAAGCGCTCGAAGTGCTCACCGTCGAACGACCCGGCATAGCCGATCGAGCGGGTCCGGGTCGCCGAGACCCCGACATAGAACAGGCCGACATAGGGCAGGCCGGCGCCCGAGGTGGGGCCGAACGCGCACGGGCCCTCGACGCCGCCGAGGTCGATCTGGACGCCCCCGCCGTCGCTGGTCGCCGGGGCGTCGGCGCCGAGGACGAGGCGAGCGGCACCCCAGCTCTGGCCGTCGTCGGTCGACTGAGTAAGAAAGATGGCGGGGCCCCGGACCGAGTCGCCCACGAAGTACATGCTGAGCTGGCGCGCCGGGTCGGCGGGCGAGGCGATCACGGTGGGCTGGCGCGCGCCGGGCGCGGTCAGCACCGGGTTCCTCTGCAGCCGGGTGAAGCTGCGACCGCCGTCCATCGAGACCGCGCGCCCGATCCCACCCTGGGCGCCGTCGCCGCCCTCGAAGAACAGGATGACCTTGTCGCCGCGCCGCAGCACCGCGGGGGCGCCGACGCGGCTGCCCTCCCAGGGCTCGGTCGGGGCCAGGACCTCCTCGGGCGCCTCGGTCGAGGCCTCGAGGTCGGGATCGATGTCGGCGCGCACGATGGTGCCGCGATTGCCGGCGGTGGCGATGCGCTCGACATAGACGATGAGGCGGTCCCCGCGGCCCTGGACCTGGTCACCATCGAGGATGGCCGGCTCGACCAGGTCGGCGCCGATGTCCTCGAGGACGAAGGGCTCGTTGAGCGGGGTCTCGAAGTTGGTCTCCAGCTCCTTGTAGGGGCCGATGGCCTGGGTGGGCAGGTTGGAGTCGCCGCCGCCGGTCTCGCCGCCGCGACCACAGCTGGCCAGCGTCAAGCCGAGGCCGCCGAGAGCCGCCACGCCGGCAGCGATGGTGAGCGTCAGGTGGCGCATCAGAACTCCAGCCGGGTCATCAGGCCGGCCTGCCACAGCACCCCGCCAGCGCGATAGTCGCCGGTGGTGTCGACCGGGCTCCACTTGCGGGTCAGGCGCTCGGGCAGGATGGTGGCGGCCAGGTGCAGGTCGATGTCGAACGGGCGCGGCAGCACCGCGGTCAGGCCCCACAGGCGCACGCCGGCGCCGGCCGCGATGGTGTGCTTGTCACAGTCGACGAAGTTGGTCTCGCCTGACTGCTCGGGCACCGGGGTCGGCTCGAAGGCGTAGCCGCCGCGGACCACCATGCTCATGCGCCGGCGCTGCATGACGCCGAGCTCGAGGCCGGTGCGCACCACCAGGGTGTCGTGAAAGCCTGCCGGACCGAACACGCGCGGCGGCGGCAGCTTGACCAGGCTCTGCAGGTCCTTGAGGTCGAGATCGATGCGGATGTCGGCGGCGGGGTCGCGGAAGGTCGACCAGCGCTGGTAGGTGGCGTCGAGGTTCACGCGCAGCTTCTTGATGGGGTGGTACTCGGCGCCCAGCGCCACCTGGGTGGGCTGGAACAGGTCGCGCGAGTCGGAGATCAGCTGGAAGAAGCCGTCCCGGATGATGGGCGCGGTGCCCGGGGTGCCGACGTCGCCCTCGACCCGGAAGCCCTGGTGCACCTGCAGCAGGAAGGTGTGGCGGTAGGTCAGCCCGAGGGAGAGGTCGCGGGTCGGCTCCCAGTAGATCCCGGCCTGCGGGTAGCGCACCGCGACCAGGTCGACGTCGGTCGACAGCTCGAGGTCGGAGTCCTGCGGCAGCGGGAAGCCGACCAGGCCGCGCAGCTTGATGACGCCCTCGGTGCGCGACAGGTACGAGACGCCGCCGCCGATGCTGAGGCCGGGCCTGATCTGCGCTGCGATGTTGGTCGACAGCATGAAGCGCTGCGGGCGGTTGTCGAACAGCGCCCAGCGCGGCTTGGAGAACAGGATCTGGCGCGAGCGCGTGGCGCGCTCATCGGGCAGGTGCAGGGAGGCCCCGACCGCCAGCTTGAGGCTGCCGATCTGGCCGGGGACCACCATGCCGGCGACGAAGCCGCGCGAGTCCGAGACGTGCTGGTCGAGGCCGTTGATGGCCAGCGCGTGGTGGTTATACATGTACCCGACGTCGAGCGACATCCGCCCGCTGGCGACCAGCGCGCCCGGGTTGTAGTAGTTCGCGGCCACGCCGTTGTGGCCATCGGCGGCGGCGGCGCCCGCCATGGCGGCGGAGCGCGACCCGAAGCCGTACTGATCGATCGGGTTGGCGCCGGCGCTGACGGCCAGGCCGGCGAGCGTGGCCAGCGCGGCCAGCGTGGCGCTGCGCGCGCGCCTCACAGGTCGACCCCGAAGGTCAGGCCGCCGACCAGGATCTTGCCGCTCGACGACACCGACAGGTAGGTCGGGTCGCGGTCCTCGGGGGCCAGGGTCTGGTCCTTGGTCGACGTGCGCGGGGCCAGGAAGTGCGCCTGCACGTAGGCGTCGATGCGGATGGGCACGCCGTTGGGGGCGAACTTGAAGCCGGCGCCCGCGGTCACGATGTGGCGCGTGTTGTCGAGCAGGTTCTCGCGCCCGGTCTGCTCCGGCGCCGGGGTCATCTCCAGGCGGTAGCCGCCGCGCAGCTCGACCTTGGGGTTCAGGGTGAAGCGGGCCGCGAGCTTGGGCACGAAGGTGTCGGAGAAGCCGGGGCGCACCCGCGGCGGGGCGTCGATGACCGGATCCTCGGTGGGCGGCGGGAACGACGACCACTGCTTCCAGGCCAGCGCGCCGGTGACCGCGAGGCGCGGCAGCACCTGGTAGCTGGCCTCGGCCTCGACCATGCGCGGGTCATACTGCGAGTAGCCGCGCACGCGGATGGCGGGCAGCGTGACCGGCAGGGCGTCGCCGATCATGTTGGTGACCAGGATGTCGAACTTGGCCGCCGACTGGCCGCGGTAGACCAGGCCGGCCGACAGCTTCTTGCTGGGCCGCCAGCGCACGCCCGCGATGGGGGCGTAGTCGACCAGCAGCTGCTGCTCGGCGGTCGAGGTGAAGCGCTTGGTGGGGTCGGCCGAGACGTCGATGAAGCCGCCCAGGGCGGCCAGCGACAGCGAGGCGATGCCGACCGAGATGTGCCTGGTGATGCGCGCGCCGGCGCCGACCATGAAGGCGACGACCTGGCCGCGGTGCTCGAGCAGGGCCAGGAAGGGCTCGCCGGGCAGCGGCGCGACCGCGCGCGACAACAGCAGCGGCGGCACGTGCAGGCCGATGCCGATGGTGATGCGGTCCTTGAGGGCGCCGCCGAACGGGATGGGCACGTCGCCGCCGACGATGACGCCCATGACCGGATCGACGTCGCGATCCTTCAGCGCGTAGTGCAGGTCGAAGTCGCTGGCCATGAAGCCGACCGACATGCGCTTCTGGCGCGCCTCGCTGAGGCCGGCGGGGTTGGTGTACAGGGCGTCGAACGAGTCGGTGAACGAGATCCCGGTGCCGGCCAGCGCCGGCGAGCGCCCGCCATAGCCGAACAGGTCGAGCGCCGAGGCGTCAGCGCTGGCAGGAGCCACCGCGAGGGCAGACAGGGACAGGAGCAGGATCAGGAGGCCTGCTGGCGAGCGACGCACCCGGCCATGTGTACCCGAACCTGGTTCAGGCGTAAAGCACCGTGGTGCGGGCGGGGCGGCGGACCGGAAGAAGTCCGCGCGGACGGGGTAGTCTCCCCACATGGGTCCCAGCGGGCCAACGCCGTGAAGCTGACCGGGTTCGTGTGCACGCGCTGTGCGCGCCGGCAGGACGCCGCGGGCAAGTGCGCGCAGTGCGGGGCCGACGACTGTGTGCTCGACCTCGCGCAGCGCGGGGTGTGCGAGCTCCTGACCGACATGGACGATCGGCGCCGCGACGTGCACGAGGCGCGGCTGCGCTGGGTGGCGGTCGGCATCGCCATGGTGCTGGGCGCCGCGGTGGTGGTGTGGGCGCGCTGGCTGCTGATCCTGGTGCCGCCGATCCCGTTCCCGTTCTTCCTGCGCGTCATCCTCTTGATGTCGGTGCTGGGCGTGGGCCTGCTGACGGGGGCGATGAAGCTGTGGCCGGCGCGACAGCGTTTCGGCTTCGCGCGCAGCGACGAGCCCGACCCGCCGTAGCGTCAGGCGTCAGGCGTCAGGCCGGCGGTCAGAACTGCTTGCGCGAGTCGAGCAGCAGCGTCACCGGGCCGTCATTCACCAGCTCGACCTGCATCGCGGTGCGGAAGCGGCCGGTCTCGACGCTGACGCCGAGGCCGCGGGCGCGGGTCACGAAGCGGTCGCACAGCGCGCGCGCCTCGTCGGGGCCGAGGGCCTCGATGAACGACGGCCGGCGCCCCTTGCGGGCGTCGCCGTAGAGGGTGAACTGCGACACCACCAGCAGCGCACCGCCGACGTCGCCCAGGGCCAGGTTCATCTTGCCCTCGGCGTCGTCGAAGATGCGCAGGTTGACGATCTTGTCGACCAGGAGGTCGACGTCGGCGTCGCCGTCGCCCTGACCAGCGCCCAGCAGCACGCACAGGCCGCGCTCGATGCGGCCCACGACCTCGCCCTCGGAGCGGACCTCGGCCCGCGTGCAGCGCTGCACCACGGCGCGCACGGCTACTTCTTGGAGATCAGCGCGTCGAGCTGCGACTTCAGGTTCCACAGCCCCTGGTCGACCCCGGCGGGAGGCGGCGGCGGCAGCGCGCGATCGTCGGGCGGCGGCGGCAGCTGGCCGTCAGCGCCCTTGGCGGCGGCGTTGCTGGCGATGGCGCTGGCGATGGGCATCATGGCCTGGCCCAGCAGGCCGCGGCTGTCCCCACCGCGCGGGATGAGCTCGATGGGGATGGGGAAGACGATGGTGTTGTTGCGCTCGGCCGAGACCTCGACCAGGGTCTGCAGGGTGCGCAGCTGCAGCGCCGCGGGCTGGCTCGAGATCATGGCGGCGGCCTGGGTCAGCTTCTCGGAGGCCTGCAGCTCGCCCTCGGCGATGATGATCTTGGCGCGCCGCTCGCGCTCGGCCTCGGCCTGGCGGGCCATGGCGCGCTTCATCTCCTGGGGCAGCGAGATGTCCTTGATCTCGACCGCGGTGATCTCGACGCCCCACTGCTCGGTGCGCGCGTCCAGGGCCAGCCGGATCTCGTCGTTGATCTCGGTGCGCTTGGCCAGGATGTCGTCGAGATCCATGCGCCCGACCACCGAGCGCAGCATGGTCGCGGCCAGCTGCAGGGTGGCCGGCAGGTACTGCTCGACGCGTAGCACGGCGTCGGAGGGCGAGGCCACGTCGGCGTAGACCACGGCGTCGACGCCGATCGAGATGTTGTCCCGGGTGATGACGTCCTGGGTCGGGATCTGGATGACCTTGGTGCGGGTGTCCACGGTCTGCACCCGGTCGATGCCGAAGGGCATCAGGAACTTCACCCCGGGCCCGATGGGCAGCTTCTGGGCCTTGCCGAGGCGGAACAGGATGCCGCGTTCGTACTCCTTGAAGACGCGGATCCCGGTCAGGAAGGACAGCCCCACCACGCCCGCGGCGATACCCAGTGCGATGAGCAACATGGCGGGAAGTGTATGCTACAAATCACGCCATGGCAGAGCTGACGCAACTGGGCAAGCCGGACGCGCTCCCTGACGACCTCGAGGCGGCCATCGCGGACCTCAAGCGCGAGCGCAACGCCGTCATCCTGGCGCACTACTACCAGGACTCCGAGATCCAGGATCTGGCGGACTTCATCGGCGACTCGCTGCAGCTGGCGCAGGCCGCGCAGAAGGTGGACAAGGACGTCATCGTGTTCTGCGGCGTGCACTTCATGGCCGAGACCGCGAAGATCCTGAACCCGAGCCGCAAGGTCGTGGTGCCCGATCTGACCGCGGGCTGCTCGCTGGCCGACGGCTGCCCACCCGAGCTGTTCCAGCGCTTCCTCGACAAGCACCCCGGCCACAAGGTCATCAGCTACATCAACTGCTCGGCCGCGGTGAAGGCGATGAGCGACCTCATCTGCACCTCGGCCAACGCCAAGAAGATGGTGGCCTCGTTCCCCGAGGGCACACCCATCATCTTCGCGCCCGATCGCCACCTGGGGCGCTGGGTCTCGGAGCAGACCGGGCGCCCCATGGTGCTGTGGCCGGGCAGCTGCCAGGTCCACGAGCTGTTCAGCGCCAAGGAGCTGGCCAAGCTCAAGGTGCAGCACCCCGAGGCCGAGGTGCTGGCGCACCCCGAGTGTGACGAGGCGGTGCTGATGCAGGCCGACTTCGTGGGCTCGACCACCGGCATCATCAAGCGCGCGACCGAGTCCAAGGCGCCCACGCTGATCATCGCCACCGAGCCCGGCGTGTTCCACCAGATCCAGAAGCAGGTGCCGGGCAAGCTGCTGCTGCAGGCACCCGGCCAGGACGAGAGCTGCGCCTGCAACACCTGCCCGCACATGCGCAAGAACACGCTGGAGAAGCTGTACCTGTGCCTGCGCGACCTGACCCCCGAGCTGACCCTGGACGAGGCGCTGCGCTTGCGCGCGCTGCAGCCGATCCAGAAGATGCTGGAACTGTCCGCGGCGCCCTAGGGTGAACCAGCGTCCCATCGCCTTGCCACGCTGGCTTGCGTGGCTGCTGCCGCTCGGGGTCGCCGGCGTGGTCCTGGCGGCGTGGTGGATCGCGTTCGCCAAGGGCGCCTTCCCGCGCGGCACCGTGCCGTCGCCGCCCGCGGTGTGGCGAGGCTTCATCGGCGAGATCGAGAACGGGCGGCTGGGTGACGACATCGTGGCCTCGCTGTTCCGGGTCGTGGTCGGCTTCACCTTGGCGGCCCTGGTCGCGGTGCCGCTGGGCCTGGTGCTGGGGCAGTCACGCTGGGCGCGCGGCGCGCTGATGCCGGCCGTCAACTTCCTGCGCTCCTTGTCGCCCATCGCGTGGATCCCGTTTGCCATCATCTGGTTTGGCATCGGGGACGCGCCGGCCATCTTCATCATCTTCATGGCCACCGCGTTCCAGCTGACGCTGGCGACCTCGGCCGCAGTGGCCAACATCCCGCGGGTGTACTACCGCGTCGCCGCGGATCACGGCATCCGGGGCCCCCACCTGTGGTTCGCGGTGACCCTGCCGGCGGCGATGCCGCAGCTCATCACGGCGCTGCGGGTGGCGGCTGGCGTGGCCTGGATGGTGGTGGTGGCGGCCGAGATGATCGCGGTGCGCAGCGGCCTTGGCTTCCTCATCGTCGACGCACGCAGCGGGCTGCGCATGGATCTGGTGGTGGTCGGGATGATCAGCATCGGGGTCATCGGGGTGGTGCTCGATCGCGTGCTGTTCCAGCTGACCAGGATCAAGAGCGTGCGCTGGGGCTACGACCGATGAGCGCGGGGCCTGACCGCGACGGTAGCGCCGCCGCCGCCGCCGCCGCCGCCGCCGCCGGCGCCATCCTGGCGCTGCGCGAGGTCAGCCACAGCCACGGCGCCCTCGAGGTCCTGCGCGACCTCGACCTCGGCGTCCGTCGCGGCGAGCTGCTGGTCGTGGTGGGACCGTCAGGCTGCGGCAAGACCACGCTGCTCAGCGTGCTGGCCGGCCACCTGCGGCCCAGCCGGGGGCGCCTCGAGCGCAGCGTTCAGAGCCGCATGATCTACCAGGAGGGCGGCCTCTTGCCCTGGCTGACCGTGCGCGAGAACGTCGCCCTGGGTCTGCACGCCGCGGATGGCCGTGTGACCGCGGGCGGCGACGCCAAGGTCAGCGAGCTCATCCAGCTGATCTCGCTGAAGGGCTTCGAGGAGCACTTCCCGCATCAGCTGTCGGGCGGCATGCGCCAGCGCGTCGAGCTGGCGCGCGCGCTGGCCTCGGAGGCCGACGTCCTCCTGATGGACGAGCCCTTCAGCGCGCTCGACTATCAGACCCGCACCAAGATGCGGCGCGAGCTGCTCGCCATGCTGAAGGCGCGACCGCGCACTGTCATCTTCGTGACCCACGACATCGAAGAGGCGGTGCAGCTGGCCGATCGTGTGGTGGTCCTGACGCAGCGTCCGGCCCGCATCAAGAAGGAGCTGCGGCTCGACCTGCCGAGGCCGCGATTGCCGGCAGATCCGGGGGTTGCGGCGGCCGAGCAGCAGATCCTGGAAGAGCTCGACCTCACATGACAGTATCGGGACCATGCGCATTCTGAGGTCCGCCGCGGTGCGCACCGGATTGGTGGTGCTGGGCAGCATCCTGGTGCTGTCGGTGCTGCGCTTCAAGCCGTGGCAGACGCCCAGCGCGAGCGGCGCCGCCCACGGCACCCTGGATGTCGGCTTCTTGCCCGTGACCTGCCACCTGACCTGCCCGGTGACCGACTTCGCGACGCGCACCACCAAGTCGGGCACCCGCTTCGAGTCGCGCCGCTTCACCGAGTTCCCCACCGTGGTCGAGGCGCTCAAGGCCGGGCGCATGAAGGCGACCTTCCTGCTGGCGCCGCTGGCCATGGTGCTGCGCTCGCAGGGCATCAAGATCAAGATCGTGTACCTCGGCCATCGCGATGGCTCGACCGTGATTGTGCCCAAGAACAGCACCGCGACCTCGCTGCGTGACCTCAAGGGCAAGACCTTCGCGCGCCCGAGCCGCTTCTCCAACCAGTACCTGGTCATCACCAAGTTGATGGAAGATCAGGGCATGCAGCCCGAGGACATCAACTTCGTCGACATGCCGCCGCCCGACATGCCGGCGGCGCTGGCGGCCGGGGCCATCGACGCCTACTTCATCGGCGAGCCGCACGCCGCCAAGGCCGAGCTCGACGGCACCGGGCGCGTGCTCTACCACGCCAAGGACATCTGGCCACGCTTCATCTCGTGCGTGCTGGTGGTGACCGAGGATCTCATCAAGTCGCGCCCCGAGACGGTGCGTGATCTGGTGCGCGGCATCGCCGAGTCGGGCGAGTGGGCTGAGCGAAATCGCATGGAGGCGGCCAAGGTCGCGGCGCCCTACTTCCGACAGGATGAGAAGGTGCTGCGCTATGTGCTGTCGCAGCCGCCCGATCGGGTCAGCTATCGGCAGCTGACCCCGACCGACGCCGAGCTGGCCGAGATCATGAAGTACGCCATCAAGGCCGGGATCCTGAAGGCGCCGATCGACATCAGCCAGCTGGTCGATCGCGAGTTCATCCCGACCCAGATCGAACCGGCGCAGATCGAGGTGCCCAACGTGATGCCGATTCCGGTCACGACGCCCCCGACCGCGCCGCCAGCGCCGAGCCTGTCGCCGAGCGCGACGCCGAGCGCGCCAGTCAAAGGGGCAGGTGCGGGTGGTTAACCGGAGGGGGCGCGCATCCTCGTCGAGATCCTGATCATCGTCGCGCTGAGCGTGGCGAACGGCATCTTTTCGGCGGCAGAGATCTCGATCCTGTCGCTCCGGAAGACGCGACTGGCCGAGCTGGTCGAGGCCGGCAGCGGCGCGGCCAAGGCGGCGCAGGCGCTGCGCAACAAGCCGGTGCGCTTCCTGGCCACGGTGCAGATCGGCATCACCGTCATCGGGGCCACCGCGGCCGCGTATGGCGGCGCCGACCTGGCGCGTGACTTGACGCCGCACCTGCGCGGCTGGGGGGTGCCCGATCCGCATGCCTGGGCCTTCGTCATCGTCATCGCGGGGGTGTCGTATCTGTCGCTGGTGCTGGGCGAGCTGATCCCGAAGTCACTGGCGCTGCGCCACGCCGAGGGCTACGGGCTGCTCATCGCGCGCCCGGTGGGCTGGCTGTCGGTGCTGACGCGGCCGCTGACCTGGTTCCTGACCGGCAGCTCGAACCTGATCCTGAAGCTGTTCGGTGACAGCACCGACTTCGCCGAGGCCAAGCTGTCGCCCGACGAGCTGCAGGCGCTGGTCGAGGAGGCCTCCAAGAAGGGGTCTCTGGATCCGCGCATCGGTGACATCGCGTCGCGCGCCATCGACTTCGGGGGGCTGCAGATCGCGGAGGTCATGGTGCCGCGCAGCCAGATCGTGGCGCTGTCGGTGAAGTCGACCGCGGCGGAGCTTCTGCGCATGGTCAGCGAGGAGGGCCACTCGCGCTACCCGGTGTATGACGGCACGCTCGACTCGGTGGTCGGGTATGTGATGGCCAAGGACGTCATCGCGCTGTCGGCGGCGCCCGAGCTCATCATCTTGCAGGACGTGCTGCGCCCGGTGTGGGTGGTGCCCGAGACGCGGCGCGCCATCGACGTCCTGAAGGAGATGCAGCGGCGCCACACCCAGATGGCCGTCATCGCCAACGAGCACGGCAGCGTGACCGGGCTGGTCACGCTGGAGGACCTGGTCGAGGAGCTGGTCGGCGACATCTTCGGCGAGAAGCAGGAGGCCAGCCTCGACATCCAGCGCGAGGCGGGCGGCACCGCGCTGGTGGTCGGCACCACGCCGGTGCGCGAGGTCAACCGGGTGCTCGGGCTGAGCCTGCCCGAGCGCGACGACTACTCGACCGTCGCCGGCATGTGCGTGGTCCACGCGGGGTGGATCCCGCCGGTGGGCGCCAAGCTGCGGGTGGAGGATGGCACCGTGCTGGAGATCGTGGACAGCTCGCCCAGGCGCGTGCGGCTGGTGCGGCTGCGGCCGCAGGCGGCGAAGCCGGAGCAGGACGAGTAGGACGGAGGCGGGCGCGGGCGAGGCGCGGGCGCCGGCGCTCAGTCGAAGGAGCGCCAGGGTTCGAGGCTGGCGCGCTCGTCGGGGGGCAGGGAGTCGAGGAAGGCGCGGTAGGTGTCCTCGGGGAAGGCCAGCCAGGCCAGGGGGGCGCCGGGGTCGAGGTGGATGATGGGGGCGAGGCCGGCGGGGAGCGCGCGCTCGAACGGGGGGACGCGGCGGTTGCGGCGCGGGATGGCGAAGCCAGGCAGCACACGGAAGCTGCGCGCGGGGTCGAGCGCGATGGGCGCGGGCGGATGCGAGGGGGCGGACAGCCGGGTCGCCCAGGTGATGAAGTAGGCCAGGCGGCGCTCGGTCGTGATGATGAGGGCGTCGGCGGGCACCGCGGTGGCCAGGCGGGCCAGGGTCAGGACCGCTGGGGGCGTGCGCACGACGCCCTCGCGCGGGCGGCGCGGGGTGACGACCACGATGGCGAGCGCGAGCGCGAGCAGGGCGCTGGCGGCGATGCGCGGAGGGAGGTGGAGCCGGGCGGCGAGGCGGGACAGCGCGACCGGGGCGCACAGGGCCAGCGGGATGAAGGCGCACAGGCGCAGGCGCGGGCCCAGGGCGTTGGGGCCAGTGGCGAAGGGCAGCACGAGGAGGAACAGCCCGATGGCGGCGGGGCCAGCGAGGATGGCGAGGACGAAGGTGTGCGGTGGGAGTGCGGTGCTCGTGCTCGTGAGTGCGAGGGTGACGGCCAGCGAGACCGCGGCGGCGGCGGCGAGCCAGACCTCGCGGCGGTGGTGCATGCGACCGGCGTGGCCGAGAAGCTCGCGCACCGTGGCCAGATCGCGCGCGCCGAAACTGACCAGGATCGCGACCACCAGGGCGGCCACGGCCACGCCGGCGGCGATCACACCCGCGCGGCTGCGCAGGCCCGCCGGGGGCGCCAGCACCAGGGCGCGCAGCATGAAGATGACCAGCAGGCCGAAGGCCAGCTTGTGCGCGAACGCCGTCGCCAGCGCGAAGCCGACCGCGAGACCGGGGGCCAGCCAGCGCCGCCAGCCCGACCGCTCGGGCGCGGCGGGGTCGCGCCAGGCCGCCAGCGCGGCCAGCGCGCACAAGAGCAGCGTCAGCGCGATGCCTTGCTTGACGAACTCGGTGCTCAGGAAGAAGCCCTGGGCGCTGGTCGCGAGCAGCGCCGCCGACAGCACCCCGGCGGCGCGCGAGCGGGTCAGGCGCCGCACCACGAGATAGCCCGGCACCGCGGCCAGCGCGGTCAACACCGCGGCCGCCACCTTGGCGCCGGTCAGCACGCCGAAGCCGGCCGCGAAGGGCAGCATCAGCCACAGCGACACTGGCGCCGAGGCATAGTGCAGCTGGCCGTGCTCGAGCAGCGCGCGCAGCTGCACCGCGTAGTAGTAGCCGTCGACGCCGACCGCGCGCTCGTCGGCACACAGGAGCCCGAGCCGCGCCCACACCGCCCACGCCACCAGCGCCAGCACCGCGGCGACCGCGAGCGCGGCGGGAGCGCGTCGCTCGAGCCAGCCGCCCCCGATGTCGCGCGCCATTGCCGGCAGCATGTCCGCCCCGGTCCGCGTTGACAAGGTCGCGCGGCCCCGCCTACGCTCCGGCCGCGGTGTGGCGCGACCTGCGCGGGACCGAGTGACCATCGAGAGGGGCCGACCTATGTCCCAAAAACAGGTGATCGCCAACCAGCGCACCATCATCGCCAACCAGATGAAGATCCTCTCCAAGGAGGATCAGATCACCAAGAACCAGGCCACGCTGCAGAAGATCGTGGCCAACCAGGCCAAGATCGAGGGCAACCAGGCCGCCATCGTGGCCAACCAGAAGAAGATGATGGCCACCCAGCAGCAGATCCTCGCCAACCAGAAGAAGATCCTCTCCAAGTAACCTCCGTGGCGCGCCGGCGCGCCCGGCACGCACTCGTGCACGACCTCCTCGACAAGGCACTCGGGCTCCACGCCTCCCCGCTCCTGGCGGGGCTGGACGCGGACGCCCTGGTGTCGCTCGCCGAGCTGTCACGCGCGCGCAGGGTGCCCGCTGGCCAGGTGCTGTTCACGTGCGGGCAGGACGCCGCCGAGGCCTACATCGTGGTCAGCGGTCGCCTGGAGCTGGCCGACGAGAACAACAGCGAGGAGAGCCGTGAGGAGGCTGGCCCGGGCGAGTGCATCGGCGAGCTGCCCGCGCTGACCGGTGCGCCGCGCGTGATGACGGCGATCGCGCTGGTGGACAGCGAGGTGCTGGAGCTGCCACCCGACGTGCTGCTCGATCTGCTGGCCGATCACCCCGAGGTGGTGCGCGCCTTCGCCGAGCGGCTGTCGGCGCGCGTGCGCGGCGCGGGGGCCAGGTGAACCGGCGCGCCTTCGCCATCGGGGTGATCTATGTGCTGCTGACCATGGCCGCCGCCGTGGTGGTGCGCACGTATGCCGAGGCGGCCTTCCTCAACCACTATGGCGTGAAGTACCTGCCGCACTTCCTCATCGCCAGCGCGCTGGCGTTCGGGGCCGCAGCCACCGGGTACGACCTGATGTCGCGGCGGATCTCGCAGCAGGTGCTCGACGGCACGCTGATCGTGCTGGAGGCCACGGCGTGCGTGGTCGCGCCGGTGGCATTCGTGCGCGGCGGCGGCGCGCTGTTCGCGGCGGCGCTGGCGCTGATCGGGCTGTCGTCGGTGGCCAACCTGGCGGCCTGGAACGGCGTCGCCGCCACGGTGATGGGGCGGACGGCGCGACGCTGGCTGCCGCGCGCGGGCGCTGCGGTGACCCTGGGCGGCGTCATCGCCGGCTTCGGGTCGCGCTGGCTGATCGGCTCGGTCGGCGTGGAGCTCTTGCCCAAGGTCGCGCTCGGGGTCACCATCGGCATGCTGGCGTGCGCCATCCTGCTCGGGCGCGCGCTGCGCGCGGGCATCCCGGCGCCGGCCGCCCCGCCCTCCGGCGCCGCCGGGCCTGCCGCGCCCCCTGCCGCCGCTGCGCCCCCCGCTGCTGCGGCACCCGCCCCGCCTTCGGGCCTCGCTGGCGACGCCCGCCGCATGGTCTTCTTCCTGGCCTGCGCCGCGCTCGCCGAGGCCATCGTCAGCGGCCTCATCGAGTTCCAGTTCACCTCGACCCTGAAGGCGCGCTACCCCAAGGGCGAGGTCGCCCGCGTCATCGCCACCTTCTACGGCGCCACCAGCGCGGGCCTCTTGCTGCTGCAGCTCCTGGCGGTGCCGCGCATCCTGGTCACCCGCAGCCTGCCCTTCACCGCCTCGGTGCACCCGGTGGTGCTGCTGGGCGGCATCGGCGCGCTGCTGACCTGGCCCGGCTTCGCGCTGCTGGCCGGGGTGCGCACCGCCGACGGTGTGCTGCGCGCCGCGACCTCGCGGACCACACAGGAGGTCTCGCTGGGCCTGCTGGGGCCAGCCGATCGACCCCGCTGGAAGCTGCTGCTGCGCGGGGTCGCCACCCCGCTGGGTGGCGCGCTGGCCGGCGCCGCGCTGATCGCCCTGCCCGCGCTGCGCATGACGCCCCGGGCGCTGCTGGCCGCGGAGCTCGGCGTGGGCCTGGTCTGGCTCATCATGGTGCGCACCGCGGCGCGCGCCTTCGTGGCCACCCTGGCGGCGCCGCTGGGCATGAAGCAGGTCGCGCTGGCCGAGAGCGTGCAGCGGGTGCCGCTGCGCCTCGACCAGCTGCTGGCGCTGATCGAGCGCACCGGTGACGCCGACGTCACCACCGCCGCGCTCGCGCGCGCGCTGGTCACCCGCAGCGGCGCCAGCGCCGACGAGCTCTGCGAGCACCTCACCCACGAAGATCCACGCGTGCGCGCCGGCCTGCTGGCGCTGGCGGCGCGCCACCCGCACCCCGCCGCCACGCCCGAGCTGCGCGCCCTGCTGGCGGTCGAGAGCGACGACGCCGCGCTGATCGCGCTGCTGCGCGCGCTGGCGGTGCACGGCGACAGCAGCGCAGAGCTGCGCGCGCGCGAGCTTTCGCGCAGCGGCGGCCCGGTCGCCCTGGCCGCCACCGCCTACCTGGCCGGCATCGGCAAGCTCGACGCCGTGGCCACCGCCGAGTCGGCCCGCCGGCTGCTCGACAGCGATGGCACCTGGAGCGCCGACATCGTGCGCGCAGCGCGCCAGCGGGGCCACACCCTGGACCTCGACGGCGAGCTTCTGCGCCGCATGGCCCTGGGCGCGACGCGCCGGCAGGCCTGCCTGTGCGGCCTGGGCTGCGGCGGCAGCGCCTTCGCCGCGCGCTGGCGCGAGCTTCTGGCCGCAGGCGATCGCGACGCCGCCGCCGCGGTCGAGCGCGGCACCGGCTGGGACGCCCCGACCCTGCTCGAGCGGCTCACCGGCGCCACCCCGTCGGCGCGGGCCAACCTGGCGCGTGCGCTGCGCACCTCACCCGCGCCAGGTGCCCCGGTGGTGCTGGCCGCGCTGCTGTCGGACGACGACACCGCGGTGCGCGAGCTGGCCGCGCGCGCGCTGGCCCGCCAGCTGCGCGAGCGTGGCGCCGCCGCCCCCGCCGCGGAGGTCGATGCCGCCATCACGCGCGAGCTCGGCAACTTCGCCATCTACCTGGCTGCGCGCGCCCCCGCCGGCAGCCGCCCTGCCCTGCACGAGGCCGAGCTGGAGCGCCAGACCCGGCTGTGTCTGTCGGCCGCGCTGGCGCTGATCGCGCTGGAAGGCAACGCCCGCGCGCTGTACGCCGCCGAGCGCCGCCTGGCCTCGCCGCAGGAGATGCTGCGCCGGCGTGCGCTGGACCTCTTGCAGGAGGTCTCGCGCGGGCGCCCGCGCCTGCTCGAGCTGGTCGAGCGCTTCCTGGGCCGCCCCGCCAGCGCGCCTGGCGCCGGGGCCGACGCCGCGGTGCTGGCCATCGATCCCTGGCTGGCGCGCGTCTTCGGCGGCAAGCTCGGCGACCTCGAGCGCCGCGTGGCGGCGCTGCGCCAGAGCTCGCTGTACCACGACGTGCCCGGCGCCGAGCTGGGCGCCCTGGCCGAGCGCGCCAGCGAGTGGCGCCTGCGCGCCACCGAGGTCGTGGTCCACGAGGGCGAGCGCGGCGACACCATGTACCACGTGCTCGAGGGCGCCCTCACCGTCCAGCGCGGCGGCACTGACGTCGGCACCCTGGGCCCGGGCCAGTCCTTCGGCGAGCTGGCCCTGGTCGACGACGCCCCGCGCCAGGCCACCATCCGCGCCGCCGAGCCCACCCTGCTGCTGGCCGTCCCGCGCGCTGCCTTCCAGGAGCTGCTGGCCTCCAGCCCCGACATGGGCCTGGGCCTGCTGCGCTCGCTGACCCGCTGGCTGCGCGGCTGAGGCTCCAGGCAACCCCTGCGGCCGGCGCGGGGTCGACCCTCCGTGCCGCTGTGCCAGCCAGGGTCGCCGTCAGGGTCGCCGTCAGGGTCGCCGTCAGGGTCGGAGGAAGACCAGCGCCGCCGGGGCGCCGTCGGGTCCCGCGCACGTGATCCAGGTCGCTGCCCCCGGATCGGTCCCGGTCTCCGGCGCCATCGCGCGCGCCAGCAGGCGCAGGCCGGACTGCAGGTGCTCGCTCTTGAACCAGCGCGGCTGGCTGAGGCGCTTGACCGGGAGCGCGCGCTCCAGCGCCTCGGGGAAGTGCTCGCGCAGGATCTGGTCGCAGTAGGCGTCGTCGGGGTCGGTCATGCCGGCGCGCAGGACGACCACCGCCACCGGCTCGGCTTCAACCGAGCTGGTGTCCGGCTCCGGTTCCGGCTCCGGCGCCGCCCCCTTCTTCTTCTTCTTCAAGAAGTCGAACAAACCCACGGGAACCTCTTGTGGGCACCCTAGCACACGGATATATTTTGCCGCCTTTTCGAGCATCGCCTCCAGCCATGAAGTCCGCCACCCGCATCGTCGCCCTCGCCCTCTTCGCCACGCTCGCGCTCGCGGCGGGGGGCTGCGCCAGCCGCATCGGTGACGACTGCACCACCAACACCGACTGCAGCCCCGACGGCGACCGCATCTGTGACACCTCGGTCGAGGGCTCGGGCTACTGCACCGTCGAGGGCTGTGACACCGGGACCTGCCCGGGCGAGGCCAGCTGTGTGCGCTTCTTCCCGGCCAGCTTCCTGACCCCGCTGGCCGACTGCCGCCAGAACAGCGGCTTCAACAACGGCTGCAGCAAGGACGAGGTCTGCCTGACCTCGACCGGCGCCTGCGCCCCGCGCTCCATCGAGCGCCGCTACTGCATGCTGTCGTGCCTGACCGACCAGGACTGCCGCTCGAACTACCGCTGCGTGCGCACCGGCGATGTCGCCACCGGCGGCCTGGCCGGCGCCGAGGCCATCCCGAAGGCCAGCGGTGCGGTGTCGAACGTGCGATTTTGTGCCTTCGACCCCGCTTCGAAGTAACCTGGCGCTGACCTTCCTGCCACCAGGAAGGAGGCGCTCATCCAGCTCCGCGACCTCATCGTCAAGCGGGTCTTCACCAGCCTGATCGCCATCGCCGGCGTCACCGTGCTGGTGTTCCTGCTCATCCACGTCATCCCGGGCGACCCGGTCGACAACCTGCTCGGCGAGCACGCCACCGCCGAGGATCGCGCCAAGATGCGCGAGTGCATGGGGCTCGACCTCGGCATGGCCGATCAGTTCGGGCGCTTCCTGGGCGGCATCACCGACGGCACCCTGGGCCGCATCTGCCCGAGCAAGCGCGTCACCGTGACCTCGCTGATCGCGCGCGCCTTCCCGCGCACGCTGGAGCTGGCCTTCGCGGGCATGGCGATGGCGCTCCTGATGGCGCTGCCGCTGGGCATCGCGGCGGCGCTGCGGCGCGGCTCGGGGCTCGACGCCGGCGCCATGGGGCTGTCGCTGGTCGGGCTGTCGGTGCCCTACATGGTGCTGGGCCCGGTCCTCATCATGGTCTTCTACGTCAAGCTGGGCTGGCTGCCCGGGCCGGCCGATCCGCCGTCGGCGCGCGGCGCGCTGGTGCTGCCGGCGTTCGCGCTGGGCCTGCACCTGATGGCCATCCTGTCGCGCATGACGCGGTCGTCGATGCTGGACGTCCTGGGCGAGGACTACATGCGCACCGCGCGCGCCAAGGGCCTCACGCCGACCACGGTCATCGTCAAGCACGGCCTGCGCAACGCCCTGATCCCGATCATCACCATCGTGGGCATCCAGTTCGGCGGTGTGCTGTCGGGCGCCATCCTGATCGAGAAGATCTTCGCGCGCCCTGGCATGGGCACCCTGCTCATCGACGCCATCAGCGAGCGCAACTACCCGGTCATCCAGGGCTGCGTGCTGTGCATCGCGGTCACCTACGTGCTGGTCAACCTGCTGGTCGACATCGCCTATGGGCTGGTCGATCCGCGCATCCGGGTGAACTGATGGCGGCCCGCTCGCGCTCGCCCTTCATGCAGGCCGTGCGCGGCATGTCGGTGTCGGGCTGGATCGGCTTCTCCATCCTCATCCTGTTCACGCTGCTGGCGCTGCTGGGGCCGCTGCTGGCGCCATACTCGCCCACGGCGCAGGATCTCGACGGCGCCTTCCAGGCCCCCAGCGCGGCGCACTGGCTGGGCACCGACGAGCAGGGCACCGACCTGCTCTCGATGCTGCTGCACGGCGCGCGCATCGCGGCCATCATCAGCGGCTCGGTCATCGCCATCAACGTCGTGGTCGGGGTCTCGCTGGGCGTCATCGCGGGCGCGCTGGGCGGCTGGGTCGAGGAGCTCATCATGCGCGTCATCGACGTGCTGCTGGCCTTCCCTGGCCTGCTGCTCAACCTGGCCATCGTCGCGGTGGTCAAGAAGCCCGGCGTCGGCCACCTGGTGTTCGCGCTGTGCATCAACGGCTGGGTCGGCTATGCGCGCATGGCCCGTGGCCAGGTGCTGGCGCTGCGCAACCGCGAGTTCGTGGAGGCGGCGCGCTCGATCGGCGTGTCGCGGCTCGGCATCATGCGGCGTCACCTCCTGCCCAACATCACCTCGCCCATCATCGTGCAGGCCACGCTGGGCTTCGCCAACGTCATCCTGATCGAGTCGGCGCTGTCGTTCCTGGGCTTCGGCGCGCAGATGCCGTACTCGTGGGGAGCCCTGCTCGACCAGGGCCAGACCTACCTGTGGCTGAGCACGCGCTACGTGCTGGCGCCCGGGATCGCGATCGCGGTGGTGGTGCTGGGGTTCAATCTGCTGGGCGACGGCCTGCGGGACCGCCTCGATCCGAAGCGGCAGAACAGCTAGCTTCTACTTAACGGACTGTAAAGAAAGCGGCCTCGGCCTCGGCCGACAGCTTGATGCCGGAGACCTTGGCGCGCTGCACCAGCTCCCAGAA
The DNA here is from genome assembly GCA_020853705.1 of Deltaproteobacteria bacterium. Lineage (GTDB taxonomy): Bacteria > Myxococcota_A > Polyangia > Haliangiales > JADYYK01 > JADYYK01. The sequence continues at coordinate 59,491 of JADYYK010000146.1, forward strand.
GTAGCGGTAGGTGGCGCGGTCGTGCAGGTCGCCGGCGTGCTGGATGGGCCCCCAGCTGGCCTTCTGCGCCGCCAGCAGGATCTCGCAGCCGGTCTGGATCTCGGAGAAGTCGGGCGCCATGGCGTCCACGATGGGCTGGATCTGCGCGGGGTAGATCGACCACATGCGCAGGAAGCCGAACTCGCTGCGCGCGCGCCGGGCGTCGGCGTAGGTCTGGTAGGTGTTCTTGAGATCCAGCGTCACGTTGTGCGCCGGGATGACGCCGTGGGCCAGCGCTGCGGCCACGGTCTCCGACTTGGCGCGCGCCAGCAGGGCGTGGTCGAACTGGCCCGGGCTCTTCATGGCGCTGGCGGGGATGGCGCCGTGGTGGCCGCTGATGAAGTCCATCAGGCCGAAATCCAGCACCTGGACCCAGGGCAGCGCGGCGATCTGGTGCACCTCGCGCAGCGCGCCGTGGGTCTCGATGAGGACGTGGATCGGGATCTCGCGGGTCAGGCCGGCGACGGCGGCCACGCTCTGGATGACCGAGATCATCTCGGCGACCTGGGCCGCGGCGGTCGGCTTGGGGATGGTGATGTAGGCCAGCTCGGCGCCGGCGCCGCGCACCAGCACCTTGACGTCATCCTTCCAGTGCGCGTGCGTGTAGTCGTGGATGCGGACGCCCGACATCTTGTGCTTGTTGAGCTCCGACTTCTGCATGCGGACGATCATCTCCGCATGGTCCTTCTCGCGGCCCGCGGGGGCGCCGTCCTCACAGTCCATGGTGATGTCGAACACGCCGCCCAGCTTGTTCTGGTGCTCGAGCGCCTTGGTGATGAGCTTCTCGCTCCCGGCGAAATGCTCGCACGACGGGATGACGGGAAACGGCTTCTCGCCCTCGAACAGGGCCTGGTTCGGATGCACAGGGGTTCCGGGGTTTGACATGGGCAAGGTGTAGCCAATCCGCGCGCACTCGACAAGCGCGGCGCTCGTGCGCGCTGAACCGGCTTCGCGCGGCGGCGGGAGTATAGTCGAGGCATGGCAGGGGAAGGCCCGCCGCGGGGGGAGCCAGAAAAGGAGCTCGGCACGGAGGCGACGCTGGACGCCTCGGGTGTCGGCACGCCCACACGCACCGGCACTCCGGCGCCAGCGCCGCGCCCCGACAGCCGCCAGCCGCTGACCCCGGCGCACACCGGCCCGGGCGCCGCCTCGGGCTGGAAGGCCGACGATCTGCCCATGGTCGACCCCGAGCGCTACCTCATCGGTGAGGAGTTCGCGCGCGGCGGCATGGGCCGCATCATGAGCGCGCGGGATCGCCGCCTGGGCCGCAACGTCGCGCTCAAGGAGCTGCTGCGCAACGAGGCCGATCCCAGCGCGCGCTTCATCCGCGAGGCGCTGGTCACGGCGCGCCTGCAGCACCCGGCCATCGTGCCGGTCTACGAGGCCGGGCGCTGGCCCACCGGCGAGCCGTTCTACGCCATGAAGCTGGTCTCGGGCCGCCCGCTGGTCGACGTCATCGCCGACATGACCACGATGGAGGAGCGCCTGGCGCTCTTGCCCAACGTGGCCTCGGTCGCCGAGGCCATCGCCTACGCGCACAGCGAGGAGATCGTGCACCGCGATCTCAAGCCGGCCAACATCCTGGTCGGCGAGTTCGGCGAGACCGTGGTCATCGACTGGGGCCTGGCCAAGGATCTGCGCGAGGCCGCCGAGCGGCCGCCGTCGCGCCCGCGCTCGGCCGCGGACAACGACACCGAGTCGGACGAGCCCTCGGTCGACGGCCAGACCATCGAGGGCAGCGTGATGGGCACGCCGGCCTACATGGCGCCCGAGCAGGCCCGCGGCGAGACCGTGGGCCCGGCCGCCGACGTCTATGCGCTGGGCGCCATCCTGTACCACCTGCTGTGTGGCGAGGCGCCCTTCGTGGGGCGCAGCGTCGACGAGATCCTCGACCGCGTGGTGCGCGGCGGACCGGTGCCGCTGGAGAAGCGCGCGCCGGCGGTGCCCAAGGATCTGCGCGCCATCGTCACCAAGGCGATGCAGCGCGACCCGCTGGAACGCTACCCGACCGCGCGCGAGCTGGCCGAGGACCTGCGCCGCTTCCAGACCGGGCAGCTCATCGGCGCGCACGACTACTCGGCGCTGGATCGGCTGCGTCTGTGGCTGCGCCGCAACCGCATGCCGGTGCTGGTGGTGGGCCTCCTCGTGGCCGCGCTGGCGGGCACCGCGGTGCTCAGCGTGCGGCGCATCCTGGGCGAGAGCCGCGCCGCCGACGCCGCGCGCCGCCAGGCCGAGCGCAAGAGCGACGAGCTGACGCTGCTGCAGGCGTCGTCGCTGCTGGAGCGCGACCCGACCGCGGCGCTGGCCTGGCTGCGCAAGCTGTCCCCGCTGTCGCCGGGCTGGAGCAGCGCGCGCATGATCGCGGCCGACGCGCTGTCGCGCGGGGTGGCGCGTGACGTGCTGCGTGGCCACCAGGGCGCGGTGCGCGGCCTGGGCTGGGCGCTGGACGGGCGCGCGGTGGTATCGATGGGAGATGACCGCACCGCGCGGGTGTGGGAGCTGGCCACCGGTCGACCGCGCGTGCTGGGCGGCGACCTGGCGCTGTCGGTGGCGGCGCTGTCGCCCGACGGCACGCAGCTCATGTCGGCCTCGAACCGGCGCGACGCCCCCGATCTGACGGTGTGGGACCTCGGCAAGGGCACGCCGCGGCGGGTCGCCGCCCATGACGACGTGGTGCGCTACCTGGCCTGGGCGCCAGGCGGACGTCGCGTGCTGGCGGTGGGCAGCGCGGTGGCGATCTGGGACACCGAGGCGCTGGCCGGCGCCGACGCCGACGCGCGCCGGGTGCTGGCGGGGGCGCCGCGAGTGGTGACGGCGGCGGGCTGGTCGGCCGACGGCAAGCGCGTCCTGGTCGGTGGTCAGGACGGCACTGTGGTCAGCTGGCGCGATGGCGGCGATGCCCAGGTGCTGGGGCTGCACCTCGGGCCGGTGCTGGCGCTGGCCGCGGCGCCCGAGGGCGCGCGGGTGGCGACCGCGGGTGGCGACGGCGTCAAGCTGTGGCAGGACGACGGCGCGCCGCTGACGGCGAGCGAGGTCGGCGAGGTGCGCGCGCTGGCGTGGACCGCGGATGGCAAGACGCTGGCCATCGGCGGCCGCGACGGCACGGTGTGGGCGTGGAAGTTCCCGGCCGCGCCCCGCCGCATGGGGGCCCACGCCGAGGCGGTGCAGGAGCTCAGCTTCGCGCCCGACAACCACCGCCTGGTGTCGGCCAGCAGCGACCGTGCGGTGCGGCTGTGGGATCTCGAGACCGACGAGGTGCGCGTGCTGGGCGGCCACGAGGGGCCGGTGCTGCACGTGGCGTGGAACAGCGACGGCACCCGGCTGGCGTCGGCCGATCAGGACGGCAGCGTGCGGGTGTGGGACACCGTGCAGCCCAGCGGGCGTGCGCTGCGCGGCCACACCAGCATGGTGACCGCGCTGGTGGCGGCGCCCGAGGGGCGCACGCTGGCGTCGGCCTCGACCGATCGCACGGTGCGACTATGGAACCTGGCCAGCGGTGCGGGACGCGTGGTGCTGGAGCACGCCGGCCCGCTGCGCGCGCTGGCGATGTCGGCCGATGGTCGCCACGTCGCGGCGGGTGGCGACGATGGCGTGGTCGGGCTGTGGTCACCCAGCCGGGACGTGCGCAAGCTGCTCGGCCATGTCGGGGCCGTGCTGGCGCTGGCCTTCTCGGCCGACGGCACGCTGCTGGTCTCGGCCGGCGCCGACGGCATCATCCGGTCGTGGACGGTGGCGACCGGGGACGTGCGCGAGCTGGGCAAGCAGGAGGGCCAGATCACGCAGCTCGTGTTCTCGCCCGATCAGTCGGTGCTGGCCAGCCTGGCGCGCACCGCGGGCGGCAGCGGGTCGATCAAGCTGTGGTCGACCAGCTCCGACAAGGTGCGCACCCAGAAGCTGGACCGCGCCGCGACGCGGATCGCCATCTCCCCCGGCGGCCGGCTGCTGGCCGCGGCCGGCGAGAACGGCACCATCGTGCTGTGGGATCTGCTCGACACCGGGACGGCGGCGCTGCGCGGCCACGAGGACGCCGTGCGCGACATCGCCTTCGCACCCGAGAGCCAGCTCGTGGCCAGCGGTGGCAGCGACAAGACGGTGCGCCTGTGGGACCTGCGCACCGGGCGCGGGCGCGTCCTCGGCAGCCACGGCGCGGCGGTGCTGCGGGTGGTGTTCGCGGCCGACGGGCGCCGGCTCCTGAGCGCGTCGGAGGACGGCACCCTGCGGCTGTGGGACCTGGCGGCCGCTGGCAACCAGAGCCGGGCCCTGCGCGGCAACGCCAGCGCGATCACGGCGGCGGTGTTCTCGGCCGACGGCACCCGGGTGCTGTCGGGCGCGGCCGATGGCGCGGTGCGGATCTTCAACGACGACCTACCGGTGGCGCCGCGGGCGCTGCTGGCCTGGCTCGATTCAGCGACGCGGGTGGCGATCGACGAGGCGAACGTGCCGGCGACGCAGCCGAAGTAGCGACCCCGGGAGTGCGGCCCGGGGGTCGTGCTCGTGCTCAGCCATCGACGACGCCTCTCCGCCGACGCGCATCCAGGCACTCCCTCGACCCCTCCGTGACCACACGGCACACGTTCGGGCGCTCGCCGTACATGCGGCACGAGAAGTGGCCCTGGCGCGCGCGCAGCGCCGCGCAGTGGCCGTGCAGCATCTTCAGCCACGCCCTGTCGCCGCGCTGCTCGACATAGCGCGCCTGCGTCTGCGTGCGCATGCGCAGGCGGTCGGTCGACACCACGGTCACATAGTCTTCCGGGCCGTAGCAGCATGCGCCGCAGGTCTGGCAGTCATACTGCATCGCTTTTGCGGTGGTTACGTCTCGATGCGCGGCCAGCGCGCCTCGGCGTCGATGATCTCGAAGAAGCGCTCGAGCGGCATCTGCTTCAAGTCCTCGGTGCCGAAGCGGCGTGGCGCCACGGCCTTGGCCTCGACCTCCTTGTCGCCGACGACCAGGGCGAAGGGCACCTTGGCGAGCTGCGCCAGGCGGATCTTGGCGCCCAGCTTGTCCTTGGAGTCGTCCACCGTCGCGCGCACGCCGCGCGCGCGCAGCGCCAGCATGACCTCGCGCGCCCACGCGATCTGGTTCTCGGTCACCGTCACCACGCGGACCTGCTCGGGCGCCAGCCAGGTCGGCAGCGCGCCGGCGTAGTGCTCCAGAAGCAGCGCGATGAAGCGCTCGAACGACCCAAAGATGGCGCGGTGGATCACCACCGGGCGGTGCTGCGCGCCGTCCTCGCCGATGTAGGTCAGATCGAAGCGCTCCGGCGCCAGGTAGTCGAGCTGGATGGTCGCCAGCTGGAACTTGCGCCCCAGCGAGTCGGCCACCGCGAGGTCGATCTTCGGGCCATAGAAGGCGCCGTCGCCCGGGTTGGTGGTGTAGGGCAGCCCCGAGGCGTCCAGCGCCTGCTTCAGCGCCGCCTCGGCGCGATCCCAGGTCTCGGCGGTGCCCAGGAACTTCTCCGGCCGCGTCGAGTACCCGGCGGTGAAGGTCATGTCGAAGACCTTGTAGACCCGATCGATCAGCGTCAGCAATCGCGCGATCTCGTCGCCGATCATCGACTCGGCCAGGTAGATGTGGGCGTCGTCCTGCTGGAACTGGCGCACCCGGGTCAGGCCACCCAGCGCGCCGCGCTCCTCGTTGCGGTGCAAGACGCCCTGATCATGGAAGCGCAGCGGCAGCTCGCGATAGCTGCGCCGGGTGCTGCCGAACAGCAGGTGGTGCGACGGGCAGTTCATCGGCTTGAGCGAGAACTCCGCCGGCTCGCCCTCCTTCTCCTCGACCAGGAACATGTTCTCCCGGTACTTGTCCCAGTGGCCGCTGGTCAGCCACAGGTCCTTGTTGAAGATGAGCGGCGTCTTGACCTCGTCATAGCCGTGCCCGAGCAGGGTCTCGCGCATGAACTGCGACAGGATGTTGTAGAGGATGGCGCCCTTGGGCAGCCAGAAGGCCGCGCCCGGGGCGTACTTGTGGAAGGTGAACAGCTCGAGGTCCTTGCCCAGGCGGCGGTGGTCGCGCTTCTTGGCCTCCTCCTGGCGGTGCAGGTAGGCCGCGAGCTCGTCCTTGTTGCGCCACGCGGTGCCATAGATCCGCTGCAGCATCTGGTTGCGGTGATCGCCGCGCCAGTAGGCGCCGCTGGTCGCGGTCAGCTTGACCGCGCCGATCTTGCCGGTCGACGGGATGTGCGGCCCGCGGCACAGGTCGATCCAGTCGCCGTGCTGGTACAACGACACCGTCTCGGCGCCCTTGGCGGCCAGCTCCTCGATGATCTCGGCCTTGTACTTCTCGCCCTTGCCGAGGAAGAAGGCGACCGCGTCGGCTGGCTTCATCTCGCTGCGGGTGAAGGCCACGTCGGCGGCCAGGACCTCGTTGATGCCGGCCTCGATGCGCTCGAGATCCTCGGGGGTGAAGGGCTTCTCGGCCGCGAAGTCGTAATAGAAGCCGTCCTCGATGACCGGGCCGATGGTGACCTGGGTGCCCGGGAACAGGCGCTGCACCACCGAGGCGACCACGTGCGCGGCGCTGTGCCGGATGTAGTCCAGCGCCTCGGGCGCCTTCAGCGTGATGATCTCGATGGCGGCGTCGGCGGTCAGCTCGTGCGACAGGTCGACCTCCTTGCCGTCGAGCTTGGCGGCCAGGGCGGCCTTGGCCAGGCCGGCCCCGATCTGGGTGCGCACGAAGTCGATGATGCGGGTGCCATGCGCGACCTGCTTGAGGGTGCCATCGGGGAGCTTGATCGAGACTTCTCGGGACATGGCCCAGGGTCTTAGCTTGGCGGCGCGCAGCGTGCAAGGACGCGCGCCGTCCCGGCCTGGAAGTCGCCCGGCGCGGGCAGCAGGCTGACCACCAGGAAGGCCTCCGAGGCGAAGTCGAAGAAGTAGCCCGGATGGACCAGCACCCCGTCCTGGACCAGCTCCAGGGCCAGCCGCTCCTCGGTCGTCCCCGCAGGGCCGTCGACCGGGACGCGCAGCACCGCCGACCAGCCGCCATCCGCCGCCAGCAGCGTGCACGCGGTGCCCGCGCAGGCGCGCGCCAGCCAGGCGCGGTTGCCCTGGGTGCGCGCGCGGATGGCGTCACGCAGCGCCGGCGCCAGCGCCAGCAGCGCGGGCGCGGCGTGCTGCACCGGGGTGGCCACCGCGAGGTAGCTGTCGGCGATCAGGGCCAGGCGCGCCTGGGCCTCGGCGCGCGCGGCGGCCGGCCCGGCACAGATGATCCAGCCCAGCTTGAGCTGCGGCAGCCCGGCGCCCTTGGACAGCCCGCCCAGGCTGAAGGTCAGCACGTCGTCGTGCGCCGCCAGCAGATCGGGGCCAGGACGCCCACCCGGGAGGTCGTAGTCGGCGAAGACCTCGTCGGCGATCAGGGCCAGCTCGTGGTCGCGCGCCAGGCCCACCAGGGCGCGGCGCTCGTCCTCGCTGATGCGCGAACCGGTCGGGTTGTTGGGGCTGACCACCACGAGGGCGCGCGTGCGTGGCCCGATGGCGGCGCGCACGGCGTCGACGTCGAGCTGCCAGCCCGCGGCATACAGCAGCGGGTAGTGCGCGACGTGCACGCCCTCCAGCGTGGCCAGGTAGTCGAACAGCGGGTAGCTCGGGCGCGGCACCAGGAGGTCGTCACCGGGATCGCACAGCAGCTTGAACAGCAGGCCGTAGGCGTCGCTGGTCGAGGCGGTCAGCACGATCCGGTCGGGGTCGACGGGGTGCCCGCGCCGGGCCAGGTCGGCGGCGACGGCGGCGCGCGCGGCGGGCAGCCCGACCGGATCGGGCGCATACACCAGCGAGCGCGCGTCCCACATGGCGGCCGCCAGCGCGGCGGCGGGGTCCTCGAGCCCGACCCGGGTGGGGTTCGACTCGGTGAGGTCGATGATGGCGCCGCCCGCCGCACGCCGCGCCGCCAGCGCCTGCGTCAGCGCGTTCTCTCCGCGAGGGAAGCCGCTGCGCCGGGACGCCACGCCGCATGAAACCATGATCGCGCTCCCGGTGTAATCTCAGACATGGCCGCCGACCTGCCCGAACCCGCCAACGACCTCGACGAGCTGGTGCGCGATCTGCTGGCCGAGCCCGCCTATGCGCAGACCCGCCGCCACCCGCGCAAGACCCAGCCCGACGAGGTCATCCCCATCCTCGAGGACCTCTACGCCGCGCACGACCAGGCCGCGCGCCACCTGCCCGTCCTGGCCGAGAAGATGGGCCACAGCATCGCCTGCTTCAAGGGCTGCTCCGAGTGCTGCAACGAGCTGGTCGCGGTGACCCACGGCGAGGCCCACACCATCGCGCGCTGGCTGCTCGAGCCGGCGCAGGACGCCCTGCGCGCCCGCTTCCTGCCCCGCGCCCGCGCCTGGGTCGACGCCACCGGCGCCAGCGCGACGCGCGCCCTCGATCACCTGGAGGTCGGCAACCAGGAGACCTACCTGCGCCTGCGCAAGGAGCACGCCCTGCAGCGCCTGATGTGCCCGGTCAACGAAGAAGGCGCCTGCACCTTCTACCCGGTGCGCCCGCTGATCTGCCGGCTGCCCTACATCGTCGACACCTCCGAGCACTGCGCCCCGCGCCCCGAGGGCGGCGCCCAGGCCCAGCAGATCAGCTTCCCCGCCTACGAGCAGTTCGCCGACCGCGCCCGCCAGCTGCTGTCGGGCCTGCAGGGCGCCCTCGGGCGCGAGCCCCGCGAGCGCCTGCCCTTGGCGCGCGCCGTCCTCGAGGCGCTCGACGCGCTGACCCCTGCCGACGTCGTCGTCGACAGCGACAGCGACGAAGCCTGACCCCACTCAGAGAGGCCAGGTGCAGCAGCACACCCTGGTTGTGCTGCACGACGACCTGCGCCGGCGCACCGGCGTCGGCCAGGCGACCAAGAAGGCGAGCCAGCGCCGCCCCTGCACCGCCGGCAGCACCGCGCCATGGCGCTGCGCCGCACGCAGCAGCCGCTTGACCTGCCTGGCGTCGCTACCGAGCAGGTGGCCGCGGCTCGGGCGCTCGGTGTTGCAGGGGTCCCCCAGCGGGCCTACCCTGGTTCGATGATGACGAACCGCGCCGCGGCCGTGCTCGTGGTGCTCGCCTTCTGCGCCGGTACGGCTCGCGCCGACGAGCGCAGCAAGATCGAGAAGGAGCTGCTGGCAGAGGTCGCGCGCGCCAAGCTCAAGCCCTTCGCCAAGAGCAAGCTCAAGGACTTCTACCCGCGCATGTCGATGGCGGCGGGTGGGGTCGAGAAGATCGTGAACAAGGTCATCGAGACCAACGGCACCTCGCTCGGCTTCATGCTCACCGAGTCGGCGCAGCCCTCGGGCGTGACCGGTAACCCGTACGTCGACGTCACCAAGGGGATCGGCAAGGGCAAGCAGAGCCCCGAGTCGCAGCTGGCGCGCGCGATCATGAGCGCCAAGGGGCAGCCCACGCCAGGTCAAGTGCTGGGCGCGGCGCTGAAGATCACGGGCGGTGACTACTGGCTGGCGACGCTGGTCTGCCACAACCTCCTCAAGGAGGTGACCTACGCCGAGCGCAGCAAGCAGCAGGCCCTGCTCGGCTGGGACCCGAAGGCGCCAGGTGACGCGAGGAGATGGATCCTCCTCGAGCCGTCCAAGTTGACCGCGAAGCTGCCCAACCTGCGTCCCGCGGGCGACCCCCAGGCAAGCGACAAGATGGGCCCCTGGTATCACATGTACGGGCTGTTCTTCGTCGGCGGCATGACCAGCGGTTCCGAGGCGGAGACGCTGGCCTGGGTCGAGAACCTGACCCGCGCCCTCGGTCTGGGCTCGAGCGGCGACGCCTTCAAGGAGGGCATGAACACCTGGGCGGCCGACCTCAGCTACGCCATGAACGGGCTGGTGGGCAAGGACCTGCGTGTGCCGACGACGACCGAGGCCGGGGCGCTCTCCCGCGCGGAGCTCGAGACCAAGATCAAGCAGCTCACGGCCGAGCACCGCAAGCTGCAGGGCGAGCTCGTCAAGCTGTCCGGGCTCGTCAACGACCCCAACCTCGGCCCACCCGCCGAGCAGCGCATGACCGCCATCCGGCGCGAGCAGAAGACGATCTACGACGAGGTCATGCGCCTCAAGCAGGTGCTGGCCAAGAAGCCCTGACGGGGGGCCCATCGACGGTCGACCAGTTCGTGCCCAGCGGCTCCTGGCGCACGGCCAGCTGCTATCATGGAGCATGCTCCGCTGCTGCGCGCCCGCCGCCCTCGTCGCCGCCACGTTGTGCTTCGTGCCCGCCTGCGGTAGCACCGCCGGCGACGACAGCAGTGACGCCAGCCCCGCCGACGCCGCCATCACGGACGCGGCCACCGCCAGCGACGGCGCGCGCCCCGACGCCGATCTCGGCGCGCCCATCACCGCGCCCGACCGCACCTGGACCTTCATCCCCTTCCCCGACTCGTCGTGCGACGACGGCACGCCCACGGGGATCGGCGTCAGCCTCGTCGCCGGCGCGCCCGGCGTCCTCATCTACCTGAACGGCGGCGGCGAGTGCTACGACTACAACACCTGCTTCGTGCTGAACACGGCCGCCCGTGGCCCCTTCGGCGCGGCCCAGTTCGCCCAGGTGTCGTCCGGCGGCTTCGTACAGAGCCTCTTCGATCGCAACCTGTCGGGCTCGCCCTTCGCGGCCTGGTCCCACATCTTCGTGCCCTACTGCACCGGCGACCTGCACACCGGCGAGCGCGACACCACCTACACCATGGGCGCCAATTCACGCGTCTACCACCACCGCGGGCGCAGCAACCTCGTCGCCTACCTGCGGCGGATCGCCGCCAGCTTCCCGGCTGGCACGCGGGTCGCGCTGGCCGGCAGCTCGGCGGGCGGCTATGGCGCCGTCTACTCCCACGACCTCTTCCGCCAGTCCTTCCCGACCGGCCGCTTCTACGTGATCGACGACTCGGGTCCGCTGCTGGCCGGCGACGGCATCCCCGCCGCGCAGCGCACCGCCTGGTACGCAAACTGGGGGCTGGGCTGGCTCGACGCCCTGTGCGCGACCTGCCGCAGCGACATGTCCCAGCTGCACAGCGCGCTGGCCACGCGCTACCCGGCCGATCGCACCGCCCTCATCAGCAGCGTGCGCGACCAGACCATCGCCAGCTACCTCATGCTGACGCCCGCCAACCTCGAGGCCGCCGTGCGCGCCCTCGCCGCCACCCTGAGCGCCCTGCCCGAGCGCCGCGCCTTCCTGCTGCCGGGCAACTCGCACACGACGCTCGGCAACCCCGGCACCCTCACCGCCGGCGACGGCTTCTCCCTGATGGGCTGGCTCGGCCAGCAGCTGCTCGACGACACCGGCTGGGTTTCACACACGCAGTAGCAGCTCCGCCCGCGTGGGCAGCCCTTCATGCGGCTACGGCAGCTCGACCCCGCGAAGTCCAGGGTGTTGTCGTCCTCGCGACACTCGGTGTTCTGGCCGCGAATCAGGCCGACATCACCCGCCACCACCGCGCTCTCGTCCCTCGGCGCGGGGGCCAGACAGTGCACCGGCGCGGCCTCGGTGTTGTCGAGACCGGCGCCGCCCCGTAAACTCATGGCATGGCCCCGACCGCCCAGAAGCTCCTCGCCGAGGCGCTCGCGCTCCCCGCCGATGAGCGCGCCGAGCTCATCGAGAGCCTGGTCCGCAGCCTCGACGAGGGCGACCAGCTGGACGACCCCGACCGCGCCAGGCTCCACGACGCGCTGCATCGCTCGGAGCAGCAGTTCCGGGACGGCGAGGGTATCCCAGCAGAGGTCGTGCTCGATCGGCTTCGCCAGCGTTGAGCCATGAAGCGCTTCCGGGTCGAGTTCTCGCCGGAGGCCTCCACCCACGTGCAGATGATCGACGGGTGGTGGCGCAGCAACCGGCTGGCAGCCCCCGACCTCTTCGCCCGCGAGCTCGCAGCCGCCGTCGCGCAACTTCGCCGGGGCCCTCATGCAGGGGCGCCATACGACGCCCCTGGCGCTCCGCCCTCCGTCGCATCTTGCTGCCTCGCACGAAGTACCAGCTCTACTACGAGCGCAGCCGAGGCGATGCGGACCGCCCGCATGGGTCGATCGTACATCTTTCGGGCCGACCCGGCGGGCGCGGCTATGATCAGCCGCCATGCGTACGACCTGGCGGCCACACACGCTCGACGGCGCCCTGCTGTGGTTTCAACCGGGGACGGGCCTGTCCGTGCGCGTGGACGGGCCCGAGACGCGGGCGCTGCGCCGGCGCGCGCCGCGGCTGGTGCTGTTCGGGATCACCAACAAGTGCAATCTCGCCTGCACTTTCTGCTCGCGCGATCAGACCGCGGCCAGCGCGTGGACGGCCGACGACGCCTACCACGTGCTGGCCGGGCTGGCGCGGCGAGGCACGCTGGAGGTCGCGTTCGGCGGCGGTGAACCGCTGGCGTTTCGCGGCTTCGACGATCTCGTCGAGCGTCTGGCGACCACCACGCCGCTGGCGCTGCATGTCACCACCAACGGCACCTTGCTGACGCCGGCGCGGCTGGCCCGGCTGCGCCCGCACCTCGGCGAGCTGCGCCTGTCGCTGTATGACGAGAACGACTGGGCCGCGCGCCTGCGCCTGCTGGCCAGTGTCCCGGGCAGATTCGGGGTCAACCTGCTGCTGACGCCCGCGCGTGTCGCCGGGCTGCCTGGGCTGCTGGCCGACCTCGCGGGCCTCGGCTGTCAGGACGTCGCGCTGCTGTCCTATGTCGGCCCCGACCCCGCGCTGCACCTGTCCGCCGCGGACGACACTCGCGTCGCCGCCGCCATCGCCGCCGCGCCCGCCGGGCTGCGCGTGCGCCTGTCGGTCTGCTTCGGTGACCGCCTGCACGACGTGCCACGCCTGTTCGCGGGCGTTGCTGGCGACGGCGACTGTGGCGCCGGGCTCGACTTCGTCACCTTGACGTCCGACCGGCGGCTGGAGGCCTGCTCGTACCAGCGCGGCGGTCTACCCATCACCAGCGCTGACGACGTCCTCGCGGCCTGGCAGGCGCGCCGCCCCGAGCTGCTCGGCCCCGCCGGCGCCCGCGGCTGCGCCCGCCCGGCAGCGCCCCGCGCCACGCTGCCCGACGGCGTCCGGATCTGGCGGGGCTTCTCGGGCAACAACAGCGGCGATTGTGTCCTGGTCGGCCGCTTCGCCGACGGCGACGCCGCCCAGCGCTACCTCGACGAGCTCCTGCCCGGCTTCGTCCCGGGCGACAAGTACCCGCAGCCCTGGCTCGACCTGCTGGCTCGCGAGGGCATCGAGGTCGCCAAGTTCTCCCACGCCCCCGACGTCATGGCCGCCGTCGGCCGCAGCATCCTGATGCACACCGACATGGCGCTGGAGGACGACTTCGCCGAGCTGCGCACCCTGCTGTGGAAGCGCGGCGGCCGCGCGGTCTACTCGGGCATCCACGTCCACGACACCGTCACCCTGGTCGCCGGCCTGCGCTTCCCCGACGCCGCCGCCCGCGACGCCGCCCACCTCGAGCTGTGCGCCAACGACGACCGCGGCACCCTGGCGACCCGCGGCCTCGATCTCTACGGCCTGCTCGACGTGCGCTCCGGCCGCCGCGTCCCGCACGACCTGCCCGACCAGCTCGCCACCCTGCGCGGCCTCGCCAAGCGCCACGGCGCCAGCCTCGCCGCCGAGCTCGCCGAGTACAAGACCGCGCCCGCGATGCCCGGCCTGCTCAGCGCACGCCCCCCCGCCGCCGACGCCCCCGAGTGGCTGTGGGCCCGCATGCCCGACAAGGACATCGCCAGGCGAGTCGCTCCCGACCTCGGCCCCGCTGCCAGCCTCGCCGACCGCTACATCCTGGTCGCCGGCGCCGGCCCCGGCAGCATCTCGCCCCGCGCGGGCTTCATCATCCAGCGCGCGGGCGGCACCGCCGAGGTCCTGCGCGGCGTCCGGCTGCGCCTCGACTTCAGCCTGTGGCGAGCCGACCTCCGCGTCGCCACGCACAAGCAGCGCAAGACCCTGGCGGACCTGCCGGTCCCCGATCCCTCCAGCATCCTCGCCGAGCTGCGCGCCTGGCTCGGCGCCGAGGTCGACCTCGCCCTCCAGAACGGTGAGCACGACACCCTGGTCGGCCACATCGCGACGTCCGAGCCCGCCTTCGCGATGTCCGCCCTCCTCACCTCGGCCCACAACCGCGGCTTCACCCTCTGGCTCGACCTCCGCCCCGGCGACCCCATCGCCGACAGCCTCGCCCGCGTCGCCGCCGACCTCACACCACGCTGACCTCGGGCTGCTCGTGCTCGGCTAGGCGTCTTGCCAGCGCCACGAGCCGTACCGGAGCCAGGCCAGCATCTTCTTGACCCGGTTGGGGCGCAGGTCGGCGCTCGGCAGCTCCAGCGTGGGCGTCTCGTCGCCGTCGTTGTCGTTGGCCGCCGCTGCCGCGGGCTGCACCCGCGCGGGACCAGCCCCCACGGGCGTCACCGCGCGCGGCGACGGCGAGGGCGCGGCCGGTGCGGCCTTCACCACCACCGCGGGCCGCGCCGCCTGGGGCGCCGGTGCGGGCGCCTCGCACAGCGCGGCCAGCATCGCGCTGGCGCTGGCAAACCGCTTGTCAGGATCCTTGCTCAGCGCGCGCATGACCACGCGCTCCAGCCCCTCCGAGACCTCGGGGCGCAGCACGCGCACCGGCATCGCCGCCGTGCGCACCGCCGCGCGCGTGATCTCCTGCTGGTTGCCGCCGCGGAACGGCTTGACCCCGGTGAGCAGCTCGTACAGCACCACGCCCAGCGAGTACAGATCGCTGCGCTCACCGCCGCTCTTGCCCAGCAGCCGCTCGGGCGCCAGGTACGACGGCGACCCGACACACATGCCGCCCGCCGTCATCGAGGTGTCCTGCTGCAGCCGCGACAGCCCGAAGTCGATCAGCACCACGCGCGACCACGGATCCGGATCGGCATACATCACGTTCTCGGGCTTGACGTCGCGATGCAGGATCCCAAGCCCATGAGCGTGCTCCAGCGCCCCCAGCAGCTCCGCCACCACGCGCACCGCGTGTGACACCGGGAAGCGCTTGACCCGCGCCAGCACCGCCGCCAGCGTGGGCCCCTCGATCAGCTCCATGGCCAGGAAGTGATCGCCATCGACGGTGCGCCCGTAGTCGAACACGCGCACGCAGGCGGCATGATCCAGCAGCGCCGACGTGCGCGCCTCGCGCTCGAAGCGCTGCGGCCACTGCGAACCCTCGAGCCCGCGGTCGAGCACCTTCAGCGCCACCATGCGCCCCAGCGTCAGGTGACGCGCCCGGTACACCACGCCCATGCCGCCCGAGCCGAGGCAGCGCTCGATGCGATAGCGCGCGGCCACCACCGCGCCCGGGGGCAGCAGACGACCAGGTGGTGGTGGGTGTGCAGACGAGGACGACGGCATGCTCCCTATGACGGGGAGCACGCCGGGCCGATTCAACCGCGCAAGGCCTGGAACACCAGCCCGGGCAGCTTGAACCAGCTCGGGTTGGCGAAGAACGGCACCATGCGCGAGGCCACCAGGGCGCTCTTGCGGTTGTCGTAGAACCACGCCGGCTTGGGCTTCGCCACCAGGGGACCACGCACCACCGTCTTGTCGATGCTCTCGAACATGTAGGTGTTGTGCACCCAACCAAGTCCACTCTGGATGTTCTGCAGCGTGGCGCTGGGGTGGCCACCCCACGCCGGGGTCACCATGCCGTAGCCCAGCGCCGGCCAGTGGTTGATGGCCACCGTGCCGTACTTCAGATCACGCAGGGCGATCTGCAGCTCCTTGCCGACCACCGGATCCTTCTCCAGCCGGGGGTGGATGATGATGGTCGCGTTCAGCGTACCCCACACCTGATCGTTGGCGAACGGCACCAGCGCGCGGATGAACTCCGACGGATCGGTCGACCCGATCTCGGTCTGCGACAAGATCCCGCAGAACGGCTCGGTGCGGAACAGCTTGTGATCGGTCACCGCGGCGTCGACGTCACGGATGATGGTCCACGGCAGCTTGCTGTCCGAGGCCTCGCCGAACTTCTCCACCCGCGCCATGCCCGCGGTCAGATCGCGATAGCGGTCGAACGCGCCCGGGTAGTACGCCCTGCGCGTCTGCGCGGCACTCAGCGCGCGCCCGATCATGGTCAGGAACTGATCACGCTGGCCCCAGCCCTTGGCCAGGATCAGCATCTTGGCGGCGTTGCAGTTGAACGACCCGTTGTTGGCCACCATCGAGGCGATGTTGCGGGCCTGGAACCACAGCTCGTCGTCGGTGTACTGCGCCGGCACCACCGCGACCGGGCTGACATTGCCGAGCTCCGAGGTGATGGTCTTCTTGAGCTTGGGATCGTTGTCCTTCATGCGGCGCTCGCGCTCTGGCCCGGGCGGGCCCCACACGATGAGGTCGTGGGTGCGATCCGACCCCGTGATGTGGATGTCGTCGACCTCCTTGTGCTCGCAGAGGTAGGCGCCGACGTCGCCGCCGCCGTAGGTGACGCGGACATAGTCGCGCGCGATCAGCGGCTCGAAGGCGCGCTCCAGGAAGGGCCCGACCCACTCGTTGACCGGGTTGATCTTGAGCACGCAGACATAGCCCTCGACGAACATCTTGTAGAGCATGTCGGTCGCCGGGATGGCCGCGACGTTGCCGGCACCCAGGATGACGCAGACGCCGCCGCTGGGATCCTTCTTGTCGTAGAACACCGCCTGGCGCGAGCGCAGGTTGGCCGGGGTGACGCCGTCCTGCATCAAGAGGTGCGAGGTGAAGCCCTGGAACACCACGCCCTCGAGCGCGTTGCCCGGGTAGACGCCGACCTCGACGCGGCCGTGCGCGTTGACCTTCGACCCGGTGCCGCTGGCCGGCTTGCCCGAGCGCGCGATCTGCTCCAGCGAGTCGACCAGCAGGCGCGTGTTGCGCATGGTGATGACCGGCCCGCCGAACCACTCCTCGCCCGCGGTGTGAGAGGTCGGGTCGATCCCCTTGGCCCTGCAGCCCGCGTCGACCCAGCCCTGCGCGACCTCCTGGATGCGCGGCATGCACTCGCGCAAGAGGTCCGCCTTGGCGCGCGGCGACAGACGCGCGAAGGCCTGCGCGCGCGCGCGCACGGCGGCGACGGCGCGGTCGAGGTCGGCGGTCGGAGTGGTGGCCGCGCTCTTGGCGGTGGCGCTCATGACGGGAGACAGGCTGGCTGACATGGGGCAAAAGATACGCCCATTCGGCCTGCGCGTCTCGCCGCCCCAAAGCAGGGATATTGCTGACTATCTACTCCCGGGCCTGCTGGTTCCAGGGCATCGCGCGCAGCAGCGCATCCGCCCGCGTGCGCAGCTCGTCGCCGAGCTGGCTGTGCGCCGCCGAGGCCAGCGCAGCGGATAGCTCGCGTGCGGACTGGAAGCGCTCGCTGGCGCTCTTGGCCAGGCCGATGGCCAGCACGCGCTCGGTGTCGTGGGGCAGCGTGGCCAGCGAGCCGGGCCGCACCGGCTGCCGGTAGCACACGTCGAACAGCACCTTGGGCATGTCGGGGCCGCTGAACGGTGGCTTGCCGGTCAGGCCGCGGTAGGCGATGGCGGCCAGGGCGAACACGTCGGCGGAAGGTCCGACCTCCTGCCCGCGCGCCTGCTCGGGCGCCATGTAGCCAGGTGTGCCCACGACGGCGCCCTGGGTCAGCGTACCCGACCCGGACGACAGCTTGGAGACCCCGAAGTCGAGCACCTTCCAGACCCGTTCGCCACCCGCATCTCCATGAATTCGCGCCAGAAACAGGTTCTGCGGCTTGAGGTCGCGGTGGACCACGTCGCAGGCCACCGCCGCCGTCAAGGCGTTGGCCACCTGGTCGACCAGCTCGAGCACCCGGCGCATCGACAGCCGGCGCTTGCGGCGCAGGTGCCAGGCCAGGTCGTGGCCATCGAGCAGCTCCATGGCCAGATAGGGCGGAAGCTCCCGATCCACCCGGCCGGGGTCGATCGTACCGACGTCGAGCACCTTCACCACATGGGCACTCTTCACCTGGGACACGATCTCCGCCTCGCGGAGGAACCGGCGCACATGCGCTGGCTGCGCTGCGACGTCCGGGTGCAGCACCTTGACCGCCGCCAGCCCGCGGGTGTCGACGTGGGTGCCCCGGTAGACCTCGCCCATGGCGCCACGCCCGATGACCTCGCCCAGCACCCAGGGGCCGAGGCGGCGGTCGGTGTGCCGGCCCTGGTAGCCCGCCTTGAGCGCGCGATCGAGATCCTGGTGCGCCTCCGCCAGCAGCGCCTCGCGCTTCTGGACCTGGACGATGGCGTCATGCAGGCGACCGATGGCCTTGCGGGTGGCCGACCGGCTGGCGCGCGCCAGGCAGTAGGTCATGAACAGCACGAGCTGGACCAGGATCGTGTAGACCACGCGGGTGCGCATGTCGATGGCGTCGGCGTTGATGACGCCGGGGTCGGTGATGACACCGGTGGCCGACAGCACCGAGGGCAAGAGGTGCAGCAGGCTGACCGTCAGATAGATGAGCAGCGTGCCCAGCGTGCTGGCGCCCAGGCTGAAGAAGTAGACCCCCAGCGTGTACACGATGGGCGCCGGCGAGTAGACCCCGATGCCCCACACGATGGGCGTCACGCACAGCACCGCGCCCGAGGCGACCACCATCAGGCTGCGCGTGGTGAAGCGGCTGTCGTCGCGCAGGCGGATGGCGTAGCCCAGGCACAGCAGCGCGATGCCGGCGCCGCCGCCCATGGTGACGACGCGCGGGATGCCGCCCTCGGGCGTGAAGGGCAAGAGCGCGGTGGTCAGGCTGGCCAGCGCGACCGCGATCTTGAGGAAGAAGCGCGTGCGCCCGAGCTCGTCATGGCGCAGCGCGACCTCGGGGGTCAGCGTGCTGGAGTCGTGGGTCGAGCCGCCGAGGGCGGACGAGCGCGGCCCTTGCGCGCCGCGATCGATGACGGTGGCCAGCGAGCCGCTGGGACCGCTGACGTGGGTGGGGTCGGGTCCGGCCGGCGCGGCGGCGGCGCCGGCGTCGGCGTCGGCGGGGGCGCCGGTGTGGACCTCGGGGCCGGGCGTGGCGTCGTCGGACAGCTCGTCGTCGACCTCTCCAGCATCGAGCTCGGCTGCGCCGGTGCTGGTGTCGGAGGGCGCGGCGTCCTCATCGGGGCGCGGCCGGCGCTTCTCGACGATGGTCGCGTCGAGCCCGTCAGCAGGCTTCACACATCGAGCCTACACCGTTCACGCGTGGATCGCGTGCCCTGGCGGTGTATATGATGGGGCCGGTGGCCAGGGAGCCCGCGCGGGGGCGTGGGGAAAGGCGAGTCGTGGAGAGGATGCAGGCCGCACAGATGGTCGAGAGCGATCGTGACGTCGAGCTCGTCGTCGCGGCCGCGGGGGGCGACCGCGGCGCGCTGGCCCAGCTGTATGATCGCTATGCGGCGCTGTTGCTCGGCGTCGCCCAGCGCATCCTGGGCAGCCCGCGCGAAGCCGAAGATCTGGTTCACGACGTCTTCCTGGAGGCCTGGAAGCAGGCCGGGCACTATGACGCGTCGCGCGGCTCGGTGCGCACCTGGCTGCTGATGCGGCTGCGCAGCCGGGCCCTGGATCGCAAGAAGTCGGCGGCCAACCGGGCCATCTCGATGGAGGCCCCGGGCGAGCTGGCCGAGCGCGAGGTCAGCCCGGAGGATCCCGCGCTGGCGCCGGATCGCACCCGGGTGCGCCGCGTCCTGCTGGCGCTGCCGCTGGAGCAGCGCGCGGTGCTCGAGCTGGCCTACTTCGAGGGGCTGTCGTCGTCGGAGATCGCGACGCGGCTGGGTACGCCGATCGGGACGGTGAAGTCGCGCGTGGCCGCGGCGCTGTCGAAGCTGCGCGCGGAGCTGGGGGCGGGGAGCCGGGAGGCTGGGCAGTGAACGACGTCATCAAGCTGCCGCTGCACGTGGACACGCTGCTTCCGGACTATGCCCTCGGCGGCTGCTCGTCGGCCGAGCGCGCCGAGGTCGAGCGCCACCTGGGCGGCTGCGCGCGCTGCGTGCGCGAGCTGGCCGACATCGCCGACACCTTCGCGCTGCTGGCGGAGGCCGAGGTCGCCTGCCAGCCGGCCGCGCCGAGCACCCTCAAGCACCGCTTGCTGGAGTCGGTCGAGCCGGTGCGCGCCATGGCAACGGAATGGAGTGGAGTCAGGACATGAGTACGAGGGACGACGACGATGAAGGCAAGCTGCTCGGTGAGCATGGCCTCGACCTGCTCGGCGGCTCGGCCGCCGCGGAGCAGCAGCTGCAGGCGGGCGGTGTCGAGCCGGCCGCGGTGCTCGACACCATGAGCCATCTGGTCGCGAGCGTGGCGGAGATCCAGCCGCCGCCGGCGCTGAAGGCGCGCCTGATGGAGTCGCTGGGCAAGGTCAACCGCTTCGAGTGGGCGGTCGATCGCTTCGCCGCGATGCTCAAGGTCGGCGCGGGCAAGGCGCGCCAGCTGCTGATGGCGATGGACGAGCCGGCGTCGTGGCAGCCGGGCCCGGTGCCGGGCTGCGAACTCTACTACCTGGACGCGCCGGTGGCCGGCGCCATCGCGGGCTTCGTGCGCTTCAACGCCGGCGTGACCTTCCCGCACCACCTCCACAAGGGCGAGGAGAGCGTCCTGGTGCTGCAGGGTTCGCTGCGCGACAGCGACGGCACCGTGCTGGTGACCGGCACCGCCGAGCGCAAGGGCGCCGGCACCGAGCACGCCATCACCGCGCTGCCCGGCCCGCCCTGCATCTACGCCGCCGTGGTCCTGGACGGCCTCGACATCCCCGGCTACGAGCTGTAGCTTTTCGGCGGGTCTCGCCTGCGCATCCTCTTCTACTACGACGTGGTCTGCCCGTTCGCCTACCTGGCGTCGCGGCGCATCGAGGCGCTGGCCCAGCGGGTGGGTGCCACGGTGGACTGGCGGCCGGTGCTGCTGGGCGGCGTCTACCGCGCGGTCGGCCAGGCCGACTATCCGTCGGCGGTCGGCCCGCCCGAGAAGCTGCGCATGAACGCGCTGGATCTGCATCGCTGGGCGGCGCTGGACGGCGCGCCGCTGCGGGTGCCGGTGGGGCACCCGCGGCGCTCGGTGGAGGCCATGCGCCTGCTGTTGTCACGCAGCGGCGAGGCGCGGCGCGCGCTGTCGCATGCGCTGTACCAGGCCTACTGGGTCGATGGGGTGGACGTCGCGAACCCGGCGGTGCTGGCCGAGGTGGCGTGGCAGAAGGTGGGGCTGCCGGCGCGGGAGACCCTGGCGGTGCTTGCGGACGCCGGGGTGAAGGCGGCGCTGCACGAGGCGACCGCGGAGGCGGTGGCGCGCGGGGTGTTCGGGGTGCCGACGTTCGTGGTGGAGGAGACAGGGCAACTGGTGTGGGGGCAGGATCGGATGGGAGTGCTGGAGGGCATCCTCGAGCGGGCGAGCACGAGCACGAGCACGAGCACGAGTACGAGCACGAGCACGAGCACGAGTACGAGCACGAGTACGAGTAGGAGCACGAGCACGAGCACGAGCACGAGCACGAGCACGAGCACGAGTGAGACGCGCCAGCTCGACTTCTGGTTCGATCCGAGCTCGCCATATGCATTTCTGGCGGCCACGCAGCTGGGCGCGCTGGAAGAGCGGACCGGCGTGACGGCGCGCTGGCGGCCGCTGTTCCTCGGCGCGCGCTTCAAGCAGCTGGGCTATCCGGCCGATCCGCTGCAGCGCTATCCCGCAGTGAAGTCGCAGTATCTGAAGGGCGACTTCGCGCGCGCGGCGCGCCACCTCGGGATCGACCTGGTCGTGCCGCGGACCTTTCCGCAGAGCTCGCTGCAGGCGCTGCGCATGCTGGTCGCGGCCGAGGCGCGCGGCGGCCAGGCCGACCTGGTGCGGCTGGCGCTGGCGATCTATGCCGCCTACTGGACCGGCGGCGACCTCGACCTGTCGGATCTGGCCGCGCTGGCGCGGGTCGCCGACGCCGCGGGCCTGCCGGGCGCCGCGCTGGCCGAAAAGGCCCAGACCCCCGCAGTGAAGCAGGCTCTGGTGGCGCTGACCGAGGAGGCCGCCGCCGCCGAGATCTTCGGCGCCCCCTTCTTCCGCGTCAGCCACCCCGATGGTGCCACCGACTGGTTCTGGGGCCACGACCGCCTGCCCCTGGTCGAGCGCGCCCTCGCCGGCTGGCGCCCCGACCTCGCCGGCGTCGACCTGTCGCGCGGGCTGTGACGTCTGGTACTCTCGTCCGGGGGCCGGGATGACACCCGTGCGGACGCCGCGATGCCCAGGATCGACGTCTATCTGAACACGCTCATCAAGTTCGGAGCCACCCGTGTGGTGCTGAACTCGAACGCCAACGTCGCGCTCGAGTTTCCCACCGGCACGCGCTACGGCAGCCAGTCGACGCCGCACGAGGCGCTGGTCGCGCTGCTGGAGGAGATCGCGCCGCCGGCGACCATGACCGCGATCCGCACCGGCCGCGTCCAGGTCTTCCCGCACACCCACCTCGCCAAGGTGTACTCGATCGAGGTCACCCCCTCGGGTCCGACCTGGGCCGTCTCGATGGGGCTGGCGCCGACGACACGCGGGGCCGCCGTGGGGCACCCCAGCGACGACGGGCTGAAGATCGAGCGCCACAACTACGCCGACGCCGCCGAGCCGGCCGCCGTCAAGGGTCGCGCCGCTGCCGCGCCCGCGGGCCTCAAGCTGGATCCGCCCGGCAGCCTGCTGGGCGGCGCCGCGGCCGCGCCCGCCGGTCCGCCGCCGGTGGCGGTGCCCGCCGAGCCGGAGCCGCACGCCAGCGTCAGCGTCAAGCACCGCATGGAGCAGCTGCTGCTGGACATGCTCAAGGCCAAGGCGTCCGACCTGCACGTGTCGACCGGGTCGCCGCCGTTCGTCCGCGTCGATGGCGAGATGAAGCACCTGCCGGGTGACCACGAGGCCTTCACCGCGCACACCCTGCAGGAGCAGCTGTACGAGATCACGCCCGAGAAGAACCGCATCGAGTACGAGCAGCGCAACGACACCGACTTCGCGCACTCCATCCCGGGCGTGGCCCGCTTCCGCGCCAACCTGTTCAAGGATCGCAAGGGGCCCGGCGCGGTGTTCCGCCAGATCCCCTTCAAGATCCTGTCACCCGAGCAGCTCGGCCTGCCCAAGGGTGTGCTCGAGCTGTGCAACCTGACCAAGGGCCTGGTGGTGGTGACCGGGCCGACCGGGTCGGGCAAGTCGACCACGCTGGCGACCCTCATCGACTACGTCAACGTGCACCGCAAGGATCACATCATCACCATCGAGGATCCCATCGAGTTCGTGCACGAGAACAAGGGCTGCCTGATCAACCAGCGCGAGGTGCACTCGCACACCCGGTCGTTCAAGGACGCCCTGCGCGCCGCGCTGCGCGAGGATCCCGACATCGTGCTGGTCGGCGAGATGCGGGATCTCGAGACCATCGCCATCGCGGTCGAGACCGCCGAGACCGGCCACCTGGTGTTCGGCACTCTGCACACCACCACGGCGCCGTCGACGGTCGATCGCGTCATCGACCAGTTCCCGTCCGACCGCCAGGAGCAGGTGCGCCAGATGCTGGCCGAGTCGCTGCGCGGGGTCATCGCGCAGACGCTGTGTCGCAAGGTCGGCGGCGGGCGCGTCGCGGCCTACGAGGTGCTGATGGGCTCGAGCGCGGTGTCGAACCTCATCCGCGAGCGCAAGACCTTCCAGCTGTTCTCGATGATGCAGACCGGCAAGGCGCAGGGCATGATGACGATGAACGACTCCCTGATCGAGCTGGTCAAGAAGGGCCTGGTCGAGCCGCAGGAGGCTTACATGAAGGCGGTCAACAAGGCCGAGTTCAAGGGGCTGCTGGCGCGCGAGGGCCACAAGGTGGTGGCCGCCGACTGAGGCGGCCGCGCTACTTGACGGTGACCTTGGCGGTGCTGTGGCAGCGCGTGAGGTCCTTGCCCTTGACCGGGAGATCGAAGTCGAGCGTGTAGGTCCCCGGGCGCACCACGGTGTCGCCGCAGCGCATCCTGGTGCGCAGCTCGACCGCGCTGACCTGCACCCGCGCGCCAGCGGCCAAGGTGATGGTCTTGTCGTCGCCGGTGGTGGCGCAGATCCCCATCATGCACGAGCCGTCATAGATGCTGACCTTGCCGAAGCCCTTGAAGCTGGCCTGCGCCTGCGGGCAGCGGTCGCGCACCACCAGCTTCAGCTCGGCGTCGGTGCGGTTGGTGATGAAGGCGGTCGCCTCGACCGAGCCGCCCTTGCTCAGGGTGGCCTTGGCCTTGCCGTCGACGAGGGTCTCGTGCTGGAGCTCGCAGCCAACCGGCGCAGTGCTGGGCGCCGGCGTGGCCGACGCGACAGGTGACGCCGTGGGCTCGGGCGTGGCGGAGGCTTGCGGCGTGGCGGACGGCTCCGGCGTGGCGGACGGCTCGGGCGTAGGCGTCGGCTCGGGCATGGCCGTCGGCTCGGGGGTCGTGACCGGGGACGCCGACAGCGTCGGCGCTGGTGACGACTGCGCAGCCCCCTTGGAGCCCGAGCACCCCAGCGTGGTCAGGGCGACGACCGAGACGGCGAACATGGGGGCCAGCACGGTGATGCGCATGCCGGACCGTATCATGTCAGGGCGCGTCGAGCTGCCGCGCGAACACCGCGGGGTCGCTGGTCGGCAGCTCGCACGCGGTGTCGATGCACACGTAGGCGGTGACGGCATCGGGTGTGGTGCTGCGATCGGCCAGCAGGGGGAGCGCGCGCGCCAGCGCGGCGACGTCGGCGGCGCGCACCGTGACCTGCACGTGTGCGGGCAGGAAGCGCAGCGCCAGGACCTGGCGAAACGGCGCCAGCGCGGCCGTCGCGCGCGCCGGGTCGTCGGGCGTCACCAGCACGAGCTGCTTCACGCGGGCGGTCGCGAAGTCGAGCGCCAGCAGCATTGCGGGGCGCGACAGCGGGCGGGCCGCCAGCGTGCCGGCCTCGGCGGCCAGCGCGGCCAGGGCGCGGGCGCGCGGGGTGTGGTCGTCGGTCAGCGCGGCCAGGCGCAGCAGCGCCAGCGCGGCGACCGAGTCACCCCCGGGCAGCGCGCCGTCATGCTCGGGGTGCACCCGCACGCCCGCGAATGACGCCTCGTGGCGCGCGCTGGTGGTGTACCAGCCACCGGCGGGATCGGCGAAGGCCTCGAGGGCGCCTGCCAGCGTGCGCGCGGCGGCCAGCCAGCGTGGGTCGGCGTCGGCCTCGAACAGGTCGAGCATGGCGGCCAGCAGCAGCGCGTGATCGTCGAGGAAGGCCTCGCCGCTGGCGCGGAGGCCGCCCTGCGGGCCCGGGGCCAGGTGCTGGGCCAGCCGGTCGCCATGGTCGACATAGGCGCGCTGCCACAGCTCGCGCCCGGCGCGCTGCGCGAGGGCCAGGTAGCGCGCATCGACCGCGGCGGCGCGCGCGAAGGCCGAGATGGCCAGCGCGTTCCAGCCAGTGAGGCGCTTCCGATCGACCGCGGGCTGGGCGCGCCGGGCGCGCGCAGCCAGCAGCGCGGCGCGCCCCTCGGTCAGCGCACGCGCCAGCTCCGGCGCCAGCCCGCCGGTGGTCGCGGCGACGCCCTCGGCGCCCAGGATCAGCACGCTGCGCCGGGCGTCGAAGCTGCCGCGCGCCTCGACCCCGTAGACCCGGCGCAGCAGCGCGCCGCGCTCGGGGCCGACCACGGCGTCGACCTCCTCGGGGGTCCACAGGTAGGTCGCGCCCTCGTCCCCCGCGGTGTCGGCGTCGAGCGCCGCATACAGCAGCCCCTCGGGCGCCATGAAGTCGCGCGCCATGCAGTCCAGCGTGTCCAGCGCCCAGGCCAAGAGCTCGGCGCGGCCGCCGGCCTGCGCGCCCTCGAGATAGACCAGGGCCAGCTGCGCGTTGTCGTACAGCATCTTCTCGAAGTGCGGCTTGAGCCACTGCTCGTCGGTCGAGTAGCGATGGAAGCCGCCGCCGAGCTGGTCGTGAATCCCCCCGGTGGCCATGCGCTCGAGGCTGCGCAGCGCCAGCGTCAGTGGCACAGGATCGGTGGTGCGTCGCGCGTGCCGCAGGAGCAGCGCCAGCATGGCCGGCTGCGGGAACTTGGGCGCGCCGCGCAGGCCGCCCCACAGCGGATCGAAGCCGGCCGCGATCTGCCCCGCGGCGGTCGCCAGCAGCAGGGCGTCGGGTGCGGCGGCGCCGGCCGCAGCCCCGGCCGGACGTGGCGGCGTCGCCGCCAGCGCGGCGGTCAACTCGGCGGCGCGCCCGCGGGCGGTGTCGGGCGCGCGGGCATACTCGTCGGCCAGCGCGGCCAGCACGGTGCGGAACGCCGGTCGCCCCGGCTGCGCGGTGCCCGGGAAGTAGGTCCCGGCGTGAAACGGCCGCCGCTCCGGCGTCAGCCACACCGTCATCGGCCAGCCGCCGCTGCCGTGCAGCATGCTGACCACGCTCATGTACACCGCGTCGAGGTCGGGGCGCACCTCGCGGTCGACCTTGATGGCGATGTAGCGCTGGTTGAGCTCGCGCGCGGTGGCCTCGTCGTCGAACGACTCCTCCTCCATGACGTGACACCAGTGACAGGTCGAGTAGCCCACGCTGAGCAGCACCGGGCGATTGAGCCGGCGTGCCTCGGCGAAGGCGGCCTCGCCCCAGGGCCACCAGCTGACCGGGTTGTGCGCGTGCTGCAGCAGATATGGGCTGGTCTCCAGGGCCAGCCGGTTGACGTACAGCGGCGCGCCGCTGGCGTCGACATGGCGCGTGCGCGGCGGCGTGCCGGCGGCCCGCCGCGCGGCGGCGACCTCGTGCAGCTGCACGCGCAGCGCCTCGGGCAGCGCGGGCGCGCCCGGCAGCGCGCGCTCGGGCGCGCGGGAGGCGGCGCTCTCGCAGCGGCAGCGCGCGTTGCCGAGGGCCAGCACGGCCAGGACGAAACCGGCGACAGCCGCCCATGCCCTGTTGCCGGTCGCCTGTCGCCTGTGGCCTGTCACCTGCTCCTCCGGCGGCCAACGTACGACGGGGGATGCACACCGGCAACCGGGCGTGTAAGCTCGCGGCCCATGGAGCTCGCATTCAGCCCCGAAGAGCTGGCGTTTCGTGACGAGGTGCGCGCGTTCGTGCGCGAGGGCATGCCGCCCGCCATCCGCGCCAAGGCCGCGGTCGACGGCAACTTCGACATGCACGAGATCATGGAGTGGCACAAGGTCCTGTACCGCAAGGGCTGGGTCGCGCCGCACTGGCCCAAGGAGCTCGGCGGGCCCGGCCTCGACACCGCGCGCCGCTTCATCCTGGTCGAGGAGCTCGAGCTGGCCGGCGCGCCGCACCTGTCGCCGTTCGGCCTCTCGATGGTCGGCCCGCTCATCATCCAGTTCGGCACCGACGCGCAGAAGCAGCGCTACTTGCCCAAGATCCTCGCCGGCGAGGAGGTCTGGTGTCAGGGCTACTCGGAGCCCAACTCGGGCAGCGATCTGGCCTCGCTGCGCTGCCGCGCGGAAGACGACGGCAAGGGCTCGTTCGTGGTCAACGGTCAGAAGACCTGGACCACCTACGCGCAGTACGACGACTGGATCTTCTGCCTGGTGCGCACCGACGCCAGCGCCAAGAAGCAGGCCGGCATCAGCTTCCTGCTCATCGATCTGAAGACGCCGGGCGTCACCGTGAAGCCGTTCCTGACCACCGGCGGCACCCCGGCCTTCTGCGAGACCTTCTTCGACAACGTGGTGGTCCCGCGCGAGAACCTGGTCGGCCCGCTCAACGGCGGCTGGACCCTGGCCAAGGCGCTGCTCGGCCACGAGCGCACCATGATCGCCGCGGTCGGGCAGTCGGCGCGCGCCATCCGTCGCGTCAAGCGCATCGCCAGCGAGACCCGCCTGGGCGCCGGCACCGTGCTCGACGACCCCGGCTTCCGCGCCAAGATCGCGCGCCTGGAGATCAAGCTGCGCTCGCTGCAGATGGCCAACTACCGCGCCATCGCGGGCGCCCAGCTGGGCAAGGCGCCCGGCCCCGAGTCGTCGATCTTGAAGCTGCGCGGGTCGGAGATCCTGCAGCAGGCCTTCGAGCTGGCGATGGAGGTCATGGGCGAGAACTCGCTGACCTGGTTCAACGAGGCCGGCGTGGTGCCGCCCTTCGAGCAGTGGGTGCCGTCGGCGTTCAACTACCTGCGCGCGACGACGATCTACGGCGGATCCAACGAGATCCAGAAGAACATCATCGCCAAGATGATCCTGGGTCTGGGCTGAGGGGCTGACCATGAACTTCGACCTGTCGGATGACCAGAGGATGCTCGTCGAGACCGTGGCCAGCTTCGTCAAGAAGCAGTCCCCGGTGACCCGCCTGCGCGGTCTGCGCGAGGACGCCGTGGGCTGGCAGCCCGCGGTGTGGCAGCAGCTCGGCGAGCTCGGCCTGCTCGGGGTCATGTTCCCCGAGTCCGTGGGCGGCATGGGCGGCAGCTTCGTCGACGCCGCGCTGATCATCGAGCAGCTCGGCACCACGCTGGTGCCCGAGCCGGTGATCCCCGCGCTGGTGGCGGGCAGCGCCATCATGGCCGCCGGCAGCGCCGAGCAGCAGCGCCGCTGGGTGGCGCCGCTGGTCGAGGGCAAGTCGGTGCTGACGCTGGCGCACAGCGAGGCCGCGACGCGCTTCGCGACCGACGCCGTGGCCACGCGCGCGACCCGCGCCGGCGCCGGCTGGCGCCTCGACGGCGACAAGCGCTGGGTGCTGGCCGGCCACGCCGCCGACGCCGTGGTGGTGTCGGCCCAGACCGACGCCGGCCTGGCGCTGTTCGTGGTGCCCCGGGACAGCAAGGGGGTCGAGGTCCAGGCCGTCAAGACCATGGACGGCGCGCACGCCGCGATGCTGGGGCTGCGCGGGGTCGAGGTCGGGGCCGACAAGATGCTGGGCGAGCCGGGCGCCGCCGCGCAGGCCGCGCTGGAGCAGGCGCTCGACGTGGGCGCCGCCGCGACCTGCGCCGAGGGCTACGGCATCATGCGCACCGCGCTGTGGATGACGGTCGAGTACCTGCGCACGCGCGAACAGTTCGGCGTCAAGATCGGGACCTTCCAGGCGCTGCAGCACCGCGCCGTCGACATGTTCGTCGAGTGCGAGCTGGGCAAGTCGATGATGCTGCTGGCGGCGCTGACGGTGAGCGAGGGCGCCGCGGCGCCGGCGCGGCAGAGCGCGGTCAGCGCGGCCAAGGTGCAGCTGGCCCAGAGCGGCCGCTATGTCACCCAGCAGGCCATCCAGCTGCACGGCGGCATCGGCGTCACCGACGAGCACGACATCGGCCTGTACTTCAAGCGCATGCACGTGCTCTGCACGCTGTTCGGTGACGAGGAGTTCCACCTGACGCGCTTTGCCCGGCTGCCCGGCTTCACCGAGGGTGTGTCGGCGTCGTGACCCTGGAGTTCGCTGGCGTCGCCGCGCTGCTGGCGGTGCTGCCCGCGGGCTGTGCACGCGAAGGCCGGGCCGCCGCCGGGGCCGCCACGCCCGAGGCGCTGGCCGAGGCCTTCGTGCGCGCGGCCGATAGCGGCGACAGCGCGGCGCTGGGGCGGCTGTTTCCGCCGGTGGCTTTGGTGCAGCGCAGCCTGGAGTGCGGCGGCGATGAGGCCGCCGGCGAGCTGGGCGACGAGCGCGTCAAGGTGTCGGCGTCGGTGCAGCGCGGTCGCGCGGCCGGGGCGCGCCTGGTCTGGCGCGGCGCCGAGGACGTCGGCTCGACGCGCATGGAGGCTGGCGAGCAGCGCGTGGGCTGCACCGCGCGCGTGCCGGTCGAGGTCCACAAGCTGCGCGTGCACTTCCAGGTCACCATGGCCGGTCAGGCGCGCGACGAGAAGCAGGAGCTGCGGGTGGTGCGCTTCGGCACCAGCGCCTGGTTCCTGCAGGGGATGTGATGGCGTCGCCCTTCGAGTTCTTCGCGACCTGCGCCAAGGGCACCGAGGGTGCCCTGCGCCGCGAGCTGGTGGCGCTGCGCGTGACGCGCGTGCGCGGCGATCGCGGCGGGGTCTGGTTCGCGGGTGAGCTGGAGGCGGGCATGAAGGTGTGCCTGCACTCGCGCACTGCGGTGCGTGTGCTCTTGCAGCTGGGGTCATTCGAGGCCGCGGGGTCGGACGCGCTGTACGAGGCCGCGCGCAAGATCGACTGGGCCGAGTGGGTCACGCCGAAGACGACCATCGCGGTCGAGGCCAGCGTGCGCGACTCCGAGGTCACGCACTCGCACTATGCGGCGCTGAAGGTGA
This sequence comes from Deltaproteobacteria bacterium, assembly GCA_020853705.1. Taxonomy (GTDB): domain Bacteria; phylum Myxococcota_A; class Polyangia; order Haliangiales; family JADYYK01; genus JADYYK01. The sequence goes on from JADYYK010000146.1 coordinate 89,556, forward strand.
AGGACGCCGTGGTCGACGCGCTGCGCGAGGCCACCGGCAATCGCCCCGACGTCGACCCGCACGCGCCCGACGTGCCCATCGTGCTGCACCTGGCGGGGGATCGCGCGACGCTGGCGCTGGATCTGGCCGGCGAGCCGCTGCACCGGCGCGGCTACCGCGTCGGCATGAGCGAGGCGCCGCTGAAGGAGAACCTGGCCGCGGCGGTGCTGGCGCTGGGCGGCGTGCTGCCCGAGGCGCCCTTCGTCGATCCCATGTGCGGCTCGGGCACCCTGGCCATCGAGCATGCGCTGGCGGCGCGCCGGGTGCCGCCCGGGCACCGGCGCGCGTTCGCGTTCCAGCACTGGCCGCGCTACCGCGGCGCGCTGCAGGGCAGCTGGGACCGCCTGCTGGAGGCGGCGCGCGCAGCCGTCCTGCCGGCGGCGCAGGCGCCCATCCTGGCGCGCGATCGCTCGGCCGAGGCGGTCGAGCTGACCCGGCGCAACGCCACTGCGGCCGGCGTCGGGGCGGACATCCGGGTCGAGCTGGGCGACGTGCGCGACCTGCGCGTGGATGGGGCGGCGGGGACCATCTGCTGCAACCCGCCCTATGGCGAGCGGCTGTCGGCGCCGCCGCGGGCCGCGGCGCGCGCGGGTGAACGCCCGGGCGGGCGCGGCGGGCCACCGGGGCGAGGCGGCCGGGACGACCGCGGCGCGCGCGGCGGCCGGGACGGTCGTGACGCCGGCCGGGGCGGCGACGACGATGCGGCGCTGCGTGGCCTGTACGAGGACATGGCGGGGGCGTTCCGCGGCGCCGCCGGCTGGGACGTCGTGGTGCTGTCGGGCCACACCCTGTTCGAGCACGTGATGCGGCTCAAGCCCAAGATCTCGCACCGCCTGTTCAACGGCGCGCTCGAGGTCCGGCTGCTCAAGTACCACATCCGGTAGAGCGCCGACCGGTCACATCGGGCGCCGTCACGGGAACCTGGTCGCGGGACCGGGTGTCTCAGGCACGGTTCGCATCGAGCGCCCCGTGGGGGGCGGGCCGTACGTGATGGTGGCGTGGATCTTCCACGCCCGTGCGGCGTTCAAGCGCTCTGAGGTCTGGGCCTGAGGAGGGCAAGATGTCGTCGTCACGGACGGTCGCGAGCGCACGCTCGCCGGGCCGCGCTGGGTGGCTTTGCGCGGGCGCGTTCGCGGCCTGGGCTCAGGCCGCCGTGGGCGCGCCGGCCACGGCTGCAACACCGGGGGGCGCAAAGCCGGCAGGCGCCAAGGGCGCACTCACCAGCGGCGCCGCCGCCGGGCAGCCCACCGAGGGCACCCTGGCGACCCGCGAGGGCAAGCGCGTGATCGAGGTCCCGCTGGCGCACACCGAGGTCACCATCCGCGCCCGCGGCCACCTGGCCGACGTCGAGGTGGTGCAGAGCTTCGTCAACCCCTTCCCGCGCAAGATCGAAGCCGTCTACATGTTCCCGCTGCCGACCGGCGCCGCCGTCAACGCGATGCGCATCAAGACCGGCACGCAGACCATCGAAGGCCAGATCCAGCCCCGCGCCGAGGCCACCCGGCTCTACCGCGCCGCGCGCGCCCGCGGCCAGGTCGCCGCCCTGCTGACCCAGGAGCGCCCCAACCTGTTCACCCAGTCGGTCGCCAACCTGGAGCCGGGCGCCAGGATCGACGTCACCCTGCGCTACGTGCAGGCGCTCGACTATGACGACGGCGGCTACGAGATCGTGTTCCCGATGGTGGCCGGTCCGCGCTATGTGCCGGCGCGGCAGCCCGTCGGACCCGGGAAGACCGGCGCCCCCGCGTCCGGGAGGGCCGGCGCCCCCACGTCCGGGAGGGCCGACGCCCCCGCGCCCGGGCAGGCCGACGCCCCCACCGCCAGTCCCGGCACGAGCGACCCCGACGCCGATCGCGATCCGGTGGTGACCGCCCCGGTGACGCTGCCCCCGGGCGCGCGCTCGGGCCATGACATCGGCCTCACCGTCGACCTCGACGCCGGGGTGCCCATCAGCAACGTGCGCTCGCCGTCCCACCTGCTGGTGCCGACGCGCGCACCCGCCAGCGCGTCGCAGGTCGCGCTGCGCCTGGCCCCAGGTGACAGCGTGCCCAACAAGGACTTCGTGCTGCGCTATGAGGTGGCCGGCGCGCGGCCCGCCTTCGCGCTGCTGGCCCATCGTGACGCCGCCATCTCGAACGCCCCCGCGGCCGATCCCGACGGCGCCTTCTTCCTGATGGCGCAGCCGCCCGCGGCCGCCGCCGGCGCCGCGGTGACCCCGCGCGAGGTCATCTTCGTGCTCGACACCTCGTCGTCGATGGCCGGCGCGCCGCTGGCCAAGGCGCGCCAGCTGATCCGGCGCACGCTCGCCGGCCTGGGCGCCGACGACACCTTCCAGATCGTGCGCTTCGATGACGCCGCCAGCGCGCTCGGCCCGCGCCCGCTGGCCAGCCGCGCGCGCAACGTCACCCTGGCCACGGCGTGGCTGGACGCCCTGGTCGCCGGCGGCGGCACCGAGGTCGTGCGTGGCATCGACGCCGCGCTGGCGCAGCCGCACGATCCGGCACGGCTGCGCGTGGTGGTCTTCCTGACCGATGGCTTCGTCGGCAACGAGGACGAGATCCTGGCCTCGGTGGCCAGCCACATGGGCGAGGCGCGGCTGTTCTGCTTCGGCGTCGGCTCCGCGGTGAATCGCTACCTGCTCGAGGAGCTGGCGCGGATCGGTCGCGGCACCACCCAGGTCGTGCGCGCCGACGAGGACGAGGCCGCCGCGGTCGAGCGCTTCCACGCCCGCCTGGCCCGGCCGCTCCTGACCGACGTGCGCATCGACTGGAAGGGGCTGGCGGTGCGTGACCTCAGCCCGGCCCAGGTGCCCGATCTGTTCGCCGGTCAGCCCATCATCCTGAGCGGTCGCTACACCAGCGCCGGCGCCGCCACCATCACGGTGCACGGCCGCCAGGCTGGCCGCGCGGTGAGCTTCGACGTCCCGGTCACGCTGCCGGAGTCGCGCCCCGACCCCGCCATCGCCACGGTGTGGGCGCGCGCGCGCATCGCCGACCTGTCGCGCGCCCAGCTGCGCGGTGAGCGGCCCGAGCTGCGCGCCGAGATCCTGCGCCTGGCGCTGGCGCACCGGCTGATGACCCGCTACACCGCGTTCGTCGCGGTCGACACCTCGCGCGTCACCGCGGGCGGCGCCGCGACCCGGGTCGACGTCCCGGTCGAGGTGCCCGACGCCATCAAGCACCCGGGCGGCACCAGCGGCGGCGGCTGGGGCGGCAGCGGCAGCGGCTGGGGCGGCGGGGGCAGTGGCAGTGCCGTGGCCTACGGCTCGGCCGGCATCACCATGGGCATGCAGTCGCAGAGCTACTCGGTCGGCGCCGCCAGCAAGGCCAGCGAGCCGGTCGAGCACGCGGTGGCCGGCAAGTCGTATCCGATGGTGCTGCGCAGCGCCGACGTGTCGTCCCCGGCGCCGGCGGCGGAGCCCGCCAAACCCAAGATCAAGGTCAAGGGCGACAAGGACCCCGGCAACGCCGCGCCGTCCGCTGACCGCGCGGGGGAGGAGTCCGAGGCGATCGTCGTCAAGCGCGCCCTGACGAAGCTGGTCCCGGTGCGCGCCTGCCTCGACGCCGCGCACGCGCGCGACCCGGCGCTGACCGGCAAGGTCGTGGTCGAGTTCGACGTCGGCCCGACCGGCGTCATGACCGTGCGGGTGCTGTCGTCGCCCAGGCCGGACGCCGCGCTGAACCTGTGCCTGATGGGCAAGGGCCGCACCACCGCGGTGCGCGCCTCCAGCCCGACCAAGGTCCGCGTGACCTTCTCCATCGTGAGCAGCAAGTGAGGCCCGCCATGCGCACCCCGATGCACCTCGCCATCACGCTGGCGCTGATCACCGTGACGCCGTCGTGTAGCTCACGCGGCGGTGACAGCGGCACCGGCACGGCGGCCGACACGCGCGGCGGCAAACCGGGTCGCACCGGCACCGGCGCGCCAGGCAGCGCCGCCGTCGGCACCGGCGCGCCAGGCGTCGCCGCTGATGGCACCCTGGTCCCGGCTCCCGGCGCCGACCTGACCGGCCCGGTCGCCCCGCCCAGCCCAGGCGAGCCCCGCCCCGCGCGGGTCGTCGCCCCGCTCGACCTCGGCAGCGACCGCGCCGCCATCGCCGTCGAGCTGCCACGCCCACCCCGCGGCGGCGCCGCCAGCTTCAGCTTCGGCGAGGAGCGCCACGGCTGGGTCACCCGTATCCCCGAGGCCAACCAGCTGCCCTCGGTGGCCTATGGCGGTGGCCGGATCTATGTCTCGGGCGGCTTCGAGTCGGTGTCCTTCTATGGCCTCGACGCCGCCACCGGGCGCATCGAGTGGGCCTCGCAGGCGCTGGAGGACAACGGCCCCACCGCCCCGCTGTACATCGCCAAGGACGGCGACGGTGACGGCGACGAGGGGCGCGTGGTCTTCAACACCGAGAGCTGCACCCTGTTCGTGATGGAGGCGCGCACTGGCAAGAAGCTGTGGTTCAAGTACCTCGGCGATCCGACGCTGTCGCAGCCCGCGGTCTCCGCCGGCCTGGTCATCGCCGCGCACCCCGGCGGCAGCGCTCACGAGCTGACCGCCTACCGGATCAGGAACGGCAACCCGGTGTGGACCCGGGGCATCGACGGCGAGCTCCTGGCCGCCCCCGTGATCGCGGACGGCGCGGTCTACGCCTCCAGCGTGGCCGGCACCACCTACAAGTTCGACCTGAAGTCGGGCCGCAAGGCGTGGTCACGCCGGCTGCGCGCGACCACCGCGCCCTGGCTGGTCGGCGATCGTCTGCACGTCAGCCGCAAGGCCGGCGGGCGCGAGGTCCAGACCGTGGTGTCCGCCGCCACCGGCGAGGTCATCGCCAGCCATGGCAGCTCCGACGGCAAGTACCTCGGCGACGTGCCGAAGGATCTCAACGACTGGAAGAAGGTCTGGGCCTTCGAGGGCTCGCGCCCCGCGGTCCTGCACGGCGTGCGCTATGTCGCCATGGGCGGCCGCATCGAGGCCAGCGACGCCGCCAGCGGCGAGCTGCTCTGGGTGCGCCGCTACGCCCCCGCCGAGGATCAGCGCTCGGTCGGCGCGGTCGCCGTGGCCGGCTCGCAGCTGGTCGTCGCCACCCGCAAGGGCGAGGTCTTCGGCCTGGACATCGACACCGGCTACACGGTGTGGGCCTACGCCACCGGCGCCCAGATCGTCGCCCAGCCCATCGTCGCCAGGGGCTGGGTCTACCTCAGCACCACCGACGGTCAGGTCATCGCCCTCGAGGTCGCCGACGCCAGCCTCGACGGCTGGCACATGTGGGGCGGCGACCCGCACCACAACGGCCTGGTCACCACGAGCACCGAGGCGGCCGCCGCAGCCACCGCAGCCACCGCCCCGGATGCCATCCCCGCCGTCGCGACGACCCCCGCATCGCCTTGATCGGCGACATCCGGGCCGCCCGGATCGCCGGCAACAGGCCGCCGACCAGCCCCATCGCCATCGCGAAGAGGATCGACCACTGAAAGGTCCCAGGCTTGGCCACGAAGCGGAAGACCACCTCCGACCAGCTGGCGAAGTTCATGGTCGAGAACTTCACCGTCGTCATGCCCATCGCGGCGACCACGCCGATGACCCCACCCATGGCCGACAGCGCCAGCGACTCGAACAGAAATGCCAGCAGGATCGAGATCCTCGAGAAGCCCAGCGCCCGCAGCGTGCCGATCTCCCGCTGCCGGGTCGCGACCGCGCCGTACATGGTGATGATGGCGCCAATCATGGCCCCGACGGCGAAGAACACCGCGATGGCATAGCCCAGGAAGCTGATGAACTGGCCCAGACCGTTGGCCTGCTTCTCGTAGTACTTGGTCTCGCGCTCGACCTCGTACTCGCGCAGCTGGGGGTCGTTCTTGAAGCCGTCCTTGAAGGCCTGCAGGCTGCCCGGCGTCATCAGCCGCACGTGCACCGACGACACCAGCCCGGGCCGGTCGAACATGGTGCGCATGACCTCGAGGTCGCCCCACACCTCCGACTCCAGCGAGCCGCCACCGGCCGCGAACACGCCGACCACGTCGAAGGGCTGGTTCTCGACCATCGCGAACGACTTGCCGATGTCGAAGCCCTGGAAGCGCCCGCGCGCGGCGCGCCCGACCACGACCTCGCGGGTGCCCGGCTTGGGCTCGCGCCCGGCCACGATGCGGGCCTCGCTGCGGAACTTCAGCCAGTTGTCCGGCATCCCGCGCATGGTCACGTTGGCCACGCCGCTGGTGCCGACCTTGGGGTGGGTGATGACGACGACCATCTCGGCCTGCGCCAGGGGCCCGTTCTCTCCCTGGGCCACACCGCCCATCTGCGCGATCTTGCCGACCTGGTTCTGCAGGATGGTCGACCCCAGCTCGGCCTGGGCGCCCTTGGACATGACGATCGCGGTGTCCTCGCGTCCCGACGCCCCCAGCGTCTCCTTGATGCCGTTACCGAGCATCATCACGGAGGCAAACACGAACACCACCAGCGCGATGCCGAATGCCGTCGCGAACGTGGTCGCCTTGCGCACCATCAGGCTGCGCAGGCTGTAGCTCAGCGGAATCATCGCCATGACGTCACCCCACCCTGCGCAGCGCGTCGACGACCTTGAGCTGCGAGGCGCGCCACGCCGGCCACGCCGCCGCGATCGCCGCCAGCACCACGGCCAGCACCATCGCCGCCGTCGCCGTCGCCGTCGTGATCCCGAACACCGGGAACAGCCCGCCCATGTTCTCCTCGAGCCAGCGCCCCATGCCCATGTTGATCAGCGGATAACCCAGCAGCAGCGCCAGCCCGCCACCCATGATACCCACCACCAGCGACTCGCCCACGATGAAGGCCAGCACGTGCCTGGGCAGGAAGCCGATGGCTCGGAGCACGCCATACTCGCCGGTGCGCTCGCGCACTCCCATGGCGATGGTGTTGCCGAGGATCAGCGCCATGATGGCCAGGATCACGATCGACACCACGTTGATCGCAGTCAGGATGGCGGTGAAGGCGGCCAGGAACGATCGGTTCAGCTCCAGCTCGCTCTGCGACAGCGTGGGCATGCCCGACGACTTGAAGTGATCGTCGATGCGCTTGCTCATCTCGGCGCTGACCACTCCGGGCTTGGTGCGCACGATCAGCCAGCCGACGCGGTTCTGCCGCTCCGACGACAGCTTCTCGTTGAGATAGGCCCAGTGGAACATGAACTGGTTGCGGTCGGCCCCCCTGCGGGTGGCGGTGTAAATGGCGCTGATGTTGAATTCCATGTCGAACGGATACACGCCGCCGGTCAGGGTCACCTTGCTGCCCAGCTTCCAGCCCATCTTGCGGGCCAGCACATCGCCCACGATGGCTCCCTGGCGGTCGCCCACCCAGGCCTGCTTCTGCTCGGCCGAGACGATGAACTCGTCATAGACCTGCAGCGCGGACTCGGGATCGACGGCGAGGTTGGCGAAGAACTCCTGCTTGTGCTTGGGGTCGCGGCCGCCGAACCAGTTGGCCCAGGTCACGGCCTGGACGCCGGCCATGTCCTTGACCTCCTGGACGTACTTCTTGGGCAGCAACACGACCCACGAGATCTTGCTGCGCACGGCCATGCGGTCCTTCTGCGAGAACTCCTCGGCCTGGGTCCACGCCGAGAGCACCGTGCGCAGCGTCATGAACGCCAGCAGGGCGACCGCGACCCCCAGCACCGTGAGCCCCGTGCGCACCTTGTTGCGCAGCACGTTGCGCGCCGCGAGCAGCGGCAAGTTCACTTGAGCCTCCCCTTGTCGAGGCGGCGCTGCACGCTGGCGCGCTCTGACGCCGCCGGGTCGTGGGTGACCATGAAGATGGTCTTCTTGAGCTCCTTGTTGAGCTTCTCGAGCAGCGTCAGGATGTCGTCGGCGCTCTGTCGATCGAGGTCACCGGTGGGCTCGTCGGCGACGATGATCTTGGGGTCGTTGACGATGGCGCGCGCGATGGCGACGCGCTGCTCCTGCCCGCCCGACAGCTGGCGTGGGTAGTGGTGCATGCGGTCCTCGAGGCCGACCACGCGCAGCGCGGTCTGCGCCCGCTTCTTGCGCTCGGCGCCGCCCAGCGAGGTCAGCAGCAGCGGCAGCTCCACGTTCTGCAGCGCGGTCAGCACCGGCATCAGGTTGTAGGCCTGGAAGATGAAGCCGATGTTCTGTGACCGCCACTTGGCCAGCGTGCGATCGCTGGCGTTGGTCAGATCGGTGCCGGCGACCGTGATCTTGCCGCGCGTCGGCCGGTCGAGGCCGGCGATCAGGTTGAGCAGGGTCGACTTGCCCGAGCCCGACGGCCCCATCAGGGCCTCGAACGAGCCCTCGGGCACGTCGAGATCGAGGCCGTCGAGGACCTTCACCGGCTCCTTGCCGCGAAAGAAGGTCTTGCCGACGCCGACCAGACTGACGATCGCGGGCGACTCCGGCTGGGTGCGATACGGAGGGGGATTCTTGGCAGCTTCGTCAGCCGCCTTGCCTTCGGCCTGCGCGTCGCTCATTCGCTCTTCTCCTTGACCTTCTGTCCGCTCTTCAGCTTGGCGGAGGGCGCCGACACGATGCGCGTGCCCGGGGGCGGGCCGGCCTTGACCTCGAAGCCACCACCCAGCTCCGGTCCCAGCACGACCTGGACCTGGCGCACCACCCCATCCTCGATCACGAACACGACCTTCTGCCCATCGCGATCCACCACGGCGTCCCTGGGCACCACCGGCTTGGGCTTGGCCTTCAGGGCCTCGGGATCCAGCGCCTCGGTCAGGAAGCTGACCCGCGCCGCCATGTCGGGGATGACGCCGCCCTTGATGACGTCGGCCATCGGCTCGGCGAACTTGACCTTCACCGTGACCGCCGCCTTGGCGCGATCGATGCGCTTGGAGACCTCCACCGTCTCGCCGGGATAGCGCCGGTCGGGGAAGGCATCGAGCACGATCTCGCAGGGGCCCGGCACCTTGACCAGGCCGAGGCGCGACTCCGGCACGTCGGTCTCGACCAGCATGCTGTTGAAGTCCGCCATCTCGGCGATGACGTTCAGCGTGGGCGACACCACCTCACCGACCTGGGCCGGCTTGCCGACGATGGTGCCATCGATGGGCGCCACCACACGGCCGTACTGCAGCTCGACCCGGCGCGAGGCCACGTCGGTGGCAGAGGCGCGCACCTCGGCCTCGGCGGCCTTGACCTGCTCGCTGAGCGAGCGCACCCGCGCCTCCAGATCCTCCACCGTGGCCTTGGTGCCGACACCACGATCGACCAGCGCGCGCTCGCGCACGAGCTGCACCTTGGCCTCCTCCAGCTGGGCCTGCGCGGTGCCGACGCGGGCCCGCGCGGCGTTGACCCGCGAGCTGGCCGAGTTGATGGCGCTGGCGTTCATGGCCACGTCGAGGTCGACGATGGGATCGCCGGCCTTGACCACCGAGCCCTCGTGGACGTGGACCTTGGTGATCCGGCTCGACAGCTGGGCGCCGACCTTGGCGGTGACCTGGGCCACCACATAGCCAGTCGAGCTCAGCTCGGTGGAGCCCTGGGAGGGCGACAGCAGCGAGATCTCGGTCGCCACCACCTCGGTCTTCCACAGCCGGGACGTGATGTAGGGATACACATAGAACCACCCCACCGCGGCGAGCACGGCCAGGACCACCAGCACGATGAGGACGCGGGTGGTGCGGCCCCGGGTCTCCGGGTTGACCTCGCGCGGGATGGTGAGCGACTTCAGATCGTGCGACAGCTGATCGGACATTTTGGGCTTTGATCCGTGCGTCCAGCGAAGGCGCGCAGCTTAGCATGGGGGTCTGACATCGCTGCGCGCTTCGATGTGAAGCTGCCGCCCCGGGGTTCACCGATTCCTTCATGCCGGTCCGTCCGGTGGGTCCGGCCCGCCGGACGTCGTCCGGCCGGACAAGCGCGCCGCAGGAGCCCGAAGCCCGCGGATTCCGCCGCGCAACTGTCCGGCACGCGTACTGCTTTGTCCTCGCTCGTCGCGACACGACACAGCACGAGACGAGACAGCAAGCAGACCGACGGACGAAGGAGAGGACAACACATGGACGACAAGCGGACGAGCTATCCGGATGCCCGCAAGCGTGAGGTCTACGCCCTCATCAAGCGGGAGTCGGAGGACAAGGAGAAGTGGGTGCGCTGCGGCATCGGCTTCGTGAACCGGGACGAGTCGATCACCCTGGTGCTCGACACCCTGCCCGCCCAGGGCGGCCGCCTGATGGTGCGCCGCTGGGAGAGCCACGAGGAGAAGGAGCGCCGCTTCGCCGCGCGCCGCAACGGCCAGGCCGGCGCCTACGCCGGGGCCAGCAACGACAACCACGACAGCGACAGCCTGTTCGGCTCGTCGCACGGATGAAAGGACCTACGCACATGACCGAGACGACGATGGCAACGCGGATGATGGCGACCACGATGGCGACGACGATGGCGACGCGGATGACGGCGACGAAGCGGGCGGCCTCCCTGGTGGCGGTCTTCCTGGGCCTCATCCTGATGGCGGGCAGCGCGGGGGCGGAGGGCAAGCAGCCGACCTTCAACGGCACCGTGAACCTCAACACCGCGACGATGGACGAGCTGACCGAGCTGCCCGGGGTCGGGCCCTCCAAGGCCGAGGCCATCCTGGCCTTCCGCAAGGCGCGCGGCGGCTTCAAGAAGGTGGAGGACCTGATGAAGGTGAAGGGGATCGGGCGCAAGACCTTCCAGAAGCTGCGCCCGTTCCTGGCCCTCAGCGGCCCCGGCCTGACCAAGCGCGGGCCCGAGGCCGCGCTGGCCGCCCCGCGCAGCCAGGGCAAGAAGGGGCGTGAGGCGAGTCAGGACTGACGGAGGCTGGTTCGGGCTCGCTCTGGTGTCAGGCGCGCACTCCCCCGCGTCGCTGCACCACCAGAGCGGGCCCGGTTTTTCCGTTCGCTTCCAGCTAGGGCTTCGGTGCCATGAACACCAGCACCGCCGCCCGCGCCGCGCTGCGATTGACGATCCCGTGCGACAGCCCCGCCGGCGCCAGCACGGCCTGGCCCGCGGCCACGGTGGCGACCTCGTCACCCACGCTGGCCTCGACGGCGCCCTCCAGCACCGCATAGATCTTGTCGGCGCCCTCGTGGGCGTGCGGCTTCTGGGCCTGGCCGGGCTCCAGACAGTAGACGTCGCAGAAGAAGCGCGGCGTCTCGAACAGGTTCAGCTTCTGCATCTTGTCGGCGCCGAAGCGCCGGGTGTCCTGGAAGCTCTTGATGTCCACCGCGAGATGATAACGCGCTACCCTGCCCCCGTGGCCGACCCCGTGACGCTCGAGGCACACGCCCTCGACCTCCTCATCCAGCTCATCCGCATCGACACCACCAACCCACCTGGCGGCGAGCGCCCGGCGGCCGAGCTGTGCGCGCGCGAGTTCGCCGCCGCCGGCATCCCGGCCGAGCTGCTCGAGATGGCGCCCTACCGCACCAACGTGGTCGCGCGCCTCGCCGGCAGCGGGGGCGGCGCGCCGCTCTTGCTGGCGGCCCACCTCGATGTCGTCCCGGCGGCGATGAAGGACGGCTGGAGGCACCACCCGTTCGCGGCCGTGATCGACAACGGCTACCTGTTCGGGCGCGGCACCATCGACATGAAAAACATGGCCGCGATGTCGGTCGCCACCATGTGCGCCCTCGCCCGCGCCGGCATCAAGCCGCGCCGTGACATCATCTTCGCCGGCGTCGCCGACGAGGAGGTCGGCTGCGATCACGGCTCCAAGTTCCTGGTCGAGCAGCACCCCGACAAGGTGCGCGCCGAGTACTGCCTGGGCGAGGTCGGCGGCTTCTCGGTGAACATGCCGGGCAGCGACCGCACCCTGTACCCCATCCAGATCGCCGAGAAGGGGATCTGCTGGTTCGTGCTGCGCGCGCGCGGCACCGCCGGCCACGGGTCGATCCCGCGCGAGGACAACGCGCCGGCCCGCCTGGGCGCCGCGGTCGCGCGCCTGGGCAAGACCCGGCTGCCGCACCGCGTGACCCCGGTGGTCGAGCGCTATGTCGCCGAGCTGGCACGCGCGCAGTCACGCGTGCGCGGCACCGTGCTCAAGGGGCTGCTCAGCCCGCGGCTGGCCAGCTATGTCCTCAAGGCGCTGCCCAACGCCTCGATGCGGCGCGTGTTCCAGGCCGTGCTGGCCAACACGGTGTCGCCCACCGTGCTGCGCGCCGGCAGCAAGACCAACGTCATCCCGGCCACCGCCGAGGCCGAGTTCGACGGCCGCACCCTGCCCGGCCAGACCGCGCAGGACCTCATCCGCGAGGTGCGCGCGGCGCTGGGCCCCGAGTTCGCCGACCTCGAGATCGAGATCCTGCGCGAGCACGGCCCCAGCGTGACCGAGCCGCACGCGTCGCCCCTGTTCGACGCCATCGGCGCCACCCTGAAGCAGCACGATCCCCAGGCCACGCCCATCCCGTACATGATCCCCGGCTTCACCGACGCCTCGCAGTGGAACCGCCTGGGCATCCGCTGCTATGGCTTCTCGCCGGTGCGCTTCGACGCCAAGGACGACGTCCAGTTCGGCGACCTCTACCACGGCGTCAACGAGCGCATCTCGGTGGACGGCTTCAAGTGGGGGGCCCGGGTGCTGCACGATCTGGTCAAGAGCTTCTGTGCGTGAGCCGGCCGCACCCGGTCATCCCGCGCACCTCCTCCCCCCAGCTGCAACCTGCCGTCCGCACCTTCTGCCCCCGATCGGTTGCATTCCGGGGTCCTAGCCCCCCGAAATCACGACGACGCAGCCTGGCAAGGCACATGCACCTTGGTGCGCTCATGTCCCGTCCGAGGTTCCTGATCCGGCCCCTGGTCCTGTCCGTGACGCTGGCCGTGGCGGCCTGCTCCGCCGAGCCGCCCCAGAGCAGCCAGCAGCACGCCACCGTCACCGGCGACTCGCCGCTGGTCGGCGCCTTCGTGCGCGCATCGATCGACACCGGCGTCCCGGCGGAGCTTCTGGCCAGCCTGGCCTACGTCGAGACCCGCTTCTCCCAGTCGGTCGGCTATGACTCCGACCTGGCCCACGGCGCCCCGCGCGCGCATGGCGTGATGGCGCTGTCGGTCGGCCCCGCGCGGGACGTGGCTCGCGCAGCCCGTCTGGCCGGCGTCACCGTGGAGGATCTGCGCCGCGATGCCGCGCTCAACGTGCTCGGCGCCGCGCGCCTGCTGGCGGCCTATGCGCGCGACCACTACGGCGAGGTCCCGGGCGAGGTCGAGGCCTACCGCCCGGTGCTGGCGCGCTTCGCGGGCGACGACTTCACCGCCGTCACGCTGGCGCACGACGTGCTGTCGAACCTCGAGCGCGGCATCATCGGCATCGACGACGATGGCCTGCGCATCCTGGTCCCGGCGCGCACGCTGCGCGGCATCGAGGCGGGGCTCGGGCAGTCCAGCCAGGCGCTCGGCTTCGCGGGGGCCATCTGGAACGCCGCCTACTCGGGGAACTTCCAGTCGGCCTCGCGCGGCGCCGCGCAGATCAACAACGTCGTCATCCACACCACGCAGGGCTCCTACGCGGGCACCATCTCGTGGTTCAAGAACCCCGACGCCAACGTCAGCTCGCACTATGTCGTGCGCTCGTCGGATGGGCAGATCACCCAGATGGTCGATGACTCCGACGTGGCCTGGCACGACGCCTGTTTCAACTCGAACTCGATCGGCATCGAGCACGAGGGCTTCGTGGCCGACCCCGGGCGCTGGTACACCGAGGCGATGTACACGCAGAGCGCGCGCCTGACCGCGTGGCTGTGCGACCAGTACGGCATCCCCAAGGACCGGGCGCACATCCAGGGCCACGGCGAGACCGCCGACTGCTCGGATCACACCGACCCGGGCTCGGGCTGGAACTGGACCCGCTACATGGATCTGGTGCGCGGCGGCGGCCAGCCCACCGCGCCGGCCTACCAGGCCAGCCTGGTCGGCAAGAGCGACGTGCCGGTGCTGGCCCCGGGCGAGGAGGCGGTGGCCTGGGTCGAGTACAAGAACGACGGCAGCGCGACCTGGGACATCAACAACACGCGCCTGGGCACCACCGAGCCACAGGATCGCGACAGCGCCTTCTTCAAGGACGGCAACTGGCTGGCCAAGAACCGCGCCACCGGCGCCGATCACAGCTATGCCCCGGGCGCCGTGGGCCGCTTCTCGTTCGTGGTCAAGGCGCCCACGGTGGCCCAGAAGACGGTCTTCCACGAGAAGTTCCGCCTGGTGCAGGAGGGCACGACCTGGTTCGCGCCCGCGGTCGAGCTGACCATCACCGTCGAGCCCAAGGCGACCGTGACGACGCCCGGGCCGGTGCCCGGTCAGGAGCCCGGCACGGCGCCCGAGGCCGCGGGCGAGGCCGGCGGCGCGTGCGACATCGGCGGCGGCCCCGGCGGCGCGCACGGCACGGCGGGCGCAGGCGGCGCTGCGCTGGTGCTGCTCATGATCGGGCTGGGAGTGCTGCTGCGGAGCCGGAAGCGGGCGGCGCGCTAGTCGCGACTGCGACGCGGTCCGCGCGAACGCGGCCGCGAGATGGCTGGCGAGCTAGTTCGCGGGGCGAGCGTTCGAGGACTGGAGCAGGCGGAAGGCGCGCTGATCCTCGCGCGGACCCACCAGCGCGAGCTGCACCAGCACGATGGCGGTGCCCACGGTGTAGTCGGTGACGGTGGTAGCAAGCTTGCTGATGAGTCGGAACATCGACGCCCTCCCTGTGACCTGATAACGAACTATCCCCCGTGGATGTTTCCGCTCTGTGAATCCAAATCGTTCTTTACTACGCGACCGCGATCGATCTTCACGTTCTTCGGACTGGGGTTCGTGCCGTGAGCGCGGCGGAGTATGATCAACATCGCCTCCGTGCGCAACTGGTCGAAATCAACGGCCGTCTTTTTCCTGCTGGTGGCGGGCGTGCTGTGTTTCGGATGTGACGACGACGCAGTTGTCCTCGAGATACGCACGGATCTGACGATTCCTGGGCAGCTCGATGGCCTCTGCATCGAGGTCAGCGCCCGCGGGGCGACCCCGTTCGCGCGTCGCTATGTGCTGGGCGGCACCGAGGTGCCGGCCCTGCCGGCGACCCTGACCGTGCTACCCGGCGCGGGCAGCGCCCCGGTGGCGACCGCGCGTGGCTACCGCGACGGCCGCGAGGTGCTGCGCGCGCGCACGGCGCTGTCGTTCGCCGGGGTGTCGCATGCCGCCCTCGGCCTGCTGCGCTGCGTGGCGGCGCCCGCGGTGGCGACGCTGGCGGTGCGCGACGAGGTGTCCGCGACGGGGGCGCACATCGAGGTGCTGTTCGGGCGCGGCCGTGCCCACCTGGTGGTGCTCGAGGCCAGCGCGGTGCGGGTGCTGGTCAGTGACGGGGCCGTGCTGATGCCCGAGGTCACCGGTGCGGCGCCCACGGTGCCGGCCGGCGTGCGCGCGCTGGCGGCGGCCGATGTCGATGGCGACTGCGATGATGACCTCGTGGTGGTGACCGACAGCGCGGCCGAGCTGTGGCGCCATGACGGGCGCGGCGGGCTGACGGCAGAGCCGCTGCCGGGGGCCGGGCTCGGTGCGGCGGCGCTGGGCGATGTCGATGGCGACGGCGACGCCGACCTGGTGCTGGCGGGCGGCGCGCGCGTGCGCCTGCTGGTCAACGATGGCGCGGGCCGCTTCAGCGAGGCGGCCGCCGCGGTGACGCCGGCGCCGACCGACGCCACCGCGGTCGACCTGGGCGACTTCACGGGGGACGGGGCCATCGATCTGATCATCGGTCAGGGCAGCGCCGCGCCCGCGCCCGCACGCGCCTATGCCAACGACGGCGCCGGCCATCTGGGCGGTGCCGCCTCGGCGGCCTACCTGCCCGAGACGCCGCTCAGCACCCGCGCGGTCACCCTGGCCGACCTCGACGGCGACGGCGACCTCGACGCCGTGCTGGCCGGCCTCGGCGGCGCCCACCTCTACGTCAATCGCGGCAGCGGTCGCTTCGATGACCGCAGCTTCGAGCGCCTGCCCGCCAGTACCGACGACCTCGCCGCGGCGGTCACGGGCGACCTCGACGGCGACTGCCTGCCCGAGCTGGCGCTGACCCGCAGCGGCGCCGCCACCAGCCTGCTGACCGGCACCGGCACCGGCGCGCTGGCCCCGGCCACCCTGGCCCCGCGCGAGAGCAGCCGCGCCCGCATCGCCGACCTCGACGGCGACGGCCTGCGCGACCTCATCCTGGCCGGCGCCACCACCGTCACCTGGGTCGCCGGCCGATGACGAGTTCGACCTCGGCCTCGTGCTCGTGCTCGTGCTCGTGCTCGTGCTCGTGCTCGTGCTCGTGCTCGTGCTCGTGCTCGGGCTCGTCCTCGTCCTCGTGCTCGGGCTCGTGCTCGTGCTCGTGCTCGGCCTCGGCCTCGTGCTCGTGCTCGTGCTCGTCCTCGTCCTCGTCCTCGTCCTCGTCCTCGTGCTCGTGCTCGTGCTCGTGCTCGTGTTCGTCTTCCGCCTCGTCTTCGCGTCCTCGCGCGCTTCGCGCGCCGCGCCGCATGTCCGCCCTCTTCATCCTGCTCGTCACCCTGCTCGCCTCCAGCCCCGCCGCCGCCCGCGACGCTGGAGCCGCCATCCGCGCCCGGCTGGCCAGCGGGCGCACCGCCTATGCGCAGCAGGAGTATCGAGAGGTCATCCGCACCCTGCGCCCCATCGTGCGCGACCCCGCCGCGACCCGCGCCCAGAAGGTCGCCGCGCTCGAGCTGGTCGGGCTGTCGATGTTCATCATCGGGCAGACCGACGCCGCGCGCGCCAGCCTCGAGGATCTGCTCGCGCTCGACCCCGACTACCTGCTCACCGAACCCAGCGAGTCGCCCAAGCTGCGCAGCTTCTTCGACGACGTCAAGCGCGGCTACCTGCCCGACTTCCGCGGCGGCGGCCAGGCCGCGCTGGAGCACAGCGCACCCACCGGCGCGGTGGCCGGCCACCGCCTCGAGATGTCCGCCGTCATCACGGCGGGTCGCGCCGGCCCTGATGCCAGCAGCGTGCGCGGCGTGGTGCTGCGCTGGCGCCGCCGCGGCCTGCTCGAGTATCGCGACGCCGCGATGTCGGCCCGTCGACGCCGGCCCGGCTTCGTCGTGGCCCTGACCCCGCCCGCCGATCGGGGCGGCTACATCCTGGAGTACTACCTCGAGGCCCGCGGCCCCGCGGGCGCGGTGGTCGCGCGCGCGGGCGGTCCCGACGCCCCGCTGTCGCTGCCGGTGCGTGGCGGCACCGGCGCCGTCGCGCGCCCGTGGTACGGGCGCTGGTACATCTGGGCCGGCGCCGCCGCGGTGGGCGCATCGATCACGGCCGCCGTGCTCATCTCCGGCGCCGAGTCGGCCCCCGAGGGCAGCCTGCCCCCTGGCTTCGCCAGGACCACGCCCGAGTAGCGCCCGGCTGGTACCCTCTGGCCATGGCGCTGCGTGACGACCTCACCGCCGCACTGGCGCGCATCCAGGCCCTGGAGCAGGAGCTCGCCGAGACCCGCGCCGAGCTGGCGGCGCTGCGCCAGGCTCCCGCTCCCTTGGCCCCCGCGCCGAGCACGCCCCGGGCAGCCCCCGCCCGCCAGGCCAGTGGTCCGCTGTGGGACAGCCCCTGGGTCCTCGGCCTGGCCCGCGCGCCCACGCGTCTGGCCTATGTCGACAAGCTGGGGCCGCCCTGTCTGCGCGTCGTCTCCGAGACCGCGCCGTCGCTCGACCGGGTGCTCGCGGAGCGCGGCCACGAGACCGCGAACCGGCTGGGGCCGCACCTCGTGGTCCAGCTCGACACCCTGGAGCTGGCCCGCATCGAGTGGCCCGGGGGCGAGCTGGCCCGCCTGGCGTTGCCGACGCCGCTGGCGGCGCCCGCGCTGCTCGATGGCGACACCGTGCTGTGCGCGACCATGGACGGCCAGCTGCACCGCATCGACGCCGCGCGCTGGTCACTGCTCGAGAGCCGTACCCACCAGGGCGGCCAGGAGCTGAAGCGTCTCGGCTTCGACCGCGCCCGCGGCGCGCTGGTCGACGAGCTGCCCGGCCAGGCCAGCGCCGTGCTGGCCCACCTGCGCAGGCTCGACTGGAGCGTCGACCGTGCGCTGGTCATCGATGGCGGTGCGGTCGCCGCGCTGTCGCGGCGCTTCGGCGACGACGTGCACTGGGGCCTGGCACGGGTGGGCAGCAACGCCGCTGCGCCGCGCTGGCTGCACGAGGTCGGTCCCGGCATGGCCAGCAAGCTCGCGCTGGTGGACGGCTGGCTGGTCGGCTTCTCGGCCGCACACCGCGACTCGGTGGTGCTCGACCTCGACACCGGCAGGCGCTGGCTGCGCCTGCATGGCTTCTGGGAGGACGCGCGCGCCGACGTCCTCGACGACGACGGTGGTCACGTCGCGACGCTGGCGCTCTGAGCTCCCGGAAGGCCGCTGTTCAGCGCTTGCGAGCGCGCGCTGGCGCGGCGGCGCCCCCGGCCGCGGCCTTGGCCCTGGCCGTGGCCCTGGCTGGCTTGCGCGGGCTCAGCGACGCCACCAGGGCATGCACCAGATCCTCGGTGAACTCCTCGCGCGAGATGAACAGCCCCGCCGCGCGCAGCCGGAGGCACGCCGCCAGCGAGCAGAACAGCACCGCCGCGGTGCGCATCATGCGGACTGGCAGCAGGGCCGGCGACGGATCGCCCATGTGCGCCACCAGGCGCTGCGTCAGCGCCTGCGCGCCGGGGCCGTTGCCGGCGCGCAGCCCGGTGATGGGGAAGGTCTGGCTGGAGACCAGCTCGGCGCAGATGCGCAGGTAGTGCGCGCCGCCGTCCTCGTCCTCCAGCTTGGCCACCATGGGCGCCACCAGCACCCGCACCAGCTGCTCGAGGTCCTCGCGCCCCTCGGCGCGCAGGCGAGCGATGGCGGGCTCGAAGCTGGCGTCGGCCGGGCCCGAGTGGCGCTCCAGCAGCGCCTCCAGCAGGGCGCGCTTGTCACCGAAGTGGTACAGCGCGGCCGAGTGGTTGCGCTGCCCCGCGGCGGCGGCCAGCTCGCGCAGCGAAACGTTGTCGACACCGCGCTCAGCGAACAGCCGCTCGGCGGTACGCAGCATGACCAGCCGGGTGACATCGCGCTTGCTCACAGCCCGAATCTAGCCGATTTCAGGCCGGCTCAGCGCTGCTGCGCGCAGGCGCGCAGCTCCTGGTCGTCCCTGGCGGCGCGCAGACAGAGCACCTGCGCCGCGGTGTACTCGGCCTGGCACTTGCCCACATAGCGCTCGAACTGCGCCACCAGGGCGGCAGAGACCCCGGCGCGGTCACCGGCGATGACCTGGCGGGCCGCGACCGCGACCGCCCGCGCGGTCTCCTCGGGCATGCCGGCCGCGCGCGCCTGCGAGACCCCGACGTGAATGAAGGCCTCCTGGCAGGCCTCACGGGTCGGGCGCACGACCCCGGCCTTCTTCGCGCAGCCTGCGACCAGCGCACCCGACAGCCCCAGCACCAGCGCCAGCGCGCCCGCCAGGGTCCGCGCCACCAGCGCCTGGCGCCTCACTCGCGGTCAACCGCCAGGCCGTACTTCTTGACCAGGCGGTGGATGTAGTTGCGATCGATGCCGGCGTCCTGGGCCGCGCGCGAGATGTTGCCCTTGTGGCGCTCCAGCAGCGCGGTGATGTACTCGCGCTCGAAGGCCTCGACCAGCGCCCCCTTGGCCTCCTTGAAGGGCAGCTCGAGGACGTCGCGACCGGAGGCGCCGACGCTGGGCGACAGCATCGACGGCGAGCGCGCCCCGGGGGCGCCGCTGCCGCCGGGTGCGTTGAGCCCCGGCTCACCCAGCGTCAGCGCCGGCACCGGCCCCGAACCGCCCCGGACGCCGGTCAGCCCGGCCCCGCCCGCGCCCGCGGGTGACAGCGCGGGCACGCCCATCGACAGCGCCTGCTCGACCACGTTGCGCAGCTCGCGCACGTTGCCGGGCCAGGCATAGCGCGACAGCTCGGCCAGCGTGGCGTCGCCCAGCTCGAAGCCGCCGCGCCCCTGGCGCTCGACGAAGGCGCGCGCCAGCACCGGTAGATCCTCGATGCGCTCGCGCAGCGGCGGCACCAGGGCGCGCACCACCGCGAGGCGGAAGTACAGATCCTCGCGGAAGCTGCCGGCGGCGACCATCTTGCCGAGGTCGCGATGCGTCGCCGCCACCACGCGGATGTCGACCCGCTTGGGCTTGGTCTCGCCGACCCGGCGCAGCTCGCGCTTCTCCAGCACGCGCAGGAGCTGCGGCTGCAGCTCCAGGGGCAGCTCGCCGATCTCGTCGAGGAACAGGGTGCCGCCGTCGGCGGCCTCGATGAGGCCGAGCTTGTTCTGGGTCGCGCCGGTGAAGGCGCCGCGGACATGGCCGAACAGCTCGCTCTGGATGAGATCGCGCGGGATGGCGCCGCAGTCGACCACTACGAAGGGCCCCTTGGCGCGCGGGCTGTGCTCGTGGATGCCCTCGGCGAGCAGCTCCTTGCCGGTGCCGGTCTCGCCCTCCAGCAGCACGGTGACGTCGGTGTCGGCGACGCGCGCCAGCAGCGCGAACAGACGCTGCATCGACGGGCCCTCGCCGATGGCGGCGCCGAAGCGCGACCCGGTCCAGGGCGCCACCTCGATGGGCTCGTCCTCGGGCAGGATCTCGAGCTCGGTGTTGCCGCCGACCTTGACCCGCGCCACACCCTCGACGGTCACGCTGCCCAGGCGGGTGCCGCCGCAGAAGGTGCCATTGGTGGTGTCGAGATCACGGATGTGGACGCCGCTCTGGCGCACCGAGATCTCGAGGTGGTAGCGCGACACCGTCGGATCGGTCAGCACCAGGTCGTTGTTGGCGTGCGTCCCCACCAGCAGGGTGCCGCCTTCGAGCCGCACCTCGCGCCCCTTCTCGGGCCCCTTGATGACCACGAGCTGGTAGCGTCGCGCGCGCAGCGCCCCGGTGTCCGCGTCGGTGAACAGGTTGACGCGAACCACCGCGGTGCGGTCCTTGGGGTCGCTCGGGGGCCTGTCATCACTCAAAACGCCGGATCCTCCGTGGTCAGGGCTGCACCCGCCCCCGCCTCCGCGCCCGCAGCATACCCCAAAGCCCCAGGCAGCACGCCAGCAGCGCCCCGGCGCCCGTCCCGGCCCCCGCCCCTGAGGGGGCCCCGGCCCGGCAGCCACACCCGCCGCCCTCCCCCACCATCATGCCGCCGCCGTCCCCGCCCGCGCCGCCGCCATCGCCGCTGCCACCGCCATCCTTGACCCCGCCGCCGCCATCGCGCAGCGCCGCGTCCGGCCGCGCCGCGTCGGGCACCGCGGCGTCGATGGGCACGGTGTCGCGCACCAGCGCGATCGAGTTGAACTCGGTGGTGTTCGAGACCACCTGCTTGCACTTCGACGCCGGGTGATAGCCCGCCGCGGTCACCGACACGCACCACAGCCGGGGCCTGAGGCCGGTGAACGAGTAGCGTCCGCGCTGATCCGCCGGCGTGGCCAGCGTCATCGTGGTCTGCCCGTCGTCCAGGCGCACCGTGGCCGGCGAGATCCCCCTGGTGGCGTCGAAGATGTCGCCCTCGCGGATGAAGCCGACCAGCGCCCCCGGGGGCTGCGCGCCATAGACCACGCCGAGGTGGTTGGCCACCGCGCGCTCGACGCCGTCCGACGGCCGTGACACCAGGCCGCCCTCGCCCTGCACGAACAGCGCGGCCGACCCGCCGCCGTCGAGCAGGAAGCCGTCATCGGCGCCGAACCCCGCCAGCAGCGCGCCGACCTCGGCCGCGGTCATGCCCGCCGAGGTCGCGCTCCAGCCGTCGACCACCGCCAGCACGAGGCGCGTCCCCGCGCTGTCCAGCCCGACCGCCGCCCGCGGCGCGCGCACACAGGGGATGGCGTCGGCGTCGCTGCACACGAAGGTCGCCGGCACGCTGCCGGCCTCCAGCACCATGGGCCGCCCCGACACCACCTGGGTCACGCCCGCCGGCGGGGCCGCCACCACCTCTCCGGCCGGCACCACGCGGGCACGGCGGGTCTGCTGGTCCCACATCAGCATGGCGGCGCGGTCGTCATCGGCGCTGCCTGGCCACAGGGTGCCATCGCCCATGGCCAGCCCGGCGGGCCGGTAGCCGGTCGGATCGAACAGGTCGCCGCCGATGGCGACCTGCGCGCCCACCGCGGCGGCCCACGCCGAGGGCCGCTGGCCGCGCCGGTCGGGCGTGGTGGCGTGCAGCCCGATCTCCGCCGAGGTCAGATCGATGATGACGACATGGGCCCGCACCGCCGGGGTGCCCGCGCTGCGCACCACGTGGCGCACCCCCGGGTAGGGGTCGGTGGTGACGTCCACAGCCCGGGCGGGCCGCGCCGCCACCAGCGCGACCACAGCCCAGAACCCGCAGATCCAGCGCACCACGGCTCGATCCTACCGTCTCCGCGGACCCTGTGGTACATGGATCGCATGAGCACCGACGACCCCGTCCTCGCGGCCATCGACGCCGACGTCAAGCAGCACAAGATCCTCCTCTACATGAAGGGCACCGCCAGCTTCCCGCAGTGTGGCTTCTCGCAGCGCGCCGTCGCGGTGCTCAAGTCCCTGGGCAAGCCCTTCGAGACCCGCAACGTGCTGGCCGACCCGGCGCTGCGCGACGGCATCAAGAAGTACTCGAACTGGCCGACGATTCCGCAGGTCTACATCGGCGGCAAGTTCGTCGGCGGCAGCGACATCGTGCTCGAGATGGCCGAGTCGGGCGAGCTCAAGAAGCTGGTCGACGAGCTGCCGTGAGCTCGGAGCCGAACTCGGGTCCGGAGCCGGGCTCGAGTCTCGAGTAGCTACGCTACTCGAGACTCTCGATCCGCACCGTCTCCCCGGCCCGGATCTTCACCACCTTCTCCTTCTTCTCGGCCTTGGTGCTGAGCACCAGCGTGACCTGGCCCTCGGGCAGCGCCAGCCGGGTCGCGCCCGGGCCGTCGGAGCCCTTGGGTAGCGCGGTCGCGCCCGGCACCGCCACGTCCACGAAGCCCAGCTGCAGCGACTTCTGCACGTCGTCGCCCTGCTTGATGTCGACCTCGAAGGCCTGCTGCACCCAGGGGCGCTTGCCGCGCAGCTCGACGCGGTGCTTGCCCTGCTTGAGGGCGTGGTCCTTGAGCGGCACCCGCCCGACCAGCACACCGTCGACCCAGACCCGCGCCTCGGGGACGTTGCTGTCCACGCTCAGCGCGCCGCCCGGCTCCAGCTTGGCGGCGACCACCTTCCTGGCGCCGGCTTGCACCGACACCGTGACCTTCTGCGGCATGTAGCCGGGCAGCTTCATGGTCAGTGTGTAGGCCTGGCCCGACTTGACCAGGTACTCCTTGACCGGCGTCGGCGACGGCAGCTCGACCGAGTCATTGACGAACACGCTGGCGCCCGGCGGGTCGCTGGTGATCTCCAGGGAGCCGAAGTCGGCCGCCACGCGCAGCGATGACGACATCATGATCTCGCTGCCGCCCTCGGGCACCGTCAGCGTCTGCACGTCGTCGACATAGCCGAACTGGCGCACCGTCAGGGTGTGCTCGCTGCCCGGCTCGAGATCGCCGAGGTCGACCGGCGTCATGCCGACCTCCTTGTCGTCGATCAGCACCTTGGCCTGGGTCGGGGTCGACCGGATGCGCACGGTGGCGCGCTTGAGCGGCAGCGCCAGCGCCACCGCGGTGGTCGACCCGGCCTTGACCGTGACCGCCTGCACGGCGTCGGCGTGGCCGGCCATGTGCGCGGTCACGGTGTGGCTGCCCGCCTCCAGCGACACCTCCAGCCGCGGATCGGCGCGCCCGTGCGAGCTGCCGTCGATCTCGACGGTGGCGCCCGGCGGCGTCGTGGTGATGGCGATGGTGCCCGCCTTGCTGCGCTTGAGCATGGGGTAGAGCACGATCCCCGCCAGCACCAGCACCAGCGCGACCGCCGCGCCCAGCGCCAGGCGCAGGCCGGTGGACGACACCGTGACCTCGGCCTTGGGCTGCGCCGAGCTGCGCCCCGGCCCGACCAGGCGCGCGCCGCCGCTGGACACCAGGCGCCCCGAGGCGTCGATGCGCTCGTGGAAGGCGCCGAAGTTTTTCAGCTGCACCTTCGGCACGTCGAGCGCGAACGTGCACACGCACTCGGTGGCCACGCCGGGGTACAGGTTGATGATGAACTGCGAGGTCGAGTTGGCGATGATGTAGAGGCCGAGGCCAGCGCCGCCGGTCTTGCGGTCGATCTGCTTGTCCGACCCGGCGTGCAGACACTTGTCGATGTACTTCACGACGGTCTGCTTCTGCAGCGCGCCGAACGAGTCGCGCACCGAGACCGCGAACTGGTTGCCGTCGCAGGCGTACTGGATGACGGCCTTCTGCTCCATGCGCAGCGAGATGCGCGTCTTGGTCGGCACCTCGGCGAACATCTGCTTGCCGTCGGCG
Organism: Deltaproteobacteria bacterium; assembly: GCA_020853705.1. Taxonomy (GTDB): domain Bacteria; phylum Myxococcota_A; class Polyangia; order Haliangiales; family JADYYK01; genus JADYYK01. Next base: position 113,861 of record JADYYK010000146.1, read on the forward strand.
TCGACCGGCGCGTCGTACAGCGCGTTCATCAGGAGCTCGTCGATGCACTGCTCGATCGACTCGCGGTACTTGCGGCGCACGCCCATGGCGGCGGCGAAGTCCGACACCGCGGCGATGGCGACCGACTTCTCCTGGTAGTCGCCGACCAGCATCGAGTACACCCGCACGCCCCAGGGCATGAACTTCTCGAGCCCGAACACATCTCCATACAGGAGGCGCGTGGCCACCCCCGACAGCATCGTCATGTCGAGGTTCTCGGCGACCAGGCAGTTCGACAGCCGGTCGTCCTTCATCAGGGTGATCATCTTCTCGAGGTCCGAGGTCGGGATGATCGTGATGACCTTGACGTCCTTCTTGATGCGGTCGAGCAGCGGTCCGAGCTTGGTGTCGGGGAACTCGGTGACGTGATAGACGATCAGGTCGACGTCCGGCTCCTTCGCCGACAACTCGTCGAGACTGTTCAGGATTTCGACGGCACCGCCAGCCGCCATCAGGGCAGCCGCGAGCTTCTTCTGGAATGTCTTTTCGGCCGAGACCGCTATCACGCGCTTGGAGAGCATGCGCTCCTCGGACCCCCCTGGATCAGGCCGATTCGCCGTAGTTTACGGTGAGTTCGGCCAGCTTGTCAAAACTCCTGAGGTAACAAGGGTGAGCCGCGCGACGCGGGGAACAATGTGCCGGGGCTAACGCAGCTGGGGCGGGAACAGGTTCTCGTACTGCGTGGTGTCGAAGTAGACACCCTGCTTGTGCGCGAACGCGTAGGCGCCGAAGGCGTTGACGACGAAGGCCAGCACCAGCAGCGGGACGCCGACGCGCGACAGGATGGGCCGCCCCGACAGCGCCACCAGCAGGAGCAGGAACACCGTGAAGTCGAGCGAGAAGCGGAAGCCGAACTGCACCCAGCCCGAGTTCTGGTAGAGGAAGATCGGGATGGCGACCGCGAGCACGGTCAGCCACAGCGCGCGGTGCAGCGCCCCGCGTGAGCGCGGCCACACCGCGAAGAGGAAGATCGGCGTGGTCAGGAGCAGGCTCATGCCGTGGCCGTGGATCTTGATGTGCGGCAGCTGCTTGGACAGCTGGGGCAGCAAGGTGAAGGCGGCGGCCAGGTTGCGCCCCAGGTAGTGCACGTGGAACAGGCCCCAGTGCTCGATCTCGGCCTGCTGGCGCGCCACCAGGTAGGAGTGGCCGAACTCGAACGGGCTGCCGAAGCGGACCTGGTTGAACCAGGCCGCGCCCAGGCCGATGACCAGGATGGGCGCGGCGAACAGGGCCAGATCGCGGGCGATCTTCTTCAGGCCGGCGCGGCCGCCGTGGACACGCCAGGACTCCAGCACCAGCAGCGGGAACATGAACAGCATCGGGGTGCGGGTCACGAAGGCCACGCCGACGAACAGGCCGGCCAGCAGCGGCCGCCGCGCCCCGACGGCGCACAGCGCATAGCCGAGCGCGAACAGGACGCCGAAGACGTGGGCGGTGTACCAGACCTGTCCGATGATCGAGCTGTAGAAGAACACCGTGCCCAGCGGCAGCGACAGCGACAGCACATAGAGCTCGGTCTCGCCTCTGTCGTCGAGGCCGAGCTTCAGCTGCCGGACGCGCCGCAGCAGCAGCAGGAACAGCGCGGGAGCCAGGCCGGCGAAGAAGATGGTGAAGGCGACGTCGTTGAAGCGGCGCCCGGCGACCGCGACCCCGGGCAGCATGAGCACCGACGGGAACGGCGGGAATGAGACATAGACGCGCTCGGACTGGCGTGCGATCTCGCCGGCGGCGGGGGTGTCGATCTCGCGCCCGTCGAGGGTGCGGAAGCGGCCCGGCTCGGTGGTCAGGGCGCGGCCGGCGATGCGCTCGCCGGAGTTCAGCTGGTAGACGGTGACGCGGGCCCAGTCGTTGTTGTGGCCGGGCGGCGGGGTGACGTCGAGGCGGCCGTGCAGCCAGGCGTCGGCCAGCACGACGAAGTGCGGGTCGGTCGACTGGCGCTGGGCGCGGCGGCCGCTGGCCAGGAACAGGATGACGACGGTGATGCCGTACAGCGCCAGCGGACCGCGAAAGCCGCGGCCCTGGCGCGCGAGGAACGCGTCGCTGTGCTTCTGCCCGCGCTGCAACCAGCCCACGAAGGCGCCCAGCCAGGTCATGGTGAGGGCCGCGGGCGCTGGTACACCGAGACCAGGGGCACGCCGTCGAAGGTCAGCACGTGGACGGGACGAACCGTACCGTAGTTTCGCCAGATCATGTAGTCGTGGCGGTTGAAGTGCAGCTCGTGGATGACCAGGGCCAGGTCGGAGCTGGCGACGCCGCCCTCCTCGTGGCCGGCGTCGGGCAGGTCGTGGCGCAGCAGGCCCTGCGCCATATAGTGGCCCCACGCGATGTTGGCGTCGTGGCTGTAGACCCGGGCGCCGGGGGGCGCGTGGACGTCGAGCCAGGGCAGCACCCCGCGCGCGGAGACGCCCCAGAACTGGCGGTTCATGCCCAGATCGGCGCCGCCGGGAGCGCCGCCGGCCAGCGCGTTGTAGGACGACAGCGCGTAGGGCTGGGCGTGGAAGGTCTCGACCGCAGCGGCGGTCACGGCCAGGGTCGCGAGGACGGCGATGGCGGCGGTCGGGGCGTGCCGGTGGGCCAGGAAGCGGGCGCGGGGCAGCAGCGCCGCGCTGCGGGCGATGGCGGCACGCGCGGCGGCGGTGAGGCCGACGCCGGCGAACACGCACAGGAAGGGGATGGCCGGGGCCCAGTGCTTCTCGGCGCCGAAGATCGGCGTCGAGCCCATGAAGAAGGGGCCGGCGGCGACCATGATCGACAGCGCGCACAGCAGCGCGGGAGCGCGCGCGGGATCGTCGGTGACCCGGCGGATGGCGCGCCGGATGACCACGCCGAGGCCAGTGGCGGCCGCGGCCAGGGTGGCGACCGGGACGGTGAGCAGCGTGGTCACCAGCGCGACATGCCAGGGGAAGCGCGGGTGGTTCCAGTTTTGCCCCAGATATTCGAAGTTGTAGTGCACGTGCGTGAGGTGGAAGCGCAGCCAGTCACGCAGGTGGGCAGAGGTGTCGAACCACAGCCAGGGCCACAGGATGATGAGGACCAGGGGACCGACCAGTGCGAGGGCGACGATGATGGCGGGGCGGAAGGTCAGCGGGGCCAGGGCGAAGCGCGCCGCCGGCGGCAGCTCGCGCGCCAGCGCGGGGACCCCGGGGCCGGCGGCGGCCTGGGCGGCGCGGCGGGCGCGCTGGTGCAGAATTTCGGGGCGTAGCGCGACCCACAGGTAGTGCAGGCCGAGGCCGATGGGCAGCAGGAAGGCGTTGTGCTTGGTCGCCAGCGCGAGGCCGAAGCAGACGCCGCACAGCAGGGCGGCCAGCACCCCGCCACGCAGGGCGCGGTGATAGGCCGCCGTGGTGGCGAACCACAGCGCCGCGATGGGCGCGTCGAAGCAGGCCAGACCGGCGTGGAAGAAGGCGCGCGGGAGCAGCAGCGTCAGCAGGCCGGCGGTGACCCCGGCGGCGCGGCCCCAGATCCCGGTGGTGAACAGGAACACCAGCGCGACCAGCAGCGCGTTGAGCGCGATGGTCGGCAGCCGGTTGGCGGTCACGGCGTCGGTCCAGCCGAGCTTCTGGTGGAAGGCCAGCTCGGACAGCCCGAACAGGGTCTTCATCAGGGGCGGGTGCTCGCGGTTGTTGTCGGTGGGCGCGCGGCCGCCCCAGGTCGCGGTGATGGCGGCGGCGGTGCGCAGGCCGGGCACGCCGCGGAAGAGGTCGACCCAGTAGCGTGCATAGCGGGCGCCGAAGCCGAAATACTGCGCCTCGTCGCGCGCGATCCCCTGGGAGTGCTGCGCGCGCAGCACCGTGAAGAAGCTGAGCAGCGCCAGCGCCAGCGCGAGGCCGGCGTTGATGAGGCGGCTCCTGCGCCTCGGGCTCGGGCTCGTGCTCATTCGCGGGCCTCGGCGGCGAAGCAGATCAGACGGCGCGGGTCCGTCGCGCTGGCGATGAAGGTCACCTCGGCGGGGCCTGGTGTGGTCGCGACCTCGAAGCGTACCCAGCCGCTGTCCACGCCGACGATGGTGGTGGCCACCGGCTTGCCGCCGATGAGCAGCTCGAGCTTGCCGGGGCCGCGGATGTCGCGGCGCGTGAAGACGTCGGCCAGGCCGACGTGGCCGACCAGCTTGCTGCCGAGGTCGGCGGCGGGCCAGGTCAGCTTGCCGCTGCCGCCAGCGGGCGGCTCGATGCGGATGCACCTGTGCGGAGCGAAGCCGACCTCCTCCAGGATCGGGCTGGCGCCGGCAGAGGCGCCCTCGCTGCGCGCGGCGGCGAAGGCGGCCACGAAGTCGGTGCGCACCCGGGCTGGAGTCTGCTCCAGCAGGCGCACCTTCACGCCGCCGTGGCTGCGCGACGAGGCCACGCGTGCGCCGCGGGCGTCGGCCGCGCGCGCGCCGCGGATCGACACCTCCCAGATCCGCGCGAACCGTGCCGCGTCCATGCGCCCGGCCACGTCGATCGGGATGAGGTCGCCGAGGTGCAGGCGCCCCACCGGGTCGACCCAGCGCGGCGCGAACACGATGAGGTCACCGGCCTTCCAGCCGGCGCGCACCTCGGCCTCGGCCGCCGCCCAGTCGGCCTCGGTGGCCACGCGCGCAGGCACCGCCAGGGTGGCGAAGACCTCCCACATCGCCAGCACCAGGATGGCCAGCGCGGGGACCATCCCGGCCGCCAGCCTGGCCAGGCCTCTCCAGCGCGCGCTCACTCGGGCTCCGCGGGGGGCGTCCACTTGGAGTCGATGGGCACATAGATCTTCTTGGGTCGGGTCTCGGCGCCGCTGAAGGTGCGCATGACCTCGGGGCCGCCGAGATCGCGGGCCAGGCGATAGCTGCCGCGCAGCCCGGGCAGCTGATCCCAGTCGATCTTGTCGTCGACCAGGATCATGGCCCAGCGGCGCTGCCGGATGCCGTCCTCGAGCCCCCTGGGGTAGCCCAGGTTGGAGGCCAGCACGTCGCGGATGCCCATGCGGTGCAGGAAGGTGCGCTTGCCGGCCTGGTAGGCGTAGAACGGGTGCGAGAACACCAGCACGTCGCCGGGGGCCTCACGCACGATGCGCATCACCAGCGCGCCGGCGCGGCGATCGCGCCGCTCGGGGATCTTGCCGTCGGGGCGCCAGGCCAGGCTGTGGAGCTCGCGCGCCATCAGCAGGGCGCCGGCGGCGATGGCCAGCGCGCGCCCGGCCCTGCGCCAGCCCGCGCGCTCGGGATCGTCGACGCGCGCCGGGCCGGCCAGCGCGGCGCCGTGGCGGCCGAGCTCGGCGATGGCCACCCCGATGGCGATGGCGCCCAGCGTGGTGCCGGGCATGTAGGCGTTGAACCACGAGAACTGGGTGCCGAACCCGATCGAGCTGACCACGAAGCCGACCAGCGCGAAGAAGGTCCACAGCACCAGCCCCACGGTCGGCGCCGCCAGCCGCGGCGCGGCGGCGCCGCCGGCCGGCCGCCGCGCCAGCCACAGCACGCCGCGCCACAGCCAGTACAGCGTGCCCAGCACGACCAGCGCCAGCACCAGCGTGATGCCCACGGGCATGTGCTTCCAGAAGTGGTCGGGCGCCATGTCATAGGCGCGCACGTCGTTGAAGTCGTGCTTCTGGTGCATCTGGTAGATCCAGCGCCAGAACCAGCCATGGGTGGCCTGGTTGTACAGCCACACCGAGCCGCCCCACAGCGCGCCCGCGGTGACGCCATAGATCGCCGCGCCCCAGAAGGTCTGCGCCAGCAAGGCCAGGCCGGCCGCGACGCCGAACAGGCTGGCGGTCTGCTTGGTGTAGAACGCGGCCACGACCAGCACGCCGGCGCCCACGCAGGCCCAGCGCGAGCGCGCGTGGAAGCGCACCAGGTACAGCACGCTGACCACCAGGGCCAGAAACAGGCTGTCGGCGCGCGCGATGTCGTACCAGGCGCCGGTGAAGGGGAACGACGCCGCGATCATGCCGACCGCGACCAGGCCGCCGATGCGCGAGCCCTCCTTGCGACAGATCCGGTACGCCAGGTAGCAGACCCACGCGATCGACGCCACCGACACGCTGCGCGCCAAGAGGTAGGTCAGCCCGAAGGGCTTGGACAGCAGCGCCACCAGCGCGGGGTAGCCCGGCGTGTACAGGTAGGGCACGAAGTCGACCGTGGGCGGGCCATAGAGGTCGTGCCCCGCCGCCAGCCGCTGGGCGTGGGTCATCATGCCCGACTCCATCCACTCCAGGTCGTGCGGATAGCCGAGGCGCAGCCCCAGGGTCACGCCCAGCACCAGCAGCTGGTAGATCGCGAACAGCACCGCGAGCGCGGCCAGCGCCTGGCCGACCAGCTCGAGCGCACGTGCCGCCGCCGGCGCCGGGGGCCGGGCCTCGGTCACGACGCCAGGGCCCTGCTGGCCCGCGCGGGCCTCACTTGCGCGCCCTCATCAGCTGCTGGGTCAGGTCGACCCAGCGCTCCAGGCGGGGGCGCAGCTCGCCCATGGCCCGGGCGGCGTCGCCGCCCTGCCCGCTGACGTCCCTGGTGGCCTGCCGATCTGTTGACAGGTTGTAAAGCTCCCAGGTGTTGTCGGGCACCATGTTGTAGACCAGCTGCCAGTCGCCGGTGGCCAGCGCCTTGCGCACCACGTTGGGCTCGTAGAGGACCTCTTGCAGGGCGGCGCGCGGCGGCGCCCCGGCCGGCGGCGCGGCGCCCACGATGAGGTCGACCGCCGACCGTCCCAGCGTGCCCGGATCGGGCGACGCCCCCGCCAGGTTGAGCAGGGTGGGCATCAGGTCGACGTGGCTGACCGGCTCGCGGGTGCGGCCGGGCGGCGCGCCGGGGGCGCGGATGATGAAGGGCACCTTGGTCTGCGGCGGATACAGGTGATAGCCGTGGAAGTCGATGCCGTGCTCGCCGAAGCCCTCGCCGTGGTCGCCGGTCAGGACGACCACGGTGCGGTCGCGCAGCCCCAGCGCGTCGACGGCGTCGAGCAGCCGGCCCACGTGCAGGTCGGTGAAGGCGATCTCGCCGTCATAGAGGTCGACGTTGGAGCTGCCGAACGAGGTCACCTCGGGGTGGACCTCGTAGAAGTAGTGCGGATCGTAGTAGTGCACCCACAGGAAGAAGGTCTCGCTGCCGCGCGCGCGCAGGAAGTCGATGGCGACGTCGGTCTGCTCGCGCGACGACGAGCCGTGCGTGGCCGGGTCGGTGCTGCCCTGGTGCAGGTGCTCGCGGCCGTTGTCGTACAGGTCGAAGCCCTGGCCCAGGCCCCAGGTCGGCGTGAAGAAGCGGTAGTTGAGCAGCGCGGCGGTGAAGTAGCCGTGCGCCTTGAGCGCCTCGGCCAGCATGTGGTTGGAGTCCGAGATGGGCGGCGGCCAGGCGTCGCCGCAGCCGCCCACGAAGGGGCAGCGCGAGTCCCAGGCGACCACCGAGGGCCAGCGCCCGGTCATGATGGCGGGCATCGAGTAGCGCGTCGACGGCGCGTTGGAGAAGCCGGCCTCGAACAGGGTGCCGGTGGCGGCCAGCTTGTCGATGTTGGGTGAGGTCGGGCGCGCATAGCCATAGGCGCCGAGGTGATCCGCGCGCAGGGTGTCGATGGTGATGAGCAGGATGCTCGGTCGCTGCGGCATCGCCGGCAGAAGCGGCGTGAACGGCAGGTTGGCGCCCAGCGAGGCCGGCGAGAAGTCGCCGCCGACACAGTTCTCGTCGACGCCGTTGTCGGGGATGTCGGTGGCGTTGGGGTGGACGCGCTGGTTCCAGTCGTTGCAGTCGCCGCCGCCCAGGATGCGCGAGTAGCCGTCGCGGTCGAAGTCGAAGGCGCGCCGCAGCGTGGCCAGGAAGGGGGCGCCGAGGCCGGTGTAGCGCTCGGCGCCCTTGCGCACGGCGTCGGAGGCCAGGCCGAGCACCAGGCCGAACAGCAGCGGCAGCGCGACCACGGTCGCGATCAGCGCGGGGCGGCGCGGCGCGCGCTCGACCAGGCGCAGCTTGTGCAGGGCGGCGGCGGCCGCGACCGCGAACAGGGCCAGCAGCCCGGCCATCGCCTGCGGGCGCAGGTTGAGCAGCTTGATCGACCTGTAGTCGACGGTGATGGCGACGATGGCGATGCCCACCACGGCCGAGGCCGCCAGCACCAGCGCCGCCCACGGCGACGCCAGCGGCCGGCGTAGCGGCCCGCGCGCCGCCGCACGCAGCAGCACCTCGAGCAGGCGGCCGATGACCAGGCTGAAGATCAGCGCGCCGACCACGGCGCCGATGGCCACGGTGGCGATGTAGGCCGCGATCAGCCCCTGGTTGTGGAAGCGCAGCTGGAAGGTCAGCGCGACCTTGCGCGAGATCCCCCACGCGATGCCCAGCGCGGCCAGCACCGCCAGCACGTGCGCGGTCATGGTGATGGCCACCAGCGGATCGGCCTCGCGCCGCGCCGCCAGGGTGGCGCGCACCCGGCTGATCAGCGCGCCGGCGCGGGTGTGGCGCCAGAACAGCCAACCCGCCGCACCCAGTGCGGCGCAGATCACAAACCCGAGCAGCCCGTACAGCGCCGCCAGGAACACGCCGTGGCCGATGCGCGCGCCAAGTCCCGGCAAGAATTGACGCAGCCGCCGCGTCGCAGAAATTGCGTCGCCGGTCGCGGCGATGACGCCGCCGGCCAGGCCCGCCCAGGCGCCGGTCAGCGTCGCCTGGACCAGCGGACGCAGAGGCTTTCCGGGGGGCGGCTCGGCCATGGACGCGCGTATGTTGGCGGCCTGGCCCGCAAAGTCAACCCAGGTTCATCGCGGATCTTCTATACTGCCCTCCATTCTAGGAGGTCCTCGCATGAAGTTCCGCGCACAGGGCTGGCTCGCTGGGCTGGCAGGCGTTTTCCTGGTCGGGTGCGGCGGCGGCGGCGGCGGCGGGGGTGATGACGACACCACGGTGGATGGCAGCGTCACGACCACGGACGGCGGTGGCAACCAGCCCGACGCCTACGTGATGCCGCCCAACAGCAAGATGATCCGGCTCATCGAGGCGCAGTACAGCATCCCGGCGGGTCAAGAGTTTTACCAGTGCACCCGGCTCGACGCGGCGGAGCAGCTCGACATCCTCAAGCTGATCCCGGTGGCGCCCAACGGGACCCACCACACGGTGTTCGCGACCGATCCCAGCAAGGGCACCGTGGGCACCTCGCGCAGCGACTGCGGCGCCATCGGCCTCGACTGGAAGCCGCTGTTCGCGTCGGGTGTCGGCTCGCCAGCGCTGACCATGCCGCCGGGCGTCAGCCTGCGCATCGCCAGCGGCAACCAGATGGTGCTCAACCTGCACCTCTACAACGCCAGCGGCGCGACCATCACGGGCACCGCGGCGCTCGACGCGGTGGTGTCGACCGATCCGTCGACGCTCGAGCCAGCCGGGGTGCCCTTCGTGGGCCCGCCGCCCGCGGGGCAGTTCCGCATCCCCTCCAACGTGATGATGACCGACCGCTGCAAGGTCAGCCGTGACACCCAGTTCTTCGCGGTCTTCCCGCACATGCACCAGAAGGGCCGCCACATCAAGATCTGGGCCGAGACCGGCGGCGGGCAGCAGGTGGTGTGGGACAAGGACTACGACTTCAACGACCAGAGCTTCGGCAGCTTCACCCCGATCCAGCTGACCACGGGCGACACCATCCATGTCGCCTGCGAGTGGGATCCGTCGGCGGCCAACGTGGCGCTGGGCGACAGCTCGGATCAGGAGATGTGCTTTGCCATCTCGTACGTGTACCCGCCGGTGGCCACCCAGGGGCCGTTCTGCACCTGCTCGATCCCTGGCCTCGGCTGCTGATTCCCGCCCCCGACCTGCCGGCTTTCCCACTATTCTCCCGCCCGCATGAGCGAGGCTCCGCGCAAGACCCCGTGGCACGAGACCGCCCTGGCCGGCACCTACGGCCCGGTGGCGCTCGCGGCCGCGCTGCTGGTGGCGCACTCGCTGCTGTTCAACTTCGTCACTGACGACGCCTTCATCTCGTTCGTGTACTCGCGCAACTTCGCGCGCAGCGGCGAGCTGGTGTTCAACCCCGGCGAGTATGTCGAGGGCTACACCAACTTCCTGTGGACCCTGCTGCTGGGGATCCTCTACAAGCTGCGCCTGGCGCCCGAGGTGATGTCGCGCCTGCTGGCCACGGCAGCGTCGCTGGGGACGCTGTACCTGATGGTGCGCATCGCGGAGCGGGTGCGCGGCGGGCGCACGCCGGCGCATGTGCTGGCGCCGCTCTTGTGCGCGGGCTGGGGCGGCTTCGCGTGCTGGACCTCGGGCGGGCTGGAGAGCGCGCCGTTCACCTTCCTGTGTGTGCTCGGGGTGTGGCGCTACCTGGAGGAAGCCGAGCTCGAGGAGGCGGCCGATGCGCCGGGCGGGCAGGCACGGCGCCTGATGTGGAGATGGTCGACGTTCGCCTTCGCCGCCGCCGCGCTGACGCGTCCCGAGGGGCTGCTGGTGTTCGGCATCGTGGGCCTGCACCGGCTGGCCTGGCTGGGCGTGCGCTGGCGGCTGCCCCGGCGCGACGACTGGGCCTGGGCCGGCGCCTTCATCATCATCGTGGGCGGCTACATCGCGTGGCGCTGGAGCTACTACGGCTGGCCGCTGCCCAACACCTTCTACATCAAGTCCTCGGGCGGCTCGAACTGGGCCCGCGGCCTGTACTATCTGCGCCAGTTCGCGCGCCAGTCACGCGTGCTGTACGCGGCGCCGATCGTGCTGGCCTCGCTGGCCATCGTGGCGACGCGGCACGGGCAGGGTGCGCGGGCCCGCTTCCTGACCCTGGTGGTGCCGCTGCTCGGGGCCTACCTCGGCTATGTCGCCCGCGTCGGCGGCGACTTCATGGGGCTGCACCGCTTCATCATGCCGACGTTCCCGCTCATCGCGCTGCTGCTTCAAGACGGCGCGCTGTGCTTCTTCGCGCTGCTCCCTGCGCCCGCCCCTGCCCCGCTGTCCACCCGGGTCAAGCTGGGCGCCGCCCTGCCCGCGCTGGCCGCCGTGCTGGCGTACTGGGGCGTCCTGATGGCGCGCGAGTCGCGCCACGCCATCCGCTGGGTCGGCGCCGACAACGGCATCGACTCGCCTGGCTTCCTGCGCAAGTACACCCGCGACCGCGCCACCATCGGCAAGTGGTTCTTCGTGCACGCCCGGCGCGACGACTACATGAGCGTCGGCGGCGCCGGCGCCCAGCCCTGGTACGCCGACCTGCGCGCGCTCGACGCCTTCGGCCTGTCGGACGAGTTCATCGCGCACAAGGTCCGGCCGCACACCAACCGCCCCGGCCACCAGAAGTGGGCCCCCGACGACTATGTGTTCCGGCGCCGCCCCAGCATCCTGTGTCACGTCTACCAGCTGACCAACCACCCCAGCCTCGACGGCGGCCGGCTGCAGTACTTCGCGCGCGAGGGCTACTACTTCATCACCGTGCGCATCCCGGACCTGGGCGAGCACTACACCTTCGCGGTCCTGCTGACCGAGCGCGGCGCCCCGCTGCTGCACGGCAAGGAGCTGGAGGATCGCCTGGCCGAGCGGCTGAGGCTCGAGGGTGACGACTTCGTGCGCGCCTGGGATCCGCCGGCATGAGCGCGGGCGCGCCGCGCCGCCGCTGGGCGCTCGACATCGCGGCCGGCGTGCTGCTGCTCGCGGTCGCGCTGGCCGCGGTGTGGGACTTCCGGCGTCGCGCCCACGCCGGCGAGGGCGGCGCGGGCCCCGGCCTCAGCGGGCGCTACTTCGCCAACGTCGGCTTCGCGGGCGACCCCTTCTTCGAGCGCATCGATCGTCGCCTCGACTTCTGGGCCGGCAATGACCACATCTTCGCCGAGCCGGGCGGGATCTCGATCGAGTGGACCGGGACCATCTGGCTGCCGCGCGGGGGCGCCTACAAGTTCGGGCTGGAGGCCGATCAGGCCGCCGAGCTGAGCCTGGATGGCGTCAAGCTCGCCGAGGCGCGCCTGGGCGGGCCGCTGGAGGTCGCGCGCAAGGTGCTGCCCGCGGGGCCGCACCCGGTGACGGTGCGCTATGTGAAGGGGGCGCGCGCCGGCCTGCTGCGGCTGACCTGGCTGCCGCCCGGGCGGCGCGGCGACATGGAGTATGTGCCGCCCTCGGTGCTGTCCCCGACCAGCGCGGCGCCGCCGGCGGCGGGGCGCGGGGCCTTCCGGCGTGACGCCGCCCTGATGTGGGCGGTGGTGCTGGCGGCGCTGCTGTTCGCGGGCGTGCTGGGCCGGCGCGGGCTGCGTGCGGCGTCGGAGCGCATCGCCACCCACGCCGAGACGCGCGCCGCGGCGTACGCCGGCCTGGCGGTGTTCGCGCTGGCGCTGCTGTGGCGGCTGTGGGGCCTGATGGACCAGGGCCAGACCTGGGACGAGGATGTGTACTGGTCGTCGGGGCGCAACTACCTCGAGAACCTGCTGGCCTGGGATCTGCGCGAGGCGTCGTGGCGCTGGAACTTCGAGCACCCGCCGCTGACCAAGTACCTGGCCGGGCTGGGCGCGCTGTGGGCCGACGGCTTCGGGCCGGCGCGCGCCATCTTCGCGGCGCTGTCGGCGGGCACCGCGGTGATCGCGTTCGCCCTGGCGCGGCGCTGGTTCGGCCTGCGCGCCGGCGTGCTGGCGGGCATCACCTGCGCGCTGAGCCCACACCTCATCGGCCACGGTCTGGTCATCGGCCACGAGACCCCGTCCGTGTTCCTGTGGACCGCAGGCGTGTGGATGATGTGGCACGCGCTGGAGACGCGCTGCTGGAAGGCGCTGCTGGCCGCAGGTGCCATTGCGGGATTGGCCGTTTCGGTACGCTACCCGAATGGCCTGCTGTTCGGACTCTATATCTCGCTGTTCGTGATTCACGAGGTCCGTCGCGCGCCGACCACCGACGACGGTACTGGCCGCCCACGCTGGCGGCTCGGCCACTGGCTGGCCCTGGCGGCCATCCCCCTGGTGGCCGCTGCGGTGTTCGCCCTGCTGTGGCCGCGCATGTGGGGCGCCCCGCTGCGCCACCTGTCGGAGTCGTGGGCCAAGCTGCAGAAGACCCACGGCAAGGAGCTCTTCCTCGGCCGCATGACCGAGCACCCAGGACCGGCCTATTTCCCGCTGTATCTGCTGGTCACCGCGCCGCTCGGCGTGCTCCTCGGCGCGCTCGCCTTCGTCGCCCTCGTCGCCAGGGGCGCCCGCAAGCACGCGCGCGCGGCGCTGGCGCTGCTGGCCTGGCTGCTGGTGCCGTTCGCGATGGCGCTGTCGCCGGTGGTGCAGGACGGCGTGCGCTACATCCTGCCCGCCCTGGTCCCGCTGGCCATCGCCGCGGGCGCCGGCATGGCCGCCCTCGGCGAGCTGCTGGCGCGCCGAATCCCGGTCGCCGCGCGCTGGGCCGGCCACGCGGTGGGCGGCGCCTTCGCGCTGTACCTGGTGGTGACCGCGGCGCGCATCGCGCCCTACTACCTCGACTACTACGGCGAGCATGTCGGCGGCCCGCGCACGGTGGCAGCGCGGCGCTGGTTCGAGACCGGCTGGTGGGGCGAGGGCATCACCGGCGCGCTGGACTGGGTGTCGGCGCGCGCCCCGCTGGGTACCCGCGTCGGGCTCCACGTCACCCCCAACCACTTCACCTGGCGCCGTCACGATCTCTGGATCGAGCCGCTGGGGCCGCTGGACGGCGATCTGCTGGTGCAGAACCACTTCGCCGAGGCGCCGCTCAGCGCGCCGGGCTGGACCGTGGTGCACGAGGAGTGCGCCCAGGGCGCAGTGCTGGTGCGGGTTCTTGCGCGTCCCGGGCTCGATCTTGCGCCCTACCGCTGAGATCTGACGCAAGAAGTCGCGTCGCCGCAACTCGTGCGCAGATGCATTGGCAGCTTCTGCGTGGTCTCGAGGATGGGCGCAAGTAATCCGTGGCTTCCCATGCATTTTTCGCGCAGCCAGTGCATGGCTTCCGCGCCCCGAGCGCGGCGAATTCGCGATCCGACGGATCCGCGTGCCGGATTTGCACAGGCGCGCTCTTGGCGCAGCCCTTGCTCAGTCGCCAGTCATGATGAGCACTCCGTCGCGGCTCATGGTCGTCATCGCAGGGGTTTTGGGGGTCGGGCTGGTCGGCTGCGAAGGCCCCGAGGGCGCTGACGGCAAGGACGGCACCCAGGGCCCCGCTGGTGACGCGGGTAGTCAGGGGCCGCAGGGACCCGAGGGTCCGACTGGCCCCGCGGGCCCCACCGGCGACGCTGGGCGCAGCCCGTTCGTGACCGGGCCCGGCGTCAAGCTGACCATCACCGGCGCGCGCATCGGCGCCGGCATCGCGACGGTCGACTTCAAGATCACCGATGGCGCCAACGTGCCGCTCGACATCGACGGCCTGTATACCGTCGGGGTGGCGCGGCCGTCGTTCGTGATCGCGCGCCTCGCCGAGGAGTCCTTCGGCGGCCCTGGTCAGTACACCGCCTACACCACGCGCGCCGCCTCCAGCTCGGTCACCGGCATCAGCACGCAGCAGGCCGCGGTCGACAGCGGAGGCACGTTCATGGAGCTGGGCGTCGGCGCCGGCACCTACCGCTACGTCTTCAAGACCGCGGTCACGCCGACGGACATGAACCAGGCCCACGCCATCGGTGGCTACGTGACGCGCACCTTCAACGAGCTGCGCTATGTCGCCAACGACGTCTATCACTTCGTGCCCGCGGGCGGCCCCCCGCCGACCAAGCGCGAGATCGTGAAGACCACGGCCTGCAACGGCTGTCACGGCACGCTGGCGGCGCACGGCGGCTCACGGCGCGAGACCGGCCTGTGCATCATGTGCCACAGCGGCCAGACGCTCGACCCCGACACCGGCAATACGGTCGACTTCCGCGTCATGCTGCACAAGATCCACCGCGGCTCCAGCCTGCCCAGCGTGCTCGCGGTGCCCTCGGTGCCGTACCAGATCATCGGCAACGCCGGCTCGATGCATGACTTCTCGACCGTCGCCTTCCCGCGCGACATCAAGCTGTGCTCGACCTGCCACACCGGCGCGCAGGGCGACCGCTGGAAGACCAACCCGACCCGCGCCGCCTGCGGCTCGTGCCACGACGACGTCGTCTGGGCCGGCCCGACCATGAGCCACAGCGGCGGCGAGCAGCTCGACGACGCGCGCTGCGGCGGCTGCCACCCCGCGACCGGCCCCGCCGGCGTCCCCAGCATCGCGAGCACGCACGCCGCGGCGTCCGCGGATCCCGCGCTGAAGCCGCTGGTCGTCACCGTGCTCGACGCGCAGAACACCGGCCCGGGCCAGGCCCCGCGCATCACCTTCCAGGTCCGCTTCGATGGCCAGCCGCTCGACATCCTGACCACGCCGCTGACCAGCCTGCGCGCCACCGTCGCCGGCCCGAACACCGACTATGCGCAGTACTTCCAGGTCACCATCCAGCCCTTCGTCGCGGCCGATGGCAACGCCCTCGAGGTGGTCGACCTGGCCCAGGGCACCTTCCGCTTCAGCTTCCCGAACACGCCGACGACGATCATCCCGGCGACCGCCAAGGGCTCCTACGCGGTCGGCCTCGAGGGCAACCTGACCCCGACCGGCGGCGTGCGCAACACCCTGGTCAACCCGGTGTTCTTCTTCAAGGTCACCGACACCACCGCGGTGCCGCGGCGCAAGCTCGTCGATCGCGACAAGTGCAACGCCTGCCACGCCGACCTGGCCTTCCACGGCGGCTCGCGCAAGGACCCCAACTACTGCGTGATGTGCCACAACGCCAACAACGTGAATGACGAGCGCATGGCGCGCGTCGAAGGCAGCACCATCACCGCGCAGCCGGTGCACTTCAAGGTCCTCATCCACAAGATCCACAGCGGTGAGAACCTGACCCAGCAGCCCTACCTCATCGGCACCAGCGCGCCGACGCGGACCAACCCGGCGGGGCGCTCGGAGGACTTCGGCGAGGTGCGCTTCCCCGGTGATCGCCGGGTGTGCACCACCTGCCACGTCTCGGCGGCGACCTATGCGCTGCCGCTGCCGCTGACCGCGCTGCCGACGCGCGAGGACGACTACACCTGCACCGAGGCTCCCGGGCTGGACGATGACACCTACTGCGACACCCGGGTCATCAGCGCGACGCGCTTCATGTCGGCCACCGCGGCGGCGTGCACCTCGTGCCACGACGCGCCCTATGTGGTCACCCACACCCAGCTGATGACCACGGCGCTGGGCGCGGAGAGCTGCGCGACCTGTCATGCGCCAGGCGACACCTTCGGCGTCGATCGCGTGCACGTCCCGCCCCCGTAGCGGACGGACGGCACGGCAGGGCACGGCACGGATCAGGGAACGGTCGGATCACGATTGCGGCCACGGCCGCGGATGGGAGAAGACGATGCGCGCTTGGATGTCATTGGGAGCTGCTGCGATCTTGGTGCTGGTCTGCCTGCGTCCTGCGCACGCGGACGCCGATGGGGCCAAGGACTGGAAGGCCAAGTGCCAGGCCTGTCATGGCCCCGACGGCAAGGGCAAGACCAAGCAGGGCGAGAAGATGGGGATCGGGGACATCACCACCAAGGAGTGGCAGGCCACCTTCACCGACGCGAAGATCACCGAGACCATCGAGAAGGGGCTGAACCGCAAGTCCAAGGACGGCAAGGTCCAGAAGATGACGGCGCTCAAGGGCAAGCTGACGCCGGAGCAGATCAAGGCCCTCATCGCCCACCTGCGGAAGCTCGCCAAGTAGCGCCGCCGTGGGCGTCCGGGCACAGGTCGCCTGCATCATCAGCCTGGTCCTCTCGACCAGCTGCTCCAAGGCGCGTCCCCAGGACGACCAGGCGCCCACCTGTGTGTCCTACAAGGACGAGGTCGCCAGGCTGCTGACCAGCTGTGCCAGCTGCCACTCGGGGGCGACCCCCGCCGCCGGCTACGACACCACCAGCTACCTCGGCCTGCTGGCGCCCGGCAGCGACGACACCGCGAATGTCGTCGCTGGCGAGGCGCGCTCGCGGCTGCTGGAGCGGCTCGGGGCGCCGGGCAGCGACGCCGCGCACAGCGTGCCCGCCGCCACCCTCGCGGCGCTCGGGGACTGGGTGGTCGGCTGCCGGGCCTCGTATCTCGAGTCCTCGATCCATCCGCCCGGCCTGCTCGACCGGACCTCGTCCGAGTTCCACGCCAAGACGCTGCGCGCGCTGCGCTACGACTTCGCGGTCTGCGCCCGCTGCCACGGCGCGGACTTCCGCGGCGGTACCTCGGGCGTCGCCTGCACCAGCTGTCACCAGCAGGGGCCGAACGACTGCTCCACCTGTCACGGCGACCTGCTGCTGGCGCGCAGCCCGGCGCATCGCAAGCACCTGGCGGGCGGCGCCCTGGGCAGCCCGCTCGACTGCGGCGAGTGCCATCGCAAGCCCGGCGGCATGGGCGACGAGGGCCACATGTTCCTGGCCGATGGCACGCTGGATCCACCCCCGGTCGAGGTCATGTTCGGCGCCTGGGCAGCGCGCGATCTCGATCCGGCTGGGCGCGCCGGCCCGCCCAGCTTCAGCGCCGGCGGCGTGCCGGCGAACAGCTGCCAGAACATGTACTGCCACGGCGCCACCCTGGGCGACCCCGCGGCCACGCACACCACCCCGGTGTGGTCACCGCTGGGGGTGGATCAGGCCGCGTGCGGCAGCTGCCACGGCACGCCCCCGGCCAGCCACGGCAGCAACCGCGCCGAGTGCGTGACCTGTCATGCCCCCGTGGTCGATGCCGCCCGCCACATCACGACGCCCGCGCTGCACCTCGACGGCAAGGTCACCCTGGTCGGCGACGGCGGCTGCACCGCCTGTCACGGCACCGCCGCGGGTGGCCCGGCGCCGCCGCGCGACCTCGGCGGCATGACCTCGCCGAGCGGCCTCGGCGTCGGGGCCCACGCCTCCCACGTCAACGCCACCCACGGCCTCGGCGCCCCCATCGCCTGCACCGAGTGCCACCTCATGCCGACCCGGGCGAGCTCGCCCGGCCACCTCGACAGCGACACACCAGCCGAGGTGTTCCCGGTCGGCGCCGGCATGGTGGCGCGCGCCCGGGGCGCGACCCCGGTGTGGGACCGCGGCAGCGCCACCTGCGCAGGCAACTACTGTCATGGCAGCGCGACGCCAGTGTGGACCCACACCGGCCAGAGCGAGGCCGGCTGCGGCAGCTGTCACGCGGTGCCGCCCGCGACCGCGATCCACACCGGCTACACCACGCTGGCGACCTGCTCCTTCTGCCACCCGAACACCGTGGACACGGCTGGCAACATCCTGGTCACCGGGCCTGCTGGCGCACGGGTCAGCAAGCACATCAATGGAGTCGTCGATGTGCCGTGAACGCTGGGCCGCGCTCGCCCTCGGGAGCTGGCTGCTGGCGCAGCCCGCGCGGGGTGACACCATCGACTTCGAGGCCACCACGCTGCTGGCCGGGCGCGCCGATCCGCGCGACGGCCAGCTGCACACCGTGGTGCCGATGCTGGAGACGGTGTCGGGGCGCGCCAGCGCCATCAAGAACCCCTGGCTGTGCGACCTCGAGGTCGTGCTGCAGATGTGGGGCGAGATCGACCCCGGTGATCCACGCGACGACCGCTTCAGCAGCGGCGACGTCGATCTCGGCTACGCCGCCGCCACGCTGGCGCGCGGCCGGGTGGCGCTCAGGGCCGGGCGACAGCTGATCCAGGGCGGCGCGGCGCGCATGCTGCAGCTCGACGGCGGCAACGTCCAGGTCCGCGTGCGCCGCTTCGGCCTGCAGGGGTTCGCGGGTGTGCCGGTGACGCCCCGCTTCGGGGTCGATCGCGGTGACGGCGCCGCCGGGGCCCGGGTCTCGTACCGGGCCTCGTTCGAGAGCGAGCTCGGGCTGTCGTTCATCCATGTCGCCGATGACGGCCGCGTCGCCCGTCAGGATCTGGCGGTCGATGGCCGCTGGGCACCGCATCGCAGCCTGCTCATGTCGGGCCTGGTGCTGTGGAGCATCGCCGAGGAGCGGCTGGCCGAGCTCGACACCCGGTTCTCGCTGATCCCGTCCAGCAAGCTGGAGCTGTCGGTCGACGTGCGGCGCACCGCGCCCGACCTGTTCCTGCCGCTGAACTCGATCTTCGCGGTGTTCGCCGAGGAGCGCCGCGACGAGGTCGGCTCCACGCTGGTGCTGAGCGCCAGCCCTGCCCTGCGCCTGCAGGCCGACTACCACGCCCTGGGCCAGGACAGCGGCACCGGCCACCGTGCCGGCGGCAAGCTCACGCTGATGCCCGGGCGCGCCCGCCGCGGCAGCGTGGGGGTGCAGAGCCGCGTGCTCCGGCTGCCCGACCACGACGGCTACACCGAGCTGCGCCTGTTCGGGGCCCTGCCGCTCGGCGCCACCGGCTTCGTGACCGGGGATGTCGCGGGCTACCTGCTGGAGGCCCCGATCAACGGCCAGGATGGCTCGCTGTCGGGGCAGGTCAGCGCGGGCCGCGGCTTCGGGCGCTGGCGCGGCGTCGTCTCGGGTCTGGCTGCGGTGACGCCCTTCGCCGAGCGCCACTTCGAGGTCATGGCCCGGCTGGTCTATGGCTTCTCGACCCGGATCCGGGAGGACCGCCCATGATGCGCGCGTCGCGCTGGTGGGTCGTGCTCGCGGCGCTCGCGACCGTGGGCCTGGGCGCGTGCGCCGCGCTGCTGTCCAGCTCGAAGGCGCCGCGCACCGGCGATCGCATCCTGTTTTCGCACAAGGTCCACGCCGAGAACGACCTCGAGTGCGTGACCTGCCACGAGGACGTCATCGACTCCAAGACCCTGGTCGGCATGGCGCTGCCCAAGGAGGAGAAGTGTCTGGAGTGCCACGAGGAGGACAAGACCGCCGGCAAGTGCGACAAGTGCCACGCGCTGCCCAAGACCCCGGGCAGCTATCCCCCGCGTGAGCCGCGCGTCGAGATCTCGCACCAGGCCCACGTGCCGCGCGCCAAGGAGGAGTGCAGCAAGTGCCACGCCAGGCTGCCCGAACCCCGGGTCGCCGCCGCGCGCCCGACCATGGGCACCTGCCGCGGCTGCCACGAGCACGAGCAGGACTTCAGCCAGGGCGCCTGCGTGCGCTGCCACAGCGACCTCAGCCGCTACCCGCTGAAGCCGGTGTCGGCGTTCTCGCACCAGGGCAACTATGTGCGCCAGCACGGGCCGGCCGCGCGCAGCAGCGCCGACAGCTGCACCAAGTGCCACGAGCAGACCTTCTGCGCCGACTGCCACGCCCGCACCGCGCCGGTGCCCATCGAGCTGCGCTTCCCCGAGAAGGTGCTGCGCGACTTCATCCACCGCGCCGACTACCGCACCCGCCACACGCTGGAGGCCAGGGCAGAGCCGGCGCTGTGCAACCGCTGCCACGGCCAGAGCTTCTGCACCAGCTGCCACACCGCGCAGAACCTGACCCCGACCGCGCTGACGCCGCGCAGCCCGCACCCGCAGGGCTACTCGTTCCCGGGCGCGAACAGCCACGCTCGCGACGCCCGGCGCGACATCGTCAACTGCGCCGCCTGTCACGACCAGGGCGCGCGCTCCATCTGCATCGACTGCCACAAGGTCGGTGGCGTCGGCGGCAACCCGCACACGCCGAGCTGGCTGTCGCGGCACGACCACGACGAGATCCGGCGCAACGGCATGTGCGGGTATTGCCACTAATGCTCTAGGGGAGGTCTCATGCGCCTTGTCATCCTGACTGCTGCAGCGCTCGCCGCCGCGGTCGGCTGTGCGCGCTCACGCGCCGAGTCGCCACCGGCGCCCGCCCGCGTGGACGCGGCGGTGGCCGGCGATGGCGATGCCGGGGTCGTCGGTGACGGTGACGGTGACGGTGACGGTGACGCCGAGGTCGACGACGGCGATGGCGGCATCGCCGGCTTCAACGCCGGCCCCATCTTCGCGAGCTCCAGCTACCCGGTGCCGCCACCGCCCTTCACCGAGGGCGTCTTCCCCTGCATGGACTGTCACGAGAGCATCGAGACCGACCCCACGCCGCGCACGCTGGTCGACGACCACACCGAGATCAAGCTGCACCACGGCGATCGCGACCGCTGGTGCTTCGACTGTCACAACCCCGACAACCGCGACGAGCTCCGCCTGGCCAGCGGGCGCACCGTGCCCTTCACCGAGTCCTACCGGCTGTGCGGGCAGTGTCACGGCGACAAGTACCGCGACTGGCGCTACGGCATCCACGGCAAGCGCACCGGCAGCTGGAACGGCAAGAAGCAGTACCTGCTGTGCGCGCACTGCCACAACCCGCACGCGCCCCACTTCGCGCCGATCAAGCCGATGCCACCGCCGCGGCGGCCGGGAAGGAGCAAGTGACGCGATGAGCGACAGCGACGCCAAGGACAAGCCCAATCGCCGCGTGTTTCTCAAGATGCTGGGCCAGGCCGCGGCGGTCAGCATGCTGGCCAGCTGCAGCGAGCGCGACCGCGAGGCCTTCTTCCAGCAGCACTTCAAGGAGCTGTCGAAGGCCGACCTGGCCAAGGTCCTCGAGCGCCTGCAGGCCGAGGCCACCGAGAAGACCATCTCCCAGGCCCACCCCGAGGGCCGCGCCGCCAGCATCGGGGTCGAGCCCGCCATGCCCGGCGTGACCTTCGGCTATGCGCTGGATCTGTCGCGCTGTGTCGGCTGTCGGCGCTGCGTCGACGCCTGCGTCAAGGAGAACAACCAGTCGCGCGACCCGCAGATCCACTGGATCACCGTGCTCGAGATGGAGAAGGAGGGCGGCGTCGACGTCATGCACTCGAACGCCTACTACGTCGCCGACACGGTGCCGCGCAAGGGCCACTTCTACATGCCGGTGTCGTGCCAGCAGTGTCGCGACGCGCCCTGCGTCAAGTCGTGCCCGGTGGGCGCGACCTGGCAGGAGCCCGACGGCATCGTCGTCGTGGACTACAACTACTGCATCGGCTGTCGCTGCTGTCTGGCGTCATGCCCGTATGGCGCGCGCCACTTCAACTGGGCCGAGCCCCACATCCCGCCCGACGAGATCAACACGAACATGCACTACCTCGGCAACCGCCCACGACCCAAGGGTGTCGTCGAGAAGTGCACCTTCTGCATCCAGCGCGTGCGCAAGGGGCTGTATCCGGCCTGCGTCGAGATCTGCCCGACCGGCTCGCGCAAGTTCGGCAACCTGCTCGATCCCGACAGCGAGGTCCGCTACGTCATCGAGAACAAGCGCGTCTTCATCCTGAAGGAGGAGCTGGGCACTCACCCCAAGTTCTTCTACTTCTACGGCGTGTAAAGGAGCCGACCATGATGTTCTATCGCTTCGTCGTCGGCAGCCTCCGCGCCATCGTGCGCGGGCCCAAGCTGTACTACCTGTGGCTCCTGTTCCTGGTCGCGCTGATCGCCATCGGCGCGATCGGCTACGCCGACCAGCTCAAGCACGGCCTGGTCCGCACCAACATGCGCGATCAGGTGTCGTGGGGCTTTTACATCGGCAACTTCACCTTCATGGTCGGCGTCGCCGCCGCCGCCGTGGTCCTGGTCATCCCGGCCTACATCTACAACTGGAAGCCCATCAAGGAGATCGTGATCATCGGCGAGCTGCTCGCGGTGTGCGCCATCGTGACCTGCCTGCTCTTCGTCATGGTCGACATTGGCCGCCCCGATCGCTTCTGGCACATCATGCCCTTCATCGGGAACCTGCACATCCCGTCGTCGCTGCTGGCGTGGGACTCGGTGGTGCTCAACGTCTACTTCGTCCTCAACCTCACCATCGTGACCCACCTCTTGTACCGCGCCTTCAACAAGAAGCCGTACAGCAAGCGCTTCGCGACGCCGCTCATCATCCTGTCGATCCCGGCCGCGGTCAGCATCCACACCGTGACGGCCTTCCTGTACAACGGCCTGGCGTCGCGGCCGTACTGGAACTCGGCCATCCTGGCGCCGCGCTTCATCGCCTCGGCGTTCTGCTCGGGGCCCGCCATCATCCTCATCTTGCTGCAGCTCCTGCGCCGCTACGCCAAGCTGGAGATCAAGAACGAGGCGCTGTCGAAGATCGCGGAGCTCATGGCCTACGCGATGTTCGTCAACCTGTTCCTGTTCGGGGCCGAGATCTTCCGCGAGTACTACTCCAGCACCGAGCACCTGGTCTACACCAAGTACCTGTTCAGCGGCGTCGACGGCCACCGCTCGCTGGTGCCCTACGCCTGGCTGTCGCTGTTCCTCAGCGGGGGCGCCTTCCTGCTGTTCTTGATCCCGAGCACGCGGCGCCACCCGGTCGGCCTCAACCTGGGCGCCTTCATGATCTATGGCGGCGTCTTCATCGAGAAGGGGATCGCGCTGGTGGTGCCGGGCTTCACCCCCTCCACGCTGGGCGACATCTACGAGTACGTACCCAGCCGCGTCGAGCTGATGGTGACGGCTGGGATCTACGGCATCGGCGCGCTGCTGTTCACCCTGATGGTCAAGGTCGCGGTGCCCATCATGGGCGGTCACCTGACCATCGACACCGGCAGCAAGCGGGCCACCACGGCCGCGCTGGAGACGCCCCAGCCCGTGACCTGAGGCCGGCGCGCCCGTGGCCGCCGTCAGGGCGTTGCGCGGGTCGGCGCCAGCTGGGCGCTCCAGCGCGCCAGCGCCAGGATGCCGTTCCAGGTCGGCGTCAGGTAGCGCTGCAGGAACGACAGATCGGCCGGCCCGTTGGCCAGCCCGGTGAGGGCATGCGCGCCGTCGAAGTCGACCAGCGCCAGGCGAACGCGTAGCGCGCGTGGATCGCAGCCGAAGGCGCTGCCCGGGACGGTGACGACGCTGGTCTCTGCCAGCAGCCGCTCGGAGAGGTCGATGTCGGACTCGATGCCCAGCCTCGCCAGCGCGTCGCGCAGCGGGGCAAAGCCGGGGAACAGGTAGAAGCCGGCCACCGGCTGCGGCACCTCGAGGCCCACGCCGTCCAGCTCGGCGGCGGCCCAGCCCAGCGCCGCGGCCAGGATCCTGCGCACCAGGACCAGGTAGGCCTCGATCTCTCCCTGGGGCTTGAAGGCCGTCACGGCGGCGCGCTGGATGGGCGCGCTGGTCGACGAGAAGGTCTCGCTGGCGACGGCCTCCAGGGCGCGCCGCAAGACCCGCAAGCCGTGGGGCAGCGCCATCGTGCCGAGCCGCCAGCCGCCGGCGCCGCACCACTTGGACAGCCCCGACACCACGATGGTCGCCTCGGGGTAGAGCTGCGCCAGCGAGCGATGGCGCCCGCTGAAGCGCAGCTCGGCGTAGATCTCGTCCGACAGCACCACCACCTGGTACTCCCGGCACACGGCGGCCAGGGCCTCGAGCTCCTCGCCTGTGCTGGCCAGCCCGGTCGGGTTGCAAGGGCTGTTCAGGAACAGCAAGCGCCGGCGGCCGGGGGCGGCCTGGCACAGCTCGGCCAGTCGCTCAGGCTCCAGAGTGAGACCGTCGCGCCCGCCACCGGGCAGCGTCACCACCTGGCGCCCCGCCAGCCGCGCCTGCGGCACGTAGGAGACCCAGCGCGGCGTGGGGAGCAGGATGTCGCCATCGAAGCACAGCTGCAGGAGAAAGATGAGCTCCTTGGAGCCGGGGCCGATCACGATGTCCTCGGCTGCGAAGGCCACGCCGTGCCGGAAACGGTGGTGGTCGGCCACCGCGCGGCGCAGCTCGTGCAGGCCGCCCGGCGGCTGGTAGTCCTTCTCTGCGGCCGCGGCCCGCAGCGCCGCCACCAGCGGCTCCGGCACCGGGAACGGCGACTGGCCGAGCCCGAAGCGGAACACGCGCTGGCCCTCCTCGACCAGCGAGGACGACCGGACCCGCGCCGCCAGGGTCGGCGAGATCGACATGCCCTCGACCCGCTGGTCGAGCTTGACGGGCCCCATCAGGCCATCCCGGTGCGCAGGGTGATGAGCCGCGCCGAGGGCCGCGCCGTCTCGGCGTCGAAGAACAGCCGCGGGCTGCCCGCAGCGGGCCTGAGATGCGTGAACCAGCTGGCCTGGGCGTCTAGGGCGGCGAAGAAGGGGCGACCGACCCAGGCCGGATCGCGCGCCTGCAGGTAGCGCAGCACGAGGACCTGCGCGCCATGCACCGTGGCCACACCATCGATCACCACCTTGCCGGCGGTGGTGCTCATCGAGGGTCCGCGCACGGTGCGAGCCAGCCCCGAGACCGCGGCCAGGGCGTCCCGATAGATCGTCCACGCGCGCACCAGGGGCACCTCGAAGTACTCGCGTGGGCCGGTGTCCCGCGCCACGAACATGTAGTAGGGCACCGCGCCCAGCCGGACCTCGGTGCGCCACAGCTCGGCCCACGTCGCGGCGTCATCGTTCACGTGCTTGATGAGCGGCGCCTGGCAGCGCACCACGGCGCCGGTGGACTGGATGCGCGCCAGGGCGCGCTGCGCCACCGCGGTGGAGAGCTCGCGCGGGTGGCTGTAGTGCGCCATCACCGCCAGGGACTTGCCGCTGGCCACGACCTCCTCGAACAGACGCAGCACCTCGTCGGCGTCACGGTCGGACACGAAGCGCTGCGGCCAGTACGCCACCGACTTGGTGCCGATGCGGATGCTGGTCAGGCCGGGCAGGTTGGCGCGCAACAGCGGCTCCAGGTAGCGACGCAACAGCGCGGCGCGCATGATCAGGGGATCGCCGCCGGTGATGAGCACGCTGGTCACCTCGGGATGCGCGCGCAGATAGCCGACCAGCTCCCCGACCTCCCGGCTGGCAAACTGCAGGTCGTCGACGCCGACGAACTGCGGCCAGCGGAAGCAGTAGCTGCAGTAGGCGTGGCAGGTCTGCCCCTGGGCGGGGAAGAACAGGACCGTCTCGCTGTACTTGTGCTGCAGCCCGTGCAGGCGACGTCCCTCGAAGGTGGGGACGTTGTGCTCGACCTGGCCGGCGGGGTGCGGGTTGAGCCGCCAGCGCAGCGAGCGCACCGCGGCGGCCAGCGCGCTGGCCTCGCCGGCGCGCTCGAGGCGGTGCAGCCTGGCGCGGTCGGCGACCTCGAGCATGGCTGGCTGCGGGAAGACCAGCTGAAAGATGGGATCGTCGGGGACCCGGTCCCAGTCGATCAGCTGGTCGATCACATAGTGGTTGGCGCGGAAGGGCAGCACCCGTGTGACCGCGCGCATGGCCATCCGGGTCCGCCATGATAGGCGGTCCAGCTGGGGCAGGCGCAGCAGTTGCTCGCCGGAGATGGCGCGGTAGGATGGCGCCCCGCTGCGCGCGCCGAGGGGGCGGTGCCCGCCCTGCGACCGTCGGGTCACCGCTGCCGGGGCCTCCCGGGGGTCCAGTGCTGGGTTCGACATGTGCCACCTCCAGGCCCACTGTCCCATCGGGGGCGCATGTCATCCATGTCGAAAGATTGACAACACCTGTCGTTTGTATCGACATCTCCCCATGGTCATGGCCTCGCTCAACTACCAGCACCTGTACTACTTCTGGATGATCGCGCGCGAGGGCGGGCTGACCCGCGCCGCCGAGACGCTGCACCTGACCCACTCGACGCTGAGCGTGCAGCTGCGCGCCCTGGAGGACACCCTGGGCGAACGCCTGTTCGAGCGCCGAGGGCGCGCGCTGGTGCTGACGCCGTTCGGACGTGACGTGCAGCAGTACGCCAGCGAGATCTTCCGGCTCGGCGCCGAGCTGCTCGACTTCGCACAAGGTCGCGCGGTCACCCAGCGACGCCTCGAGCTCGGGGTGGTGGCGGCGATCCCCAAGACCATGGTGCGACAGCTCCTGGTCCCGGCGCTGGACGAGGAGCACTCGGGCTCGGTCCGCATCCGGCAGGACACCACCGAGCGCCTGGTCCAGGAGATGGCCAGCGGTCGCCTGCATGCGGTCCTGAGCGACGCCGCGCCGGCCTCCGGCGGACTGAAGCTGCACGCCCACGCCCTGGGCTCGTCGGAGATCTTGCTGTATGGCTCGCCGGCGCTGGCCGCGCGTTACCGTCGTGGCTTCCCGCGCTCGCTCGACGGCGCGCCGATGCTGGTGCCGGGGCCCGACGCCACCCTGCGACGCGGGCTGGAGCGCTGGTTCGCGGATCGCCACCTGCGCCTCGACGCGGTCGGCGAGATCGACGACGCCGGCACCCTGCGGGCGCTGGGGACCGGAGGCCGCGGGCTCTTCCCGGTGCGCGCGGCGCTCAAGAGTGAGGTCGAGGACGGCCTGGCCGCGCAGCGGGTCGGGCGCATGCGCGGCCTGGTCGAGCGCTACTTCGTGCTCTCGCTGGAGCGCCGCGTCCAGCACCCCGCGGTGGCGGCGCTGATCGACGGCGCCCGCCAGCGCCTCGACCCCGGCCCCGGTTAGCTACCTGCAAGGGTCGCCGGCGACGAGGCCGTGGCCGCAGCGGCGACGGGCACCGCCACGGTGAAGGTGCTGCCCACGCCGAGCTCGCTGTCGACCTTGATGGTGCCGCCCATGAGATCGACCAGCTTGCGACAGATGGACAGGCCGAGGCCGGTGCCGTCGTGGCTCCGCGCCAGGCCGGAGTCGACCTGGTGGAAGGGCCGGAACAGGCCGGGCAGCTGGTCGGCGGCGATGCCGATGCCGGTGTCCGACACCGCGACCTCGAGGGCGTCGCCGCGCCGGGTGGCCGCCAGGGTGACGGTGCCGGCCTCGGTGAACTTGATGGCGTTGGAGAGCAGGTTGAGCACGACCTGCTCGAAGCGGCGCCGGTCGCCGTGCGCGCCGCCGAGCGCAGGGTCGAGCTCGCCGAACAGCGCGAGGCCCTTCTTGTCGGCCAGGCCGCGCACGCTCTCGAGGGCGCGGGTCAGGCTGTCGTGGGCGTCGAAGGGCTCGGCCTCGAGCGTCACGTGGCCGGCCTCGATCTTGGACAGATCGAGGACGTCGTTGATCAGCGCCAGCAGGTGGTGCGAGCTCGACTCGACCATGTGCAGCTGCTTGGTCTGCTCCGGGTTGATGGGGCCCGACATGCCCATGCGCAGGATGCCGGTGAAGCCGATGATCGAGTTCAGCGGGGTGCGCAGCTCGTGTGACATGGTGGCCAGAAAGGCGGACTTGAGGCGGTCGGCCGACTCCGCGGCGTCCCTGGCCAGCACCAGCTCGCGGGTGCGCGCGGCGACGCGCTCCTCCAGCTCGAGGCGCGCGCGCTCCAGGGCGTTCATCACGCGCAAGAGGCCGACCAGCAGCGCGGCGAGCACCAGCGAGGCCAGCGCCCCGGCCTGGAAGTAGCCCGACTCGAGGACGTGGAAGGCGGGCCAGCCGCCGGTCGGCACCCCGCCCAGCTGCCACGAGCCCGACGGCAGCGGGATGTCGCTGAGCACCGGCGCCGACGCGAACACCCGCGGCTCGCCCCAGAAGATGGGGCCCTGCGCGCCGGTGCCATCGACGCCGCGCAGCGCCAGCCGCAGCGGGCCGGCCACCGCGGTGATGCGCGCGTGCGCCAGCAGGGCCTGGAACTCGATCACCGTCGAGGTCAGGCCCCAGTAGCGGGTGCCGCCAGGGCTGCCGGGATCGGCGACGTGGATGGGGCGTCGCGCGATGACCCCGACGCCGCCCTGGACCAGCTGGACGGGGCCCGCGACGATCAGGCGGTCCTCGGCCATCATGCGCTGCACGCTGGGCCACTGGGCCTCGCTGTCGGCGTAGCGCAGCCCGATCGCGGCCTGGTTGCCCTCCAGCGGATGCACCTGCGAGACCACGTTGTCCGGCGCGAGGGCGATGTTGCGGATGGTCTCGCCGCGCTTGAGCAGCTCGGTGGCCAGGGCGTGGAAGCGCGCCGGCGGCGGCTCGCCCTCGATGGAGATCAGGCTGGCGATGCCCTCGCTGAGGTGGACCGCAGCCGAGATCTGGCGGCTCAGCTCGCCGCGCATGGGCTCCAGCGCGGCCTGCATCTGCTGGCGCAGGAGCCGCTGCTGTGACTGGTGGCGCAGCGCGGCGGTGCGATACGACAGCACCAGCCCCGCGACCGCCAGCAGGCCGGGGAGCCAGAACACGTGTCGCCTGCCGCGCACGGGCATCGGAGTGCGCCCAGTCTAGCCCAGGCGCGCGCTACTGCGGCATGGGCAGCAGCGCCTCGGTCGGGTTGGCGCCGGTGACGTCGCCGCCGCGGGTGGCCTGGGTGAAGTTGCCGTCATGGCCGAACGCGCTGAGGCGATAGCCGGTGGCGGCGGCCAGCTCGGAGGCGCTGATGTGGAACACGACGGAGTCGCCCGACAGGACCGCGCGCGCGGTGGTCGGCACCACCGTGGTCTGCTGGCTGGCGTCGACCTGGGTCGCGGTCAGCGACCAGGCCCTGGTGGTGTGGTTCCACGCCAGCTGGTACCAGCGATCGGTGCCCTGGAAGTAGTCCCAGTCGAACGGCGCCACGAAGCGCCAGTTGTTGGGCGCCGCGCCGTCGGAGTCGAGCACCACCGAGTAGATGTAGCTGGTCGCCCCGTCCGCGCGCGGGATGGCGGCGTTGACGCGCAGGAAGAAGGTCAAGACGTCGCCGGCCGGCATCGGCTGCACGCTGGCCGGGCACACGACCTTCATGTCTGCGGTGTCGACGCTGCAGCCGTAGATGGAGTTGTTGTAGGTCGTCGCGACCTCTGCCGCGGTCATGGTCTCGCGGCGCGCGCCGAGTGCGATGAGGTCGGCGGCAGGCCGCGCCACGCGGACCACGTTGGTCGAGACGCTGTCCACCGCATCGCCGCCTGGGTCGGCGCCTGGCATGACGCAGGTCCCACCCTTGCGCGCCATACCAAAATTCGTGGACGAGGCCCGGACGATGACGCCCTTCTCGGTCTCGACGTCGACCTCGAAGGTGCGACTCAAGGAGTACGGACCGACCTCCCTGCACTTGAAGACTCGATCGAACGAGACCTCGCTTGGCGCCACCGCGTCCGACACCTGGTTGTGGATAGCCGCGCTCGGATCCAGCGTCGACGACGGCTTCATCACGCTCTTGACGGACCACAGGCTGCCCTCGCCCCAGTCGAGCGTCGTGGGGAGGACTGCGAGGCTGCTGTCACCGTAGCGCACCGAACCGGGCACCCGAGGGACCATCCTGGTCTCGATTCGAAATGGCTGGTCGACGAAGACCTGGGGCGGCGGTGCGGGTTCAGGCTGATCGAAGACGGCCGATCCGGTCCCGGTCATGCCGATCGTGCTGTGCACCCAGACGACCTTGCTGAAGTGGCCCAGCGGCCCTTGCAAGTGGGCACGATCGCCCATCGTCGCGTCCGACACCTCCAACGCGACAACCTCCAGCCTGGGTGCGGCGGGCGAACCCGACTGGTGCAGCACGAGCACCACGCTGTCCCCGAGCTCGGCGGTCAGTGGCGCCAGGACCATGGTTGCAGGTGTGGCCAGCACGAGCCCGTCGGGGGCGAGAACCCAGGCTCGATCGGCCGGGGTTCCATTGACAGTTGGCAGACCGGCGGGCGCGACCGGGGTGATCTTGACCTCGGCCTGGGTCACCCCGGCGGGCAGCGCGCCCTCCGGGAGCGACAGCGTGAGCACGCCGTCGGCGCTGGTGAGCGTGAACGCCGGGCTCTTGCCGCCGCCGTCACTCCCGCCGCCACAGCTCAGGCCCGGCCCGCCCGCGAGCATCACCGCGAGCCAGGCGGGCGCACACCGGCGCCAGCGTCTCGAGCCCATCGTCGACCTCCCTTGCCTTGGCTACGGCAGCTTGTGATGGTCGGTCACGCGGACGCCAGGACGACCGCTGACGTCGACGAACGTGAACGTCGTCTGCCAGCCGCTGGCGACGATGGTGACGCTCTGGTTGAGCGGCACATTGATGAGTCGCTGCTGCGGGAAACCGGCTGCGCGCGGCACCAGCATGCCGGCGGTGGTCGACGTGATGCTGCCGTCGGTGCCGAGATCATCGGCCTGGCCGGTGCTGCCCGCCATGTCGCGCGAGAACTTGACGCGGTAGCTGGCGTTGGCGATGGCCTTGCAGTTGCCCAGCGAGGTGTTCTCGCGACACGCGGCGCCGGGCGGCCCGAAATTCGTCGAGCGACAGATCCCGGCGTCGAGGATGACCGGCACGCCCGGGCCGGGGTTGATGCTGGGCCCCTCGAGCGTGGTCTCGGACGGCAACAGCAGGCCGTTACACTCGTCCATGTTGCGCACCGGCCCGCCGCCCGAGTCGACGCTGGCCGCGCCGTCGGCCTGGGTGCCCGCGTCCTGGCTGCCGCCATCGTCGTCATCGCCGCCACAGCCGATGGCCAGGACCAGCCAGCCCACCGCGACCACCACCATGCGCCCGTTCCGCATCACGCCCTCCGCCACACGTCCACCGTCGATGGTACCGGCGCGGGCGCCTGGATTCAATCGCTCAGGGCTTGCGCGGGATGGTCACCTCGGTGAGCGGGCGCGGCTGGGCCAGGGGGTGCTCGGCCAGCTTCAGCTTGTTGGCCAGGAAGGGCGCCACCAGGCGGAACATCACGCGCGCGCGCACGCTGGCGACCTGGGCCGGGACCTTGACGCGCACCTCGCGGCGCTCGCCGCCGGTCAGGCGGGTGTCACGCACCAGCTTGGCGGCCCAGGGCGCGATGGTCGGCTTGCCCTCGGCGTCGACATAGGCCTTGTTGAGCACCGCCCAGGGCGCCTCGGCCAGCGGGTCCTGGTCGAAGTTCTTCCACACCTCGCCCCCCTTGGCGTCGAGGCCGACCAGGGCCAGCACGGCGACGCGCGCGGGGAAGCCGGTCGGGAAGGCGTGCGGCGCGCGGTTCTCCAGGGTGACCACGAGCTCGCTGCCGTCGAAGCGGCCGCTCAGCGCCAGCGGCGACAGCGCCGCCTCGGGCGCCGCGCTCCAGCGCGTGTGGGCGCCGATGAAGCGGTGGCTGCGGTGCTCGGCGCGGATGACGCCCAGGGTCGCGCCGCCGGGCGCGGTCGGCATGTGACAGGCGACGCAGCGCTGCTCCGGCTGGCCGGCCTGCATCTCGGGGCCGGTGCTGCACGCGGCCACACCCGCCGGGTTGACCAGCGTCTCGTGACACACCAGGCACAGGGTGCGCCCATCGGTGAGGTGGCCGGGCGGCGTGCCGATGCCGTGAGTCGAGGCGCTCGAGGGCTCGCCGCGGGGACCGAACAGCATGCCCTCGGGGCCGGCGACCAGGCGGGCCGCGCCGGCGCCGCCGGTGCTGGCGATCTCGGCCGCGCCGTGGCAGGTCGCGCAGGTCACGCCGGCATCGGCCCGGCGCGGCTGGTGACAGCCGGCGCAGCTCTTGCCCAGCTCGGCGCCGTCGCGCGGGGTGCGAAAGGCCAGCATGGCCGCAACGATCGGGTCGCCGTCAGGGTGCGCACCGGCGTGGCGACTCTGCTGCCACTCGTCGACCACCGCAGGGTGGCACTGCTTGCACCCCGCGACGTCGTCGAGGTCGACGCCGGCGTGGACCGGGGCGGTGCTGGCGTCGGGGGCGACAGCGCTCTTGCGACCGCGCTTGCAGCCGGCGGCCAGGCCCAGGAGCACGATGGTCAAGACGAAGCGGCGCATGGCGCGCATGATGCCATGCCCCGGCTGGTCGCGGAGGTGGGCGCGCTCAGAAGATGGGGCGCGCGATGTGCAGCGCCTTGCGGTAGCTCTCCCACAGCCCTTCGGCGCTGACCCGCAGCGCCTCGTACTGGGCGTTGTAGATGGCCTGGTAGGGCACCCCGGTGTCGGCGATGGCCGAGCGCAGTCGCCTGGTCAGCACCTCGGCGCTCTCGGTCTCGAGGTTGATGCTGCCGCTGAGCTGGGCCGGGGTGCCGGTGGCCAGCGAGGTCAGCGCGACCTCGACGCCCGCGGCGCTGCGCATCTTGCCCCGGGCATACAGCGCCGCCTCGGCGCCGACCGCGCTCTCGACCTTGGCCAGCAGCGCGCCGCGCGAGCTGTCGAGCCCCTTCTCCAGCTTGGCGATGGTCTCGCGCGCCTGCTTGGCGATCTCGGCCTTGAACCAGTTGTTGGCGAAGCTGGCGATGGCGGCCACCGCGGCGATGGGCGCCGCGATCGCGGGCAGCGCGGCCTGGGCGCCGGCGGAGCTGATCTCGGCCTCCACCCCGACGTGCTTGAGCAGCCCCAGCGCGGTGTTGGCCTTGGCGATGGGCCCGGCCAGGACACCCTCGGCCTGGCCGTCGAAGTAGGCCTGCACGCTGGCGATGAACTCGGGCTTGAAGCGATCGAACGCCGTCTCGAAGGCCAGGATGACCTGGGTCTTGGCGATCTCGGCCTTGGTCTCGAGGTGCGACATCAGGGTCTGCAGGGTGGCCTTGCGATCGAGCCCCTCGCCCACGGCCTCGAGCTGCAGCCGGCTCTGCTTGTCGTCCTCGGTCAGGCTGAAGCCGCGGATGTCGTCCATCACATACTTCAGCGCCTCACCCTGGCGCTGCGACTTCTTGGCGCCGATGAGCTTGAAGCTGATGTCGGTGAGCTGCTCGTAGTCGCGCTGGATGCGATCGTCGGCGTCGCTCTGGGCAGCGTTGGCCACGCTGGCGGCGCTCTTGGCGCCCGGCGAGGTGGCCAGGAAGGTCGCGATCTGGCCCAGGCCCAGCTTGGCGCCGAGGTGAGCGACCACGTACGGGCTCTTGATGGCGTTGGCCTCCTGGCGTAGCGCCTCGACCGCGCCCAGGCGGGCCGCTGCGATCACGTTGCGGTGCCAGTCCTCGGGCAGCTTGCCCTCGCGAAGCCCCAGGTTGCCGAAGGTCTGCGGTGCCGAGAGGTCGCTCTGCACCACCTGCAGCGCGACCACGCCGAGCGCGCGCGCGTCATTGGTGATCTGGCGCGCCAGGTGGCTCGGCGGCGAGCCGCCCTCGCCGTGGTAGCCCGCGGTCAGCTTGACCAGATCGGCGGTGTGGGTGAGCAGCGGGCCCAGGCGCTCGCGCATGCGCTCGGCGCCCAGCAAGCGCGCCAGGTCGAACGACGGGTTGTCGGTGTCGGTGGTCTTCTCGGCGCCGCTCAGCTCGGGCTCGCTGATCTCGAGCGCGATCATCTGCACGTGCTGGGCGAGGCTGGCGCGCAGCGCGCTCTTGGCCGCCGCCGGCAGCGTGGGCGAGGCCAGCACCTTGCGCACGCCGCCGACCAGCTCGTCGAGATCGGCGCGCGCCTGCCCGACGCCCGCCTGCTGCAGCGCCTGCAGCGCGCCCAGGACCTCGAGCGCGCGCGGATCGGCGATGGTCTGCCGGACCCAGGCCTCGGCGCCCTTGCCCTCCCACAGCTTGCCACGCAGCACGCCGTAGAAGGCGTTCAGCGCCTCGGAGCCGCCGTTCTCGCTGTGCTTGCGCACCAGGGCGACCAGCGCGCGGGTCTCCAGCTCGTGGCCCAGGATGTCGCGAAATCCATCGACGCCGGCGTCGAGCCGGCTGGCCAGCAGCACGCCGTCGGGGCCGGTGT
Organism: Deltaproteobacteria bacterium; assembly: GCA_020853705.1. Classification (GTDB taxonomy): domain Bacteria; phylum Myxococcota_A; class Polyangia; order Haliangiales; family JADYYK01; genus JADYYK01. The sequence continues at coordinate 148,007 of JADYYK010000146.1, forward strand.
TCAGCCTGGGCAGGCTGACCAGGTCGACGCTGCGCGCGGCGATCTTGGCGTAGACGGTGTTGCCGAAGCTGACCTCGAAGCCCCGCGCGTCGTTGCGCGAGAAGTGCACGCCGTCGTCGACCGGCGCCTGGGGGAAGTCCGGGTTGAGCGCCGAGGCCAGGTAGGTCTTCAGCGCGTCGCCACGGCCGGTCCTGCCGGCGCCGGGCGCGCCCATCTGGTAGCTGAACGCGGGCTGGTCGGCGGCGCGGTTGGTCTCGGCCCACTGCCCGACCACATAGTCCTCCGGGGTGCCCGCGGCGACCCCACCCAGGCCGTCGAGCTTGGCGCGCAGCTCGCCCATGATCTCGGCGTTGGGCTCGACGCGCACCGGCACGTCGACCTCGACCTTGCCGGAGAAGAACTGCGGCAGCGCTCCTGCCGGGCCACGCGGGGGATCGCCCGCCAGGCGGCCGCTGACGCGCTGCTCGGCGAGCGCCGTCTTCTCCAGCCCGGCCGCGACCAGGCGCTGGACCTGTCCACCACGCGGGGCTGCCGGCGCGCCGCCCGCGGGCGCCACGTCGTCGAGCAGCTGCTCGGCCGACTCGCCGCGCACCACCCGCTCGGCGACCGCGTCGGCGTGCTGCTCGAGCGCATCGCCGGGCTGGCTGACCTCGGCCTTGAGCTGCACGCCGCCGCGCTGCTGCACCACGTGAGCGGCCTCGTGCGCCGCGGTGTGCAGGTCGGGCTCGGCGCCAAACGCGATCTGTCCGTCGGCGGCGTAGGCCTGCGCTCCCAGGGCGCCAGCCGCCGCGCTGGCCGCGCGCCCGGTGTGCACCGGGATCGCGCTGACGTCGTGCCGCCCGAAGGCCTGCTGGATGCGCGCCCCGTGCGGTAGCTGGCCCGGTGTCTCGGCGAAGCCACCCTGGGCGACCGCGCCGATGTCCTCGGCGGGCTGGGCGCCGGCTTCCACGGCAGGCCCCGGCGCAGCCTTGCGCTGCAGCCCGCTGGTCAGACTGCGTCGCCCCGGATCACCTGCCGCGACGTCGGCGTGACTCTGTGCAGACGAGTGCTCGAGCTGGCGGGTGCGCATGCGGACGTCATCTGCATGTGCAAAGCCAGCCCGAAGCCGTGTGATTTCAGGATCTTGTCAATCGCGGGCGAGGGTGGTCCATGGACCAGGCGGTGGACCGTCGGCAGCCCCCGGGCCGCTACGGGCAGGTGCCGAAGGCGGGCAGGGTGACGCTGGTGTCGCCCGCGATGGTCACCGTCGCGCTGGCGCAGCGCTCGGGCGTCTGCTGGCCCGGGGTGTAGATCCCGCCGCTGACCTTGTAGCTGCCAGCCGGAAAGCTGACCTCGGCGCCGAGATCACACGGGTTCGTCATCGACGGCGTCTTGGCCACGCCCGACACCGACTGCGGGCTGGTCGTGATCTGCTGGCACAGCGCGCCCAGGGCCGCGCCCGCGGGCTGCGGCGTGACAAAGGCCAGCACGACCTTGCCGGTCGCGCCGGTCACGTTGTCGGCCCGGATGGTCAGCTTGCCGGGCCCCGAGCCGTCGACCGTGGCGCCGGAGTCGACCACGGCGACGCTGCTGTCCGGCGTCACGTCATCGTCATCGTCGCCGCCACACCCCAGCAGCAGCGCACCCAGCAACAGGGTGGCCAGGCCACCCCCCCAGCGTCTCGCAATGGACCTCGACATCGGCGCCCCCCCGGCCAGCACGACGGCCTGTACTATCCTAGCAGCCGAGTGCGGAAGCGCGCATCCAAGCTGTCATGACCCTCCCCCTGTCGGCGCTCGATCTGGTCCCTGTGGTCGACGGCGGCAGCAGCGTGGCCGCGCTGCGCAGCGCCGGCGAGCTGGCGCGCGCGCTGGATCGGCTGGGCTTCACCCGGCTCTGGTACGCCGAGCACCACAACATGCGTGGCCTCGCCACCGCCCATCCGGCGCTGATGATCGCGCACGTCGGCGGCCAGACCAGCCGCATCCGCCTCGGCGCCGGCGGCGTCATGCTGCCCAACCACTCGCCGCTCGCGGTGGCCGAGAGCTACAAGCTGCTGGACGCGATGCACCCCGGGCGCATCGACCTCGGCATCGGGCGCGCGCCGGGCACCGACGGCCTGACCGCGCTGGCGCTGCGCCGCTCGCGCGAGGCGCTGGGCGCCGACGACTTCCCCGAGCAGCTGGCCGAGCTCCTGGCCTGGGGCAGCGGCAGCTTCCCCGACGACCACGCCTTCCGCGAGCTGTGCGCCATCCCCGACGATCGCGCGCTGCCACCGCTGTACCTGCTCGGCTCCAGCGACTTCGGCGCGCGCCTGGCGGGCCAGCTCGGCGTCGGCTTCGCCTTCGCGGGCCACTTCAGCATGGACCCGCCCGAGCTGCCGCTGCTCGACTACCGGGCGCGCTTCCGACCGCGGAGCACGCTGCAGCACCCGCACGCCATCCTGGCCCTGCCGGTGCACTGCGCCGACACCGAGGCCGCGGCGCAGCGCATGGCGTCGTCGATGCTGCTGTCGTTCGCGCGCCTGCGCACCGGTCGCCCCGGTCGCCTGCCCAGCCCCGAGGAGGCCGCCGCCCACGTCTACACCCCGCAGGAGCAGGCCATCGTCGAGGCCTACCGCCGGCTGCAGATCGTGGGCACACCCGCGCAGGTGCACGCGCGCATCTCGGCCATCGCCGCGCGCGCCCGCGCCGACGAGATCATGATCGTGACCCACGCCTTCGACCCGGCGGCGCGCATCCGGTCGTACCAGCTGATCGCCGAGGCCTTCGGGCTGCCGGCGACGCCGACGGCGGCTGCAAGCTAGCAAGCCCCTGCAACCCCGGGCCGACGACTCAGCGACCGTGCCCGCCCGGGCTGGTCGGGCACAGCTGCACGTCCCACAGCTCGCCCTCCCAGGGCACGTCGAAGGGCTCGTCGACCTGGGTGCCATCGCCCAGCGCCAGCCGGTAGCGGCCACGCGCGCGCTGCCCGGGCTGCAGCGACTGCAGCCACACGGTGCCGCTGCAGTCGGGGCCGCAGAAGTGCACCGAGGCGCCGCCGACGTCGAACTGCCGCGGCACCGGGTCGCTGGGCCCGTGCTGCAGATCGAGCTCGAACCAGCGCACCGAGCGCCCGCTCGCCTGCATCAGGATGGACAGCAGCGCCGGCGCGCTGGCCTCGCAGCGATGGAAGGCCCGCACCGCGCCGTGATCGAACTGCGCCGGGCCGGCGGCGGGCGGGGCCACCTGGGGCGGCGGCCCGGCAGCACCGGACGACGCCGTGCGCGGCGCCCGGGCGCACCCGGCGCCGACCAGCGCGACGAGGCCCAGCATGCCGAGCCTGCCGAGCCTGCCGAGCCCGCCGGGCCCGCCGAGCCTGCCGGGCCCGCCGACCACACCGACCACACCGACCACGCCGCGCCCCAGCCACCCGCGCATCGCCATGCCGCCATGGTGCCACACCGCGCGCGTGATGGTGCCGACGGCCCCCGCCGCTACGGCGCCGCGACGCCGTGCTCGCCGGGAGGCGGCTGGTACAGCTGCTCCAGGCGGTCCAGGTAGCGCTCGACCACGCGCTGGCGCTTGAGCTTCAGCGTCGGCGTCAGCAGCCCGTTGTCGGTGCTGAAGTCTTCGCCCACGACGGCCACCGCCCGGGGCCGCTGGAAGGCGGGGAAGTCCTGGCAGCGCTGGTGGACCTCGCGCTGCATCAGCTCGTGCAGGCGGGGATCCTGGCCGAGGTCGCCCAGCCTGATCCCGCTGGCCGCCGCCCACTCCTCGATGGCGGTGACGTCGGGCACCAGCAGCGCGACGCAGTAGGGCCGGTTGGCGCCGTACAGGAGGACGTTCTTGATGTACGGCGACAGCTTGATGGCCTCCTCGATGGGCATCGGCATGACGTACTTGCCGTTGTCGAGCTTGAACTGCTCCTTGATGCGTCCGGTGATGACCAGGTAGCCGTCGTCGTCGAAGTAGCCCAGATCGCCGGTGCGCAGGCCGCCGTCGGGGGTGAACGCGGCGGCGTTCTCGCGCGGCCGGTTGTGATAGCCCTTCATCACGATGGGGCCGTAGATCACGACCTCGCCGATGCGCGGATCGCCGGTGACCAGGGTGTCGATGTCGACCATGACGCCGGGCAGCGGCTGGCCCGCGGTGCCGATCTTGCGCGCCCCCTTGGGCTGCAGCGTCGCGGTGCAGCTGGTCTCGGTCAGGCCGTAGCCCTCGTGCACCGTGATGCCGAGCGAGTCGATGAACTCGGCCACCTCGCGCCCCAGCGAGGCGCCACCACAGAACACCCACTTGAGGCGACCGCCCAGCTTGTCGCGCACCTTGGCCAGGATCAGCCGGTCGTCCACTGCCAGCTCCAGCCGCTCGAGCAGCCCGACATGCTCGCCGTGGTGCTGGTGCGTCGCGGTGGCCAGGCCGTCCGCGAACAGCCGCTGCACCAGCTTCGACTTGTGCGCGATCTGGCGCACCACGCTGGCGTGGATGCGGTTGAACACGCTGGGCACCGCGACCAGCAACGTCGGGCGCACCTCCTGGATGTCCTCCAGCAGCCGCGTCAGCTCGTCGTTGAGCGCCATCGAGATGCCCACCGCCACGCCGTGGTGCAGCTCGCCGATCTGGCCCAGCACGTGGGCCCAGGGCAGGAACGAGACCGTGCGCTCCTCGGGCTCGATGGGGAAGACCTTGCGCATGGCCTCGATGTCCGCGATGAAGTTGGCGTGCGTCAGCAGCACTCCCTTGGGCTGGCCAGTGGTCCCCGAGGTGTAGATGATCTGCGCCACCGCGTCGGGCGCGGGCGTCACGGGGGGCAGCTCCGCCAGGCTGCCCAGGCGCTCCAGGGCCGCCCACGAGCGCGGATCCGCCTCGGGCTGGTCGAGCCCGACGACGTGGTCGAGCTCGAGCAGCTCGGCCTGCATCGCGGTCACCGCCGAGAAGGCCAGCGCACCTGACACCAGCGCCACCTTGGCGCCGGCGTCGCCCAGGATGAAGCGCCACTCGCTGGGCAGCTGCTTCTCGTACATGGGCACCACCACGGCGCCGAGGCCAGCCGCGGCGTAGCAGGCGATGGGCCACTCGACACGGTTGCGCGCGATGATGGCGACCTTGTCCCCCGGGCCCACGCCCAGGCCGGCCAGACCGACGCGCGCCGCATCGACGCGCCGCAGAAGCTCGCCATAGCTGAGCCACTCCCAGCCCTTCTGCCGCCGAGTGCCGAAGGCCGGGCGCTCCGCGTTGTCGACGCAGCTCTGCTGGTAGAGCTCGACCAGGGTTCTCGGGTTCAACATGGCAGCCTCCTCGAGCGACGCCTCGCCCTGGGAGTTGCATGCCGCGGACCAGCCCGATGTCCGCCCTGGACGCCAGGAAGGTCGCAGTCCCTGCATGACGCAGCGCGATGGCTGCAATCCCGGCGCGCTCGGGCGCCTCGACGCCTCAGCCGGCGGCGGCCGCCAGGCGGTCGAGCAGGTCGGTCATCGACACATAGCGGCTGCTGGCCGACTCGCGCAGCGCGCGGCGCAGCACGGTGGCCACGGGGGCGGGCAGCGCGCTGTCGGGCGGGCTGGCCAGGGCCTGCGCCCGCTTGGCGGCGCGCAGCTCGACCAGCGAGCCGCCCACGAAGGGCAGGCTGCCCGACAGCACCTCCCAGGCGCTGGCGGCGAAGCCGAACTGGTCGCTGCGCGCGTCGACCGGGGCGCCGTCGTGCTGCTCGGGTGACATGTACGGGGGCGTGCCGACCTGGGCGTCGGGGTCCAGCGTCACCGGGCTGCCAGGCGCGCAGCCGCATGACACCGCCGGCTCGTCGAGGTCACCGCCGCGGCGGGCCAGGCCGAAGTCGGTGACCACGACCCGGCCCTGGCCGCTGACCAGGACGTTGTCGGGCTTGAAGTCGCGATGCACCACCTGGGCGGCGTGGGCCGCGGCCAGCCCGCGTCCCGCCGCCAGCAGGACGTCCAGCCGCTCGCGAAAGCTGCGCGCCGGGGCGCCCGCCCACGCGCGCAGGGTGGCGCCGTCGACGAACTCCATCGCCAGGTAGACGCAGCCGCGGAACTCGCCGACGTCATGCACCGTGATCAGGTTGGGGTGCGACAGCCGGGCCATGGTCTGCGCCTCGCGCATCAGCAGCGAGCACATCAGGCCGCACGAGTCGGTCCCCGGGGCCGGTCCCCGCAGCATCTTGATGGCGACCTCGCGGCCCAGCATGCGATCGCGCGCGCGGTAGACCACGCCCATGCCGCCGGCCCCGACATAGTCGACGACGTCGTAGCGATCGACCTTGTCGCCGCGCCCCAGCCGCGACTCCGGCCGCACATGCGCCACCGCCGGGCTCTCCGCCGGCGACGCCGGCAGCAACGTGTCCTCGGTCCCGCTGGTCGCCATGGTGGTCCCCCCCGCCATTTCCACGCCGATCATAGCGCAGGGCGGTCGAGGCGTCTGCGGGCTGCATTGACTCAGCACCGACCAACCGGCACCGACTTCACAGCAGCTCCAGCGGGAGGTCGAAACTGGCCTTGCTTTGATAGGGACCGCTCGCGCCCGAGGGACCCGCCGGACACAGACAGCTGCCAGCGACCCGGAGCTGGCCCGTCGCATCCCTGGAGACGGTGACTTCGCCGTAGGCGTTGTAGTGGCCGGCGATGCCGCAGACCACCAGCTTGTTGCCGGCGCTGACGTGCATCTCCGAGCACCGCGTCGATCCGCCCACGGGCGGCGCCGACGCAAAGACCAGATCCACGTAGTCTCCGCACGACGCGCTGATCCTGATCGATCCGCCATTGCTCGAGGCGCTCAGATTGCCCCTCCAGCCGAGCGCGCACAGCGCGGTCCCGTTGCCGTCCTCGACCATGAGTTCACGCCGCTCCGCTGGCGCGGGAGGTGACGAGGGAGCCGGCGGTAGCTCCTCGCGCAGAGTGGAACACACCGCCGGCTGCTCCTGGGGGAAGCACTGCTGGATGCGCACCAACTCGGCGCAGCGCCGCAGCAGGTCGCTGTGGATCGGCGCCGACTTGCTGCAGTCGGTGTCCACGCAACACGCCTGGGTCAGCACGCCCACGCATTGGTCCGGCACCGGCCCATCGTCGCTGCACTGGGCGACACCTTCGCAGGCGGCCAGCGCAAGCTCGTGGCAGACCTCGCTGACCTTGCGCGACTCCGTGTCCGAGCAACCCGCCCCGAGCGCAGCCAGCGCTACCGCCAGCCCCATCGACACCGTCCGCACCGATCCACTGCTCACATGCATTCGTCACCTCCCTCTCTTGCGCGTTGCATCGCAAGCCGCGCGCCAGAAATGGCGAGGTCGAAGCCGCCCGAGATCCTTGAAGGCCAGCCCGCGGGGGAGTGGCTGATCCGGACGCTGTCCGGCCCGGTGTCTGAATTCACGACGATCCGGACAGCGGCCCCGCACCCCGTTGCTGCGGCGCCGCGGCCTGGCCTCTAGAACAGCAGCTTCTCGCGCAGGTCGTCGTGCGGGGCGGCGATGACCTCGCGGCCGAACAGCAGGCCGGGGTCGATGGCAGAGGCGGCGGCGGACACCGCGGCCTCGAGGTCGGTCAGCTCGCCGCTCAGGGTGAAGAAGGCCTTGCCGCCCAGGCCCTGGCCCAGGCGCATCTCGATCAGCGCCACCTCGGCGGCCTTGCAGGCGGCGTCGGCGGCCTGCAGCGTGGCGGCCACGGTGAAGGTCTCGAGGATGGCGACCGCGGACAGCGGGCCCGGCAGCACCAGGCCGCCGATGGCGGGGGCCAGCGCGGCGTGGGCGTAGGGCAGGAGCAGCCGGTCGACCAGGGCGGCGCCGGCCGCGGCCACACCGGCGGCCATGGCCTCCTCGACGGGCGCGACCTCGCCCGCCAGCAGCGTCAGGTGCTTGCCCGGCGACACCGTGCGCGACATCAGGAGCTCGACCGGCGCGCGCTTGACCATGGCGTCGACGCAGAACACGCCACGCGCGATCGAGTTCACCTCCAGCAGCGCCAGCGCGGGCGCGCGCTCGCTGGCGGCGGCGACGGTGCGCTCGGCGCGACGGGCCATCTAGCCGTTGGCCTGCTGCAGCCCGCGGGGCACTAGATCTGCTCCAGGTGGAAGATCCGCACCGGGCGGCCGCCGACCTGGATGCCCTCCAGCTCCTTCGCGGCCGGGCGCAGCCGGCAGGCGTCGAGCAGCTCGCCCGAGAACAGATGGAACTGGTCGCGCTCGGCGGCGATGCCGGCCAGCCTGAACGCCGTGATCACCGGCTCGCCGAGGACGTCCCAGAACTTCACCGTCGGGGTGCCCAGGTATCCCGCCAGCACCGACCCGGTGGTCGCGACGACCTTGAAGTCCATCGCCGGCGCGCCCGCGGCCAGGCAGCCGTCGAGCCAGCTCTGGCGCTCGCGCGCGGCCTCGGTGATGGCCAGCAGCGCCTGCCCGGCGTGATCGACGTCGCCCGTGCCCAGCACCACCGACAGCACGGCGTCACCCACGAACTTCACGATGCGCCCGCCGTGGCGCTGCACATAGCGCTCGACGTGCTCGTAGAAGCGCTCCAGCGCCGAGGCCAGCTCGAGCGCGCCCATGTCGGCCGCCAGGCGCGAGAACCGGCTCACATCCCACAGGATGATGGTGGCGTCGATCTCCTGCAGGAAGGTGTTCGACATCGGCGGCTAGACGAAGCGGAAGTACCCGTGCAGCGTGCAGCGGCGCACGCGGGTGAAGTTCAGCGCGGTGGTCAACCCCTCGCCGGTCGGCGACGCGATGGTGAACGAGGTGTAGCCCTCGCCGCCGAAGCCCAGGCCGGCCAGGTTGCTGGCGTTCTTGACGAAGATGCTGGTGTTGATGATGCGCGCCATGGCGTGCAGGTTCTCGATGTTGGTCGAGTACATCACCGCGGTGTGCGCGAAGCCGTGCTCGACGCGCTTGGCGCACGCGATGGCCTCGGTCACGTCGGGCACCCGCACCAGCGGCATCACCGGCATCAGGAGCTCGTGCTGCACGAAGGGGTGCTTCTCGTCGACCTCACAAAGGATGAGGCGCGGGTCGTCCGAGGTGTGCACGCCGATCTCGCGCAGGATCACGCTGGCGTTCTTGCCCACCCACTTGCGGTTGATGTGCTTGCCGCCGTCGCTGAGGATGACGCCCTCGAGCTGGGTGACCTGGCGCGCGTTCAAGAGGTAGCAGCCGGCGCGCTTGAGCTCCTCGATCAGCCGGTCGGCGATCGAGGCCACCGCGATGGTCTCCTTCTCGGCGGTGCAGATGATGTTGTTGTCGATCGACCCGCCCTGCACGATGCCTCGCGCGGCCTGGTCGAGGCGCGCGGTCTCGTCGACCACCGCGGGCGGGTTGCCCGGGCCGGCCGCGATGGCCTTCTTGCCCGAGTTCATGGCCTCGGTCACCACGGCGCCGCCGCCGGTGACCACCAGCAGGCGGACCCCGGGGTGCTTCATCATGGCCTGCGCGGTCTCGATGGACGGCTCGGCGATCAGGTTGAGCAGGGTGGTCGGCCCGCCGGCGTCCTGGATGGCCTCGTTGAGGATGTGCACGTGCCACGCCGAGGTCTGCTTGGCGTAGGGGTGCACGTTGAAGACGACGCCGTTGCCGCCGGCGATCATGCCGATGGCGTTGTTGAGGATGGTCTCGGTCGGGTTGGTGGTCGGCGTGATCGACCCGATGACGCCGTACGACGCGCGCTCGACCAGGGTCATGCCGCCGTCGCCGGTGTACGCGATCGGGGTCAGGATCTCGGTGCCCGGCGTCTTCTCGACCACCAGCAGGTTCTTGCTGACCTTGTCGTCGACACGGCCATACCCGGTCTCGGCGACCGCGTACTCGGCCAGCTGGCGCACGTGCTTGCGCGTGACGTCGCGCATGGCCTGGATGATCTTGGCGCGCTTGTCGAGCGAGGCGCGCTCGTTCCACTCGTGGCCGGCGCGCGCCGCCTTGACCGCGCTGTCGGGATCGGGGTGGCTGCCCAGCTTGCCGCGCGGGATGTTGACCTCGCGCTTCGACTCGCTGGCGCCGGAGGCCGCCGGGGCCCGTGCCGGCGCGCTGGCCCCAGGCGAACCGCCACCTGGTCCCAGCCGCGCCATCACGCGCTCGACGATCTCCTGGATCCGCTTCTCGTCCAGGTTCACCGACTACTCCTTGGTGTAGCGGCTCTGGCCTTCGACCTCGATCAGATCGACGATGGCCATGATGGTGTGATCGATGGGCCGATCCTTGGTCACCGTGGTCTGGCGCGCCGACGACCCGGCCGCGTACAGCACGACCTCGCCGATGCCCGCCCCGACCGCGTCGGCCGCCACCACCGCCGACCCGCTCGGCTTGCCGTCGAAGTCGCACGCGCGCACGAGCAGCAGGCGCAACCCCTCCAGGGTCGCCTCCTTCTGCGACGCCACCACGGTGCCGACGACCTTGCCGAGGGTCATTACTTCTTCGCTTCGGGCTTGCCCTGACGACCCAGCGGCAACACCTCGTCGATGTTGCCGTGCGGACGCGGGATGACGTGCACCGAGACCAGCTCGCCGACGCGCTCCGCGGCGCGCTGACCGGCCTCGGTCGCGGCCTTCACCGCGGCGACGTCGCCGCGCACGATCGCGGTCACGTAGCCGCCGCCGATCTTCTCGTACCCGACCAGCTCGACCTTGGCCGCCTTGACCATCGCGTCCGAGGCCTCGACCATGCCCACGAAGCCCTTGGTCTCGATCATTCCCAGCGCATCCGCCATCGATCTCTCCCTTTCGACTGCTGCCAAATACCTGGCTTACTTGTCCTTGAACTTCTCGCCCGAGAGGCCACCGAGCGACTCCAGCGCCTTGATGGCCGCCTTGGCCGCCTCGTCGATCTCGGCCTCGGGGCCCGACATGTAGAGACGTCCGAAGGCGCCGTAGGGCACCACCTGGACCAGGCTGACCCGGGCGGCCTTCTCGGCCTCGTTGGCCGCGAAGGCGACGTAGCCGGCCGGGTCGGTCTCCAGGATGAACAGCGACTCGCCAGGCAGGATCATCATGCCCTGCGAGTTGCGATTGATGATCTGGGTCTGGTAGGCCTCGACGCCGCGGATGATCTGGTTGGTCGCCAGCTTGGGCTTGATGCGCTGGTCTTCCTTGGTCTCGAGGTGCGACAGGATGGCCTCGCCGGCCGAGCGGACCTCGCCCTGCGAGTCGTGGTGCACCTCGAGCAGGCCATAGGCGCGCTCGACGATCTGGATGGCCGGCTGCACGCGCGTCGCCTTGAGGGCGATGTCGGTGACCCGGTTGATCGCGATCCCCGGGGCGATCTCGACGAACAGCGAGGCCTGGTGTGGCACCGGCAGAAAGCCGCGCGCGGTCTTGCCCATGAAGGTGGCAAGCTGCGGCTGCAAGTCGTCGATGAAGGTGTACGTCCTGAGCGTGATCCCGGCCAAGGCTCCTCCTCCCGTCGAACTGCGCGATCGAGCCGGGGCACCGTAACACGATGGCCAGGGCGAGGGAACCCTTGACGCCGGGGCGCCGGGCTTGCATCTCATTGGCCATGCTGAGGTGGAACAAGACGAGCGCCGCCGGGCTGGCGCTGATGTGGCTGGGGACCTTGTGCATGGCCACGCGCGCGGCGGCCGATGACGTGCCGGTGGCCCGGCCAGCGCCGACACCCGCGCCGACGCCGGCGCCGGTGGCCAACCCGGGCAGCGGCCCGGCCGAGGCCGCGCCGGTGGCGAGCACCACGCCGACCACCGAGATCGCCGCCAAGCTGGGCGTGAAGGCGCGCGCGCTGACCCTGGTCGAGGCGCTGCGCACCGCCCTCGAGACCAACGCGACGCTGGCCCAGAGCGTGGTCGAGGTCGACATCGCGCACGCGCAGGCCATGGCGACCGGCGGCGCCGACGACATGATCCTGACCGCCAACGCGCGCTACACCCGGCGCCGCTCCGACCCGGTGGCGGGGTCGCCGTTCCAGAACACCGGCAACGATCAGGTCGACACCGACGTCGGCCTGGTCAAGCCCCTGCGCTCGGGCGGCTCGCTGGGCATCAAGTTCGACCTGCCCTTCTCGCGCCAGCAGTTCTTCATCGACACCGGCGCGCTGTCGGGCACCAGCGAGTCGACCTCCGACTCCTGGGAGCCGGCGCTGACGCTGTCGTTCGCGCATCCGCTGCTGCGCGGCCGTGGCAGCGCGGTGGCGCGCGCGGCCGAGCGCCGGGCCCGCGTCGCGCTGAGCAGCGCCGAGGTGCGTCGCGACGCGCAGGCGATGATCGAGCTGCAGAAGGTCATCGACGGCTACTGGGAGCTGGCCTTCGCCTATCGCGACCTGGAGATCCGCCAGGGCGCGCTGGAGCTGGCGCGCAAGCAGCTCGAGGTGGTGCAGGCCCAGGTCGACGTCGGCCGGCTGCCGCGGGTCGACGCGCTGGCCGTCGAGCAGGCCATCGCCGAGCGCGAGGAGGCCGTGGTCCTGGGCGAGATCGCGCTGGCCGACCTGTCGCTGACCGGGCGCGAGGCGCTGGGGCTGGAGATCTCGCCGACCGAGATCTACCTGGCCGCGGTCGACCTGCCGGCCGCCAGCGGCGACCCCATCGACGTCGAGGACACCCTCAGGCGCGCGCTGGTGGGCAACCCGGCGCTGGCCATCCTGCGCAGCTCGGAGAAGCTGGACGACATCGATCTCGAGGTCGCGCAGGACGCCCTCAGGCCCACGCTGGACTTCAACGTCGCGGCCGGCCCGCTGGGGCGCGGCGACTCCATGGGCGACGCCTTCGATCGCCTGGTCAAGTTCAAGACCTTCACCATCACCGCGGGGGCCTCGTTCACCATGCTGCTGGGCGCCACCGCCGCCGAGGGCAGCGTGGCCGCGACGCGGGCCAGCGCGCGCCTGCGCAAGCTCCAGATCGCGGACGCCGAGCGGTTGCTGGTGTCGCAGGTGGTGCGGCTGGCCAACTCGCTGCGGGCGTCGCGGCAGCGCCTCGACGTGACCGCGCGCGGCGTGGCGCTGGGGGTCGAGAACCTGAACGCCGAGAAGGCGCGCTATGACGTCGGGCGCTCGACCCTGTTCGACGTGCTGGCGCGGCAGGACGCGCTGCGCGGCGCGCAGATCCGCGAGGTGCGCGCGCGCATCGACTACCTCAAGGGGCGCTCGATGGTCGACTATGTGACCGGCGACCTGATGACCCGCTACGGACTGGCGGCCCGGTAGGTCGTCGGCCATGCGGGGGGGCGCGCGACCGGGGCCGTGGCTGCTGGGGCTGGCGCTGGCGCTGCTGGGGCCGGCCGGCTGTGGTGGTGACGAGGGCGGGCCAGTGGTCGACGCCGCGGCCACCGTGGTCGACGCCGCCGCGGGCGGTGATGGCGGCGCCAGCGCGGGGGACGGCGGCGGGGGCGACGGAGCGCTCGGCGCGGATGCCGCGCTGGTGGGGTGCGGATGCGCCACCTTCACGGCGCCGGCCTCGGTGGGGCGCGTCATGGGCGCGGGCGCCGAGCTGTCGGGCATCGCGGCCAGCCGCAAGCATCGCGGCCTCCTGTACGTGCACAACGACGACCCCATCAGCGGCGACACCAACCTGTACGTCATCGACGAGCGCGCGGCCGTGGTCGGGACCATCACGCTGACCGGGGCGCAGGCCAACAACCTGGAGGACCTCGCGGTCGGGCCCTGCGGTGGCGGCGCGCCCGGCAGCTGTGTCTTCGTCGGCAACATCGGCGACAACGCCGGCAACGCCAGCGAGCACCAGATCCACCGCTTCACCGAGCCCGACGTCGTCATCGGGCCCACCACCCTGACGCCGATCACCCTGCGCTACGACTACCCGGGCGGCGCCCACCCCGACGCCGAGTCGCTGGTGGTCGACCCCGCCGGGGAGATCTATGTGCTGACCAAGGTCGCCGGGCGCAGCGAGGTCTTCCACGTCCCCGCCAGCGCTCCCCTGCCCCCCCTGACGCGCGTGACCGCGCTGCGCGTCGGCGAGCTGGCGCTGCCGGCCGGGCAGGTCGCGACCGGGGCCGACCTGGCGCCGTGCGGCGCGCGCCTGCTGCTGCGCACCTACGGCGGCCTGCACGAGTGGCGCGCCGCCACGCCGGGCTGGCCGGCGCTGCTGGCGGCCCCGCGCGGCACCCTGCCCGTCGCCACCGAGGCCCAAGGCGAGGCCGTGGGCTGGACCGGCAGCGGCGGCTACGCCACCATCAGCGAGGGCGCATCACCTCACCTGAACTTGTCAGCCTGTCAATAGCGAGGCCCAGGAGGCAGCCATGGAAGGCAAGCGCGATGTCATCGAGGGGGTCGCAGAGGACGCCAAGCAGGGCGCCGTGGTGGTGCGCGACGCCGGCGCGGTCTTCGTGGCCGGCCTGGACGGCTGGCCGCGCGAGCTGCGCGGTCGGCGGGTGCGTGTGACCGGCCACCTGCGCACCATCGCCGGCGCCGATGAGCCGCTCGAGATCGACGGCCTGCACCGCGCCGGGTCGCTCGGCGATCGCCGCGTCATCGAGGACGCCACCTGGGAGGCGCTGGAGCGCTGAGCCTGCGCTATGCTGGCAGCCATGAGGTTCGCAACGCTGCTGGGTCTGACGCTGCTGTGCGGCTGCTGCAAGCCCCCGCCGGCGGCGACCACGCCGGCCCCGGCCGCGCCGGCCGAGAAGCAGAAGCAGCAGGACGCCGACGCCTATACCATCAAGCTGCACCTCGACGACCCGGAGCCGACCCAGTTGACCGCGATCCCCAATGAGCTGCTCGGCAAGTGGCACGGCGGCGGCCAGGGCCCCGACGGCCCCAACGGCGAGCCCGGTCTGGGCTGGTCGGCCGACTACGAGCTGCGCGCCGACGGCACCTACACCATGACCGGCTATCCGCAGATCACGGTCAACGGCAAGCTCGAGGTGCCCGAGCGCATCGGCAACCGCTTCCACGTCCGGCTGACCCAGCGCATGGCCGACGGCAGCCTGTGGGGCGACTATGACGAGTGGGTGGTGCTCGACGCCGCCGGGGTGCTGCACCTCGAGGGCAAGGAGCTGCGCCGGTAGCTCCCGCGGGACGCGCTCCGCGGCGCGTCAGTCGGGGCTGACGATGACCGACAGCTGCTGCCCGATGGCGCGGCCGTCGCGGCGATACGAGAAGAAGCGCGCCGGCTCGCACATGGTGCAGGGCGGCACCGCCGCATCACCGGCGGCGCCGATCGACCGCGCCGCCAGCCCGGCGCGCTCCAGGTCCAGCGCCACCGCGCGCCACAGATCGAGCCGCGGGTTGCCGGCGCTCCCGGGCTTGCCCGGCCGCTCCAGCACCTCGCCGTGGCGCTGCGCGAAGGCCGCCACCACCTCGCGCCCGACCTCGAAGCAGCACGGCCCGATCGACGGGCCCAGCGCCGCCACCAGCTCGCCCGGCGCGGCGCCCGCGCGCGCCGCCAGCGTCAGCGCCGCCCGGGTCACGATCCCCGCCGCCGCCCCGCGCCAGCCCGCGTGCACCGCGCACACCGCGCCGCTGCGCGGGTGCGCCAGCAGCACCGGCACACAGTCGGCGGTGTAGACCCCGAGCGCGCGCCCACGCGCCACCGTCAGCACGGCGTCGGCCTGCGGGCGACCATCGTCGTCGGTCGGCAGCTCGGGCGGCGCCTCGGCGTCGACCACGTCGGTGCCATGCACCTGCTTGACGGTGCACAGCCGCTCGGGCGCATAGCCGATCGCCGCCGCCAGCCGGCGCCGGTTCTCCGCCACCGCGTCGGCCTCGTCGCCCCACCCCGCCGACAGGTTGAGCGACGCATAGCGCCCCACCGACACGCCGCCCAGCCGGGTCGAGAAGCCATGCCGCAGCGCGCCCAGCACGCTGGCGCGCAGCACCACAGCCCCCGCGTCCGCCGCGACCGCGGCCCCCGCCCCCGCCCCCGCCTCGGCTGCGGCCCCCGGCCCCGCCCCGGCTCCGCCTGGCTCACCCGGTGCGCTCATTTGCCCAGCCGCAGCCGCGCCAGCGCGCGCATGAAGTCGGTCGGCGGCTCGCTCCGCCACGCCATCGCCACCCCGGTCACCGGATGGCGCAGCTCCAGCGTGGCCGCGTGCAGCGCCTGCCGTCCCAGCTCGCTCGACACCTCGCGCAGCACCACCTGCTCCTTCCCGGGCACCCGTCCATAGACCTGATCCCCCAGCACCGGCCAGCCAGCGTCGCTCAGGTGCACCCTGATCTGGTGCGTGCGCCCGGTCTCCAGCTTGCACTCCAGCAGCGTGGCGCCCTGCAGCCGCTCCAGCACGCGCCAGTGCGTGACCGCGCGCTTGCCGCGCGCCACCTTCGACGAGAAGCGCTTGCGATCGACCGGGTGCCGCCCATACAGGGTGTCGATGGTCCCGCTGGCCGTGCTGGGGCCGCCCAGCACGATGGTCCGGTAGCGCCGGTCCAGGGTGTGCGCCTTGAACAGCGCCGACAGCGCCAGGTGCGCCTCGTCGGTCTTGGTCACCACCATGACGCCCGAGGTGTCCTTGTCGAGGCGATGCACGATCCCGGGCCGCAGCACCCCGCCCACGCCCGCCAGATCCGCGGTCCTGAATAGCAGCGCGTTGACCAGCGTGCCGCCGGCATGCCCCGGCGCCGGGTGCACCACCAGCCCGGGCGGCTTGTCGACCACCACCAGGTGGGCGTCCTCGTACAGCACCGTGAGCGGGATGTCCTCGGGCAGCGCCTCCAGCGGCGCCGCGTCGGGCGTCACCAGCGCGACCACCTCGCCGCGCCTCAGCTTGTGGCCCGCCTTGACGCTGGCGCCGCCGACCTGGACATGGCCATCGTCGATCAGCTTCTTGATGCGCGAGCGCGTGAGCGCGGGCTCGTGCGCGGCCAGAAACTGGTCGAGCCGCGCGCCGGCATCCTCGGGACCCACGGTGAACGTCGAGCTGGAGGCCGTGACAGCTACCAGATCTTCGACTTGATGTGGCCCTTCGACTTCACCAGCACGTCGACCAGCGCACGATCATAGATGTTCATGGCGAAGATCTCGGGCGTGACGCGGCTCTTGAACAGCGCGCGGCCTTCGTCCATCTCCTCCTTCATGACGTCGAACAGGGTGTCGTTCTCGATGCCCTGGACGATCTTGGCCTCGTGATACAGCGTGAGGTCGGAGGCGATGGCGCGCGCCAGCTGCCGCGCGCGCTCGGGACGGTCGATCAGAGTGCCAGCCATGGCGGGATCGTAGGGCGGCGGCGCGCCCACGTCAAATCATGGTGTGAGGTTCGTGCTCGGGGTGGCGGGCTGAGGCGCCAGGACCGCGGTCAGGTCGGCCAGCTCCTGGACCGAGATCGAGGCGGCGTAGCTCGGCATCTTGTCGGTCGGCGGCGCGATGACCCAGCGCGCGATCTGCTGCCGGGACAGCCGGCGCGCGATGTCTTCCAGGGGCGGCGCCCCCAGCTTGGCCCGGGTCGGGTCGCCGTGACAGCCGGCGCAGGCCATGCGGGCCAGGACGGCCTGCCCACGCACGAGGTCGGCGCTGTCCCAGGGCACCCGGGCCAGCACCGCGTCGGCGCGTGACGCCGCCGCGCGAGCCGCCCGCGCCTTGCGCGCCAGCGGCACCCGGGCCCGCGCCGCCAGCAGGGCCTCGGCGTCGAGGTCATGGCCCGGGCTGGGCCCGCCGTCGCACAGCAGCACCGCCAGCGCCACCAGGTCGTCGTCGGTCAGCGACACCGGCGGCTCGTCGGCGCGCACCATCACGCCCCGGGCGTAGCCCGGCACGATGACGGCGTCGGGGTCGACCAGCGACTCGACGATGTACTCGATGGGGCTGAGGCCCGGGCGGCGGGTGGCGGCGCGCTGGGCGACCACGGGATCGCCCGGCTTGTCGGCGCCCAGGTTGGGGCCGCGCACCTTGTCGCCGCGGTCGCCCAGCTTGTGACACGCGACGCAGCCGGCGCGGCCGAAGAACAGCGCCTCCCCGCGCGCGCGCAGCGTGGCGACCTCGGCCGGCGGCGGGGCGCCCTCGGCGCGGGCATTGCCGCGCCCCGGACGACGCTGACAGCCGGCGGCCACGGCCACGGCCACGGCCACGGCCGCGAGCGCCAGCGTCAGCGCAGCTGCCCGCGCCGACCTCAACCCTTGGGCGGGCCCACGGGAGGGTCGCCAGTGGGCGGCGTTCCCGGAGGCGGCGGACCGCCCGGCTTGAAGGTGCTCTTGGGGTTCTTGCGCTCGATGGGCGGGATGCTCTTGATGAACTTGGCCACGTTGGCGACGTCGTCCGGCTCGAGCTGCGACCACAGCGGCACGAAGATCACCATCGGCGGGCCGACCATGGTGCCGTCCTTCTTCTTGCCCGTGGTCAGGACCGTGACGATGTCGGCCTCCGACCACTCGCCGATGCCGGTCTTCTTGTCCGACGTGATGTTGGCCGACACCGTCTTGCCGGTACCCATGCCGGGCGGCCACATGTCCCACTCCATGCCGCCGGCCCACTCGTTCTTCATGTCGGGCATCATCTCGGGCGTCATCGGCGTGTGGCAGTCGGCGCACAGCATCAGGTTGGCGATGTACTTGCCCTGCTCGACCGGATCGGCGGCGGGCGCGGTGCCGGCCGGCTTGGGCATCGGCGGCATCGGCGGCATCTCGAGGTCCTTGTTGCCGGCGACGCTGTTCTCGATCGCGGGCAGCGTGCGCAGGAAGGCGACCACCGCCTTGACGTCGTCGTCGGACATCGCGTTGTAGCGCATGTACGGCATCATCGGGATGACCATGCTGCCGTCGGGGCGCTTGCCCTCGCGGATCACGGTGGCGATGGCCTCGTCGCTCCAGTCACCGATGCCGGTCTTCTTGTCCTGCGTGATGTTGGGCGAGCGCCAGGTGCCCCACTTCTCGGGGAACTCCATGCCGCCGGCAAACATCTTGGCCATGTCGGGCCCCTGCGGCCCCATCGGCGTGTGACAGCCGACGCAGCCCGCGACCACGGTGGCCAGGTACTTGCCTCGCTCGACCAGCGCAGGATCCGGCGCCGGCGCGCTCGGCGTCGGCTCGGGCGTCGCGCTCGCCGTGGGACTCGCGGACGGCTCGCCGCCGGCCTTCTTCTTCTTCTTGCACCCCGCGGCCAGGACCGCCGCCGACACCACGACCAGCACGAAGACACGACTTCTCATGGGCTCTCCCCCCGAAGAATGGAGGAATTTACCGCTGATTGATCAGCTCACGCAAGGTCCGGCGCGCCAAGCGCGCCGGCGGGTAGTCGTCCTCGGCGCTCTCCAGCTCGCGCACCAGGGCGCGCAGCTCCCGCTCGGCGGCAGGGCGATCGGTGCGGGCGTGGGCACGCGCCAGGCCGATGCGCGCCGCCAGCGCCGCCGTGCTGCCGGCGGGAGCCGCGGCGCGGACCTCCTGGTAGGCCATCACGGCGTCCTCGACCGCGCCGCCCTGTAGCTGGGCGTCGCCGACCGCGAGCAGCAGCGGCGCGTGGGGAAAGCCCAGGCGATCTCCGGCGCGCGGCGGCCCCAGCGTGCGCAGCGCGGCGGCGACGTCGCCGCTGGCAGCGGCCACACCGAGCAGCAGCCCCTGCCGGCGCGCACGATCACGCCGCGGTGACCCGGTGGCGGCGGCGTCGGACGGCTTGCCGAGCAGCTGACGCGCGCGCTTGAAGTCGCCCTGATCGAGCGCCAGCGCGGCCTCCAGCTCGCTGAGCAGCCGATCACGCGAGGCCTGCGCGCGGTGGCGCGCCAGCGCGGCCTTGACCTCGAAGCGATCCCCGCACGCCAGCGTCAGCGCCACCGTCAGCTCGGCCAGCCGGCGGGCATGGGCCAGCGGCAGGTCCTTGCGCAGGTCGATGCGCACCAGCTCGGCGACCGGGCGCTCGCAGGCGCGGCGGCCGAGGTGCTGCAGCCACACCGCCAGCGCATCGGCGCGCGCGGTGGTGCCCGCGTTGGCGCCCGGCGCGACCCGCGCGGCGTCGAGCAGCGCGCGCACCGGCGCCGGCTCACCCAGCTCGAGCGCCAGCTCGGCGACCTCGAGCAGCATGCTGGCACGCGCCTGGCCGGGGCTGTCGGCGATGGCCTGGATGGCCGCGGCCTGCCCGGGCCCGCCGCGCCCCATGGCCAGCTCGATGCTCTCCAGCTCGGGCCAGCGCCGCGCGTCGTCGAGGCCGCGCGCCCGCGCGATCTCGGCCGCCATGTCCTCGAGGCGCCCGGCCGCGGCCAGCGCCCGCACCCGGGCGCGCGACAGCTCGAGATCCAGCGGCCACGCCGCCGCCGCCACATCGGCCGCGGCGTCATCGAAGCCGGCCCGCGCCGGCCCCAGCCGCGCCGTCAACCAGCGGCCGGGCTTGCCGCGCTTGTCGAGCTGGCGCAGCGCGTCCTCCGCCAGACCGGTCAGGCCCAGGCGACGGCGCACCAGCGCCAGCTCTGCCAGCGCCAGGGGCGGCGCGTCGGCCCGCCGCGACAGCACGCCCAGCGCGGCCTCCGCCGCGGGATCATCCCAGGTCTCGGTCAGCACGCGGGCGTCGACCAGCGCCTGCCATGCCGCCAGCGAGATGTTCGCCCGCGGCGCCGGCGGGAGGTCCGCCCCGAGCCGGGTCGCCAAGGCGATCAGCGTCGCCAGCGCCGCGACCCCTGGCTCGCAGTCGGCCGGCATGACGACCACGGCGTCGCCCTGCGCCGCACCCGCGACGCGCACCCGCACCTCCAGCCCCGCCGCGAGCCCCGCCGGCGCCGCCCCCACCTGCAGCGTCACCTCGAGCACCTCCGGCGTCGGCGCCAGCAGCGGCTGCAGCCCCGCGCCCTCGAGCACATCGATGCCATGCTCGCGCAGCCGCTCCGCCAGCGCCGCACGCAGCCCACTGGCCGGCCCCGCGAGATCTCCGCTGACCTCGACCGCCGCGATCACCACACCGGGCCCTGCCTGCGGCAGCGCCGCCTCCGGCACATCGCCCATGCTCGCGTCCGTGCCCGCGTCCGTGCCCTCCCCCGCGCCCGCGCCCGCACCCGCGTCCGTGCTGGCGCTGGCGTCACTCCCCCCGTCGCCCACCCCCCATTCCCCGTTGCCTGTCGCCTGTCGCCTGTCGCCTGTCGCCTGTTCTCCCCTCCTCCCCCTCCACATCCACCAGCCCCCCGCCCCCGCCGCCCCCAGCACCAGCAAGCTCACCACCACCATCACCACCCAGCGCCGCCGCCCGCCCGCCCCGGCCGTGGGCTCACCCGCCCCGGCGTCCGCGACCGCCCCGGCTCCCGCCGCCTTGCCGCCGCCCAGCGCCGCCTGCAGCCCGCGCACATCCTGATAGCGCCGCTCCGGCTCGCGATGCAGGCAGCGCATCACGATGGCGCGCAGCTCCGCCGGCAGCTCCTCCGGCGGACGCTGGTACGGCGGCGCGCCCAGCAGCGCGCGATACAGGATGGCGCCGATCGAATACACATCCGCCCGCCCATCCAGCCGCCGCCCGCCGCCACGCTCCGGCGCCAGATACCCCTCCGCGCCGCCTCCGCCCGCGCCGTCCCCCGGCTCGCCGAGGACCAGCCCGCCCTTCTCCAGTGTCACGCCCCCGGGCCACAGCCCGCCATGCACCTTGCCGCCCCGCGCCAGCACCGCCTCGCACAGCGCCAGGCCCAGCTCGCGCGCCGCCGCCACCTCCAGCGCCGGGTCCAACCTCTCGAGCAACGTCTTCCGCGGCTTTCCGGCCGCGCCGCCGTCACCCTGCGCCACTACGCCGCCCTCACTCCTCGACCCCGATGCGCGCGGCGTTGTAGCGCGCCAGGAACGTGTGCGCGACACGCTGCGCGTCCAGCTTCAGATAGCGCGCGTACTCGACCAGGAAGCCGCGCAGGTACACCGGCGACAGCATGGCCTCGAAGCGCTCGTCCTCGATCGCGCGCAGGTGGCTGATGCCCACCTTGGTGCGCTGCGAGATGTCGAGCAGATCGATGCCGCGCGCCTCGCGGATGGCGCGCAGCAGCGCGCCGGTGAACTCGGTCTCCGGCCCCACCGGCGGCTCCGGCAGCGCCGGCCGCGCCGCCGCCGCAGTGCCCGGCGCCGCCGACGCCACCGGGCGCTCGTCGCGCAGCGCCGCCGCCGCGATCCCGGGCACCGTGCTGACACGCGCCGTCGGGGCCGGCGCGGGCCCGATCGACGACTCGCGGGTCGGCGCCGGCAGCGACGGCGTCAGCGTCGGCGTGCGCCGCTTGGGCAGCCCGTCGGGGAAGGTGGCGACGTCGTAGATCTTGCGCTGGGTGGCGTCCATCAGCGTGTCGTAGGCCTCCTCGGCGCGCTGCATGAACGCGTCCAGCCGCTCGCGCGCGAAGAACCCGCACACCACCATCGACTCGTGCGCGTAGACCTCGCGCAGACGCCGGTAGGCGCGCCGGATCTCCTCCTCGCTCGCGCTGGGATCGATCTCCAGCAACTCGTAGTGGTTGTGCTCCTCCGACGGCCGCGGCAGCGGCGACGCCGCCGCGCCTGCGCGCTCCGGCATCGACTCCTCGGACAGCAGGCGGCGAACGATCTTGTCGACACACTGAGACGCCGGCGCGTCGGGGTGCTCGATCAGCAGCGGCCGCCGCCGGCGCACCGCCAGCCACACCGCGTCGTCGGCCTCGACGTGCCCGAAATACTCGACGTCCAGCCCCAGGCGCCGGCGAATCGTGGACGACAGCGCCGGCCCGAGCTCGAGGTCGGCCCGCGTGCGCGTCTGGTTGACCACGAATTTCGGCTGAAACTCGTGGATCTCGCGCGCCAGCAGCGCGGCCAGCTCGGGATCCTTCTCGCGCGCCGCCAGGTACAGGTCCAGCGGCGACGGGATGCCGCCCTCGTACTTGGTGCCCGTCACCAGCGTCACCGCGCGCTCGAGGCCAGCGCGCCGCAGCCGGCGCAGGAAGGCGCTCTTGATGAAGCGCACCGTGTTCTCGACCGAGGTCGGCTCGGGCACGAACACCAGCAGCCCGACGTTGGCGACCAGGAAGAAGTCGAGCGCGTTGATGCCCGACCCCGGCCCGAGGTCGACCACCAGGTAGTCGACGTTCAGCCGCTGCACCTGGGTCAGCAGCCGGAACTTCTGCGCCGGCCGCGGGTTGGCGATCCACGACGGATCACCCTCGCCCGACACCAGCCCGAGGTTGGGCACCGAGGTCCCGACCACCACGTCCTCGACCTTGGCCACCCGCTTCTCGAACAGATCCGCCAGCGACACCGCCGGGCGCTCGACGCCGACGAAGGTGTGCAGGTTGGCGCCGCCGAGATCGGCGTCCAGCAGCACCACGCGCTTGCCGAGCTGCGCCAGGTAGATCCCGATGTTGGCCGCCAGCAGGCTCTTGCCCGCGCCGCCCTTGCCGCCACCCACCGCGATGATGCGCCGCGCGCCCGTGCGCGCCGCCGCCACCGCGCGCACCGGCAGCGGCAGCTCCATCGAGGCCTCGCCCTCGACGACGTGCGCAGCGTCGTCGACCGCGTCATGCGGCGGCTCGCTGCCCAGTCGCTCGCGCGGCTCAGTCACGCCGGCCGGTATAGCGGGTTTGCGCAGGTGCGGCAACAGGGCCCGAACGCCGGGGTGCGCTCGGCCATTCCGTCGTCGGGTATGGCGCTGGCGCTCCGTTCGTCCCATGAGACAGGCGGCGCTGCGCCAGCCATAAGCCCACGAATCTCCCCGCGGCCCTGTCGGCACAGCGCGTGCTTTTCCAGGCGCTCACCAACCTGGAGGAAGTCATGCGCCGCTGGTTCGCCGCCGTCACCACGCTCGTCGCCGCCACCCTGTTCACCGCCTGCGCCAGCGAACCGCTGCCCGGGGAGGAGGGCTATGAGGAGTACGCCGCCGACCAGGCCGTCGGCAGCGGCCAGCAGGGCATCATCGGCTACACGCCCAACGTCGGCCTGGCGGGGATCGTCCTCATCACGGTGCAGGGCGACGCGACCTCGCACACCGGCATGCTGGTGGCGCCCAACCTGGTGGTGACCAGCAAGGACATCCTGAACCCGCGGCCCTCGGCCTCGCGGGTCACGGTCGAGGTCGGCCTCGACTACAACCACCCCACGGGCACCGTGTTCCCGGTCGCCCAGATCATGCACCACCCGGGCGCGCGCCTGGCCTACCTGCGCCTGAGCAGCGCGGTGGCGGGCAACCGCACCCCGATGGACACCCGCGTGCAGGCGCCCAACCTGACCAGCCTGGCCTGCTTCGCCTATGAGGGTCGCGTGCTCAAGCGCGCCAACATGCGCGTCGCCAGCACGACCGCCGACTCGGTGAGCCTCGACAGCACCGCGTTCCACGCCATCCAGGACGCCGATGACGGCGCCGCGTGCATCGAGCTGGGCGGCGCCGGCAGCGTGGTCGGCCTGGCGGTCGGCCCCAACTTCCTGGTCCCCGGCAAGGTCGCGGCCGACTACGCGCCCATCGCGACCCAGCTGTTCCCCATCGCCGCGCAGAGCGGCCGCTTCCAGCTCTCGAACGGCAACGGCAACTGCGCGACCATCCCGGGCAACAACATGGGTGAGCACGCCCTCCTCGAGGCGCGTACCTGCGCCGGCAGCGCCGCGCAGCTGTACTACTTCGACTACCGCGTCAGCTCGACCGGCCCGGCCATCGTGAGCGCGATGAGCGGCAAGTGCCTCGACGTGTGGGACAACTCGCCGGTGGCCGGCATGCCGATCCAGACCTACACCTGCCACGGCGGGCGCAACCAGTCGTGGACCTGGTTCCTGCACAACCCGCAGGGCAGCGGCTTCGCCTACGTCTCGGGCGTGGTCCCCTTCGGCTCCAGCTCGACCATCACGTCCGCGCTGCGCTGCCTCAGCACCCGCGCCAGCGGCCAGCTGGAATCCAACGCCTGCATCACCGGCAGCCTGACCAACCACGGCCAGCGCTGGTTCATCACCTGGCGCAACTGAGGCCGCCGCGGTCGGCGCCCTTCCCTCTCACGCCTCAGCCCACGCGGTCCCTGAAGTCCTCCCACTCCAGCTCACTCCACCACTCGCGCTCGACCCCCTGGCAAGTGTCGCCGAAGGACGGGCACACCACGCAGCCCTCGCCGCGCAGCCCCTCGGGATCGTCGGTCCCGGGGTAGCGCGCGACCAGGCGCTCGCCGTCGGCCCGCGCCGCGGCCGCCGCCGCGTCCGGCGCCACCTCGGGCAGCTCCAGCAGCCCCGCGCGCATGAGGCGGGTCCGGCTCTCGGGCAAGAGCACGCTGTCCTCGGCGTCGATGTGCTGCCCGAGTGGCCGCAGATAGCCATGCACCGCGGCGAGCAGCGGCGGCCCCGACGCCCGCGCTGCCACCAGCTCCGCCAGCGCCGCCAGCGCGCGCTCCATGGCGCGGTGCTGCGCCGTCAGCGCCGCCAGCGGCCCGCTGTCCGCGCCCAGCTCGGCCTCGCGCACCAGCGCCGGAAACAGCACGCCCTCCTCGCGGGCATGGTGAAAGCCGCCCGCGAAGTCACGGAAGAAGCACATGAAGCGCTCGCCATCCTCGGGCTCCGCCCCGGCGCCCCCCACCGCCCCCGCCCAGGTGCGCAGCGCCCCCGACACCGCCTCGATGAGGCGGTGCTCCGCGGCGATGGCGTCGAGGAACTTCATCCCCCCCAGGCTAGCAGACCGCGCGCGTTTCAGCTGAAGCGCGACCGCGGCTCCTTCAGACCCGACCACGGCGAGCCGGTGAGAGCGGGCAGTGCCGTCTCAGTCTTCGAGCGCCGTGAGCACCCGGGCCAGCGCGGCGACGTCGGCGTCGGCGACCGTGCGTAGCTCGAGGAGCAGCTGGCCTGACTCGATGCGGCCGATCACGGGCGGGTCGGCGCGGCGGAGCTGCGGCTCCAGCGCCTCGGGGAGGGCGATTGCGTAGGAGGCAATCTCGGCGACTGGCAAGGTCCCGCCGCCGACTCGGCACCTGGTCGCCACGAACTCCAGCGGCTTGCCCACCGCCGCGGCCACCGCCTGGCAGCGCAGCAGCACCAGCTCGGCGGGCGCCGTCACCATCGCCCACGTGGGTACCTCGGCCTGGCGGCCGTCGCGCCACAGCTCGGCGGTGGCCTCCAGCGCGGCCAGCTCGAGCTTGCTCGGGCGCAGGGCGCGGTACAGCGGGTGGCGGGCGCAGCGCGCCACCAGGTCGGAGCGGCCGAGGAGGATGCCCGCCTGCGGGCCGCCGAGCAGCTTGTCACCGCTGATGGCGATGAGGTCGGCGCCGCCGGCCAGCGTCATCGCCGCGGTCGGCTCGCCGTGCACCTCGGCCATGGCGCCCGAGCCGAGGTCGACCAGCAGCGGCAACCCCTTGGCGTGCGCCAGCGCCGCCAGCTCGCCGACGCTGGCCTCGGCGGTGAAGCCGACCAGCGCGAAGTTCGACCGGTGCACCTTCATGAGCAGCGCGGTCTCGGGCCGCAGCGCGACCTCGTAGTCCAGCGCGCGCGTCTTGTTGGTGGTGCCGACCTCGACCAGCCGCGCGCCGCTGGCGGCCATCACCTCGGGGATGCGGAAGCCGCCGCCGATCTCGATCAGCTCGCCGCGCGAGACCACCACGTCGCGACCCACGGCCAGCGCGGACAGGGCCAGCAGCACCGCGCCCGCGCAGTTGTTGACGACCAGCGCCGCCTCGGCGCCGGCCAGCCCGGCCAGCACCCGTACGTGGCGCTCGCGCGCGCCGCGCTGGCCCGCCGCCAGGTCGTACTCCAGGTTGGAATAACCCGCCGCGATCTCCGCGATCCGCGCGAGCGCCGCCGGCGCCAGCGGCGCCCGCCCCAGGTTGGTGTGCAGCACGACCCCGGTCGCGTTGATGACCTTGCGCAACCCCGGCTGCATGCGGGCCGCGGCCGTCGCGGCAATGCGCCCGACCTCGACCTCCGTGCTCGTGCTCGTGCTCGTGCTCGTGCTCGTGCTCGTGCTCGCGCTCGTGCTCGCGCTCGTGCTCGTGCTCCCCGCCGCACCCGCACCTGCACCGCCCGCCGCGCCCGCCTTCGCCCCCCGCACCAGCGCCCGCACCCGCGCGATCTCCTCCCGCACCGCCGCCACCACCGCCCACCGCGGCGCGCCGCCCTGCAGCAGCGCCGCCACCTCCGGCCAGCGCAGCACCTCGTCCACCGCTGGAATCCGCGCGTCGCTCACCCCGCCACCATACACCGCCGTCCGCCGTCACGCCCCGGCGCCATTTCCGTGGCATGCTCCGCACATGGCAGCATTCTCCCTGGAAACCCGCCCAGGAAACGGTCGCACCCACGTCGTCATCTCCGGCCTGGTCGACGAACAGGTCGACCTCACCCCCATCATCGGCCTCGACGGCACCGTCGAGCTCAACCTGAAGGGCATCCGCCGCCTCAACTCGGCCGGTGTCCGGGTCTGGGTCGACGCCCTGCGCACGCTGTCCAAGCGCGCCCGCGTCGAGGTCATCGAGGCCTCGCCCGCCGTGGTCGACCAGCTCAACATGATCTCCGGCTTCCTGGGCGGCGGCACCCTGCGCTCGTTCTATGGCCCCATGATCTGCGAGCGCTGCGACAAGGAATCGAACCACCTGTTCGACGCCGGCGAGGTGCGCGACCTCGACCGCCTGCCGCCCGTCACCTGCGCGACCTGCAGCCAGCCGCTCGAGCTGGACGACGACGAGGACCGCTACATCCACTTCCTGCGCGAGCCGACCCGCGTGGGCTGAGGCAACACCGAAAGCCAGCCGCCCTGATGTCCATCCACTCGCTGTCCGCGCTGCTCGCAGCGATCGTGATCGCGGCCATCGGCCTCTCGGTCATCCTGCGCGACTCGCGGCGGCGCAGCTTCCGCGCCTTCGCCTTCCTGTCCTTCGTGGTCGCCCTGTGGGAGCTGTCGTCCTTCCTGGGCGCCGCCTTCATCAACCGGGTCTTCGACCTGGTCACCATCTACTTCGCCATCGCCATCCCGCCCGCGACCATCTACTTCTTTCGCTGCTTCCTCAGCGAGGATCCCACCGGCCCGCCGCCACGCCGCCCCGCCCTGGCCATCACCGTCGGCAGCGCGCTGGGCATCGCCGCGACCTGGTACGTCGTCTTCAAGCCCATCCACCTGCCGGTGTTCCTGTGGGACCTGCCGTTCGGGATCTACATCTACCTCGGCCTGTACTCGGCCTGCCTGGAGATCTACCGGGTCTACTCGGTCACCATCTCGCGGGTCGAGAAGCAGCGCATGGGCTACCTCATCGTCGGCACCCTGGCGACGACGACGCTGGCCTTCACGCAGTTCCTGCCCACGGTCAACGTCGCGCTGCCCACCACCGGCAACGTCCTCACCATCATCTTCCTCTACTTCCTGTCGCAGACCCTGTTCCGCTTCCGGCTCCTCGATCTGCAGGAGCTGTTCGGCAAGATGGTGGTGCTCGCCGCCCTGGTCTTCTTCCTGTCGCTGATCTACGGCGTCCTGGTCATCTGGGTCGGCGCCGACCAGCAGGGCATGTTCTTCTTCAACACCCTGGTGGCCTCGTTCGTCATCCTCATCCTCTACGAGCCCGCGCGCGCCTTCCTGGAGAACGGCGTCAACCGCCGCCTGTTCCGCGAGAAGCACGAGCTGCGCCAGCGCCTGGAAGGCCTGCGTCGCGAGCTGGCCCAGACCATCGACGCCCCCCGCGTGGTGCAGCGCCTGCTCGACTCGCTGGGCGAGTCGCGCCGCGTCACCCACGCCTCGGTGTGGCTGCTCGACCGCGACGGCGCCCGCCTCGAGCTGGCCGGCCACTTCGGTCCGCGCCCGTCCGCCCCCCGCGTCGACCTGGCCGCGCTGCGCCCGCTGGCCGACCGTCTGCGTGCCACCGGCTACGTCACCCTGGAGGGTCTGCAGCGCGATCACGCCACCCGGGTGTCGCGCAGCGCGCACAACGCGCCGCCCGATCCCGAGCTGGAAGTGCTCGATCTGCTGGCCCAGGCGCTTGACACCATGTCAGCCTCCGCGTGCGTCGCCATGCTGGTCGAGGGCGGCGAGCTGGTCGGCTGCCTGGCCCTGCGCGACGAGCGCCTGCGCGAGGCCTACGCCACCGAGGAGCTCGACCACCTGCGCCTGCTGTGCACCCAGGCCGCCCTGGTGCTGCAGAACTCCGAGCTCTACGAGCGCATGAAGGAGCGCGACCGCCTGGCCGCCATCGGTGAGATGGCCGCCGGCCTGGCGCACGAGATCAGGAACCCCCTGGGCGCCATCAAGGGCGCCGCCCAGCTGCTGTTGCCCAGCGCCAGCAACCCCGGCAACCCCGACGCCCCCACCGAGGCCCCCAACGAGTTTCTCAACGTCATCGTCGAGGAGGTCAACCGCCTCAACAAGGTGGTGTCCCAGTTCCTCGACTATGCCCGCCCCTACCGCGGCGACCCCGCCAGCCTCGACATCAACCAGGTCGTGCGCAAGACCGCCCAGCTGCTCGAGGGCCAGGCCACCGAGGGCAACATCACGCTCGATCTCCAGCTGGAAGAGGGCCTGCCCCACGTCAACGCCGACGGCGAGCAGCTGCGCCAGGTCTTCCTGAACCTCGGCCTCAACGCCCTGCAGGCCATGGCCAGCGCCCCCGCCAACGGCAGCGCCACCCCGGCACACCGCCTGCTGCTGCAGACCCGCATGCGCCGCCGCGCCCGCCGCGGTGAACCAGCCCAGTTCGTCGAGGTGCGCTTCCACGACTCCGGCCCCGGCATCCCCGACGCCGCGCGCAAGAACCTCTTCATCCCCTTCTTCACCACCAAGGACAAGGGCACCGGCCTCGGCCTGCCCATCTGC
The DNA here is from genome assembly GCA_020853705.1 of Deltaproteobacteria bacterium. Lineage (GTDB taxonomy): Bacteria > Myxococcota_A > Polyangia > Haliangiales > JADYYK01 > JADYYK01. Next base: position 177,497 of record JADYYK010000146.1, read on the forward strand.
CAGCGCATCATCCAGCACCACGGCGGCTCCATCGAGGTCAAGAGCGACCCCGGTCACGGCGCCACCTTCACCGTGCTGCTGCCGCGCGAGACCGACGGCGAGGGCGCCGCCACCACGACCGCCAAGCTGGTCGTCGGCCCACGCAGCGCCCGCCCCGAAAGCTGAACGCCGCCCGGTCGTTATCTGTGATGCGGCTCGTTGACACAACCCCCGGCAAGGTCTACCAATCGAACATGCGAATGCACTCCAGCTCACGGGGCGCGCTGCTGGCGATCGCGCTGGCACTCGGCGCGCTTGCCTCCGAGCGTAGGGCGACCGCCCAGGTCCCCACCGACTCACCCAATGACCCGGCCATGCAGCAGGCCAAGGTCTTCTTCGACGAGGCCAACGACCTCTACGGCCGCCAGCTGTACACCGAGGCGGCCATGAAGTTCCGCGAGGCCTACGACTCCAAGCCGCTGGCCGCGTTCCTCTTCAACGCCGGCGTGGCCTATGAGAAGGCCAAGAACCTGCAGCAGGCCATCGAGCTGTTCCGGCGCTACCTGTCGGAGAACCCGACCGCACAGGACCGCGCCAAGCTGGAGAAGCGCATCGCCGGCCTGGAGCAGATCCTGAACCCGACGCCGGAGCCGTCGCCCGATCCCAAGAACCCCGACGGCCAGCCGCCGCCCGTGGTCAAGCCGCCGGTGCTCGAGGCGGTCAACCTGCGCGGCATCGTCAACGTCGAGACCAAGCCGCCGGGCGCCAAGATCTACCTCGACAACAAGCGCACCGGGTCGCTCGGCTCGGCGCCGTGGTCGGCCTCGCTCGAGGGCGAGCACACCCTGATCATCGAGGCCAAGGGCTTCAAGCCCGAGACCAAGAAGATCTCGCCGTCGGCCGACAAGATCCTCGAGATCTACATCGCGCTCTCCAAGGAGGACTACCTCGGCTACGTCGAGATCACCTCCAACGTGCCCAAGGCCGAGGTCTACTTCGACAACAAGGCCAAGGGCTCCATCGGGCGCACGCCGTACACCGGCTTCCTCAAGCCCGGCAAGCACAAGCTGTGGGTCGAGCGCGACGGCTACGAGCCCATCGAGAAGGAGCTCGACATCAAGGCCGGCAAGGCCCACGAGCAGTCCATCCAGCTCGAGCCGATCGCCTATGGCTGGGTCGAGGTGCGCGCGCCCGGCCTGGCCGGCGCCGCGCTGTACGTCGACGGCAAGAAGACCTGCATCGTGCCGTGCAAGGCCCCGGTCGACGCCGGCAAGCGTCGCATCAGCGTGCGCAAGGGCGGCAAGAAGGCCTACTCGCAGAAGATCGAGATCGGCCGCGCCACCTCGACCAACTTCAAGGTCGCGCTGGCCAACAAGCCGTCGCGCTTCGACGCCTACCTGGCGCTGTTCGCCTCCGCCGGCTTCATCGGCGGCGGGATCTACTTCGGCATGAAGTCGGCCGACGCCTATGACTCGCTGGAGGCCGACATCAAGGCGCTCGGCGGCGCGCCCATCGACTCGGGCGACTCGCGCTTCGACGACGGCAAGCTCAACGCCTACATCGCCGACGGCATGTTCGCGCTGGCCGGCGTGACCGGCCTGCTCGGCACCTACTACCTGTTCCGCGACAAGGGCGCCAGCTCGCAGGGCGTCTACCAGTCGAAGTCCCTGGTAGGGAATGACAACCAGTGGAAGCCGATCATCAAGGCCGACGTGATCGACGGCAAGAGCTGGATGCTCGGCGGCGAGGTGACGTTCTGATGCGCGCCCACCGTGAAATCCTGACCATGCTGGGCGCCGCGCTGCTGGCGGCGAGCTGCAGCTTCTCGCGCTTCGACGACCTCAAGGGCGACGCCAAGGCCAAGGTGCTCGACAGCCCGTTCGGCGGCGGCGACTACGGCGAGGTCCTGGTGACCACGCGGCCGGCGACCGGCGAGCCGCGCCTGCTGGTGGCGGCGCGCGGCCAGGCCCGCGACCTGGCGTTCTACACGTTCACGCCGGCGGGCGGCGCCGATCTGCTCAAGCTGCGCGGCGGCGGCATGAACCTGACCGACACCGCGCGCCTCATCGACGGCCCCATCGGCGACGTCGCCGCGGCGCCCAACGGGGACATGGGCGCCCTGGTCGGCAGCGCGGCCTCGGCCAACCGCACCCTGTACTTCCTCGACTTCGACGCAAACGGCGCCCCGCGCGGGCGCGCGCTCAGCTCACCGGCGCAGTTCACCCCCGGTTTCGGCGAGAACTCGCTGGCCCTGGGTGACTTCTTCAAGAACGCCCCGGCGTCGCCCACCGACGGCGAGACCGACGCCGTGGTCGCCGGCATCCGCGAGCTGTACCTGTATCCGCAGCAGGGCCTGGGCGGCAGCGTGGCGCGCTGCCGGCTGCCGGGCGCCGATCTGCAGAAGGGCCGCCTGGCCGGGGCCGACTTCATCGGCGGCAACGATCTGTCCGAGCTGGCCATGGGTCAGCAGCGCGCCGGCGTGCCCGGCTCGGTCGAGTTCTTCACCGTCGCCGACTTCACCCAGCTGGAGTTCCAGGGCATCAGCAACAGCACCCAGGAGGCCACGCGCATGTGCACCGGCGTGGGCACCACCATCCCGGCGCCTGGCGGCGAGGCCTCGTTCGGCGCCACCGTGGTCGCAGGCAACGTGATCGGCGGGCCCGAGATCGACCTGGTGGTCGGCGCGCCCGAGCAGAACGTCATCTACATCTTCCCGGGCAGCGCCGCCGGCCCGCTGGTCGCGGGCTCCAAGAAGATCGACATCAGCCCCGCGGTCGGCAAGTTCGGCAGCGCCATCGCCATCCTCGACCTCGACGGCGACGGCAAGAACGAGCTGGCCATCGGCGAGCCCCGCTTCGTGCCCCCCGGCGGCGACACCGAGGCCGGCCGCGTGCACCTGTACGCCCTCAAGACCGACGGCGACTTCCAGGCCCTCGGCGTCCTCAACGCCCACGAGTTCTCCAGCGAGCACTTCGGCCGCGGCCTGGCCGCCCTCAAGTTCAGCGCCGGCGGCAAGACCGTCGACCAGCTGGTGGTCGGCGAGCAGGAGCAGGTCGTCGTCTACTTCGACACCAACCTCCGCTTCTCCGGCGGCGGCCTCACCCTGTCCGACGCCGACGAACGCGTCCGCTAGGCCCCTCGAAGCGCAGCCTCCAGAAGACCTACTCCGCTCCCGCACCTTCCTCCGTTCGCTGACACCCGCTGGCGGGTGAGCGCAGCCACGGCGTGCTCCGCGGCTGGGGGCTCCGCGACTCGCGGGCTCGCCAGCCATGCTCCAGGAGCAGCGGGGCGTGCCCCCCAGGGCCGAGGACGAGCCATCCGCGGTCGCCGTCGCTCTTGTGGCGACATCGACTGCTGAGCCGGCCGCATGCAGGTCGTCTCGAGGCCAGCAAACGAGCGGGGCGCGGTCACCGTCGGCATTGACCGCGCGTGAGAAGCGGCCAACGGACCCTCGAGCAGCCGGCACCAGCTCGCGGTGAACGGCCGCGTGGCCGAGGTGCAGCCGGCGCCTCGGGCGACGGGCTGCGCGGCGGCGGGCCCGACAAAGGGGCCCGCTGATCGCCGCTCCGCCTGGCGCGGCCACGCTCGGCGGGCGACCCGTCAGGCCGGCGCGGCCTCGGCCGCTGGCTGCGCTTGGGCTGGCGCGGCGCCATAGGGGCGCCCGTCAGCATGTCGGAAGCCGAAGCCATACCCACGTGGGTGACGGGTGACGATGACGCGGCCGTCGTGCACGGCGTGGTGGTGCGCAGTGCACAGGAGGAGCAGGTTGCCGGGGTCGTGGCCGCCGGACTGCGAGCGGTAGACCTGGTGGTGCAGGTCGACCCAGGCGGCGTTGCGGCAGCCCGGGACCTTGCAGCGGCCGTGATCGCGGCGCACCACCGCGGCGCGGGTGGCCGCCGGGACCTCGCGGGTGGCGGGCACACCGGGTCGGGTGGTGTCGATGATCGATGCGTCACACAGCGCGACATGGAGCTCGGCGGGGTCGATGTCGATGACCTGGCCGGCGCCGTCCTGGGTTACCCGCTCGCAGCGGTCGCAGACGTTGATGGCGATCTGGTAGCTCGGCGTGCCTGGCTTGCGCTGGTCGCCAGCGAGCGCGCGCCGCACCAGCTCCGCGATGAAGGCGTCGTCGTCGAGGCGCTGGCCGGCGTCCCGATGCAGCTCTTGCCGCGCCTCGCGTAGCAGCGCCCGGGTCGCCGGTGTCAGCTCGAAGCTGACCGGGGTCAGGACCTCGGCGGGGTCGGGGGGGTCGTCGGGGTCGTCACCGAGGGCATGGCCAGCGACCAGGCGCTCGACCTCGCGCGCGGTGCAGCCGGCGGCGCGCTCCAGCCAGGCCAGCTCGTTCGCGGGCGTCACCACGCGCGTGAGCTCGCGCACCACCGAGTAGCCGACCAC